>CASGAN010000001.1 GCA_949299455.1 uncultured Oscillospiraceae bacterium
CTTTCTTCGTTTTACCTTACATTGTTTAATTTTCAAGATCCCGATGAGCTTTCGCTCATCTTCGCTCTCTCGGAGCGACTTGATTATTATATCATGTCGCTTTCAGTTTGTCAAGTACTTTTTTCGAAGTTTTTTCGAGGTTTTCGCTCCCGCGACTCTCTCGATATTCTCTTCTCATTTCCTCGTTTTTCCTGTCCTCCGTGACAGCTTTATTATAATACCACACACACCCCCGTTTGTCAACACCTTTTTTCAGAAAATTTGATCTTTTTTAAAGCAAAGACTGCATAATCGAAAATACACCGGAAATGCTATCCATACACAATGAATTTGAAACGGAGGAGCGTATCTTATGAAACATCCGCTCATCAAAACCTTTTTCGCTCTCTTTCTGTGTGCTGTCACTGTGACTGTCTTCGCGCTGCGCGTTGATAACACGGCTTTGGCGCTTTCCAAAATGGGTTCGCGCGGCACAGAAGTACGCGCCATTCAGGAAAAGCTCAAGGAGCGCGGATTATATAAAGGAAGTGTGGACGGGATCTTCGGCAGTCAAACCGAACGGGCCGTCAAGCAATTTCAAAAACAGCAGGGCCTCACGCAAGACGGCATCGCCGGTCCTGCTACCCTCAAACGGCTGGGCATCACCATCGGAAAAATTCCGCCGGCAAACGAATCGAACGTCTACCTGCTCGCCCGCATTATCTCAGCGGAGGCACGCGGTGAACCATACAGCGGGCAGGTTGCCGTGGGTGCTGTCATTTTAAACCGAATTGAGCACCCATCTTTCCCCGACACGCTTTCGGGCGTCATCTATCAAGAAGGTGCATTCACCGCCATCGTAGACGGACAGTTCAACGAACCGATTGCTGATTCCGCCTATCGTGCGGCACGCGACGCCTTAAACGGTCAGGACCCAAGCGGCGGCGCCATCTATTATTATAACCCGGATAAGACCTCTAACAAGTGGATTCGCACCCGTCCGGTCATCAAACGAATCGGCGCACATCTTTTCTGCTCGTGATACACCCTTCGACATGCTTTTTCCTGCCTCACTGGTATACTGTAACCATGCTGTGAAAGGATGTTGATGGCTATGAAATCCCGCTCGATCTTTTGGATTGTCTGTCTGATTCTTTGTCTTGTGATTATGATATCGGTTGTCGCGATCCCGCTCATCACCGGACAGCTCACCGTTTTCCTGCCATCTGACGTTTCCTTTTCCCCGCAGCCGCTTTTGTGGGGAGGCATTGCAGCAGGACTATGGGGTGCCGGCCGCATTCTTTTATTCGTTTATTCCAAACGGCAGACCAAACAATAAATAAAACGCAGAGGAGTCATTTCCTCTGCGTTTTATTGGTTTCGTATGAATTAACGATTTACGAGTGTTTCCACTGTCTGTGCAAACAGGGTATTTGCCCATGCAAACCACTCACGAGTAAAGTTCGACGGGTCATTTACATCAAAGCCCTCGTGCATGAAGTTCGTGCCGGCATGTGTGCGTGCAATCGTATCCATGCAAGCGCGGATTTCTTCCTCATCGGTCGAGGTGAGTGCCTGCATCGAAAGCGAAATATGCCAGATATAGTTGTTCGGTGTATGCGGACTGCCGATGCCTTTTGCCGCAGTTCCCTCGTAATAATACGGATTCTCTTTTGAAAGAATGAATCGGCGGGTATTCTGATAGATCGGATCGGACGCATCACAGTAGCCAAGATACGGAATTGCCAGAAGCGACGGCGAGTTTGCGTCGTCCATCAGATTGTAGTTGCCGAATCCGTCTGTTTCATAAGCATACATTTTTCCGTATACCGGGTGTTCCACGATACCGTAGGTCTGGATGCCCTTGTCGATTTCTTTGGAAAGCTGTGTGCAGCGGTCTGCGAGCGCTTCATCGGAGAAGCCCTCATGCGAAAGAATTGCCGCATAGCGAAGTGCAACAACCGCCATCATATTCGACGGAATCAGATAGCCGTATTTGCATGCATCGTCGCTCGGACGGAATCCTGACCAGGTCATGCCGGTATTCGGGTTGACCGGTGTACCGCGGCCGTCGCACGGAAGCGTGTCGCTCTCCGGGCAGTTGTCACGGACAAAGAAATAGCTTGTCTGATCGTGGTGCTGTTCAGCAGTGAAGGTATTCACGATCGTTTCGATCATCTGATGAAGCGCCGGTGTGAAAATTGCACGGTCGCCGGTTTCTTTGAAATACTCATAGCTAAGATACAGCGATGCGCACAGCGAGTCGACCTCATATTTTCTTTCCCAGATCCAGCCGTTTTCCCAGTCGGTGTGATCGGCATAGCCGACTTCGTTGTGATTCTCTGCTGCGTTGAATGCGTTGGAATACGGGTCCATGTTCACATAAAACGCATGTTTCTCGATGATGCTGCGCAGAATTGCACGAAGCGATTCATCCTCTTTTGCGTATTTGATATACGGTTTGACCTGTGCGGCACTGTCACGCAGCCACATCGCCGGAATATCACCGGTGATGACAAAATAGCTGCCGTCTTCAAGCTGCTGCACCGTTGTTTCAATCGTGTTCAAAAAGCACTGTTTGACAAGCGGTTTGAGTGATGGAAACTGCTCGGCTGTTTTCTGCTCAAGCTCCTCTGCTTTTTTTAATAAAATCTCAGGAATCTGTGTCATTCGACATCCTCCTACTTTTTTAATTTCATACCGCGCATTATAGCACATCAGAAAACAGGTTGCAATCACTTTTTACAAACAAAAACGCATGAACCCAAATTGGATTCATGCGTTTTTCATTTCGTTTGATTAACCCAGTTTGATATTGCGCGGCGAATAGAATTTCACTGCACCGTCATTTACAGTACGGTTTAAGCCTTCTGTCCAGGATTCCACTTCTTTGACGAAATCGTCGCTCTTAACGTCGCCCAGAACAGTTTCGCGCATTTCCTCAAAGTTTTTCTCATCCGCCATGACATCGTAGCGTTTCACGATGTAGTAAGTGTTTTCATCTTTGAGCAGTTTTGCTTCACCGCCGGTTTTCACATCATTAAAGATGGATTTTACGAGTTTTTCGGACGGAGAAGTCGATTCGATATGGACATATGTTTTTGTTTCATCATCTTTTTCGATGACATCGTCTGCATTCTCGTCGTCATGTTCGGTATCCGAGAGCATATGCGTTGCCATATCGCGGACTTCGTTGAATGTTTTGTCACCGGAGTTGATGAGATCAACATATTCCTGCGCTTTCTTTTCGCGCTCTTCATTCTCTGTTTTCTGCTCATCGGTCAGACTATCACCGGAATTGAGCGTGATGGAGAAGATATTGACACTTGCAAAGTTCTCTTTGAAGTGTTTCTCGAGCTGTTCAACCGGAACTTCCTCAAGGCCGCCCTCGCCATAGTATTTCATAAAGATTTTCTGGCGTTTCTGCTGTGTTTCCACAAGTTTCTGGTACGATGTTTTGCCGACACCGTTTTCCTCATACATTGTGCCGTACATCTCCCAGACGCTGTCAACCGAGTTTTTCACTTCATTTTTTTCCGACTCTGTCAGCGAAAGACCCAGCTCGTCAAATTTGCGGTTGGTTGCAACATATTCGTCCGCCATTTCAGCTGCTCTGTCTTTGATCCACTGCTCGGTTGTCTTGTCGTCCAGTGTCTGATCAAACAGATCTTTCTCTGAATCATAGTCCTCATGTGTGGACACCTGTGTATAAGCGCTGATGGTAAATGCAATATACAAACCGCCGTTTATTTTCTCACCGTCATAATCATACACCCAACTTGTATCGCCGCTGCATGCGGTAAACGGCAAAATCATGCAGACAGCCAAAACTGCCGCAACGATTCGCGAAAAGATTTTCATTTGCTGATTCCCCCTGTGTGGTTGTCGTTTCTTTGTTCCGGCCAAAAGCGAGCCGCTTTTTTTATTATACACACACCTTGCACGAATAGCAAGCCATTTTTTGATTTTATTTTTGTCAACTTGACATTCTTTTTTGCCTGCGATACACTGAAAGAAAAAAGAGAGAAGGGATTTTTGAGTCATGAAAGAACTGTTTTTCTTTGACCGATGCTTTTGGTGCTTAGAGGACTTTTTTGCAAACACCGAAGGCGTTGTCGCAACAGAGGTCGGCTACGCAAACGGGAATCAATCAATCGTGCCGGAATATTATGAAGTCGGCAAGGGAGAGACCGGCTACGAGGAAGTCTGCCGCGTCTTTTTTGACGAAGCGGTCATCTCCACCAAGGAGCTCTGCCGGATGTTTTTCATGCGATTGAATCCGCGCCGTGTCTATTCCGAGGAAGAATCACACCTGCGCGAAAACCAGAGCAAAGTGCTGTTTGTGGATACACTCGACCGCCCGCTCATCGAACAGGCAAAACAAGCGGTGGAAGAAGCGTTTCACAATCCGCTGCTTACAAAAATCGAGCCGCTTTCGATCTATTATAAAGCGGAGGAAGAACATCAGCACTATTTTGCACGTCATCCCGAAGAAGCCGCATGTGCCCTTCATTAAAAGACAATCAAAAAGCCGCAGACTGTAAAACGTCTGCGGCTTTTTGATTTTATTCTGTTTCTTTTATAACAGGAGCAGCATTCATGCGCTTTGTATTGCGCTTGTAGATCGCATACAATCCATGCAGCGAAAGATATTCATCGATCATCACCGAAAGACGGCAGCAGGGCTCAATCGCATTTGCCATTCTGCCGGTCAGAATCACGTGTGCTGGCTGACCGAGCTCGGCTTCGATACGCGATACCATTCCTTCCAGCATCGATGCTGTGCCGTACAGCGCACCCGACAGCATGGAATCGACAGAGTTGGTACCGATCACATGGTCAATCTGCGCAAATTCGACACTCGGCAAAAGTGCCGACGAACGTGACAACGCATCGAGTGCAATCGAAACGCCTGCCAAAATCGAAACACCCCGAAAAATGCCGTTTTGATCGAGCACGGAAAGCTTTGTCACCGCGCCCAAATCCGCAATGATGCAGGGCATACTGCTTTTTTCCAGTGCGCCGACAGCCGCCGACACAAGATCTGCACCGAGGATTGCCGGGTCATCGATTTTGATATTCAGCCCTGTTTTGATACCGGGTGAAACAACAAGCACCGGTCCGTTTACAATCCGGGCAGCCGCCTCTTTCCAAACAGAAGCAAGCGGCGGCACCACGCTTGCAATAATCGCGCCGTCAAGCGGTTCGAATGAACAGCCGTTTAACATCAGCAGATTGTTGAGCAAAACGGTATATTCATCCGCCGTTTTCGAAAGGTCGGTGCCGATGCGTGATGTAAACCGGCGCTTATCCTGTACAAATCCGCCGATCACGCTGTCTGCGTTGCCCACCTGTATTGTCAGCACCATGGCTTTGCTTCCTCCCGTTTCTTTGTTCTCAGAAAAATTCCATCGTCACTTTTTTGCCTGTCTTTTCGAGTTCATGCGCAAGCTCTTTGATGAGGTTTAATTTTAAGCCGAGCGAAACCGGCATACCCGGGTTCTGGTGTGCAGGGTTCAACGCCTGACCGACCAAGAACCGCACCTCCGTACACTCCTCGAGCAGCAGCTTGCACAGTTTCGACGCACCGTCTTTTTTGTTTAAGACAAAATCGAGGCTGTGGCCGTCGCCTGCGGTGTACTCTTTGATATAATCGACACATTTACCGATCGTGAGCACACCCTCCGTCACAAGGTCGATGCCCGGAATGCGTGCCACCGGCGGCACTGCCGGATTTTCATAGTCGATCATGACCTCGACATCCTTACCGGTCACCTTCGAAACGATCTGTGAGGTTGTACCGCCGCAGACCACCTTTTTGCCTTTCGAATACATAAGCTTATCCACAACCACGCGGTCAAGCTCCTTGTTCATCGGCGGGCCGACCATGACCGTCGCCGGCATCGACTCTTTTAAGCGCATCGCGCACACGGTCGAATCATCGCCCGGTTTGTCCATATACAAGGCATTGACACTGCCTAAAAGCTTATGGACCATTGCACGCGGCGAAATCTCCGGCTCATAGTTTTCCTCAATATAGCGGACAATATTATCATACTGCCAGCCAAGATCGAGTAACCGTCCGACGCCTGCATGCACCACGCCGTCCGAAAACGAAATGAGCATATCGCCGGGGTCTGCTGTAAACTGACTGACAAAAATCTGTTTGCCGTCCAAGCACAGTTCCTTGCGCTCGATCGGCCAGATCACATTTTCATGGATATAGACGGTGAGCGGATTGTCAAATTCCGCCAAATACACCGAGCCGTCCCGATCGACTTTCACGATCGTAAACGTCGAATATGCGACGCCGCGTTCCGAACAGACCGGAAGCGTACTCGCAATCGTTTCGACTGCTTCATCGAGCGAAGACCCTTCGGCGAGCATCGTCGCGATGATCTTACTCGTCAGCGAAGAGAGAATGTTGGCTTTGACACCGCTGCCAAGCCCGTCTGCTAAGACCATCAGGAAAAAATCGTCCTGCCGCACAATCTCCACCTTATCGCCGCAGAGCTCTTCGCCGTCGTGAAACAGACTTTCCCATACTGCATCAATAAAAAGTTTCATGTTCTCACCTTATTCTGCCGAATCCGGCTGTGATTGTGCATGGTTATTCGGAAATTTCCTCGATATCCTCGATCGAGCGTTTGAGCCGTGTGAGCGCCACCTTTGTTTCGGCAGTCGTTTCACCGAGCAGACTTGCGATCTCCTGTGCGACACGCATCTGCTTTTCGATGACGTTCTGCGCCACGTTCACGGTGGACATTCTCAGATTGTTGAGCTGATCCTTGTTTGCTTCCTCATCGGAGATATCCTTTGCAAACGCAATGAACATATCATTCTGCGGCAGATAGACCATACTCAGCTCCAGACGGATTTTTTCGTTTGCACCCTCGATCTTTTTGACGATCGTGCGCTTATAGTCACGCGCCTCATCAAACGCCGTTTCGCCGTACAGCGCCGGAATCATCTGGCCGATAATCTCCGCACGGTCGACGCCGAACAGCGTTTCGGCTTTCGGGTTAATCTCCGTGACGTTCATGTCAGCGTCAAACGCGACGATGCCGTTCGGTGAATGTGCAATAATCATTGACGACTTGTTCTCCGCCTGCTCACGCAAGAACGGCAGACACATCGTCACGTCCGCTTTACCGTTATAGACAGCGATTGCCTTTTCACGGCAGGTCGCATAACCGCAGCTGCCGCAGTTTAGTTCATCCTCCGGCGTCATCTTGCCAAACCGTGCAAGAATGCTGCGCATCTCTTCCTCGGTCGGCATCTTCAGTTTCACTTCGCGGTTTGCAAACACACGCGGAAGCGGTGCTTCCAGCTTTGCAGATTCTGCCGGGTTCTCGTCAACCGCAGCCGGCTTGTCAGAAAGCATCATCGTCGAACGAATCAGGCTCTTGCGCTCCTTGCGCATGATCGGGCCGCCGATGCAGCCGCCTGCGCAGATATTCGCCTCGACAAAGATGTGTTCCATCTTATCCTCGGACATCGACTGGAAAAATTCCATACAGCGGTCGATGCCGTCGACTGCCACCGGCGTATAGCCGGAGAAATCGCGGATTGTTTTGATGATGCCCTCCTGCTTCGGATAAATCCGCATCACCGGTTCGCACACACCGTGTGCATCGGGGTCATCGGCTTCGATCGTGATACCCTCCTCCACAAACCATTTGTTGATATCACGGTAGTTTAACACGATATCGACCATGCCGCCTGCCAGCGGGTCCTCCGCCTCGTGCATTTTCGAAAGGCATGGGCCGATGAACACGACATAGATGTCGCCGTATGCCTCACGCATCAGACGGGCATGTGCCATCATCGGCGACGAAACGGGTGCGAGCATTGGCAACAGCTGCGGAAAATGCTGTTCAATCAGCATGACAACCGACGAACAGGCAGTGGCGATGATGTTGTTCATCTGGCCGCTCTGCATCAGCTTTTCATATTCATGCGACACCTTCGCCGCACCGATTGCCGTTTCCTCCACGCCTGCAAAGCCGAGCTTTTTGAGCGCGGCACTCATCTTCTGAAAATCGCTCGTCCCGAAAAATCCGGTATACGACGGCGCTAAACTCACATAGACCGGCTTGCCGCTTTTAATGAGCTCTTTGACGAGCGGTGCATTGTGGCGTACGTATTTTGCACCGCGCGGGCATGTTTCCATACACGTGCCGCAGAGCACGCACGCATCTTCAATAATTTCTGTTTTCGCATTTTTAAACTCGATTGCCTTCAGCGGACATTCACGGATACATTTAAAGCAGTTTTGGCAGTTTTGCGCATTTAACTTGATAATATTCATTGTTGTCCCCCCGAGAAAAAAGGCGAAATCTCGCCCTTTTACCTTATGCGTTTGCTTCTTTTTCTTTCTGTGCAAGCGGATAGATCTTCTCATAGAACACGCTCTCCGCATTGCTGAATCCGACGTTGTTGACCGGTTCGCCGTTTACAGTGGTTGCGATGCCGTTTAAGCAGCATCCAAGGCAGAACGACGCTTTGAGTTTCACCACATCCGACAGATTGTTCTGGAAGATGAGTTGCTCAAACGTTTTGACCACCTGATACGAACCTTTCATGTGACAGGAACTTCCCACACAAACTTTGACTTCTACCATAATAATTACGCTCCTTTTATCTTCCGATATGCGAGAATCCAAAACGAAATTTCCGTCGTAAGCGACGGGCAGGACAGCAGTTTTTCCTGTGCTTCGCGCTTCGTGCGGTACGCATACGGCGTCATCGCAAACAGATTCCACAAATCGGTTTTGTTTTGAATGGTGATGGTTTTGGTGACCTCCCGTTTGCTCACAAACGAAAAGCCCGGCAGCGAAAAGGGCTTGACCGCATTTTCATACGGCGTTTCATACAGCAGTGTTTTGAGCCCGAACAGATGGCGCGCACCCGGAATGACCGACAAAAACACACCGCCCGGCTTTAACACGCGGAGAAACTCCTCGCCGCAGTAGGGAGCAAACAGCTCGGTGACCACATCGCACGTGTTACTTGCCACCGGCAGGTGAAACACGCTTCCCACGGCAAACTGCACGTTTTTTACTTGTTTTGCCGCAATCGCGAGCGCCGATTTTGAAATATCCACGCCTGCAACCCGTGCGCCGTTTGACGCTTCGGCAATCGCTTTGGTGTAATATCCCTCGCCGCATCCCGCATCGAGCACAAACGCATCGTTTTTTGGCACATAGCGGCGCACTTCTTCAAAAACTGCCTCTAACAGCGGTTCGTAGTACCCCGCATTCAAAAACGCACTGCGCGCGTCCACCATTTCCTTGTTGTCGCCGGGAACGGCGGCGTGCTTGCGGTTTGACTGCAAGAGATTCACATACCCGCTCTTTGCACGGTCGAACGAATGATGGCTTTCACACGCAAACACCCGCTCATCGCAAAAAAGCGGTTTCCCGCACACGGGACACGAAAAACAGCTTTGCTCCAAACAGCCTCCCCCTTTCCGATTCTTGGTTCTATCGTACCATATCCGCACAAAACTTGCAACGAAAAACGGCGAAATGTGCGCCGCTTCTTGCACAGTGTCATTGTTTATGGTATGCTATCATAGAAGAAATATGGCGTTTTGCCGTATGAGAAAAAAGGAGTGTATCCCCTTATGATTACTGTATCCGACATCAGTTTGAGCTTTGACGGCTCGAATCTGTTTTCCAATGTAAATTTAAAATTCCTGCCCGGCAACTGCTATGGCATCATCGGCGCAAACGGCGCAGGCAAATCCACGTTTTTACGCATCCTCTGCGGCGATTTGGAACCGTCCACCGGCGAAGTCACGATCCCGCCGGAGGTTCGCCTGTCTGTATTGAAGCAGGATCACTATGCGTTTGACAGCTATCCGGTGCTCGACACCGTCATCATGGGCAACGCACGGCTTTACCAGATCATGCGCCAGAAAGAAGACCTCTATGCAAAAGAGGACTTCTCCGAAGAAGACGGCATTCTGGCCGGCGAGCTTGAGGCGGAATTTGCCGAGTTAAACGGCTGGGAGGCTGAATCGGACGCATCTAAACTCATTCAGGGCTTGGGACTTGACGAATCGATTCTCTACAGCCAGATGGCGACGCTTTCGGGCAACGAAAAGGTCAAAGTATTGCTTGCACAGGCACTGTTCGGCAACCCGGACATCATCCTTTTGGACGAGCCGACAAACCAGCTCGACTTGGCGGCAATTTCTTGGCTTGAGGATTTCATTTTGGACTATCCGGGCACTGTCATCGTCGTATCGCATGACCGTCACTTCTTGAATACCGTCTGTACCCACACGGTCGACATCGACTATACGAAAATCAAAATGTATGTCGGCAACTACGACTTCTGGTATCAGTCGAGCCAGCTGATGCAGCGCTTGCAGAAGCTTCAGAACAAAAAGACCGAGGAAAAGATCAAAGAGCTCCAGCGCTTTGTCGAGCGATTCTCCGCAAATAAATCGAAATCAAAGCAGGCAACCTCCAGAAGAAAGCTTCTTGAAAAACTGTCCGCTGAGGAAATGCCGGCATCGTCCCGCCGCTATCCGTACATCGGCTTTACGATGGACCGCGAAGCCGGCAAGGATATTCTGACTGTGGACGGCATTTCCAAGACAATCGACGGCGAAAAAGTATTAAACAACGTGTCGTTCATTGTGAAAAAAGGCGACAAAATCGCATTCGTTGGTGAGAACGCACTGGCGGCAACAACGCTGTTCCAGATTCTCGCAGGCGAGATGGAACCGGACGAAGGCTCGTACAAATGGGGCGTTTCCACCTCGCAGAGCTATTTCCCGAACGACAACTCCGCTTATTTTGAAAACGGCCTTTCGATCATCGACTGGCTCAAGCAGTACTCCTCCGACGAAACGGAGACGTATCTGCGCGGATTCCTCGGACGCATGCTCTTCTCGGGCGACGATGTGTATAAACCGGTCAACGTCCTCTCGGGCGGCGAAAAGGTTCGCTGCATGTTCTCACGGATGATGCTGTTCGGCTCGAACGTGCTGATGCTCGACCGTCCGACCGACCATTTAGACCTCGAGTCGATCACCGCCGTCAACAACGGTCTGTGCGAATTCAAAGGAAACGTTCTGTTCTCCTCCCACGACCACGAATTCATCCAGACGATCGCCAATCGCATCATTGAACTGAACGCAGACGGCATCGTCGACCGCTTCTCCGACTACGACGACTATGTCGCAAGCAAAAACGGTCACGTCATCGTATAAACCCGATATTCGCACCATAAGCCGCCGTGTTTTTGCACGGCGGCTTGTTTGTTTACAATTTGATAACGATTTTTTGCATCTTGCGTATTACAATATGAATTAGCACTTAAAGCACGAGAGTGCTAAACTGTGAACAATAAAACGCAAAGAGGGACTTTTTATGGCAATGAAACAATTCAAAGCAGAGTCAAAACGTCTGCTCGACCTGATGATCAACTCGATTTACACGCACCACGAAATTTTTCTGCGTGAACTGATTTCAAACGCAAGCGACGCCATCGACAAGCTTTACTACCGCACGTTAAAAGACGGCGATACCGGTTTAAACCGCAGTGATTTCTCCATTTCGATTGAACCGAACAAGGAAGCGCGTACACTCGTCATCCGCGACAACGGCTGCGGCATGACAAAAGACGAGCTTGAAAATAACTTGGGCGTCATCGCAAAGAGCGGTTCGCTGAGCTTTAAATCCGAGCAGGAAAAATCGGACGATATCGACATCATCGGCCAGTTCGGCGTCGGCTTCTACGCATCGTTCATGGTCAGCGACAAAGTGGTCGTCGAAAGCCGCGCATTCGGCAGTGACGAAGCATGGCGCTGGACATCTTCGGGCGCAGAGGGCTACACCGTCGATCCGTGCGACAAACCGGACCACGGCACAACGATCACACTTCATTTAAAACCCGACACCGACGACGAGAAATTCTCCGACTTTTTGGAGGAATTCCGTCTGCGTTCGCTGATTAAAAAATATTCCGACTACATCCGCTACCCGATCCGCATGGAGGTCGAAAAACACCGCTTAAAAGAAGGCAGTGAAAACGACTACGAATCGTACCGCGAAGTCGAAACGATCAACAGCATGGTGCCGATCTGGAAAAAAGCAAAATCGGAAGTGACCGACGAGGAATATAACCGCTTCTATCAGGAGAAATTCTTCGACTGGAAAGCGCCGGCAAAGGTCATCCGCACGAGCACTGAGGGCACTGCCACCTATGAAGCACTGCTGTTCATTCCGTCTGCCGCACCGATGGACTACTATACAAAAGAGTACGAAAAAGGGCTCGCACTGTATGCAAGCGGCGTACTCATCATGGAAAAATGCGCCGATCTTCTGCCGGACTACTTCAGCTTTGTCCGCGGTTTAGTGGACTCGCAGGATCTCTCGCTCAACATCTCGCGTGAGATGCTCCAGCACGACCGCCAGTTAAAACTTATCGCGTCCCGTTTGGAGAAAAAAATCCAGTCCGAACTTTCGTCCATGCTCAAAAACGACCGCGAAGCATATGAATCGTTCTTCAAAGCATTCGGTTTGCAGTTAAAATACGGCGTGTATGCCGACTACGGCACACACAAGGACGTGCTCAAAGACCTGCTGTTGTTTGCTTCGTCGAACGGCGATCATCCGACCACGCTCGCAGAATATGTTTCCCGCATGAAAGAGGGACAGACCGAAATCTATTATGCCTGCGCAGAAACAGCCGCACGCGCCGCAATGCTCCCGCAGACCGAAGCCGTCCGCGAAAAGGGCTATGAGATTTTGTACCTGACCGACAACGTCGACGAGTTTGCGCTCAAGATGCTCATGACCTACGATGAAAAACCGTTCAAAAACGTGTGCGCGGACGATCTCGACCTGCGCACGGACGAGGAGAAAAAAGAAGCAGAACAGCAGCTCTCCGAGAATAAAGACCTGCTTGCGTTTTTAACCGAATCGCTCGACGGAAAGGTCAAAGCCGTCACACTGTCGAACCGTTTGAAATCGCATCCGGTATGCCTTTCCTCCGAAGGTGCAATCTCGATTGAGATGGAAAAGGTGTTAAACGCAATGCCGACCGGAAACGAAAGCGTCAAAGCACAGCGTGTGCTTGAAATCAACGCATCGCATCCGGTGTTTACAAAGCTGTGTGCGCTGTATGACACAGACAAAGAAACGCTCAAATCGTATGCGTCGCTTTTGTATACGCAGGCACTTTTGATCGAAGGACTGCCGATCGACGATCCGGTCGCATTCTCGAACGAAATCTGTAAACTGATGGCATAAATATAATGGAAAACCGGTGTAGGCCGCTTGGCTTGCACCGGTTTTTTGTACTTTTATAAAAGTCAAAATTTTACTGTTCAAACTGTACAATGAACGGAGACATTTTTCTGCATTTTGCCGATTGTGAAATGATTGACAATTTACTTTTATTTCCGTTATACTAAAGATGTAAACATTTTCTTATTTTGTATACATGAAACGAGGTGCTCATGATGACAACCAAAAAAATGTTCCGTCCCCAAGTGCTGTTTCCGGCGGTGATTCTCCTTTTGCTTGTCGTCGCCCTCATCCTCGCCGCGGCCACCCAACCAAAAGGACCAATGTATAAAGCCGAAAAAACGAATACACCGGCCACAGCAATGATGTCCTGGGCAGATGTGGACGAAGAACAATTCTTTCGATTTATGTCCGCGGCTGTATATGCTGAACTTCAGCCGGATGTTTCGCATTACCGCTTCACTGCGCCCGACGAAGAGGAATTCGCCACCACAGTGACTGTATATTCCGCAGATGTCTCCGATGTGTTGGCTCAGCCGCGCATTGATTCGTCGATTTCTGCAGGTGACACCATCCCGATTCACAGCATTTCCGAGATATTTTCCGATCCGACTATTGAAGGAAGCTCCAACTGCTATATTTTGTGTCTGGCAGAACAGCGTGATGATCCCAACTTTGTCCCGAATACGTCGTATGATGCATCGTACTACGATGCATATTTTAAACAATTCGGCTATGCTATCATCACACCGGCAGTTTCCATTTTCCGTGCAGAGCCATACGGTGACAGCGCACATATCAAAACTTCTCATCTGCCGGAATTTCTCCGCGGTGAAGGCGAATATACCACAATCGAGGAACTGCATGACATTCTTGCCGCCGGCCGTGCAAAATACGGCATGAGCGGATATTCGCAAACTGCTGAATAGCATTCAGAAAGAGGTGCTCACTATGACAACGAAAAAACTGCTCCGTCCTCAAATTCTGTTTCCGGCGGTGATTCTCATTTTGCTTGTCATCGCCCTCACGCTCGCCGCGGCTGTCCCGTCAAAACCGGGTTTTCGCGCTGAAAAAACCGACAAAGCGGGATTTTCAATGGCTTCATGGGCAGAAGTCGATGAAGCGCGCTTTTATGAACGCATGGCGATTGCCGCATATGCACACTTAAAAGGAGAGCCGCAGTACTACACCCACCATGTGCCCAGCGGCGACGACGGTGACAACGACGACCGTGTCGCAGGCGTCTGTGTGTATCAGGCTGACGTTGAATCGATTCTGGCACAGCCCTGCCATCTTCCGCAGGAGGAACGAAGCACCATTTCCGTCCACTCGATCCCCAGTGCTTTTTCCGATGCACAGGCGAAAAGCGGCGGCAGCTACCTGTTCTTTTTAGCAGATATGCGCGATGTACCGAACTTTGAGCCAAATGAAAACCTTTCCGAGTCCTATTATGACGACTATGCAAAAACCTTCGGCTATGCTGTCATCACACCGAAGGTCTCCATCATCCCTGCGGAGCCGTACGGTGACAGCGTGCGCGTCAAGACCATCTACCTGCCGGAATATCTCCGCGGCGAAGGCGAGTATACGACATTTGAGGAACTTCGCGATATACTGGCCGAGGGCCGTCAGCGTTTTCGTCCGGATGCCGGGCAAAATGCAGAATGAACAAATAACACGAAAGCAAAACCGCCGGTTTCATAACCGGCGGTTTTTTCATGCGTCTATTCGATTATCACGCTTTCGAGCACATTCCCCTGCTCATCCACATAGGAAAAGAGGACACCCGCTTCCGTAAACTCCACCTGCTTTTTTGCATTGCGAAGCATCTGATAACCATCGTCGCGCGTAATGGTCTGACCGGTTTTTATAAGAAACGGGCCCGCTTGACTGTAAAACGTCGTCGTTCCCGAAAAAAGATACGACCGCTCCTCCGCCACGAGGGTGCGGCTGTCGGTTTCGCTTTCAAATACAAACGTCTGCACATCCTTTTGGTATGCGGCAAGATTCATGCCATATACAAGCAAAATTCCCGCCGCCAGCAGTCCCGGCAGGACGTAAAGCCACCGCTTTGGAAAGCGAATACATCCCACAAGACTTGCCGCCAGCACGATATCATATAAAAAGAACACCAGTGCCCCCGAAACCACAGACGAAAACCAGAATTTCACGCCAAACAGCAGCAGTACAAGTGTCACTGCACGGACAATCAGCAGTACGGGCGCTGTTTTGCGGCAGATGCGCACAAACACCGGCGGAAGAACGCGCGGCGTAATGATCAGCGTTGTTTTTGACTTGCGCATAACTGCTCCCTCCGGTTATTTGTTGTTGCCGTACAATGCGAGCATCCGCTCGCGGTATGCCTTTGCCGCCTGCTCCGTTTTGTTGTCACCGAATTCATAGTACACCGTTCCACTGAGCGTATCCGGCAGATACTGCTGGGCCACATAATGTCCCGGAAACGCGTGCGGATATTTATAAAACTGGCCTTTGACTGCGGCGTCCTCACCGTCAAAATGCTTGTTCTGCAAACACCGCGGAATCGGTCCGGCTTTCCCTGCTTCGACATCCGCCATTGCACGGTTGATCGCCATATATGCGCTGTTCGATTTCGGCGCAGTGCTTAAAAGCACGACAGCATCTGCCAGCGGAATCCGTGCTTCCGGCAGTCCCAACTGGAGCGCCATATCAACGCATGCTTTCACAATCGGAATCGCCTGCGGATACGCAAGCCCGATGTCCTCACATGCGATGACCATAATCCGCCGGCACGCCGACAGCAAATCTCCTGCCGTTAAAAGCCGTGCCAAATAGTGCACCGCGGCGTTTTCGTCCGAGCCACGGATCGACTTTTGCAGTGCGGACACAATATCATAGTGCTGATCGCCCTGCCGGTCATACTGCATACTGCTTCGCTGAGAAAGCGACGCGGCAAGCGATTCGTCTACCACACGCACACCGTTTTCAACCGCAGCCGACAAATAGCAAAGCTCTGTGCTGTTCATCGCCTTGCGCACATCACCACCGCATGAAACAGCAATCCGGTGAAGCGCCTCATCGGAAACATTCGCCTGCTCGCCGTATTCGTCCGACAAAATCGAAAATCCGCGGCGCACCGCTTTTTCAATCTCTTCCGGCTCGACTGACTTAAACTCAAACACCGTACTGCGGCTTAATACCGCATTATAAATATAAAAATACGGGTTCTCTGTTGTCGAGGCAATCAGCGTGATGCTGCCGTTTTCGATGTGCTCAAGCAGTGACTGCTGCTGTTTTTTATTTAAGTACTGAATCTCGTCGAGATACAGCAAAATCCCGCGGTATCCGGCAAACGAATGCACTTCCTCCACAATCGCCTTGATATCGGCAGTGGATGCGGACGTTCCGTTTAATTTATGAAGCCGCATCTGTGCTTTTTCGGCGATAATCCGGGCAACCGTCGTTTTGCCGACGCCCGACGGGCCGTAAAAGATCATATTCGGAATCTGCCCCGATTCAATGATACGGCGGAGCGGTTTGCCCGGTGCTAAAAGATGGGTCTGTCCCACCACTTCGTCAAGTGTAGAAGGGCGGATGCGGTCTGCAAGCGGCGATGCCATACTGTTGTTCGTCCTTTCGTGGATTTATGCGCGTGATTTCTTTTTCGAGAAGAAATAATCAAACGCCTTTTTAATTGACACATCCCAGAATTCCCAGGTGTGATCGCCCGGCCATTCCTCGTAATACGGTGCAAAGCCGAGCGTGTTAAGCAAATCAACAAACCGTTCATTCTGCTCGCGCAGGCTGTCCGATTTACCGCAGGTAATAAACAGACGCGGCGTTTTTCCTTCTGCCGCACAACGCTTTGCCAACAAGAATAAATCCTGTGATTCCGGAAGCTTATATCCGTCACCGAAAATTGCGGCAAATTCCTGATGACGGCTCTCTTCATCATAACGGTTCTGCATACTCCATGCAAGATCTGCAACAGACGAAAATGCCGCGCAGCCCGCATAGCGGTCAGGGTCGGTAAGCATACATTTCATTGCACCGTATCCACCCATCGAAAGACCCATTACATACGATTTTTCCGCCGAAAGCGGCAGTGAAAACAACCGATGCATAATTTCGGGCAGTTCTTTATAAACATAACTAAAATAATTCACTCCGTATTTCATATCGGTATAAAAGCTGCGCTGCACCTCCGGCATAACAACTGCCACACCGTATTCCTGTGCATACCGCTCTACAGCGGTACGACGAAGCCAACCGGTGCAGTTATCCGACAGGCCATGCAGCAAATAAACGACCCGCACACGCGAAAGCGCGCGGTCATCCGGCAAAAGCACCTGTGCGCTTGTGCTCATGTTAAGCTCTTTGGAATGAAAATCAGCACGAATGAATGTCATAAAAATCTCTCCTTTTCTTTTTAAAAAAGCGCGTCAGCCAATCGGCAGACGCGCTTTTTCATTGTCGTTTCTTATTCGTACAGCGGATATTTTGCACACAGCGCGCTGACTGCGGCGCGTACTTCCTCTGCCGTGTTTTCGTAATCGGTTGCTGTTTTGTAAATGCAGTCGGCAATGACTTCCATGTCCTCTTCTTTTAAGCCGCGGGAAGTGACTGCCGGTGTGCCGATGCGGATACCGCTTGTGACAAACGGGCTCTGCGGATCGTCCGGAATTGCATTTTTGTTGACGGTGATATACACGGTATCGAGCCGTTTTTCGAGCTCTTTACCGGTGATGCTCATATTGCGCAGATCAAGCAGAATGAGGTGGTTGTCTGTGCCGCCGGAAACGAGCGAGAAGCCTTTTTTCGACAGTGCCTCTGCGAGTGCAGCTGCATTTTTGACAACCTGATGCTGATATGCTTTAAACGAGTCGGACAATGCTTCACCCAGGCAGACTGCTTTTGCAGCGATGACGTGCATGAGCGGGCCGCCCTGTGTGCCCGGGAAGATCGCTTTGTCGATCTGTTTGCCGAGCGCTTCTTTGCACAAAATCATGCCGCCGCGCGGACCGCGGAGTGTTTTGTGTGTTGTTGTGGTGACAACGTCGGCATACGGCACCGGTGAAGCGTGCTCGCCTGCGGCAACCAAGCCTGCGATGTGCGCCATATCGACCATGAAATATGCGCCGACTTCTTTTGCGATCTCGCTGATTTTTGCAAAGTCAATTGCACGCGGATATGCGCTGGCGCCTGCAACGATCAGTTTCGGTTTATTCTCAATCGCCAGTGCGCGCAGTTTGTCGTAATCGATGCGGCCGGTTTCGCTGTCCACACCGTACGGTACGAAGTTATAGTATTTGCCGCTCATGTTGACCGGAGAACCGTGGGTCAGATGGCCGCCGTGTGCCAAGTTCATGCCAAGCACGGTATCGCCCGGATTCAACAGTGCAAAGTAAACGGCAAGGTTTGCCTGTGCACCCGAGTGCGGCTGAACGTTTACATGCTCTGCGCCGAACAGTTCTTTTGCGCGCGCGATTGCGATATCCTCGACCACATCGACGCACTCACAGCCGCCGTAATACCGTTTTCCCGAATAGCCCTCTGCATATTTGTTGGTGAGCACCGATCCCATCGCCGCCATCACCGCCGGGGTCACAATATTTTCGCTGGCAATCAGTTCGAGATTGCGCCGCTGACGCAAAAGCTCATGGTTCATTGCTTCTGCCACTTCTTTGTCGTACTGACCGACAAAGCCGATCGTATCCATCATATCACTGTACATTGGCAACACACTCCTTTTTTCCTTGCTGTCATGGTTTTCGTTTTACCGATTATTTGTATTATACCGCAACCGCGTGCATTTGACAACGAAAATCTGTTTGTTTTTTTGTTTTGCCCAAACGATTGGTTGACAGCGTCTGTTTGCCGTGGTACGATTAACAAAAAGAATGCGGGGCAGGGGGTGTTTTCCCTTTGCCCCATACTGTGCGTTATGCCGATTTTTCGACAAAAGGAAAGGAATTCCCCCATGTTTTTTAAAAAGAAATCATCGAACATTTCATGGATCATCGCAGGACTCGGCAACCCTGAGCCGAAATACGAAATCACCCGCCACAATGCCGGATTTTTGGCAATCGACCGCATTGCCGACAACGCAAACGTTTCCATTAAAAAAATGAAATTTCACGCGCTGATCGGTGAAGCAGAGCTGGGTGGCGAACGCTGTCTGCTGTTAAAACCGCTTACCTACATGAACAAAAGCGGCGAAGCGATTGCCGAAGCCATGCGTTATTATCAGATTCCGCCCGAACGCGTTCTTATCCTGTTTGACGACATCTCGCTCGATCCCGGTAAGCTGCGCATTCGCCAAAAAGGCAGTGCCGGCGGTCATAACGGCATCAAAAGCATCATAGAAATGACAAAATCGAGCGATTTTCCGCGCATCAAAATCGGCGTGGGCAAAAAGCCGCATCCGGACTACGACTTGGCCGACTGGGTGCTCTCGAAATTCAAAAAAGATGAACTGCCGCTCATGGACGAAGCGTTTACCAATGCGGCAGACGCCGCCGCCATGATCGTTTCCGGCAGTGTCGACCGCGCCATGAACCGCTATAACAGCTGATTTTATAAAAAGGAGGATTCCCGTGAATCTGTTTGCTCAAATCGCACATGCGCTCCCTGCTTATCGGTCGCTTGTCAAAAGCTTAAAGGACGGGCGTTCCCCTGTTTTACTGGTCGGCGCATCGGAAATCCACAAAGCGCACCTGCTCTGCGGCGCATTCGACGAATTTGCAGGCTCGATGCTCGTGCTCACACATGACGAGCCGTCCGCACGTGCACTGATTCACAATATTAACGCCTTTTTCGACGATGAGCGTGCCGTGCTCTATCCGCAGCGCGATTTTAACCTGCACGACTTGGAAGCTTCCTCTCGCGAATACGAACAGCTCCGCATCAGTGTGCTGCGCCGCTTATTGGACTCAGAAGCACTCATCGTCGTTGCAAGCATCGAGGCAGTATTGCAGTACACCCTGCCGCCTGCCGCACTCAAAGAGAGCACGTTTTCCCTCGCGGTGGGTGACACCGTGGATGTGCAGTCGCTTGCCGAACACCTCACCCACGCAGGATATGAAAGCCGTCCCCAAATCGAGGGTGTGGCACAATTTTCGATCCGCGGCGGCATTATCGACATCTATCCGCCTGCACTCCCTGCACCCGTCCGTATCGAGCTCTGGGACGATGAGATTGACACGATGAGCTTTTTTGAAGTCCAGTCCCAGCGCCGGACAGACTCTGTCGAATCAGTTCAAATCACACCTGCGTGTGAAATCTTTCCACAATCGGTCGCTTCCCTTGTGGAAAACTTGACGGCTCTCGAGAAAAAAACGCGTCAAAAGGACGCAAAAGCGCTGTTTGCAAAAGATATTGCACAGTTAAAGGGCGGTGTCGTTCCGCCGTCCTACGACCGGTATTTAGCACTCATCCACGAAACGCCGGCGACGCTGTTTGACTATTTCCCGCGCGGCATCATCGCCGTGAGCGAATACACCTCGATCCGCGAAACATCCAAAACGTATCTCTGGCAGCAGCAGGAGGATCAAAAGGAGATGCTCGAAAACGGAGAGCTCACAAAAGAGCTCATCCGCTTTGACACATCGCTCGCCGACATTATCCGCCGCACCGCCGCCTATCCGACCGTATTTTTAGACACATTTGCGCACACAAACAGCGAAATGACATTTGCAGAACTTCTTTCCGTTTCACCGGTGCAAACGAGTCCGTTTTCCGGCGAGTTAAAGTTATTAGAAGAAGACGTCCGCCCGCTCCTTACGGAAAAATACGCAATCTTCCTGCTTGCGGGTACGCAGAAATCGGCCGATGCACTGGCTGGCGACTTGCGCGCACGCGGGCTCCCCGCCTCCACCGATCAGACCGTTTCTCTTGACGACTGCATGGGACGCATCACAGTGCTCTCCAATCATTTGACGAGCGGCTTTGAATATCCGGAAATTAAGGTGAGCGTCATCACAACCGGCTTCCAGACCGAATTGCGCAAACGCCGCACCCGCCACAAAAAAGGCCGCGGGCTAAAAAGCCTCACTGATCTCTCAAAAGGCGATCTCGTTGTGCACGTTTCCCACGGCATCGGTGTGTTCGAGGGTGTCGAAAAGCTTGAGATGCAGGGTATTGTCAAGGATTATATCAAAATCTCCTATGCCGGTTCAGACGTGCTGTTTGTGCCGGTCACGCAGATGGATCTCGTATCGAAATACATCGGTACAAAGGACGACACCAAGGTAAAACTCAACAAACTCCACTCCGCCGAATGGCAGAATACACGCCGCCGTGCAAAACAGGCCGTTGCCGAGATGGCGGACGAACTGATTGCGCTGTATGCGAAACGAATGCAGGCACCCGGCTATGCGTTCAGCGCCGATACCGAGTGGCAGAAAGACTTTGAACAGCACTTTGCCTTTTCGGAAACGGACGATCAGCTTCGGTGCACCGACGAGATCAAGCACGACATGGAACAGCCGCACCCGATGGACCGTGTGCTGTGCGGCGACGTCGGCTTCGGCAAAACAGAGGTGGCAATGCGTGCCGCGTTTAAATGCGTAAGCGACGGCAAGCAGTGCGCCGTCCTATGCCCAACGACAATCCTCGCATGGCAGCATTACCAGTCGTTTTTAAAACGGTTTGAAGCATTCCCGGTCAACATCGAAGTGCTCTCCCGCTTCCGTACGCCGAAACAGCAAAAGGAAATCGTGAAAAAGGCGGCGCGCGGTCAGATCGACATCTTAATCGGCACGCACCGCATTGTGCAAAAGGACATCGAGTTTAAAGACTTAGGGCTTGCCATCGTCGACGAGGAACAGCGCTTCGGTGTGAAACACAAGGAGCGGTTTAAAGAGATGTTCACGGGTGTCGATATGCTCACCCTTTCCGCAACGCCGATTCCGCGCACGCTCAACATGGCAATCAGCGGCATCCGCGATATGTCGGTCATTGAGCAGGCGCCGATGGACCGCCATCCCGTGCAGACATATGTCATTGAATATAATGGTGCAATCATCGGCGATGCGATCAAAAAGGAACTGCGCCGCGGCGGTCAGGTGTACTATATTCACAACCGTATCGAAACGATTGAGCACTGCGCCGCAAAAATTCAGTCGATGGTGCCGCAGGCGCGGATTGCGATCGCACACGGCCGCATGGAAGAACACGAGCTTTCCGAGATCTGGCGGATGCTTCTAGAACACGAAATCGACATTCTTGTGTGCACGACGCTCATCGAAACGGGCGTGGACGTTGCAAACTGCAACACGCTCATCATCGAGGACGCCGATCACATGGGACTCTCCCAGCTTTACCAGCTGCGCGGGCGTGTCGGACGTTCGACCCGCCGTGCATTCGCGTATTTCACGTTCACCCGCGGCAAGGTGCTCACCGAAATCGCCGCAAAACGGCTGTCTGCCATCCGCGAATTCACAAAATTCGGCTCAGGCTTCCGCATTGCACTGCGTGACTTGGAAATCCGCGGTGCCGGCAGCATCTTAGGCGCAAGACAGCACGGCCACATGGAGGCGGTCGGCTATGAGATGTATCTGCGGCTGTTGTCCGAAGCGATTGCCGAGAAAAAAGGCGAACCGGTAAAACAGCAGACATACGAATGCCAGATCGATCTGCGTTTAGACGCACACATTCCCGAAACGTATATCAGCGAGCTTTCCCAGCGGATTGATATTTACAAAAAAATCGCTGCGATCCATGACAAAGCCGACAGCATGGATGTCATCGACGAGCTCATCGACCGCTTCGGCGACCCGCCTGCCGCGGTATTAAGCCTTGTTGACGTCGCACTTCTGCGCAACACGCTCGCTTCGTTCGGATTTGAAGAAATCAACGAAAAACCGCAGGGACTTCTTTTGTATCCAAAAGAGCTCGACATGGAGATTTCCGCGAAAATTGCCGCCGCGATGAAAAACCGCGTGCTTGTAAACACCGCCGGACGGCCGCACCTAGTCGTCAAGCCGAAACGCGGCGAAAAGATGAACGCCGTGGCAGTTCTGCGTGAAGTTGTCGAAGCGCTTTCTGACGGGCAAAAAACGTAAGTTTTGCTTGCGCTCACTACGTTTTTCATTTATAATAGATAGAAAGAAAAACAGAACGTTCTGTTTGAATGTGTAAAAAGGAGAGAATCAAGCATGTATCCACTCAAATTGATTTCCCCGCTCAAAGATTATATCTGGGGCGGCACAAAGCTCAAAGAAGAATTCAACAAACAAACCGATCTTTCGAAAGTTGCGGAGAGCTGGCAGCTTTCGTGCCACAAAGACGGCAGCAGTGTGATTGCAAACGGTGAATTTGCAGGAAAAACACTGCCGGAATATATCGAAGCAAACGGCCGCGGTGTACTGGGCAGTGACTGCGATTCGTTTGAAAACTTCCCGGTTTTAATCAAACTCATCGACGCAAAAGACAACCTGTCGGTTCAGGTGCATCCGAACAACGACTATGCACTCCGTGTCGAGGGTGAATACGGCAAAACCGAGATGTGGTACATCGTTGACTGTGAGCCGGGCGCAACACTGCTCTATGGCTTTAAACACGAAATTTCCAAAGAGGAATTTGCAGAGCGCATTGCAAACAACACCCTGCTTGAGGTGACCAATGCAGTTGAAGTGCACAAAGGCGACTGCTTCTTCATCGAAGCCGGCACCCTGCACGCCATCGGCAAAGGCATCCTGATCGCTGAGATTCAGCAGAACTCGAACACCACCTACCGTATTTATGACTACGGCCGTGTTGGCAACGACGGCAAACCGCGTGAACTCCACGTTGAAAAAGCAAAAGACGTGACCGCACTCGTTCCGCCGACCCGTCCGACCAAACCGCAGGGCGATCCGGTGGACTGCGGCGGCTATGTGAGCACGATGCTCAGCTCCTGCGAATACTTCACCGTTCATGCGCTCGACGTAAAAACAGGCGCTGCACTCTCGGTCGACGACAAATCGTTCCACTCGCTGATGTGCCTGAGCGGATCGTTCACATTTGAGAGCGCACACGGCGATCTCACCATCGAAAAAGGCGACAGCGTATTCCTGCCGGCAGGCTACGGCGCATACACTGTAAAAGGCACCGGCGAACTGATCGTCACAACCGTATAATATAAAAACGGAGGAATCACTCATGAAATACTATATCGGCATTGACTTGGGCGGCACCAACATTGCGGCAGGTGTTGTCAACGAAAACAAAGAAATCGTCGCAAAAACAAGCATTAAAACCGGCAGCGGCCGTGACGTGAACCTGATCGTCGACGACATGGCACTCGCAGCAAAAACAGCGGCAGAGAGCGCAGAGCTCACTTTTGACGATGTGGAATGGATCGGCATCGGCGCACCGGGCACCGCAAACAAAGCAACCGGCATCATCGAATATTCGAACAACCTCGACTGGTACAACGTTCCGCTCGTTTCGATGCTCGAAGAGCGCACCGGCAAAAAAGTGTTCATTGAAAACGACGCGAACGCAGCTGCATACGGCGAATATGTTGCCGGCGCTGCAAAAGACGCAGATTCGTCCGTCATGGTAACACTCGGCACCGGCGTCGGCGGCGGTATTGTTTTGAATAACAAAATCTACACCGGCTTTAACTTTGCAGGCGCAGAGCTTGGCCACTCGGTCATCGTTGTCGACGGCCGTCAGTGCACCTGCGGACGCAAAGGCTGCCTTGAGGCATATGCAAGCGCAACCGGTTTGATCGTCACCACAAAAGAATACATGGAGCAGTACAAAGATTCCGTGATGTGGGACATCGTTGAGGGCGACATCTCGAAAGTCAACGGCCGTACCGCATTTGACGCAATGCGCAAAGGCGACGAAGCCGGCAAACTGGTTGTCGACGAATACATCAAATATCTGGCTTGCGGTGTGACAAATATCATCAACACCTTCCAGCCGGATATTCTGTGCATCGGCGGCGGCATCTCCCACGAAGGCGACACCCTGATGGTTCCGCTCAAAGAGATCGTTGCCCGTGAGGTTTACTCGCGCAACAGTGCGCAGAACACCGAGATCGTCGCAGCATCGCTCGGCAATGATGCCGGCATCATCGGTGCAGCTCTGCTCGGTTTGGCAGACTGATTGATTATACGATACAAAACAGGCAGAACGGGCTCGTTCTGCCTCGTTTTATAAAGGAGAAGACTTTTTATGAATCATCCAAATATCCTGCTCATCCACGCCGATCAGCACCGTGCGGATTGCTTAGGCTGCATGGGAAACCCGGATGTTAAAACGCCACAGATCGATGCACTTGCTGCTGACGGTGTGCGGCATACCCGCCACTACACCGTATACCCCGTTTGCACACCGTCGCGCTATTCGATGCTCTCAGGACTGTATCCGCACCAGCACACCGGATGGACGAACGTGTCGTCCATCCCTTCGCACACCCGCACATTCCCGAAAATGCTGAAAAAATCGGGCTATCACACCACGGCAGTCGGAAAAATGCACATGTCCCCTACGTATCTGGACGTGGGCTTTGACGAGCTTATCCTTGCGGAACAGTGCGGCGTCGGCCGGTATGAGGACGAATATCACGAAATGCTCGCCGACAAAGGAAAAATCGACGCAGTCGACGTGCGCGATCAGGTGCTCGAAGTCCGCGCACACGCATCGGCAGACTATTTCGCATCGTTCGGCGCAGAGGAATCCGATCTGCCGCTTTCGGAATATTCGACCGAATGGATCACCGAACAGGCACTCTCCGAGATTCAAAACTGGAACCATGAGGGCGGCCGCTTTTTGATGGTCGGGTATGTAAAACCCCACCACCCGTTTGACCCGCCTGCACCCTACAGCACGATGTACGATCCGGACAAGCTCACGCTTCTGCCCGATTTCACAGCAGAGAACCTCCCTGTCGATTACGCACGCAACCCGGGCTATTTTGACATGAAAACGCTCACAGAACCAGCACTTCGCAAAGCAATGGCGCTCTATTACGGCTGTATCACCGAAATCGACGATGGCGTCGGCCGATTGGTTGCCGCGCTCAAAGAAGCCGGCCTTTACGAAAACACAATGATCATTTACACCTCTGATCACGGTGAATTTTTGGGCTGTCATCACATGCTGTTAAAAGGCAATCACCTGTATGAGCCGCTCGCAAAAATCCCGCTCATTATCAAATATCCTGAAAATACACGTGCCGGTATCGTCGACGAAGGACTCAGTGAAAACATCGACCTTGCACCGACGATTCTGCGGGTCGCAAACGCCCAAATCCCCTATGAAATGAGCAAGATTTATTTAAACGAAGGTGTTTCGCGTCCGTTTGCATTTTCGGAAGGCGACTACGGCGCAGGCAAAAGTGACCGTTGCTTCCACTATATGATTCGGGACGAGCGGTTTAAACTGATTCTGACCGGTTCGTTTGAAAAAGGACTCTTGTTCGATCTGCAAAAAGACCCGAACGAGCTTGATAACCTGTTTGACCATCCGGAATACCGCGCCGTCCGTTCTCTTTTGACCACAAAGCTTTCGTCGTATCTCTTGTTCCACGCACAGACGCCGAACTGTCACGAACCGAATGCCGCCGTGTTGGTCGACAAGGAAACCACTGACGCACGAAGCCTGAAAGTACGCACGCTGATCGAGCAAAAAACAGGCATTCTCCCCGCCGGAAACGAATGAGAAAAACGGTGTCTTACCGCTTGCATTCTCTGTCACATTGCGATACAATAAAGATATCGGCAGCGTGTTTTTTCTGCACGCTGCACAAAGGAAAGGAATGAGTACAATGATTTTTAAAAACGGTCTTGTGCTTGACAAAAGCTTCCGCTTTGTCAAAACAGACGTCGAAGTAAAAGACGGTAAAATCGTCAATATCGGCTGTCTTGACGGCGACGATGTCGTCGATATCTCCGGCAAATACTTGATCCCGGGTCTTGTGGACGTGCACACCCACGGATGCGGCGGCGCAGACGCTTGCGACGCAACCATGGAAGCATTCGACATCATGTCCGACACCCAGGGCAAAGCAGGCATCACCTCGTTCTGCGCAACCTCGATGACCGTGCCGGAAGAGCAGATCGAGCGCATTTTCAAAGTTGTCAAAGAATACCGCGCAGGCAAACCAAAACGTGCGGCTGTCGTCGGCATCAACATGGAAGGCCCGTTCTTCTGCGAGAGCAAAAAAGGCGCACAGCGTGCCGATTGCTTAAAACTCCCGGATGTGGCATTCTTCCGCCGCTTGAACGAAGTATCCGGCAATGCAGTCAAACTCGTTGACCTTGCACCGGAGTTAGACGGCGCACTTGACTTCATCCGCGAAGTCAAAGACGAAGTCGAAGTTTCGATCGGCCACACTGCTGCAAACTATGACCAGGCAATGGCTGCAATTCTGTGCGGCGCTTCGCACGTTACCCACCTGTATAACGCAATGAACGGTCTGACCCATCGTTCTCCGGGTGTCATCGGTGCAGCTTCCGACTCGAATGTCTTCACCGAGCTGATCTGTGACGGCATTCACATCGATGCACCGGCAATCCGTGCGGCATTCAAACTGATGAACGACCGCGTCTGCCTGATTTCCGACTCGATGAGCGCTTGCGGCATGCCGAACGGTGAATACGAACTGGGCGGCCAGAAAGTCTTCATGAACGACAAAAAAGCGACACTTGTTGACGGCACTATCGCAGGCTCCGCAACAAACCTCGCTGACTGCATGAGAAAAGCAGTGGAATTCGGCATTCCGCTTGAAACTGCGATCAAAGCCGCAACATTCAACCCGGCGAAATCGATCCGCATGGAAAAACAGATCGGCAGCATCGACGTAAACCTCGACGCAGACTTGATCGTCATGAACAAAGATCTCGAATTCGAGCAGATCTACTTCAAAGGCGTTTTGGCTGACTGATAAAAACACATGAAAAAAGCTCCGCTTTAAAAAGCGGAGCTTTTTTTCTTCTTATGTTTTATTTCTTACATCATGCGCATCGAGATATCGAAACATTTAACCGAGTGTGTCAGTGCGCCGAGCGAAATGATATCCACGCCGCATTCTGCAACATCACGGATATTTTCGAGTGTGACGTTGCCGGATGCTTCGAGCAGTGCGGCACCGTTTGTACGGCGGACAGCCTCTTTCATCGTGTCGTAGTCCATGTTGTCGAGCATGATGACATCCGCGCCGGCACGCAGTGCTTCATCAAGTTCCTCGAGTGTGCGGGTTTCCACCTCGATTTTGACCATGTGACCGATCTTTTGACGCAGTGCCGCCACTGCATTCGTGAGCGAGCCGTATGCGTCGATATGGTTGTCTTTGAGCATTGCGCCGTCGCTCAAATTATAGCGATGGTTTTTGCCGCCGCCGCAGACGACCGCATATTTTTGCAGTGCACGCAGACCCGGCAGTGTTTTACGGGTATCGGTGATGCTTGCACGCGTACCCTTCACCAATTCCACACAGCGGGAGGTCATTGTCGCAATGCCGCTCATGTGCTGCAATAAATTGAGTGCTGTGCGCTCGCCTTTTAAGAGTACACGTGTTTTTCCATGGATTTCTGCGATGATATCGCCTTTTTTGACCGGTTCGCCGTCTTTGATATAGACTGTGAACGTTGTGGTGTCGTCAAGCAGTGTGAACACTCGGAGTGCCACATCGAGTCCGGCGAGCATGCCGTCATCTTTTGCCACAAATTTTGCGGCAGAGCAGTCTGTTTCGGGAATTAAGTAGTCGGTTGTCACATCGACATAGTTGATATCCTCCGTGATGGCACGGCGGATCACATCGTCAACATAAAATTGCGGCAGTGTCATAGCCGGTTCCTCCTTATTCTTCGATCAGTTCTTTCAAGATGATATATGCCACATATGCAAGGCTTCTCGCCTCCACATAGTCGCGTGTCAAATGATAACCCGGACGATCAAGCTCGTTTTTGATCTCCTCCACCCGTTTTAAGCCCTCTTTTACCGCCTCAAAATCGGGGGCGACAAAATACGCGTGCTGCATGATGGCGCGGATCTCTGTACGGAATCCGTGCGGCAGTTCGCGCTCGGACAGAACAGGCGAAAATTCGAAATCATCAAACTGTGCCGGTGTATTGAGCGCCTGTTCGTTAATCACAGCTGCTGCTCTACGGGAGAACACGACGGCCTCAAGCAACGAGTTGCTTGCCAGTCGGTTTGCACCGTGCACACCGGTATGCGAGCATTCACCGCACGCAAACAGACCCGGAATCGTTGTCTGCGAATCGGAATCGACCTGAATGCCGCCCATCAGATAATGCTGACATGGGAACACCGGAATCCGGTCGGTCGTCATGTCGATGCCCTCTTTTTTTAAGTTTTCATAGATAAGCGGGAAGCGATTCCGAATAAAATCGGGATCTTTATATGTAATATCGAGATAGAAGTGGTCGGAGCCGGTGCGTTTTGCCTCCTCCATGATCGAACGCGACACCACATCACGCGGCGCAAGCTCTAAACGCTCGTCATACTCGTGCATAAAGCGGTTGCCGTGACAGTTTAACAGGTAAGCGCCCTCGCCGCGCACGCTCTCCGAAATCAAAAAGCTCTCGCGCGTTTTGCGGTTTGCAAATGCCGTCGGATGGAACTGCACAAAATGCAGATTTTTGATCGGCACGCTCATGCGGTATGCGAGCGTAATGCCGTCTCCCGTTGCGATTGCGGAGTTTGTCGTATACTCATACACACGTCCGATACCGCCCGACGCAATGATGAAAAAGCGCGAATGAAGTGTGACCTGCTCGCCCGAAGGAAGCAGGACGAGTGCGTGGAATGTATGTTCGGTTTTCTTTATCTCACACACCACCGCGTCCGAAAGCAGCGTGATGTTTTCCCGCTCGTGCACTTTTACGAGTAACGCATCCACGATCGCTTTGCCGGTGCAATCCTTGTGATGGAGAATGCGCGGACGGGTGTGACCGCCTTCAAGCGTGAGGTTCGGCGTGCCGTCCTCGTTTAAATCAAAGTCCACACCGAGCTTTGCAAGGTTCATGACATCCGCCGGACCCTCCGTGGTGAGAATCTCCACCGCCCTGCGGTCGTTGCGGAATCCGCCGGCGACCAATGTGTCATTGATATGTTTTTGCACACTGTCGTTTTTCGTGTCGGTCACTGCGGCAATACCGCCCTGTGCCAGACTCGAGTTGCTGAGCGTCTCACTCTGTTTTGTGAGCACAAGCACGCGCAGCCGCTTGTCGAGATTCAGCGCGCCATACAATCCGGCTGCGCCGCCTCCCATGATAATCACGTCAAACTGTTTCTCCAAAAGGCCCACTTCCTCATTGTTTCACGTAAAAAAAATAAATGCATCTGTGCAACTTATAAAAAGTTATACTTATTTTATTATAACATGGAGTTTACAAAAAAGAAAGATACTCCGTGCTGTTTTCGCGCATGACACAGCTCTTTTTTCGATATGTATATAGCATCGCATACCGTTTTCCACCCGCACCCGATGCAAACAGGATGATTTGTTTCATCCGAATCATCATTCTGGATGCCTGATTGAAATCACGGCACTTCTTTTTTGAAAAAAGCCCCATTTCACGGCACTTTTGCGTTGTTTCGTGTTGCGAAAAACGTGAAAACATGGTATGATGTAGTTTGATTAAAATTTAGACAGGATGGCGTTTTGATATGACCAAAAAAATGAGTCTTGGACTGGTTTTCGGCGGCGCATCGAGCGAATATGAAGTTTCGCTGTTGTCCGTCACTTCCGTACTGAATCAAATTGACCGCGAAAAATATGACATTCACCGCATCGGCATCACAAAAGATGGCGCGATGTTTTACTATACCGGCGAGGACAGCCGCATTGCCGAAAACAAATGGCAGGGCGAGGGCTGCATTCCGTGTGTACTGAGCCCTGACCGCACACACCACGGCATTCTGGTGCTCGAGGACACACCGCGCGTAATCCGTTTGGACTGCGTCTTCCCCGTGCTCCACGGCAAAAACGGCGAAGACGGCACCATTCAGGGCCTTCTTACGATGGCAGGTATTCCGTTTGTCGGCTGCGGCACACTCGCAAGCGCTGCATGCATGGATAAAGTCACCACGCACACCATGCTTGACAAAGCCGGTGTTCTGGGTGCAAAATGGCGCTCGGTCACACAGCACGAATACGCGCGCGACAACGACGCATTCCTGGACGAAGTCGAGCACGCGCTCGGCTATCCGTGCTTTGTCAAACCGGCAAACGCAGGTTCGTCTGTCGGCATCACAAAAGCACATAACCGCGCCGAACTCACTGACGCAATGACACTCGCACTGTCGCACGACAGCAAAGTGATCGTTGAAGAGATGATCACCGGTCTTGAGGTTGAATGCGCGGTGCTTGGAAACGAGGAGCCGATCGCATCGTGCATCGGCGAGATCGCACCGTCGAATGAGTTTTACGACTATAACGCAAAATATTTGGACGGCAAAAGTGTGACTTACATCCCTGCTCGCATCGGCGAAAAGGAATCGGAAGAAATCCGCCGTATTGCCGCACACGCATACACCATCATGGGATGCCGCGGATTCTCCCGCGTTGACTTCTTCCTGTGCGAAAACGGCGAGATTCTCTTGAACGAGATCAACACCATCCCGGGATTTACAAGCATCAGCATGTATCCGCAGCTGTTTATTGAAAGCGGCATTCCCTACAGCGAGCTGATCGATCGTCTGATCGGCTATGCAATGGAATAAAAAGGAGCGAACGGAATGAATGACAGCCGCCCCATCGGCGTGTTTGACTCAGGACTCGGCGGACTCACCGCCGTGCGCGCACTGCAAACCCTGCTGCCAAACGAACACATCGTCTATTTCGGCGACACCGGCCGCGTTCCTTACGGTACACGAAGCCGCGAAACGGTCCGCAAATATGCAAGACAGGATATGCGGTTTTTGCTCTCGCACGAGGTCAAAATGGTGATTGCCGCCTGCAACACAGTGAGCGCAAGCGTGTCGGACGACGATCTTTCCCTGCTCCATGTACCGTTTATCGAAGTGCTCACACCGGCGGCGCGCCGTGCGGTATCAAGCACCAAAAACAAAAAAGTGGCTTTGATCGGCACGCCTGCGACCGTCAAAAGCGGCGCATATGAGCGCGCAATTCATGCGCTCGACCCTGACATCACGCTCACACCGGTCGCTTGTCCGCTGTTTGTGCCGCTTGTCGAAAACGGCTTCACCGCAGACGACGATCCCGTCACAACACTCGTGGCACAAAAATATTTGGCACCTGTCATCGAAAGCGGCGCAGATACGCTGATTTTAGGCTGCACGCATTACCCGATTTTAAAAGGGGTGCTCCGACGTGTGCTCGGCGATTCGGTAACGCTCATCGATTCGGGCAAAGAGGCCGCCAAACAGGCAAAAGACTGTTTGATGAAAAACGGTCTGCTTGCAGCTGATACACAGACCGGTGAAACGCAGTATTATGTGAGCGACAGCGCAGAGAGCTTTGCGATGCTGGCAGAACCGATCATCGGCGAATCGGTTGCAGACTGCGCCACCCAGATTGACATCGACACCTATTAACAAAATGAAAAGGACGTATTCATGAAAAAAGAGGTATTCATCAGTATTCGCGGTGTCCAGCACATCGGCGAAGAGGAAGACGTCACCGAGCTGTTTACACAAGGTACTTTTTACCAAAAAAACGGCAGTTTCTATATCGCCTATGAGGAAAGCGAAACGACCGGTTTTGCGGGAAGCCGCACAACCCTGAAAGTCGATCCGAAAGGGCGCATTACCCTGTTTCGAAACGGCGCAGTGCGTTCGCACCTCATCATTATGCCGGGTGAACGCAACATCGGCCACTACGGCATGGCAGAAGGCGATCTGATGATCGGCGTAAGCGCCAAATCGGTCGATTCCACGCTGACCGAACACGGCGGCGATCTGCATTTTTCATACAGCTTGGACGTCAATTCCTCGCTGTTAAGCGAAAACGAAGTATTTATCAATATCAAGGAATAATCAGGAGGACTTTATGAACAACCCTATTGCACAGGCAAAAGCACAAATCCGCGAACTGCTCTTAGGCGCACTCGGCCGCTTGACCGCTGCAGGCACACTCGAGGCGGTTCCTGTCCCGGACTTCACCGTCGAAATCCCGGCTGATCCGAAAAACGGCGATTTTGCCGCAAACCTCGCAATGGTTTCGGCAAAAGCATTCCACATGGCACCGCGCAAAATCGCAGAGGCCATTGCCTCGGAAATGAACATGACCGGCACCATGTTTGACCGCATGGAGATCGCAGGCCCGGGCTTTTTGAACTTTTATTTAAGCGACCGCTTCTATTCAGACGTGCTGCGCGAGATTGAATCCGCAGGCAAAGACTACGGCCGCACTGATTTCGGCAAGAAAAAACGCGTCATGGTCGAATTTGTATCGGCAAACCCGACCGGCCCGATGCACATCGGCAACGCACGCGGCGGTGCAATCGGCGACAGCTTGGCTTCCGTGCTTGACTGGGCAGGCTATGACGTCACCAGAGAATTTTATGTAAACGACGCCGGCAACCAGATCAACAAATTCGGTTTGTCGCTCTCTGTGCGCTATCAGCAGGTATTCAAAGGCGAAGATGCAGTAGAACTCCCGGCAGACGCATATCAGGGCAAAGATATTTTGGAGCATGCAAAGAAATTCGCAGAGATCTACGGCGACAAATATCTTGAATGCGACGAGGAAACCCGTCGTGCCGCACTCGTAAACTACGCGCTCCCGCTCAACATTGAAGCGCTCAAAAACGACCTCGCAAAATACCGCATTTTTTATGATGTGTGGTTCTTGGAGAGTACTTTACACGATTCGGGTGAAGTCATGAAATCGGTGGAGCGTCTGACCGAAAACGGCTACACCTACGAAAAAGACGGCACCATTTTCTACAAAGCAACCGCATTCGGCGCAGAAAAAGACGACGTGCTCGTCCGTGCAAACGGTGTACCGACCTATTTTGCGGCTGACATCGCATATCACTACAACAAATTCGCTGTCCGCGGCTTTGATAAAGTCATCAATATCTGGGGCGCTGACCACCACGGCCACGTTGCACGTTTGAAAGGTGCAATGGATGCCATCGGCTTGGACGGCAACAAACTCGATATCGTGCTGATGCAGCTTGTCAAGCTGATGCGTGACGGCCAGCCGGTCAAAGTCAGCAAACGTACCGGCAAATCGATCACCCTCGTCGACCTGCTCGAAGAAGTGCCGATCGATGCAGCACGTTTCTTCTTCAATCTGCGTGAGGCAAATTCGCAGATGGACTTTGACTTGGATCTCGCAGTGGAAGAAAGCTCGAAAAACCCGGTTTACTACGTCCAGTACGCACACGCGCGCATTTGCAGCATCCTGCGTACACTCGAAAGCGAGTCGATCACACCGAAAGCACTGTGCGAAAACGATCTGTCCGTGCTTTCAACCGACGAGGAAAAAATGCTCATCCGTTTCCTCGCAAAACTGCCGCAGGAGATTATCGATGCTGCAAACGACTACGATCCGGCACGCATCACCCGCTATGCGATCGACCTGGCAACGCTGTTCCACAAATTCTACAATGCATGCCGCGTGAAATGCGGCGACGACTGCACCATGCACGCACGTTTGGCGCTCTGCGTGGCAGTCAAAACCGTTCTCGGCAACGTGCTCTCTCTGTTAAAGATTGATGCACCGGAGTCGATGTAATCAGAGAAAGGATGTATCATGCAAGACGATATTCCCCGACCGTATACAATTTTGGACGGCGCGGCAGCAACCAATCTGTTTGCCGCCGGAATGCCGCGCGAAGGTGTGCTGTATGAAGAGTGGATTCTCTCCCACAAGGAGGTTCTGCTCTCTTTGCAGACTGATTTTGTAAATGCCGGCGCTTCTGTTTTATACACGCCGACACTCACCGCAAACGAAGCGTCGCTGATTCGCCGCGGCGTTGAAGCGCCGGATGTGGACAGCTTAAACAAATCACTTGCCGCGCTGACGATCACTGCGGCAGCAGGCAAAGCAAAGGTTGCAGGCTGTTTGGGTCCGACAGGACTCGCGCTCGCGCCGGCAGGCGAAACCGAATTTGACGAGCTGTGCCAGATTTATGCCGAACAGGCAGGCGCACTCGACGAAGTCGGTGTCGATCTGTTTGTGATTGAAACGATGGTGTCTGTTCCGGAGGCGCGTGCCGCTGTGCTCGCCTGCCGCAAATACAAAAAGCCGGTCATGGTAAGCATGGCATTAAACGATGACGGCGAACTGATTGCCGGCGGTGATCCGCTCGCGTGTCTGATTTCGATGCAGGCACTCGGTGTAGACGCATTCGGTTTTAACTGCGGCAAAAGCCCGGCAGTGATGGAGGAAGCACTGCGCGCCATCGCACCGTATGCTTCTGTGCCGCTTTTGGCAAAGCCGAGCGCAGGTGAACCGAATCCGATATTGCCGGATCAATATGAGATTTCACCAGTCATGCTTGCAAAGGCATGCGAGAAGCTCATGGATGCAGGTGCGTCGATTGTCGGCGGCTGCTGCGGTACAACGCCTGAACATATTCGTGCGATTGCCGAAATGACAAAGACATATGAGAAAAAGCCGCTTCCAAAGCTCACCACCGAGCAGGAAAACGACATCTGGCTGACGAATGAACGATCGCTCTTTGCACTTGACGAAGAACGCATTGAATTCACTGCGCCGCTCAACTGCGGCTATGATATGTCAGACGATTTTCTGACTGCGGAAAACGACAGCTATGACGTCATGCTGATTCGCGTGGAAACGCCGGATGATGCGCTTGATTTCGCGCACAACGCGCCGTTTGCCGCACTGCCGGTCTGTTTTCAGTCGGATGATCCGGAGGCGCTGAGCCGTGCTTTATTTTTGTATAGCGGCCGTGCAATGGTCGATTCCAACTGCGAACTGGAAGATGCACAGCTCCAAAAAATCGCCGCACGTTACGGTGCATTTGTCTACTGATTCAATTTTCAACAAACGAAAAACCGCTCGTGGAAAATTCCACGAGCGGTTTTGTTTATTCCACAACCTTTTTGCTGCACCAAGCATCTCCGCGGAAGCGAATCCGGAATGCAACCGTTTTCACAAGCCATTCAAGTCCCATTGAAATCCACACGCCGTAAATGCCAAGTCCGCACCAGATAGCCAGCGCATAGCCTGAAAAGACACGCACCGCCCACATACACACAAGCGAAGTCACCGATGTATACGTTGCGTCGCCTGCCGCACGCAGTGTATTCGGCATGACGTTTGCGCCGGACCATACAAACGGCATAAACGCACAGCCGATCCACATCACCTGATAAATCGTCGGCAGTGTTTCCGGCTGCGGTGCATACAGCGAAAGCAGAAGCGGCATGAGCGGCATCAAAATCACAACGGAAAGCGTACAAATCGTATTGCCGAGCCATTCCATTCGGCTGCCGTACCGTCTCGCAAGTTCCACTTCACCCGCACCGATACATTGTCCGACAATCGTGAGTGAAACGGTGCTCACCGCAAATCCGCATGCATAAATCAGGCTGAACGCACTGCTTGCAATCGCATTTGCCGCCACCGCAATGCCGCCGAGCTGTACCAAGTAGGACTGCACGATGATATTGCCGCCGTTATAAAACGCCTGCTCCATCGCCACCGGCACACCCATGCGCGCAACTGTAATCATAAGCTTCGGATCGACCTTCAAAATATCGCGCAGCCGCACATGCAGAATCCCGCGCTTCGTCATGAGCAGATAGAGCGCCACCATACCGCCGATAAACCGGGCTAAGATATACGAAAGAACGGTTCCGAAAATATCAAGATGGAGAATATTCAAAAGCAGAATACTCAGCAAAAAATGCACGACATTGATCATAATCGTGAGCCACAAACATGTTTTCGACGCACCCACACCGCGCAGTGCCGCAAATGCCGCACTGTAAAACGCAAACGGAATCATCGAAAGACCCATGCCCGCCAGAAATTCCACGCACTTTTCTTTGACCGCCGCTTCCGCCGAGCCAAACAACCACAAAATAATCGGTTCTGCAAAGAAAAAGCAGCAAAGCCCGACGATCAGTGCCACAATAAACGTGGCAAGTGTCGCCTGGCCAGCAGCCTGACGCACTTTTTCCGGGTCATTTTTGCCCTTGTACTGTGCGACGACAACCGTGCCGCCGGACGCGACCGCACCGAACAGTGCCATCGCCAAAAAGATGATCGGGTTCACAAGACTCACCGCCGAAACGGAGTCCTGGCTGGATGCACTGACCATTGAAACGGTCACCATGCTGATAAAATAGACAAAAAACTGGTCCAAAATAACCGGACCTAATATTTTGAAAAACTCTTTGCTCGTAAACATGGAGCTGCCGAACTGGCGCTCTAAAAAACCGCCGATTTTCACTGCGGCAGCATTCTTCTTTTTCATATCCATAATTCCCCTCAGGATTGCCCTCTTTTAACTGCATTATATCTGTTTTTTTGCGTCTTGTAAAGAGATTTTACTTTTAAATCACAGACAAAGATTTCGGCGGGAACATTTGCGGATTTTCTTTCATAGGATATTACGCCGTATCGCTGTTTGTTTGTTATGAAGGAGTGATGTACCCATGAACAGCACCCGCATCCTCATTGCCGGCGGCGATCTGCGGCAGGCATATCTGGCAGACGTCCTCTGCCGCACCTGTGCGGTAGATACAATCGGACTTGATAAAATTCCAAGCCCGCCGGGCCCTCTGCCGGAAACCGCACTTGCCGCACTTGCCGCACCGGATTATCTGATGCTTCCCGTCCCTGCCATGTCGGATGACACGTACTTAAACACCCCGTTTTCCGCCAAACGCATCCCGATTGACGAGGTGCTCGACTGCGCCTCTGCACAAACTGTCATTCTCGGCGGAAAAATCAGCGGCACGCTCGCCGAAAAATTAAAACGCCGCAATCTTTCATTCATCGACTACATGGAATGGGAGCCGCTTGCCATCAAAAACGCTTCGGTTACTGCTGAAGCCGCCGTTCAAATCGCCATGGAAGAGCTTCCTGTTTCGATTGAAGGTCTGCCGGTTCTGATTATCGGTTACGGACGGATCGGAAGACTTTTGCTGCGCAAATTTTCCGCACTGGGCGCATCGTGCATTGTCGCAGCACGTTCGCCGGCGGCACGCGCATGGAGTGAAATGGAAGGTGCCATGTCCTGCGATATGACAGCATTGATCGACGGTGTGGAACGCAGTCGGCTCATCATCAACACCGTTCCGATCTGCCTGCTCACAAAGGAAATTCTCGCCCATGCCAGAGAGGACTGTCTGCTCATTGACCTCGCCTCCAAACCGGGCGGTATCGACCAGGCAGCAGCCGGTGCATTCGGTCTGCACACCATCTGGGCGCTGTCGCTTCCCGGAAAGGTTGCGCCTGCAACTGCTGCTGACATTTTGGCAAAAACCATTTTTGAAATCGATGCCGAGAGGAGGAATGGTCATGGCACGCTGTAAACTCGGATTTGCAGTCACCGGTTCATTTTGCACGATTCGTCAAAATCTCGATTTGATGCGCACGCTTTCGGCGGACTACGATATTCTGCCGATTTTTTCGTACCACGCCGCCTCGCTCGATACCCGATTCGGAAAAGCCGCTGATTTCTTAAAAGAAGCCGAGGAAATTGCCGGCAAAAAAGCCATCTGCACAATTCCCGAAGCCGAGCCGATCGGGCCAAAACACATGACCGATTTGATGCTTGTGTCCCCCTGCACCGGAAACACGCTCGCAAAGCTTGCGCTCTCCATCACCGATACACCGGTGACCATGGCAGTCAAATCGCATCTGCGCGGCAAAAAGCCGGTTGTCATTGCCGTTTCGACAAACGACGCCATTGCCGGTTCCGCAAAAAATATCGGCGTGCTCACAAACTTAAAGCACTATTTCTTTGTGCCGTTACGGCAGGATGATTATGAAAAAAAGCCGGCATCACTCGTTGCCGACTTTTCACGTGTAAGCGAAACACTGTCAGCGGCAAGCAGGCATATGCAGGTGGAGCCGCTGTTTCTGCCGCCGCTGTAATATTTTTATGGAAAAAACGCCCGCAATGCGGGCGTTTCTTTGTGCTCTTATTCAGCGTTCTCTTCGATGTATTTGACGATATCACCGACGAGTTTGATGTTCTGAAGCTGATCGTCCGGAACCTCAACATCGAATTCTTCTTCGATCGACATAACGATATCCGCAACGTCCAGAGAATCTGCACCCAGATCTTCTGTGATCGACGCTTCCATTGTAACTTTCTCTTCTTCTACATCAAGTTGGTCAACCAGAATCTCTTTGATTTTCTCAAAGACCATGAAACGCAACCTCCTTTATTTTTTGATAGTGTTTATATCACGCACAGATCAAATGAGCTGTACGCAACATACGAGCAGATGGAAAAATCAGGTTTCTTCAAATTCCCCGATTTTTCTAAATTTATTATATCGGCTGTCGAGCAGGATTGCAACATCTTTTTGCATAATTTTTTGCAATGTGCGGTAAAGATATTCGGAAATGTTCTCTGCCGTCTGCTGCGGATTGTTATGCGCACCGCCGGCAGGCTCCTCAATCGTCGCCTCGCTTACACCAAGTTCTAAAAGATCCTCCGCCGTAATCCGCAGACGATCTGCCGCCTCTTTTTCGCGGGAAGCATCTTTCCAGAGGATACTTGCAAATCCACGCGGCGAAATGACCGAATACACGGCATTTTCGAGCATTGCAAGTTCGTCGCACACGCCGAGCGCCAGCGCACCGCCCGAACCGCCTTCGCCCAGCACAATCGAAATGATCGGTGTTTTTAAACGCGAAAACTCGAGCAGGTTGCGGGCAATCGCCTCGCCCTGACCGCGTTCCTCTGCCGCCACGCCGCAGAATGCACCCGGTGTGTCGATAAAGCAGACGATCGGACGTTTGAATTTCTCAGCCTGTTTTGCAAGACGGAGCGCTTTTCTATATCCTTCCGGATGCGGCATCGCAAAGTTTGCGCGTTTGTTTTCCTCCAAGTTGCGGCCTTTGACCTGTGCAATCACGGTGATCGGAATGCCGCGGAAATTCGCAATACCGCCGATGATTGCGTGATCGTCGCCGTACAAACGGTCGCCGTGCATCTCGCAGAACTCATCAAACAGCATCGGGATATAGTCATAAATCGTCGGACGATCCTTGTGACGGATGATCTCAATCCGTTCCGAAGCAGAAAGTGTACTCATCGATTGGCCTCCTTTGTATGCAGCCGAATCAGCCGCGATAAGGTACGGCGGATGTTCTTGCGCTCAACGATCATATCGACAAAGCCGTGCTCCAGCAGAAATTCCGCCGACTGGAAGTCGTCGGGCAGACGCTGACGGATCGTGTCCTCGATGACACGACGGCCCGCAAAGCCAATCAATACCTTCGGCTCCGCAATAATGATATCGCCGAGCGACGCAAACGAAGCGGTCACACCGCCGGTGGTCGGGTCGGTGAGCACCGTGATATACAAAAGACCTGCATCGCTGTGGCGCGCAACAGCCGCCGATGTTTTGGCCATCTGCATAAGCGACACAATGCCCTCCTGCATTCTCGCACCGCCCGATGCCGAGAACACCACGACCGGAAGCCGTTTTTCGGTGGCACGCTCAAATGCACGCGCCAGCTTTTCACCGACGACACTGCCCATCGACGCCATCATGAAGTGCGAGTCCATCACAGCAATGACGCAGTGTTTATTGCGGATGTTGCACTCGCCGGTCAGAATCGCATCACGCAGTCCTGTTTTTTCCTGAAGCTGTGCGATTTTTTTCTCGTATCCGTCAAAATCAATCGGGTTTTTGCTCGTCATGTTCGCGTCATACTCAACAAACGTCCCTTTGTCGATCGTCATGTCAAGCCGCTCTTTCGCAGTCAGACGCGAATGATAGCCGCAGTTTGAACACACCTTTGCCGCACCGACAAAATCGTCCATAAACATTGCGTTGCCGCAGCGCGGACACTGAAACAGCAAATCGCGCGGAATATTTACCTTGTTTTTCTTTTCCGCACGGGTATCGTTTTCCGCACGAAATTTTACTACCTTGAATAAATCTTCAAGCAACCCGGTCGCCTCCTGTCAATCCGCACGGGTGTGCGTGTTATTGTTTGTCTGCTTTTGCTTTTAATTTTCTGCCGAGATAGCCGATGTCGTAGTTTGCCGAAGCAAAGTTCGGGTCACGCAGCAGATCGAGCTGAAAATCAATATTCGTATCGACGCCCTCAACCAAAAATTCGGCAAGCGCCCATTTCATCTTGCTGATCGCCTCTTCGCGGTTCGGCGCATAGACAATCAGCTTTGCAATCATACTATCATAATACGGCGAAATCGTAAAGCCCTGATACACAGCGCTGTCGATGCGCACACCCGGGCCGCCCGGCATATGGAGCGCGGTGATCTTGCCCGGAGACGGACGGAATCCGAAGTCCGGATTCTCGGCATTGATGCGGCATTCGATCGAGTGTCCGGTCAGATGCACATCATCCTGTGTAAACGAAAGCGGCTCGCCCGATGCAATCAGAATCTGCTGACGCACCAGATCAATGCCGGTCACCTGCTCGGTGATCGGATGCTCGACCTGAATACGAGTGTTCATCTCCATGAAATAGAAGTTGCCGTCCTCTGCAAGCAAAAATTCGATCGTGCCGGCGTTTTTATAGCCGCATGCTTTTGCCGCTTTGACCGCTGCTTCACCCATTTTTGCGCGAAGCTCCGGCGTCATGATCGGACACGGCGATTCCTCAAGCACCTTTTGGTTTCTTCTCTGCATCGAGCAGTCACGCTCGCCCAAATGCACCACGTTGCCGTATCCGTCCGCCAAGATCTGAATCTCGACATGGCGCGGATTGACGATGAATTTTTCAATGTAGACCTCGTCGTTTGCAAAAAACGACAGCGCTTCCTGCTGTGCCTGAATCATCGACGGCTCAAGCTCTTCCTCACGGTTTACAAGCCGGATGCCGCGTCCGCCGCCGCCCGCCGATGCTTTGATCATCACCGGATAGCCGATCTCTGCGGCGATTTTTTTCGCTTCCTCGACGGTTTTGACCACACCGTCCGAGCCCGGAACGACCGGAACACCTGCATTTTTCATCGTCTGTTTTGCGGTTGCCTTGTCGCCCATCAAATCCATCGACTCTGCGCTCGGACCGATGAACGCCACACCGCAGCGTTCACAGTTTCTTGCAAACGCCGAGTTTTCCGACAAAAAGCCGAATCCCGGATGAACGGCATTGGCACCAGTCAGTTCACATGCCGCCAGAATTGCTTTGACGTTTAAGTAGCTGTCCTTTGTGGCAGCTGGGCCGATGCAGATCGCCTCATCGGCAATCTGTGCGTGCAGTGCACCGCGGTCAGCCTCCGAAAACACTGCCACCGTGCGCACGCCGAGCTCACGGCATGCACGAATAATCCGAACCGCAATCTCGCCGCGGTTCGCAATCAGAATTTTATCAAACATGGCAGCTCCCCCGCATCACGCGCCGATGGCAAACGTGATTTCACAGGTGACTGCGCGTTTTCCGTCAACCGAAGCGGTTGCTTTGCCGACACCGATGCTGCCGCGTGTTTTGATGATCTCCACCTCGAGTGTGAGCGTATCGCCCGGCACCACTTTTTTGCGGAATTTTGCTTTGTCGATGCCTGCAAAATAAGCGATTTTGCCTTTGTTCTCCGGCAGGGACAACGCACACACAGCGCCTGCCTGTGCAAGCATTTCAACCGTCAGCACACCCGGCTGTACCGGCTCCTGCGGGAAGTGGCCTTTAAACCAGAACTCGTCCGGTTTTAAGTATTTTTTCGCCACAACGCGAACGCCCGGCTCCATCTCAACGACCTCGTCGATGAGCAAAAACGGATCGCGGTGCGGAATAATCTCTTTGATCTGCTCCTGATTCAACAATGCCATCGCGCATTCCTCCTTATTCCACAATCAGAATTGGCTGATGGAACTCGACACCCTGGCCGTCCTCCACCAGAATTTTCGTGACAACGCCGTCAACCTCGCTGTTGACCTCGTTCATGAGCTTCATCGACTCGATGATAAACAGCACGTCGCCTTTTTTGACCGTATCGCCCACTTTGACAAACGGCTCTTTGTCCGGTGCCGGTTTCGAATAAAACGTACCGACGATCGGCGAAAGAACCGGTGTGCCGGTCACTTCTTCCTCAGTGTTGGCTGCCGGCTGTGCCGGTGCTGCTGCCGGTGCGGAGGAGAGCACCACCGGTGCTGCCTGCTCGGAAGCGGCAACGACAACCGGCTGTTTGCCCTCGATTTTCAACGAAAAGCCGTCCTGCTGGAGGCTTACTTTCTGAAGTCCCAGGCGGGATGCTTCTGCCATGAGCGCTTTGATTTCCTCTACATTCAGTTTAAGCTCTGCCATAGTGCCGCTCCTTTTAATCCTCGTATTTTTTAAACAGCAAGCTTGCGTTGTGGCCGCCGAAGCCGAGCGAATTAGAGATCGCATAGTGAATCTCTTTTTCGCGGGGGCCCTCGGTCACATAGTCAAGATCGCATTCCTCATCCGGTGTTTTGTAGCCGATTGTTGCCGGAATCACACCTTCCTCGAGCGCTTTTGCACAGACGATCGCTTCGATTGCGCCTGCCGCACCCAAGAGGTGGCCGGTCATCGACTTCGTGGAGCTGACTGCCAGCTCTTTTGCATGATCGCCGAATGCCGCTTTGATTGCTTTTGTTTCGTATTTATCGTTTAATCCTGTTGAGGTGCCGTGTGCGTTGACATAGTCGACACAGTCGGTCGAAACGCCTGCTTCCTCGCACGCAAGCTGCATAGCTTTTGCAGCGCCTGCACCTTCCGGATCCGGGCTTGTCATATGATATGCGTCGCCTGTTGCACCGTAGCCAACAACTTCCGCATAGATTTTCGCACCTCTTGCTTTTGCATGCTCGAGTTCCTCGAGCACGAGAATTGCGCCGCCCTCGCCCATAACGAAGCCGTCACGCTCTTTGTCGAACGGAATCGATGCACGCGCCGGATCGGACGCATGGCTGAGCGCTTTCATGTTGTCGAATCCTGCAACAGCAAATTCGATGATTGCTGCTTCCGAGCCGCCGGTGACACAAGCGTCCAAGTATCCGTTGCGGATTGCACGGAATGCCTCGCCCACTGCGTGCGAAGAGGTTGCACATGCGGTGACCGGTGCATAGTTGATGCCTTTAAAGCCGTATTTCATCGAAATGCTGCCAGCTGCCATGTTGATAATCATCATCGGTACAAAGAACACCGACACACGGCTGCCGCCTTTTTCCATGAATTTGCGGTATTCTGTTTCGATCGAATGGAAGCCGCCGATGCCGCTGCCGACAATACAGCCGACACGGAACGGATCGAGATCTTTAAAATCGGTGCCGCAGTCTTTGACGGCTTCATCCGCTGCCACGAGTGCAAACTGATTGAACCGGTCGGTACGACGCAGTTCGCGTTTATCAAAATAGTTGAGCGGATCAAAGTTTTTTGCCTCTGCCGCCACTTTGACATCATAGTTCGATGTGTCAAATCCCTCAATCAGGGAAATGCCGCTTTTTCCGGCTTTGATGTTTGCCCAAAACTCTTCCACAGTCAAACCGGTTGCACTGACTGTGCCCATTCCTGTAATGACTACTCTTCTCATTGCATTCAAACCTCCAGCCAAACTGCTGTTTTCTTACATCGGCATACCGCCGTCGATGACGATGACCTGTCCGGTGATATAGGAAGCATCCTCAGACACCAAGAACGATACAGCGCCTGCGATTTCCTCCGGCTGACCGAAACGGCGCAGCGGAATCTGCTCTTTGATTGCTTTTTTGTATTCCTCGTCGAGCACGTCGGTCATCGGGGTCTGGATAAAGCCCGGTGCAACGGCGTTTACGGTGATATTTCTCGGACCGAGTTCCTTTGCAGCGGTCAGTGTCATGCCGACAACGCCTGCTTTCGATGCGCTGTAGTTCATCTGACCAGCATTGCCGTAAAGACCTGCAACGCTTGTGACGTTGACGATGCGGCCGCTTCTCTGTTTCATCATGACCGGTGTGACGTGGCGGATCATGTTGAACACGCCTTTGTAGTTGACACTTGCAACGATGTCAAACTGTTCCTCGCTCATGCGGGCAATCAAACCGTCTTTTGTGATGCCTGCATTGTTGACAAGGACGTCAACCGAGCCAAAACGAGCTTTCACTGCTTTGACCATCTCTTCGCATGCGGCAAAGTCCGAAACGCTTGCAATGAAGCACTCTGCCTCAACACCCAGCGCCTCACACGCTGCTTTGACCTCGAGGCCGCCGTTTTCTACTTCTGCCTGCGAACGGCAGTTGACTGCGATGTTAAATCCGTCTGCTGCAAGCCGTTTTGCGATGCAGGCACCGATGCCCTGCGATGCACCTGTAATAAGCGCTGTTTTTCTCATCTTGAATCTCTCCTATTCTTTGTTTATCTGTATTTCCTTTACCATTCAAATACTGCTGCTGCGTACACAAGACCGCCGCCGAAGCCGACAGTGCACAGCTTCTGTCCGCGGACAAGCTTGCCCTCACGCTGTGCAAGCGCCAGACAAACCGGGATGCATGCGCTCGACATATTGCCAAAATCCGCGATATTCATATAGAATTTCGAAAGCGACGCTTTTAAGTTTTTCGCCGCCGTTTCCAAAATCCGGGCGTTTGCCTGATGGGAAAAGACCCAGTCGAGTTCCTCCGGTGCGATCTTTGCTTTGTCGCAAGCTGCTTTCACTGCCGCCGGCATTGCACGGGTTGCAAACTTATAGACCTCGCGGCCATCCTGGTGGAGCTTGTGCGGCGCGGTTTTTGCAAATCCGTCCGACTCCGGGTCAAACGGCTCGTCGGAAAACGGGTTGCCCGGCGTAACACCGCGGGCAAACAAAAATTTGCCGCCGGTCGGATCGGAGCCGAGTTCACTCACAAACGGCGCGTCCGATTTTGTCACGACGCAGGCACCTGCGCCGTCGCCGAACAGCACACATGTCGAGCGGTCCTCATAGTCGGTCATTTTGGAAAGAAGCTCGCTTGACACAATCAAAACATTGCGGTAATCGTCGTCGCTTAAATACCGTTTTGCCATATCGAGCGCATAGACAAATCCGGCGCACGCGCTGTTAATTTCAACACAGGCCGGTTTTTTTGCGCCCAGCTCATTTGCAACCATGCACGCAAGCGACGGCGTTAAATAATCCGGGGTGCAGGTGGTTCCAATCACCAGGTCAATCTCGTCGACCGAAATGCCGGCATCGTCAAGCGCCATCTGCGCCGCACGCGCCCCCATCTGATAGCCGAGTGTCTGACCGGTTGCAATGTGACGGGTTTTGATACCGGTGCGCGTTGTGATCCACTCATCGCTTGTATCGACAATCTTGGCAAAATCCTCGTTTGTCACAATCGTTTCCGGCACATCGTATCCCGTTCCAATGATTCGAATGCCCACACTGTTCTCCTCCTTCAAGATTCTTTTTGAAAATCAATTGACATCGGTTGCAATCCGCTTTTTGGCTGTGGTATACTTTTTTAAAGACAAGCAAAATTGCCGTTTTTATGTCAATGTTATCTTTATAATTTTAAAGGTTTTTGCGGTCTTTGTCAATCTGAATCCGCATGAAATTTGACACAACCGGTTAAATGTGTTGTAATATAATCAAATTTTTTTATAAAGGGGACGTTTTTCTTATGGAAAAGACTTGTTTTTTATTTGCAGGACAGGGTTCTCAGTATCCGGGCATGGGCGCGGAACTCGCTGCGCGCTTTCCTGCCGCAAACGAAATTTTTAAAACGGGCAGCGAGATTTTAGGCTTTGATCTTTTGAAAGCCTGCACCGAATATTCGGCCGAAGAACTCGCCAAAACCGAGATTTCTCAGCCTGCAATCATGGCGACCTCGCTTGCCGCGCTCGAAGCGGTCAAATCGCTGGGCATTTCCCCGGACATGGTTGCCGGTCACTCGCTCGGTGAATATGCCGCAATGACAGCGGCCGGCATGCTCACACTTGAGGACGCATTCCGTGTCATCCGCGAACGTGCACGTGCCATGGGCGAATGCGCAAAGAATCAAAACGGTGCAATGTGCGCAGTACTTGGTCTTTCTGCTGAGGAAATCACTGCTGTCTGTGAACAGACCGAAGGCTTTGTCATTCCGGTCAACTACAACTCCCCGGCACAGACCGTTATTGCCGGCGAAGCAGATGCAGTCGACCGTGCAATCGAAACATTCACCGCAATGGGCAAACGCACCGCAAAACTCGCCGTCAGCGCAGCATTCCATTCGAAATTCATGCAGCCGGCAGCCGACGACTTCAAAGTTGCCATCACATCGATTCCGTTCTCTGCACCGAACATCGACTTTTATTCAAACCTCACCGGCGAACTGCTGACTGACACGTCCGATATGCCGTCCTACCTGGCAGCACATCTCGTTTCTCCGGTGCAGTTTGTCAAAGAATTAAACGCAATGCAGGCAGCAGGTGCTGCACGCTTTATCGAATGCGGCCCGAACAAGGTGCTCACCGGCTTGGTGCGCAAAACGCTCACTGGTGTCGCTTATGCAAACGTCGAAAACGACAAGACGCTCGATAAGCTGGCCGCTTCGCTGTAAAACGCGAGAAAAAGAAGGGGATTATCATGAGAAAACAAATCACCGGCTCCTGGTTTGAATTTTGCCACCACAATCGTCTGGAAGGCAAATACTTAAACCCGGTCTGCCGCCGGTGGACGGAGGAACAGTGGCGCACAAAGCTCCGCGAAATGGCAGAGCTTGGAATGAAATATCTTGTCCTCACGTTCACTTCCTTAAAAGACGACGATTTTTCCGAATCGTATTTTGAAGACGGGCCTTTTCCGTTTCCGTCGGACTTTGTGTGCAGTGATCCGATCGGCGTGATGCTTGACGAAGCGGATCGGTTAAACATGCGCGTGTTCATGTCCGTCGGATTTTACGGCATCTGGACGCACACGGAAGAAAACATGACGAGTGAAGCCGTGACCGAACGGGCATTTGATGCCATGCGCACGCTTTATCAGCGATACGGCACACATCCGTCGTTTTACGGCTGGTATTATCCGGACGAAACGTGCATTGATCCGTATTTTTCGGACGAATTCATCGACTATGTAAACCGCTACAGTGCATTTGCGCACACCCTTTCACCCGGGCTCAAAACGATGATTGCACCGTACGGCACCTGCCGTCTTCATGCAGACGAACATTATGTCGAGCAGCTTACTTCGCTCGACGTGGATATCATCGCCTATCAGGATGAAGTCGGCGTGCAGAAAACAACGCCCGAGCAAACCGGTGCGTTTTATGATGCACTGCGCAAGGCACACGACAAAGCTGGACGCGCCGCACTCTGGGCGGATGTCGAGCTGTTTGCATTTGAAGGAACGGTCTATCAATCGGCGCTGATTCCCGCGGATATCGACCGCCTGACGCACCAGATTGATGCGATCTGCGATTATGTAGACGAAATTCTTGTGTATGAATACATCGGCATCATGAACAAGCCGGGCACGATCGCCTACGCCGGTCATCCCGACTCTGTTTCGTATTACGAGGACTACAAACAGGCGATTTCCAAAAACGCACAGGAGGAATGAGCAATGCAAACCATCTGTGGAACGGACTGCTGCACGCAGTGTGTAAAACAAGCAGAATGCGGCGGCTGTATCAAGACAAACGGACATCCGTTCGGCGGAACATGCGTTGCCGCCGAATCTGTCGAACGCGGCGGTATGGCGGATTTATGCCGCCTAAAACAACAGCTCATCGACGAGATCAACGCGCTCGGACTCCCGCATTTGCACATTGACACGCTCTATCTGCTCAGTGGCGGGTATGTGAATCTCTCCTATCCGCTCCCGAATAAGACGGCGGTTCCGTTCCTTACGGAGAACCGTGTCTACTTTGGAAATCAGATCGAGCGTCCCGACAGTGAGCGGTGTTACGGCGTGGTTTGCGACGAAACGTTTCTGCTCGTAAGTGAGTACGGATGCGGCGGCGCAGACCCACAGCTTCTGTTTTACAAAAAGCGGTCGGTCAGTTGAATTTTTTGCACGGAGGGAGAAAAACATATGAGCGAAATCAAGCATGCCAACATCAAAGCGTTGGAAGCCAGCCATAAATGCGAGCATGAAGACTATGAATATGACCGACGCAAATTTGTGCCCTTTGGTGGTGCCAAACATACGCTTGTCAGTGTTTATGAAGTCCCGCCGATGAAATCGTCCTATCCGTATCACTATCATCATAAAAACGAGGAAACCTTTTATATCATCAGCGGAGAAGGAATCTTAAAAACGCCCACCGGTGAGCGAAAAGTTTCTGCGGGCGATTTCCTGTTCTTTCCGACTGGTCCGGAAGGCGCCCACAAGCTGACCAACTGCTCTAAAACAGAGAAACTCGTTTACATTGATTTCGATGTGGTTCATGATATCGATATTGCAGTCTACCCTGATTCCGACAAAATCGGCGTTTGGGGCATGGGTATTAACAAAGTCTATCCGCAATCCGCCGATGTCCCCTATTACGACGGAGAATAACTTCACTCCTTACGTCTAAACTTTTTTGATATGAACAAACCCCGTCTGACCGGGAATCCGGTCAGACGGGATTTTCGCTTATTCTGATTTGTCCGGCGGTTCGTTTTTCACCGGCTCTACATAGACAAGCTTTTGACAATGCGGACAGCGCAGTACTTTGCCCTCGACCGCATTCGTGGAAACAATCATTTTAAAAAGCGTCGGCCGAAATGAAGCGCCGCATTCCGGGCAGACAAAGTGCTGTGTGCGGTAAAACCGAACAAGCACCACAGCCGCCCAGACGAGTGCAAGCAGGAGCACCACGAGTGCACCGATCAGAATTTTTTCTTCGATTGGCATGTTTTCGCCTCTTATTACAATACAAATTGTAATATCAGATTGTATTATAACGCCCAGTTTCCGTTCTTGAAGAGAAGTGTCTCGTTGCCGTCCTTGTCGATACCTGTGATCGTCAAGTCCGCAGTACCCACCATGAAGTCGACGTGGTTTTTCGCATTGTTACCGCCGCGGCTGCGAAGTTCTTCTTTTTCCATGAACTCGCCGCCCTTCATATTGTTCGGATAGCACTGGCCGAGCGCAAAGTGACACGACGCGTTTTCGTCGAACAGCGTTTCCAAAAAGAGAATGCCCGTGTTCGAAATCGACGAATCATACGGTACGAGTGCAACCTCGCCGAGCCGTTTCGAGCCTTCGTCGGTGTCGAGGATCATGCGCAGTGTTTCTTCACCCTCTTCGGCATGGCAGTCGACGACCTGACCCTCATGGAAGTGAAGCGTGAAGTTTTTGATCATGCTGCCCTTATGCGAGAGCGGCAGTGCACTTTTGAGCACGCCCTCTGCTTTTTCGCAGTGCGGCATCGTGAACACTTCCTCCGTCGGCATATTCGCAAAGAAGGGTACACCCTGTACCGTTTTGTCACTGCCGCCTGCCCAGACGTGATTTTCTACGAGTCCCACCGTGAAATCGGTGCCCAGACTGTTTTGGTAGCGAAGCGATACAAACTGCTTTTCGTTGAGCAGTGCACACCGTTTTGCGAGCAGTTCGCCGTGTTTCTGCCACAGCTCCTCACCGTTTTCCTCGACGCGGGTTGCCGCAAAAATTGCCTCCCACAGCGCCTCGACGGCTTCGTCCGCCGATTTGTCCGGGAACACACGCACTGCCCACTCCACAGACGGTACCGCTGCCACACACCACTGCAGTTCATTTTTATCCATGCGGTCATAGTAGCCGTGGAATGCTTCGTGTGCCGCAATGGTACGCGCCATCATCTTCTTAGAATCGATCCCTTTCAATGCTTCCGGGTCCTGGGAAACGATGCTCAAAAATGCGGCACCGCGTGCGGCATAGTAGTTCATGCTCTCCGCTTCCCAAGCAGGAATCTTCTCGAACACTTCCATCGGTGCATATTCGTAGCGCAGGCGGCTTAATTTATCGTCGCGGAAGTGGACGATGACCTCACGTGCGCCGCAGTCATATGCCGCTTTTGCGACAAGGTGCGCAAACGGTGCCACATCCGGTGCACACTGGATGACCAGTTCCTGATCTTTTTGCACATTGACGCCGAGCTTTACCAAAAGTTCCGCGTATTTCTGCTGTTTTTCGCTCATATTCATATGATTTTCCTCCAATCAGAAAAAGCACCCTGCTCGGGTGCTTTTTCGCAATCTGATATTATACCAACTCGATTACAGCCATTTCTGCTGCATCGCCGCGGCGCGGACCTATTTTGATTATCCGGCAATATCCACCGTTTACGTCTGCGTATTTCGGTGCGATTTCGTCGAACAATTTTTTCACAACTTCTTCTTTTGTGATATAGGCGAATGCCTGGCGTTTGGAGTGGAGATTGTTGTTTTTGCCGAGCGTAATCATTTTCTCAGCCATTGCGCGAACCTCTTTTGCTCGGGTCACTGTGGTCTCGATCTTGCCTGTCTCCAGGAGATAGGTGACCATAGCGCGGAGCATTGCTCTTCTGTGATCAGAGGTTCTGCCCAGTTTTCTGCTTCCTGCCATTGAAATTCACTCCTTACTGGTTTAAGCATTGTTTTGCCGAATCGGCGGGGGCTTTGATGTAATGGTGTGTCATCAAAGCGCCGGAGAAAGCCGGTCTGCCCGCTTATTCATCGTCGGAAGTGAGGTCAAATCCGAGCGAACGGAGTTTTGCGATGACCTCTTCCAAAGACTTTTTGCCGAGGTTTCTGACTTTCATCATTTCTTCCTCAGACTTGCTGATCAGGTCTTCCACCGTGTTGATGCCCGCACGTTTCAGACAGTTGAAGGAACGTACAGACAAGTCAAGCTCCTCAATAGTCATCTCGAGAACTTTTTCCTGTGGGTTTTCGCCCTTTTCAACCATTATCTCAACATTTGCTGCCTGCTCGGAAAGATCGACAAACAAATTGAGATGCTCATTCAGAACCTTGGCAGCCAAAGATACAGCCTCTTTTGCGGAAATTGTTCCGTCGGTCCATACCTCGAGCGTCAGTTTATCATAGTCTGTAATCTGACCAACACGTGTGTTTTCTACCGTATAGTTTACCTTTAAAACCGGTGTGTAGATGCTGTCGACCGGAATCGCGCCGATGCTTGCGATCATCTCAGCCTTGTTGCGCTCAGCCGGAACATAGCCGCGGCCTCTGTCGATGACAATCTCCATGTGGAGTTTTGCGCCTTCGCCGAGTGTTGCAATGTGCATGCCCGGATTCAAGATCTCGACCTCGGAATCTGCTTTGATATCGCCGGCAGTAACCTCGCCTTCACCCTCTGCTTCGATGTAAACCGTTTTCGGTGCATCGCCGTAGATTTTTGCGGTCAGGCTTTTGATATTCAAAACGATTTCCGTTACGTCCTCTTTCACGCCCGGAATGGTCGAGAATTCGTGTTGCACGCCATCAATTTTGATGGATTTTACCGCAACGCCGGGAAGCGAGGAGAGCAGTACGCGTCTTAAGCTGTTGCCCAGTGTGGTACCATAGCCACGCTCAAGCGGCTCAAGAACAAATCTTCCGTATGTGCCGTCCGATTTGATATCGGCCGTCTCAATTCTTGGCTTTTCGATTTCAATCATTTAAAACCCTCCTGTCTGCAGTCATGTTCTGCACTGAATGACCCATTCCCTGTAAAAAATCAGTCGTACAGCTTCTAATTATTTCGAGTAATACTCGACGATCAGGAGTTCCTGAACATCAAGGTCGATGTCCTCACGGTTCGGCAGGCGAACAACTTTTGCTTCATATGTTTCTTTGTTCATATCAAGCCACATCGGAACCGGGCGAGCGCCGCAGGTTTCAACGATTGCTTTGAGTTTGTCGCTTGCACGCAGTTTCTCACCAACAGAAACGACATCGCCAGCTTTTACCTGGTAGGACGGAATGTCCACGCGTTTGCCGTTTACGTTGAAATGACCGTGAACAACGAGCTGTCTTGCCTCTGCTCTGGAAGTTGCAAGGCCCAGTCTGTAAACGATGTTGTCAAGACGGGACTCACAAATACGCAGCAGGTTTTCGCCTGTCATACCCGGCTGACGCTCTGCCTCGTTGAAGTAACCTTCAAACTGGCTCTCGAGAATGCCGTAGTAACGTCTTGTTTTCTGTTTTTCTCTCATCTGAATGCCATATTCAGAGATCTTTTTGCGGTTCTGACCGTGCTGGCCCGGTGCATAAGCTCTGCGAGTAAAGGAGCATTTGTCCGAGTAGCATCTCTCGCCTTTGAGGAACAGTTTCGCGCCCTCACGACGGCACATTCTGCAAACCGCATCCGTATATCTTGCCATTACTGGTTACACCTCCTGGTTTAGTCACTGCTGCGTGTTTCACGCAGCGTTTGTTTCACAACAATCAGACACGTCTTCTTTTCGGCGGACGGCAGCCGTTGTGAGCGATCGGTGTTACGTCACGGATCATGGAAACTTCCAGACCGACAGCCTGCAGTGCGCGGATCGCAGCTTCGCGTCCCGAGCCCGGGCCTTTGACATACACTTCAACAGTTTTCAAGCCGTGCTCCTGCGCAGCTCTTGCAGCTTTTTCAGCAGCAGTCTGTGCAGCGAACGGTGTGGATTTTTTGGAACCTCTAAATCCCATTTCGCCAGCACTTGCCCACGAAATTGCGTTGCCCTGAACGTCTGTGATGGTGATGATGGTGTTGTTAAAGGTAGACTGAATGTGAACTGCGCCGCGCTCAATGTTTTTGCGCTCGCGGCGTCTGCGAACAACTTTTTTTGCTGTTGCTTTTGGTGCCATATGCGTTAGCCTCCCTTATTTCTTCTTGTTAGCAATTGTCTTTTTCGGACCTTTGCGTGTACGAGCGTTTGTTTTGGAACGCTGACCACGAACAGGGAGACCTTTTCTGTGACGGGTTCCTCTGTAGCTGCCGATCTCGATCAGACGTTTGATGTTGAGTGCGGTTTCTCTGCGGAGATCACCCTCAACGATGCAGTGTTTGTCAATATAATCTCTCAGCAAAGATGCCTCGTCTTCTGTCAGGTCTTTCACACGGGTGTCCGGGTTGATTCCTGTTCCTGCGAGAATGTCTCTTGCTGTTTTCGGACCGATACCAAAGATGTAAGTCAGAGCGACCTCGACTCTTTTTTCTCTGGGCAGGTCAATACCGGCTATACGAGCCATTAAGTTGCACCTCCAATACAGTGTGAGCACGTTTAATCAAGGCAATCAGCCCTGACGCTGTTTGTGTTTCGGGTTCTGGCAAATGACCATGATGCGGCCTTTGCGTCTGATAACCTTGCATTTTTCACATATTGGCTTTACCGAAGGTCTTACTTTCATTTGAAATTACCTCCTTCACGGTTTGCCGGAATTTCCGGCATTTGCATCAAACTTTGATTATTTCGAACGCCATGTGATGCGTCCTTTTGTCAAATCATACGGGGACATTTCCACCGTAACTTTATCGCCGGGAAGAATGCGGATGAAGTTCATCCGAAGCTTGCCGGAAATGTGGGCCAGGATTGTGTGGCCGTTTGGAAGTTCTACCTTGAATTGTGCATTCGGCAACGCATCAACCACGGTGCCTTCAATTTCGATGACATCTTGTTTAGACAAGCGGGTTACCTCCCTGCGTGTTAGCGTTCTCTTCGCTGCCGTAGTTAAACGGGTGAAGTGCACGCCTGAGTGTTCGGTTTGTTTCGGTTTCGGCTTTCGTGAGGATCGTGTTTGTCTTGTGCAGGTGCCGCGGATTTTTACGCTTCGGATCTTCGACCTTTCTGCGCTTGCCGTCTGCGATAAACACGCTTTCGTTTTCGATTTTGACAATCACATAAAAACGATTTTTGTCATGTCCGGCCATCGACCGTACAACCATTCCTTCTGTAAACTGCACAGTGTTCCTCCTAACTTAATGAACGGTCAGGATTTTGACGCCGGTTTCGGTAATCAAAACCGTGTGTTCAAAGTGTGCAGAGATACTTCCCGATTTCGTCACAACGGTCCATCCGTCAGCAAGCTGGCGAACACCCGCGCCCGAAAGATTGATCATCGGCTCGATCGCCAGCGTCATGCCGGGTACCAGCCGCATCCCTCTGCCGGGATTGCCGAAATTCGGAACCTCCGGGTCCTCGTGCAGGTCTTTTCCCACACCGTGGCCGATATATTCCCGCACGACTCCATATCCGAATGACTCGGTATATTCCTGAATCGCGTGGCCGATATCACCTATCCGGTTGCCGGGTTTTGCCTGCGCAATGCCCAGTGAAAGGCTTTCTTTTGTGACCTCGAGGAGTTTTTTTGCCTCGGGGGAAACCGTCCCAACCTCAAAGGTATAGGCGTTGTCGCCGTGGAAGCCGTTATAATAAGCACCGACATCCACACTGACGACGTCGCCGTCTTTGAGAATCGTTTTGGCGGACGGGATGCCATGAATCACTTGATCGTTGATCGAAATACATGCGCTTGCCGGAAATCCGCCGTATCCCAAAAACGAAGGTTTCCCCCCCGCTTTGACGATGAACTGGTGGATCACATGGTCGATTTCCTTTGTGGAAACGCCCGGCTTCATGAACGGCTCTGCCGCCCACAATGCCGCGTTCGACAGCCGGCATGCTTCGCTCATCTTCTCAATTTCATGTGCATTTTTGAGAATAACCATATTCTCACGCCTCCAGCGCTTTCAGAGTTAACGCGGATGTATCCGCAACCTCGTCCTGCCCTTCGACAGGATAAAGCTTACCCTGCGCTTTATAGTAAGCGATCAGCGGCTCGGTCTGCGCATGATAGACGTTCAGCCGTTCCTTGACGGTGTCCGGATGATCGTCTGTGCGCAGCACTGTTTTTGCGCCGCATTTATCGCAGATGCCTTCGACTTTCGTCGGTTTAAAGGCGGTGTGATAGGAAGCACCGCAGCCTTCGCAGACTCTGCGTCCCGAAAGACGTTTGGTGATCTCCTCATCACTCACTTCAATATCGATGACCTTATCAATGATGATTCCCATTTTGTCAAGTGCTTCGGCCTGGGGCACTGTCCGGGGGAAGCCGTCCAAAATGAAACCGTTTTTGCAGTCGTCTTTCGCCAGACGTTCTTTCACCATTTGGATCACAACGTCATCGGGAACGAGCTGCCCTGCTTCAATGTACTGTTTGACTGCCATGCCAAGCTCTGTCTGATTCTTGATTGCCTCGCGAATCAAATTGCCGGTCGAAATCGCCGGAATCGAAAGCTTGTCGCAAATAACTTCCGCCTGTGTGCCTTTACCGGCACCAGGGGCACCTAACAAAATCAGATTCATACGCTCACCTTTCTTCTTAAAAAAACTCTTATTCCAAGAATCCTTTGTGGTGACGCATCAGCAGCTGGGACTCGAGTTGTTTCATCGTGTCAAGAGCAACGCCTACCACGATGATGATCGAGGTACCGCCAAGCGCAACCGGAATGCTGAAGATTGCATTGAACACGATCGGGAATACTGCGATGATACCAAGGAACAACGCACCGATCAACACAATCTTGCTGATGACTTTGCTGATAAAGGTCGATGTCGGTTTGCCCGGACGGATGCCCGGAATCGCACCGTTGTTATTTTTAATGTTGTTTGCCATTTCAATCGGATTGTACTGCATCGTAACATAGAAGAAGTTGAAGCCGATAATCAGAATGAAATACAAAATACCGTAGAACCAATGCGACGGTGACAGCCAGTACAGAACATTGTACCAGAATCCGCCCGGCGCCGGGTTTGCAAATGCGCCGATGGTGCTCGGAATCGACAAAAGCGAAGAAGCAAAGATGATCGGCATAACACCGCTCAGGTTGACCTTAATCGGTACAAACGAGCTCTGACCGCCGTACATTTTTCTGCCTACAACGCGTTTTGCGTACTGCACCGGAATCCGGCGCTCCGCATCGGTCATGATGATGATGAACACGATCATTGCTGCAAAGATTAACAGAATGATCGGAACGATCACATAGTTGATTCCGCCTTCCATGAATTTGTTGATCAAAATATCAATGTTGGACGGAAGTCCTGCGAGAATACCGGCAAACAGGATAATCGAAATACCGTTGCCAAGTCCTTTTTCTGTGATCTGGTCACCGATCCACACCACGGCACAAGCACCGGCTGTGAATACGAACATAATGACAACCATCACAAAATATTTCATACCGCCTTTTAAGTACTCCGATGCGATTGCATTCTGGCTTACCAAAAGGGTGTAATAACCGAACGACTGCAACAGGCTCATGCCAATCATCACAAAACGAGTGATCCGGTCGAGCTTTCTGCGGCCTGCCTCGCCCTCTTTTGCAATCCGCTCCAGCGGAGGAATTGCAACGGTGAGAAGCTGAATCACGATCTGAGCGGTGATGTACGGCGAAACGGACAATGCAAAGATTGTCGCATTCGCAAACGCACCACCCGAGAAGGTGTTGAGCAGTCCGAAGAAGTTGTTGCCGTCACCGACCAGATCTTTGAGCGCCGATCCGCTTACAAACGGAACAATGATCGCAGAACCGAAACGGAAGATGACGAGCATCACAATTGTGAACAACAGCCGTTTTCTTAAATCCGGGTTTTTAAATGCATTTCGGATGGTCGTAAACACCTTAGATCACCTCTGCATTTCCGCCAGCTTTCTCGATTTTCTCCTTTGCAGAAGCCGAAAAAGCAGCAGCTTTTACGGTAAAGTTCTTGGTGAGTTCGCCGTTGCCGAGAACTTTCACACCATCGCAGACTTTTTTGACGAGTCCGCAAGCTTTGAGAGCCTCAGCATCGATGACAGCGCCGTTTTCGAACTTTGCCTCAAGGTCGCCGATGTTTACGATCGCGTAGTTGGTTGCAAAAATGTTGACGAATCCTCTTTTCGGAACACGTCTCTGTAACGGCATCTGGCCGCCTTCAAATCCCGGTCTCACACCGCCGCCCGAACGAGCTTTCTGGCCTTTGTGACCTTTGCCTGCGGTTTTGCCGTTTCCGGAACCGTGACCGCGGCCAATACGTTTTGCAACGTGTGTGGAACCTGCTGCAGGTGATAACTCATGCAGTTTCATGTGCGCGCACCTCCTTAATTATTCTGTTACCTCGACGAGGTGGGAAATCTTGAAGATTTTGCCCTGTGTTGCAGCGTTTGCAGGCTGCGTTGTCACATCGCCGATTTTACGAAGGCCCAGCGACTTTGCAGTCTCGATCTGAGCTTTTTGTCTGCCGGCGAGACTTTTGACGAGTTTAATTGTAACTGTGTTTGCCATGAAAGTCCGCCTCCTTAACGATAAATTTCCGAAACAGTCTTACCGCGTTTTGCAGCGACTTCTTCAGCAGTGCGCAGATTTGCCAGTGCGTTCATGGTTGCTCTGACAACGTTGCACGGATTGTTCGAACGCAGCGATTTGGTACGGATATCGGTGATACCAGCTGCTTCTACAACGGCACGAACCTGGCCGCCGGCGATAACGCCTGTGCCTTCCGGAGCCGGTTTCAGCAGAACTCTGCCTGCGCCGAATGCGCCGATGATCTCGTGCGGAATCGAAGTTCCTTTGAGAGAAACTTTGATCAGATTTTTCTTTGCGTCTTCGATGCCTTTTCTGATAGCATCCGGAACCTCGCCCGATTTGCCCATGCCGAAACCAACAATGCCGTTTCCGTCACCAACAACGACAAGCGCTGCAAATTTGAAAATACGGCCGCCTTTTACGGTTTTAGAAACACGGTTGATCGAAACAACGTTCTCTTTCAAGTCCAGTGTTGTTGCATCAATTTTAGCCAAACGAATAACCTCCTCGTTTAAAACTTGAGGCCGCTCTCGCGAGCACCATCAGCCAATTCTTTTACACGACCGTGATACAGATAACCGCCTCTGTCGAATACGACAACTTCGATATTTTTCTCAGCCGCAGCTTTTGCGATTGCCTGACCGACTTTGCGTGCAGCCTCTTTGTTGCTGCCGTTTCCGTCGAATCCTTTGTCCATTGTGGACGCAGATGCCAGTGTCACACCATTTACGTCATCAATCAGCTGTGCGTAAATGTGCTTGTTCGAGCGAAATACGTTCAGGCGTGGACGCTGTGCAGTACCCGAGATTTTCGCACGGACTCTGCGGTGTCTTTTGAGCCGCTGCTCATTGCTGTTAAAGCTTTTCACCATAGCTTCTTCACTCCTTTAATTATTTCTTCGAGCCTTTACCGGCTTTACCCTCTTTACGCTGGACATACTCACCAACGTAGCGAATGCCCTTGCCTTTGTACGGCTCCGGCGGACGTTTCTCGCGGATGACTGCTGCAAACTGGCCAACTGCCTGTTTGTCTGCGCCGCTTACCACGATTTTGTTCGGTGCCGGAACTTCGATTGTGATGCCGTCTGTTTCCGGCATGATGACCTGGTGCGAATAACCCAGGTTCATGACAAGGTCTTTGCCCTGTTTTGCAGCACGGTAGCCGACGCCCTGGATCTCAAGCTCTTTTGTGAAGCCTTTTGTGACGCCTTCGACCATGTTGTTGACCAGTGTTCTGGTCAAGCCGTGCAGGGACTTGTGCATTTTATTCTCACTCGGACGGGAAACTTTCAAAACATTTCCCTCGAGTTCCACGATCATATCTTTGTGGAGCTGTCTTGTGAGCGTTCCCTTAGGACCTTTCACTGTGATAACGTTGCCGTCGATTTTTACGTCAACGCCGGAGGGAACATCAATTTCTTTTCTGCCAATACGAGACATTCCTTAATACCCTCCTTACCAAACGAACGCGAGCACTTCGCCGCCAACGTTCTCCTGTCTAGCTTTTCTGTCTGTCATAACACCTTTCGACGTGGAAACGATCGCGATTCCAAGTCCTTTCATCACTTTCGGCATCTCTTCGCTGCCGGAGTAGATGCGCAGGCCCGGTTTGGACACTCTGCGCAGACCGCTGATGACCGGTGTTTTATTTTCACCGTATTTGAGTGTAATACGGATAATACCCTGTTTTCCATCATCAATCACCTGAAAGCTCTTGATGTAGCCTTCATCGACCAGGATCTGAGCGATGGATTTTTTCATGTTGGATGCAGGAACATCGACCGTGTCGTGTTTTGCTGTGTTCGCGTTTCTGATGCGTGTCAGCAAATCTGCAATACTATCGGTGATTTGCATACCGTCAACCTCCTTTGCTCTCGTTTACCAGCTGGCTTTTTTCACACCCGGGATCTGACCTTTGTAAGCAAGCTCTCTGAAGCAGATACGGCAGATACCGTATTTGCGCAGATAAGCGTGCGGTCTTCCACAGATTTTGCATCTGTTGTAGGCGCGGGTGGAAAACTTAGGCGTTCTCTGCTGTTTGTTAACCATAGATTTTTTTGCCATGATATGTTTCCTCCCTCTTATTTCTCAAACGGTGCGCCCATCAGGGTCAAAAGCTCGCGAGCTTCCTCGTCTGTTTTTGCTGTTGTGATGAACGAAATATCCATACCGCGGATTTTGTCGATTTTATCGTAATCGATCTCCGGGAAGATGAGCTGCTCTTTGACACCCACGGAATAGTTGCCGCGGCCGTCAAACGAGTTCGGATTGATTCCTCTGAAGTCGCGGACACGCGGGAGCGCAACGTTGAAGAAACGATCCAGGAATTCATACATTCTGTCGCCGCGCAGTGTTACTTTTGCGCCGACGTTCATGCCTTCACGAAGTTTGAAGTTTGCGATGGATTTCTTTGCTTTTGTGATAACCGGTTTCTGACCGGTGATTTTCGAAAGGTCGGAAAGGATCGCATCCATCATTTTCGAGTTGCTGCCTGCTTCACCGCAAGCAACGTTCACGACGATTTTATTAAGCTTCGGGATCTGCATGACACTTTTATAACCGAACTTTTTCATCAAAGCCGGGGCTACGTCTTTTACATAGTAATCTTTGAGTCTTGCCACGAAATGCTTCCTCCTTACTTAATTTCTTCGCCGCATTTTCTGCAGACGCGGACTTTTTTGTCGCCGTCCATTTTCACACCGGTGCGAACCGGTTTTTTGCATTTGGAGCAGTAAACTGCTACTTTGCAAGCATAGATCGGGGCTTCTGCTTTCACGATGCCGCCGGTCTCACCCATTCTTCTGGGTTTGACATGTTTGGACACAACGTTGATACCCTCAACGATGACTTTGCCCTCTTTCGGGCTGACTTCGAGGACTTTTGCAGTTTTGCGGTTACCTTTGTCGTCGAATTTGTCGGAATATTTACCGGTCATCAGGCATACGGTGTCGCCTTTTTTTACGTGCAGTTTCGTATTCATAACCTATGACCTCCTTACAGCACTTCCGGTGCGAGGGAGAGGATCTTCATGTAGTCTTTGTCACGAAGCTCTCTTGCAACCGGCCCAAAGATACGAGTGCCTCTGGGGTTTTTGTCTTCTCTGATAATAACAGCAGCGTTCTCGTCGAAACGGATATAGGAGCCGTCTTCACGGCGCAGGCCTTTTGCCGAACGAACAATAACTGCTTTCACGACGTCGCCTTTTTTCACCGTGCCGCCCGGAGCAGCTTTTTTAACGGATGCGACAACGACATCGCCAATGTTAGCATACCTTTTTCTGGAACCGCCCAACACACGAATGCACATCAGTTCTTTTGCGCCGGTGTTGTCAGCGACCTTCAGGTAAGTTTGCATCTGGATCACAGTGCGTTCCTCCTTTTAAGGTTAAAAGCGCAAATTATTTCGCTTTCTCAATGATCTCGACCACACGCCAATTTTTGTCTTTGGAGAGCGGACGGGTTTCCATAATCATAACACGATCGCCGACGCCGCAGGAATTTGTTTCGTCATGCGCTTTCAGTCTGATTGTGCGTTTGATGATTTTTTTGTAGAGCGGGTGTTTCACGTTGTCTGCGATGGAGACCACGCAGGTTTTATCCATTTTATCGCTTACGACGATACCGACTCTTGTTTTTCTGAGGTTTCTTTCGCTCATAGCTTATATGATCCTCCTTCCGTTACTGCTCGCTCTTTAATTCGTTCGCACGAATAACGGTTTTCACACGAGCAATATCCCGTTTCACTGCTGCGATGCGCATCGGGTTATCGAGCTGATTCACAGCGAGCTGAAAGCGGAGGTTGAAAAGCTCAGATTTGAGCGATGCCAGCTTCTCGTTCAGTTCTGCCGGCGAAAGTTCACGGATTTCATTCGCTTTCATTATTGCTCACCACCTGTCATTTCCTTCGTTACAAACTTGCATTTGATCGGGAGCTTGTGCATAGCAAGACGCATAGCCTCTCTTGCGAGCTCCTCGGATACGCCGCCGATTTCGAACATCACTCTGCCCGGTTTTACAACGGCTACCCAGTATTCCGGAGAACCTTTACCTTTACCCATTCGAGTTTCAGCCGGTTTCTCAGTGATCGGTTTATCCGGGAAAATTTTGATCCAAACCTGACCGCCACGTTTGATGTAACGGGTCATTGCGATACGAGCTGCCTCGATCTGGTTGGAAGTGATCCATGCCGGCTCAAGAGCCTGCAGTCCAAAATCACCGTGGGAAACAAAGTTGCCGCGGGTTGCTTTACCTGTCATACGGCCTCTCTGCTGACGACGGAATTTTACGCGTTTTGGTAACAGCATTATTTGTTTCCTCCTTCCTCACGGGGTCTTCTCGGTCTGCGGTTGTCGCGTCTTCTTTCTCTCTCTTCCGGCAGTTTCGGAGCAGTTTTGAGCTGTCCTTTCAAAACTTCGCCTTTGTAGATGAAGACTTTGACGCCCAGACGGCCATAGGTGGTGTCTGCTTCTGCAAAGCCATAGTCGATGTCAGCACGCAGGGTGTGCAGCGGAATGGTACCTTCGTGGTAAACCTCTGCACGTGCGATCTCTGCACCGCCCAAACGGCCTGCGCAACGGATTTTGATACCTTTTGCGCCCAAACGCATGGTGCGCTGAATTGCCTGTTTCATCGCTCTTCTGAACGAGATACGGCGCTCGAGCTGTGCGCAAACGCTCTCAGCAACGAGCTGTGCCGACAGATCCGGCTGTTTGACCTCAACAATATTGACGATGACCGGTTTGTTGAGCATTGCTTCGAGTGTTGCACGAAGCTTCTCGATCTCTGCGCCGCCTTTGCCGATAACCAGACCCGGTTTTGCGCAGTGGATGTGAATGCGGACTCTTGCTGCGTCACGCTCGATCTCGATGTTCGGAACGCCTGCTGCAAACAATGTCTTTTTCAGATATTCACGAATTTTGTAATCTTCAACCAGTGTATCGCCGAAAGTGCTCTTATTTGCAAACCAGCGGGAATCCCAGTCTTTGATAACGCCCACTCTAAGTCCATGTGGGTTTACTTTCTGTCCCATAGTTTACCTCCTTCAGCTTATTCCTTTTCCTTTAAGACGAGGGTGATGTGCGATGTTCTTTTCAGAACGCGGAACGCACGGCCCTGCGCTCTCGGTCTGATCCGTTTGAGGATCGGGCCCGGGCATACGAAACATTCAGACACAAACAAATCCTCTTTGTTCATGTTGTGATTGTTCTCTGCGTTGGCGATAGCCGATTTTAAAAGCTTTTCAAGACACTCGCTTGCAGCCTTCGGTGTGTGTTTCAGGATCGCCATAGCTTTATCGACCGGCTGGTTGCGGATCAGATCAAGCACGATCTGAACCTTGCGGGGAGCTATGCGAACATATCTAAGATAAGCTCTTGCTTCCATGTGTTATAATCCTCCTTCCGGTCTTACTTTCCGTTATTCGATGTTTTCGAACCGGCGTGTCCTTTAAAGGTTCTGGTCGGTGCAAACTCGCCGAGTTTGTGGCCTACCATATCCTCCGTAACATAAACCGGAACATGTTTGCGGCCGTCATGAACCGCGAATGTATGACCAACGAAATCCGGGAAAATCGTGGAGGAACGGCTCCATGTTTTGAGTACGCGTTTTTCGCCGGTTTTGTTCATCTCAACTACTCTTTTTAAAAGGACCGGCTGTACGTAAGGTCCTTTTTTAACGCTTCTGCCCACAGTTTTTGCCTCCTTTCAATTACTTGTCGTTTCTGCGTTTCACAATGAATTTATTGGAGGGGTGGTGTTTCTTGCGGGTCTTGTAGCCCAGTGTCGGTTTGCCCCACGGGGTAACCGGGCCCGGACGACCGATCGGGGATTTACCCTCACCACCACCGTGCGGGTGATCGCACGGGTTCATGACAGAACCGCGGACGGTCGGACGCCAGCCCATGTGACGTTTTCTACCAGCTTTACCGATCGAAACGTTCTCGTGGTCAACGTTGCCAACCTGGCCGATGGATGCCATGCATCTTGCGGACACATTGCGGAGCTCGCCGGACGGAAGACGAACGAGTGCATAGCCGTTCTCTTTCGCCATCAGCTGAGCCATGTTGCCTGCCGAGCGAACCAGCTGAGCGCCTTTGCCCGGATACAGCTCGATGTTGTGGATGACGGTACCAACCGGAATTGCAGACAGCGGAAGTGCGTTGCCCGGTTTGATATCAGCATCTTCGCCAGCGCGAACTGTGTCGCCTACTTTCAGGCCGTTCGGAGCGAGGATGTATGCTTTTGTGCCGTCCTCATATTTGATGAGCGCGATGTGAGCGGAACGGTTCGGATCGTACTCAAGGGTCATAACCTCAGCATTCATGCCGGTTTTGTTTCTCTTGAAGTCGATGACACGATATTTTGTTCTGTTTCCGCCGCCGCGATGACGAACGGTGATTCTGCCGTAGCTGTTGCGGCCGGAGTTTTTCTTCAGCGGTTCAAGCAGAGATTTTTCCGGTGCAACCTTCGACAAACCGGTGTAATCGGTGACAGTCATCTGACGTCTTGCCGGGCTTGTCGGTTTATATGACTTAATCGCCATGGTTGATTCACTTCTCCTTTATACGGTTTAGCGAGCGCCTTTGCGCTCATACATCACCTCGGGTGATGCAAGGGGTTCTTACATCATGCCCTCGAAGAATTCGATTGCTTTCGAATCTTCTTTCAGAGTGACGATCGCTTTTTTCCAGTCAGCAGTGTAGCCTTCGCTTCTGCCCTGGCGTCTTAAATGACCTTTGACACGCATGGTGTTGACTTTTTTGACTTTCACGCCGAAAACAGTCTCAACAGCGTTTGCGATCTCGATTTTGTTTGCATTGATTGAAACCTTAAAGGTGTAGGTTTTGTTTGCAATGCCCTGCATCGATTTCTCGGTGATAATTGGCTTAATGATAATGTCGTGCGCTACCATTATGCGTACACCTCCTCGATTTTCTTCACTGCATCCACAACAACGACGAATTTGTCATAGTTGAGGACGTCGTAGGTGTTCAGGGTGTTGACCAGAGTGGTTTTCACGCCTGCGATGTTGTTTGCGCTTTTGATGACTTTCTCATCAACTTCCGGCAGAACGATGAGTGCTTTGCCGGTCACATTGAGAGCTGCAAGCATCTCAACGATTGTTTTTGTTTTGAAGCTGTCCATGGTGATGCTGTCAACAACAACGAGGTTGTTCTCAGCCACTTTGGAGGACAGTGCGGATTTCAGTGCTAACCGTTTGACTTTTTTGTTCAAGGAGTAGCTGTAATCGCGCGGTTTCGGACCCAGTGCAACGCCGCCGTGTGTCCACTGCGGAGCGCGGATGGAACCCTGTCTTGCGTGGCCGGTGCCTTTCTGTCTCCACGGTTTTCTGCCGCCGCCGGAAACTTCTGTACGAGTCAGTGTGGACTGTGTGCCCTGACGCTGATTTGCAAGATAGTTGACAACTGCTGCGTGCATCACTGCGGTGTTCGGCTCGATGCCAAAGATTGCATCGGAAAGTTCGATGGTGCTTACCTCTTTGCCAGCCATGTTCAATACTTGAATGTTAGCCATTTACGCTTCCTCCTTCCTTATGCTTTTTTGACGCTGTTGAATACAACGACCGTGCCGCCTTTCGGGCCCGGAACAGCGCCTTTGATTGCGAGCAGATTGTTTTCTGCGTCAACCTTTGCAACAACCAGATTCTGAACGGTTACGGTCTCAGCGCCCATGTGACCCGGCATTTTCTTACCTTTGAAGATACGCGACGGGGTCGAGCAAGCGCCCATGGAACCTGCATGTCTGTGGACAGGGCCGGTACCGTGTGTCTCTTTTAAGCGAGCGCCGTTCCAGCGTTTGATTGTGCCCTGGAAGCCTTTACCTTTGCTTGTGCCGGTTACGTCAACATATTCGCCGTCTGCGAAGATGTCTGCTTTGATGAGGTCGCCAACGTTTACGCTGTCAATGTCATCAAGACGGAGCTCTTTGAGCACGCGTTTTGCAGCGACGCCAGCTTTTGCGAAGTGACCCTGCTGCGGTTTGTTAACGCGGGATGCTTTCTTATCGGAAAAACCGATCTGAACTGCATTGTAACCGTCGTTTTCGACTGTTTTTTTCTGAACGACAACGCACGGACCTGCTTCAACAACAGTAACCGGAATGACTTTGCCGCTCTCATCGAAGATCTGCGTCATGCCGATCTTTTTGCCGATGATACCTTTTTTCATCTTTGTTTCCTCCTATGTGTAGGTTATTGGTTGACCTTCGGCCAACATGACCTGTTCGCGTGAACCGAAATTACAGTTTGATTTCGATATCTACGCCAGCAGGAAGTTCCAGACCCTGAAGTGCTTCAACGGTCTTCTGGGACGGTCTGAGCACGTCGATGAGTCTTTTGTGAGTTCTCATCTCAAACTGTTCGCGGCTGTCCTTGTATTTATGGACTGCGCGAAGGATTGTCACGACTTCTTTCTCGGTCGGGAGCGGGATCGGACCCGAAACTCTCGCACCGGTACGTTTTGCGGTCTCCACAATTTTGCCTGCCGCTGCGTCGATCAGAGCTGTGTCGTAACTTTTAAGTCTGATTCTGATTTTCTCCTTGACTGCCACTGTCATCGCCTCCTAATAGTATTCGTTGGGGGACATGACCTCAATCTAAAAACAAACACGCACCCGGGTGTTTCGTACTTTTTACATAAAAACACCGAAAAAACTATACAGTTTTTCCGGGTAAAGGGTGCCAATCCATAACCTAAAACGCAATCACATCCGTGCACGCACAGGGATATTGCAGTTACGTTTTTGTTTTGAAATTAAGTGTCGCCCGGTTTAAAATCGGACATACTCCACGGAAAAACCCGCACACTGTGCGGCAACCTCCCGCTTCATCGCATATCTGTTGCAGTCTTGCCTCAACTATATTACTATATCCGCAGGAAAAAAGCAAGCGTTCGGGCAAAGAATTTCAAAAATTTTTTCGCGTTTTTTTGTGCATTTTGCTATACGATTTTTTCATCTTATTTTGAGGCAAATTTCCGCAGGATTTGACTTTCTTTTTAAAACGCATTATAATAAAACACATTATCGTACTATTATAATGTAGAAAAAACACTCTACTCTTTCGGAGGTTTTCTTATGACCTTTTTTTCAGAACAGGGCGGTACCCCGATGGAGCTGTTCGGTCCACTGCACTGGACGCTCACACTGATTGTCATTGCGGCCATTTTACTGCTATACATCTTTCGCCGGCCGCTGCGTGCAATGAAGCACAAAACGAAAAAAATCATCTGTGCATCCTGCGCCGCAATCTTATTTGCAAACATGACCATTTATTACGTGGGACTTATACTCGTCGGCGAATATTCGATCAAGCGCCATCTGCCGCTCGAATTTTGTTTCATCACCGGCTATCTTTTAATGTACATTCTCATTTCAAACAACCGAAAGCTTTACCGTATTGTGTTTTATTACACGATCATCGGGCCAGTACCCGCAATGATCTGGCCGAACGTCACCGGCGTGTTTGACCGTTATATTTTCTATCAATTCATCATCAGCCACCACTTCATGATTATTGTGAGTTTCTATCTGCTCATCGTCATGCGGTATCACGTCTATGCGCGCGACACGATTCCTGCGCTCATCTGCGGCAATATTGTGTTTACGCTCGTCTACATCTTAAATATCAACTGGGGATCAAACTACATCATGTCGGCAGGACTGCCGGAGCACATGCTCACGATGTACCCGTTTTTACGGTACTTCAATCACCCGTTCTTCTGGCTGGAGGTTTGCGGCTTTGCATTCTTAGGCTTCGGCATTCTCATTTCGTGGCTTTTGCAGGGCCGGCCAAAGCACGCGGGTCGTGCTTCTGTTCCGGTTCACAAAGAGCAAAAAAACAATAGCAACTGACACGCGCTGATGGGAAACTTTCAACAACTATAAAAAGGCCATGTGGAAAATCCACATGACCTTTTTTCATTTACTTTTATTTTTTCGTCAAGCGGATCATCTGGAAGCTGTGCTGTTCCATCACAACTTCGAGCCGTCCGTCCGAAATCGACGCAGTGCGTACTGTACGCGGTGACACGCAGTCGGGCTGTTCTTCCGTATTGACTGCCTTTAAGTCGTCATGCTCGAGCGCAATCTGCTCGGTCACGGTGTAGCCTGCAAACTGACGCAGGTCACAGGTGAATGTGAGCGAATCGTCAAGCGATTTGTTCACTGCCAAAATGGTGAGCGCTTCTGCCTCGTCGTCTTTGACAGCAACCGCATCTAAAAACGGCGCATCGCCATAACGGCTGTCATAAACCGGCGACTGCACCAATGTATTGAGCACTTCGCCGCGCGCATAACGGCTTGCATAGTAGAATGGATAGAAGATTGTCTGCCGCCATGCACTTGTTTTCGATGTCATGATCGGCGCGATAACGTTGACAAGCTGTGCCAGGCACGCCACTTTCACGCGGTCCGCATGGCGCAGCAGCGTGATGAGCAGACTGCCGACCAGCAGTGCGTCTTCGAACGTGTAGATATCCTCAAGTTGATGCGGTGCTTTCTGCCAGCGTTCGAGTGCGGCATCGGCTGCATTCGAATGGAACCACACATTCCACTCGTCAAACGACAGATTGATCGTTTTGTTGCTGCGCTTTTTGGCTTTCACACAGTCGCAGATTGCCGTCACCGACGAAATAAAACGATCCATGCCGACGCTGCCTGCCAGAAAGTCGCTTGTTTTGTTGTCCGCGTTGCTGTAATACTGGTGCAGTGACACATAGTCAACCTGGTCATAGCACTGCTCGAGCATCGTGTCCTCCCAGTATGCAAAGGTCGGCATATCGATGTTCGAACTGCCGCATGCGACGAGCTCAATCGACGGATCGAGCATTTTCATGATACGGCCGGTTTCAGCGGCGGTTCTGCCGTATTCATACGCCGTTTTGTGTCCCATCTGCCACGGGCCGTCCATCTCGTTGCCGAGGCACCACAGCTTGATGTTGTGCGGCTCCTCCACACCGTGCTTGCGGCGCAGATCGCTGTAGTATGTACCGCCTTTGAAGTTTGTATATTCGAGCAGGTTTTTGGCATCCTCCGGTCCGCGCGTGCCGAGGTTTACTGCCATCATCACTTCGGTATCAGCCTGTTTTGCCCAATGTGCAAATTCGTTTAAGCCGAATTCGTTCGTTTCAATCACGTTCCACGCAAGCTCCGGCCGGACAGGACGTTCCGATTTCGGACCGACACCATCCTCCCAGCGATAGCCCGACACAAAGTTTCCGCCCGGATACCGTACCACCGGAACACCCAGCTCACGCACGAGCTTTACCACATCCTGCCGCAGCCCGGCTTCGTCCGACAATGTGTTACCCGGGTCATAAATGCCCTCGTAGACCGCACGGCCGAGATGTTCGATAAATGAGCCGTAGATTCGTTTGTCCACTGACGAGAGCACAAACGATGCATCCAAATGAAGCGTTGCCTGTTTCATTGTTCATTCCTCCTGTTCAATCTCACGTCATCAAAACCGGTTCGATCCGGTCTCCGTCAAACAATAAATCATCGATGCACAGCATCCGGTTTCCGGCTTCCTTGTCGCCGATATTGCGACGGTGGTAAACGATTTTCCAGTCATCCGTGCCGGGCACTTGCAAAAATCCGTGGTGACCGGGTCCTTCTGCCACGCCTTCCTGCGCAGAGAGAATCGTGTGCGGTGTACCGGTAACGGCAAACGGCGTTTCGCACACAGCGGTGCGCACCCGATAGGAGCCGTCGCCCCAGTTGCCCTCCGACCACATGAAGTGATAGACGCCGTTTCGTTTGAGCATGCACGGGCCTTCCACATAGCCGTCCGGTGTAATCTCTTTAAAAATCGAGCCGTCCGCCATCGGAACAAATCCGTTCATTTCCTCGTTCATGATTGCCACGTTGCAGTGTTTCCATCCGCCGTAGTACAGATACACGGTACCATCGTCATCTTTAAACAGATGTGCGTCGATCGGCTGTGCACCATTGATAAACCGGTCGATCAAATGGCCGTCCATCCATTTTGTAAACGGACCTGCCGGCGAATCGGATGCGGCGATGATGAGTCCACCCTCTTCCGCATCGCTCTGAATGTCGTTGACTGCAAAGATCAAAAAGTATTTGCCGTTTTTCTCGATGATTGTCGGCGCCCAAACAGCACGCCACACCCACGGAAAATCCTCCATCTGAATGATACCCTCATGTTTTTCCCAATGTTCGCCGTCAACCGATGAAAACGCGTCGAGATTCATCTGCGCTTTGTAGTCGGTAAACGATCTGGTCACATAAATATAGTATTTTCCCTCATAACACCGCGCTTCCGGGTCGGCATACCAGCCCGGGACGATTGGATTCTTTGGTTTCTTCATGCTCTTTCTCCCTTTCGGATGATGTTCTGTGTTTATCTTATCTGATATGCACGCATTTTCAAAGTGTATTTTCTCCGAACTTCTTGACTTTTTCTCCGGTTTTCGTTATCCTCAGATTTAAAAAGGAGGCGGCACATTGTATACGATTCACTATTGCGAAGCCGGACGGCAAAATCCCGACGGCGACCGGATTTTCCGTCCGAACGGCAGCGGCGACTGGCTGTTTCTGCTCTTTTTATCGCCGATGACCGTCGTGCTCCCCACGGGTACGCAGACCGCGCAGTCCGGCGCATGTATTCTGTATCCGCCCGATGCCTGCCAGGATTATTTTGCGCCGGGTGTGTTTTTAAACAGCTATGTTCATTTCAGCGCGCCGGAGCCGTCGATCTACACACTGCCCACCTGCACGCTGTTTTATCCGTCCGACCCGCAGCACATCGATCATGTGCTCGCTCAGATTCAGGCAGAATGTCTGACGAAAGACATGTGGTTTGACGAAATGTCCGATACACTGCTGCGCGGCTTATTCCTCTCACTCTCCCGCGAGCAAACAACCGCCAAAGCGCCTGTCTCCCCGCTGTTTGAACCGTTTCGGCAGGTGCGTCTTGCCATTCTCTCCCGCTGCGAGGAGCCGTGGGACGCTGGGCAGATGTGCGCGCTTGTCAATCTTTCAAAAAGCCAGTTTTACGCGTACTACCGCGCCTTCTTCGGCGTATCTCCCAAAGAGGACTTGATTTCGGCACGCTTAAATCGTGCGTGCAACCTGCTCACTAACCAGCTTTTATCCGTAAGCGAAGCTGCCGCGCAGTGCGGATTTATGAATCTCTGTCACTTCACCCGTCTGTTCAAACGCCGTTTCGGCTGTTCGCCCGGCGCTTATCAAAAAATGCACCGCCATCCATAAAAAGCCCGTCTGCTCAAGCGAACAGACGGGTGTTTTTATCCCTTTCTTATTTCTGCACCTCGTGCGCATAGTCGAAGTCACACTGTGCCAAAAAGGCGCGCGCCATCAAGGTTGCACCCACCTGATTCGGGTGGACGCGGTCCCACGCAATATACGAGGAATGGCGGATTTTGCAGTAATCCTCATAGAGCGCTTGGAAATCGACGAACCGGAAGCCGTATTTTTCGGCGAGCTTTTTGCAAATTGCCACATACTCGTCCATGCGTGCACGCATGGCATCCTCGCGGTTCGGCTCCATATAATACGGCGACAGGATGAACACACCTTTCACCGTTTTCGGGATCATCGCGATCATCTTTTCGAGATTCTGCTCGTATTCCTCGGGAAATACGGCATAATCCGGCATCGCAGGTGTGTCGAACTGGCGCCACACATCGTTGATGCCAATGCAGATCGACACCCAGTCGGGATTCAACTGCACGACGTCACGGTCAAACCGCGCCAGCAAATCACGGCTTGTATTGCCGCCGATGCCTGCGTTTGTCACACGGACATGCACCTCTGGATAGACTGCCGACAGCATATTTTCGATGATGCGGACATAGCTTCTGCCGACATTGTCAAAGAGTCCCTCACCGACCGGCTGTGCGCTTTCCATATCGGTTACAGAATCTCCCGCAAATACGATCCGGTCATAATCATTAAAGATCATTGTGCTTCCTCCTTTATTGTAAAACGGCATTCCCGCCGATTTTCAACATTCTTCTTCGAGCAAAACGCGAATTTCCTCAGGTACAGAAAGCTCTGCGGGTTCACCCTGTTTTAATGTACAGGTAATCATTCCATACGGCGTCGGCAGTAAAACATGCGCCCATTCGAGGCCAAACAGCTTCGGATGCAGGCGGATCGTTTTAAATCCCGGCTCGACCATCTCAAATCCTAAGATCATTGAAGGAATCTGATACGCCGGTGTACCACCCCATGCGTGGCTGTAGTCAAACGCATAGCCCTCTTCAGGACGGTACCATCCCTCCTGAAGTCCTTTATCACAGGTGCGCACCACGTCTTTCCACTTATCAAGCAGAGAAAAACCGTATGTTTCAAAGAGGCCGATTTTTTTGAGCGCTTCCAATACAAAATGCATAAAATATGGCTGCACGTTGGTCAGGCTGTCGTCGTTTACCACCTGCTCCATAATCGAAACGCCTGTTTCGCGGTCGCACAATCCATACAACACCGACAGCGTATTGCTGTGTTTGGAATAGTACCGCTTATCCGGATTCTCGGGCAGCCACTCACTCGTATGTGTCGGTGTATTGAGCCCATCAAAATAAAGCTGCCGCTGCGTATCATAAAAGCAGCGATTGTGCGCCTGTTTTAACTGCTGTGCCCGCGAAACACAGGTGTTCGCCCATTCTGTGTCGTCAATCACCGCAAACAGCTCGGCAGCCGTTTGCAATGCACCATAGTAAAACGCATTCAAGCAGGTCTGTCCCAGCGCTTTTGGCGGATGATGCATAGAAAATCCATCCACCACCATCCAGTCAACAAACATATAATCAGGCGCATGTTCCAGCACGCCAGTGTCGCCAAGATACCCGTCAAACCGTGTGAGCAAACGGCACAGCGCGTCTTTGCAATAAAAAACGAGCCCAGCATCACCGGTAAACTGATAGACTTCTTTGATCATCTGCACCCACAGCAAACTGTATGTTGTGTGGAACATGCGTCCCTTCTGCTGAACGAGCAGATCGGCTGTACGCATCACATCAAACGCAGACAGCCGCAAATCTCCAAAACAAAACGCCGTCATCAGCGTTTCAATATAATAATCTCCCGTACATGCGAGTGGTTCCTGATGCCGCGGGCTGTCCAAGTGAATCGTCTGACGGCAGTTTTTAAGCGTCCATTTACACACGTCGTACACTTTTTTGAGTTCTGCATCATTGCAGTCAAACGCACCTTCCATCGTCACCGGATAGTGTGTAAAAATCAGCGACGGCTCTATGATGCACACATCGTCACTCTCATTTGTGACCTCAATCGTATACTGCCCGATGCTGTGGAACTGAAAACTCCGATAGGAAAGATCACTTGCCGTCGTAATCGTTTCTGCCGTATAAGCGCCGTCTTTGACCTCGCGGCACTTCACAACAATCTTACATGTTCCCTGACAGGTGACAGTGAGATTCACATAGCCTGCATAGATCTTGTCAAACAGCACCTCTGTCGCACATGTTTCATGCGCGGGCACACGGATTGTCCCATGATCCTGCGGCAAAATCTTTTCCTCACACATCATTGGAATCGGCGGCTTAACTGCATGCCAAATATCATCCACCCGCTTTGCCGGCGTCCAGTCTGTTTCACTGATCGTATTGTCAAACGTGTACGGCTGTTTATACTTTCTGTTGATTCTGCTGCTCCAATTATTATCTGTACAAATTCTCTCTGTGCTTCCGTCCGCAAAACAGACCACACCCGCAAGGCAAAATCCACCATGTCCGCGCGAATAGTCAGAAAGTACAACCGGCGAAAGCTGTACTTGCGCAAAAAAGCGAAGCGCATTCTCGCAAACCGAAACGTCATAGGTGTTAGCATACATCTTCGGAAGCGGACGGTCCTCCAAAAAATCACCGCCGCCGCAGACAGGACCCGCTCCGACAAACTGCTCATTGAGCCACAGCCGGAACGACGTATCGCCGCACACAGTAAGCCGCACCGATTTGACCGGTTTGCCGTACGCAAATGTATGCGTAAATTCAGCAACAGCATAAGTACTGTTTGTCCGGTCAGAAGCATGACAAAGAAACGTCGTTTGTTCGTTTGGATAGACTGCGTCATCCACCCAGATCCACGATTGCAGCTGTTCGTTCATGACACTCGCCTCCTAAGCCGCTTCTTTTTCTTTAAAAAACACGGAGAGCTTCTTTTGGAACCATGCGATTGCCGGCCCTAAGAAAAATGCAATCAGGATCGTAATGACGCCGATCGGGCCGCCGAGCAAAAATCCGAGCACCAAAAAGCTTACATCCCATCCCATGCGCACAAATTTAAACGGGATACGCTTTATATGCGCAGACAGAATAAACGGTACCGCGTCATACGGAGAGCCGCCCAAATCCGCGCTCAGATACGCGGATGCACCTGCCAAAAAGACAGCGAGCGCCGGAAGAAGCAAAAGCCCGCTCCAAAGAAGCTGGTCAAAAAACGCTTCGCCGATCACCCGCGTCCAAAGTCCGCTGAAAAAGTCCGCCACATAACCGACGATCACCATGTTGCCGACCGTACCAAATCCGATTTTACTCATATCAAACGCGATAATCACCAAAAACAGTACAGCCGCACAAATAAGCTGACAGTTTCCGTAGGAAATCGGAAAATGCTTTGTCAGTCCGATGACAAATCCTGTCCACGGATCGGTACCCCAGTCGATCATAATTAAAAACGAAAGTCCGAATCCCTGCACAAAGACACCCAAAAGCATCATGACAAGCCGTCTTAAAAAGAATGGCGGCCGTGCAAAACAAGTTAACTTCATCTCTTTTCCCCTCTGATTCCTTATAAATTGTTTTATTCGCCGTTTATTATACGAAGCAAAACAAGAAAACGCAAGGGGAAAAACAAAAATGAATGCAAAACGCAGAAAACAGCCTTGGCACACGCCAAGGCTGTTTTCATGATACAACTATGAGAAGGAAATGATATTGATATATAAGCACTTATTCCGGCACCACGGAAAGATGCACATCGCCGCTCATTGTCGTCACTGTACAAATACCGCCCGATTGCGACAACGGCACATTTGTATTGCCGCTGGTGCTCTGCACCTGAAATATCTTTTGCGAAATCAGTGTACCGGATACATCGCCGCTCACGGTTTCCACACGCAAGGAGCCGGCATCGCTCTGTTCAAACGTCACATTGCCGCTCGTAGACGAACAGGACAACTCGTTTTCCACACGGGTCTGCTTGAGATTTACATCACCGCTTACAGTTTTCATTGTCGCCTCGCCACGAACTGTTATTGAAGAAAGAGTCAGATTGCCGCTGGTCGTAATAGCCGTGAGCGTCTGCGGAGACGCCTGCTCAATCGAGATATTGCCGCTCACTGTACGCGCAAACAGCTCTGTTTCCATTGCTGCCGCTGATTGAATGTTTCCGCTTATATTCTCGATCGTTGCCAGTGTGAAGGAAAACGATGAAGGAACGAAAATATCGCCGCTTACTGAGCGTACATAAAGCGATTCATACGCATTCTTCGGCAGATAAACGGTTGTTTTCATCTTCTGTGTCCACACACCGATCCGCACAAGCCACTTTTGATCGTCTTCCCGTCTGACAATCAATGTGCCGTCCTGCACATAAACCGTACGAGAAACGCCTTCACCTTCCATATAAGAAACCTTGCAGGTATTGTCGTTCGATAGTACAAATTCTACATCACTTTCCGTTTCTTCAATGCGGATATTCTGGAACGGTTCATCGATCACGGTGATCTTCTCCTGAAGCAAAACGGTCGAAAGATTTTGTACATCAAAGCCCGTATACGCAAGTGCACAAACAGAAAGGATGAGCCCAAGGAGCACCAGACCGCCTGCCACAATCAACCATACTTTTTTTGCTGTTCTCATTCTGCATCTCCTCTCCGCCAAAAATAACGTCCAATCCACAGCCACATGGTTCTGCTCAGCCAAACAACACCTTTTGCAACCTGGTTACAGCCAAAGAACGAGAAAATTGCAAGCCCGGCGCACAGAAGTCCACCGCCCAGAAAGAGCACCGCCTGAATGGCATCCGCACGGAAGCCAAATGCAACACATCCGAGAATTCCGCCCAATGCACCGGCTGCAAATGAAGCAACCACAGTATAAAGCGATATCACCACTGCCCAAATTGTAACATAAACAGATACCAAGACAGATGCCGCAGTAATCAGCAGCGGAAACCAAAGCGGCGAACCCAAAATCAGCAGCACAATTTTCCATACTTCCATCGATTTTCTCGGTGCAGGTTCGTCTTCGGTCTGGTCTTGTACCGGCACATCCGCAAGAATCTGCGCACTCACCTCTTCCACCGAACCGAGTGTTTCCACGGCTTCCTCTTCCGTCATGCCGTTTTCCATATAATCGTCGATCATCTCACTGTAATATGCAAGCGACTGCGCAACATCCTGCTCCGGCAGTTCGGCAAGCGTTTGAGAAAGCGATGACAGAAATTCATTCTTCGTCATTTCCCTGTTCCTCCCTGACAACAAATTGATAGATGGAAACAATCTCTTTCCATTCCTGTTTAAAATCCTCGATGCGTTTTAGCCCAAGCGGTGTAATGTGATAGTATTTACGAAGCCGACCGCCGTGTTCTGCCGTCCAAACCGTCAAATAAGATACCGCTTCGAGCCGGCGCAGAATCGGATAGAGTGTTGATTCCGAGATCTGCACATACGGCTTCATATCCTTGATGATCTGATACCCGTAGGAATCCTCATTTTTAATTGCGGCAAGGACGCAAACATCCAACAGACCGCGTTTTAATTGAATATCCATCCTATACCTCCCTTTGCGTTATACTATATACCGCATAGTATTGTTTGTCAAGCATTTTATTAAAAAAACGCATAAAAAAACAGCAGGGAAGTTCCCTGCTGTTTTCATTCGATTTACTTATTCGCCGAACTTTTCGTGAAGTCCTTTGACGATCTTTTTCGCGGCTTTATAGATATCACCGCAGCCGAGTGTAATGATTAAATCTCCCGGCTTTGCTTCTTTTACGACGTAATCGGCAATCTCATCGAATGTGTCAAACCAGACGCATCCCGGAATTTTTTCGCCGAGATCGCGGCTGTAGATACCGATCGTATTTTTCTCGCGGCTGCCCATGATTTCCGACAGCACAACATGGTCGGCAATCGACAGCACCTCTGCAAATTCATTGAGAAGCGCTTTTGTACGCGAATACGTGAACGGCTGGTGCACGGCAATTACGCGCGAAAAATGCATCGATTTTGCCGCTTCGAGCGTTGCACGCACCTCGGTCGGATGGTGGGCATAGTCGTCTGCAACCGTCACGCCGCCAACGTGACCGAGTACCTCAAACCGGCGGCCTGCACCGTGGAACACGGCGAGTCCCTGTTTTGCCTGTTCAAAGGTCGCACCGGCTTTCATTGCCGCAATGACTGCCGCGGTTGCATTCAGCACGTTATGCTTGCCCGGTACATGTAAGTCAAGCACGCCGAGCGCTTCGCCCTTGTGCATGAGCGTAAAGGTCGTGTGAATACCCTCATGCAGCTCGATATTTTGCGGGTAATATTCGTTTTCTTCCGAATAACCGTAAAACGTGATCGGCTTTTCAATACCCTCTAATGCACGGCGGACTTTTTCGTCGTCGCCGAACGCGATGATTTCTTTGCTCGTCATCGCACAGAACGTGTGGAACGAGTGAATCAGGTTGTCGATCGTTTTAAAATAGTCCAAATGGTCGTTGTCGATATTCAAAAGAATCGTCGTATCCGGCGAGAGCTTTAAGAACGTATCGACAAACTCGCACGACTCGCACACCATGCGCTCGCTTTTTCCGACACGGCCGTTGCCGCCGATGCTCGGGAGTTTTCCGCCGATGACTGCCGTCGGGTCAAGTCCCGCGTCGATCAGAATTTCGGTGAGCATTGCGGATGTCGTCGTTTTGCCGTGGGTGCCGCAGACACACAGCGCATTGTCATAGCACTGGGTGAGAATGCCGAGCATGACGCTTCGTTCAATGCACGGCACACCGCTTGCTTTTGCGGCAATCAGTTCTTCGTTATCGCTCATGATTGCGGCGGTATATACGATCAAATCCGCGCCCTCAATATTTTCGGCGCGCTGTCCCATCATGACCGGAATGCCGAGCGCACGCACAAGCGCCAGCGTATCGGTTTCATTGTTGTCCGATCCGGTCAGGTAATAGCCTTTATCGTGCAGAATCTGTGCAATCGGAAACATACCCGATCCGCCGATGCCGATGAAATGGATATGTTTTTTATTGTTTAAGAGCGCAGGGCTCATGACAGGCTCATTCATGATTTCATTCTTCTTTCTGCCGTTTTTCTTTTATTATAGTGCATCTTTTGAAAAAAAGAAACCGTTTTTTGTCATTCGAATCGGTGGTGTATAAAAGTTTTCAAATTGTCCAACACTGTGGTTATCACCGGGCGGCTGCCGACATCCATCCGGAACAACATCTTTTGTCGGAGAAACGGAGCAACAACCATGTTAAACATCACAGATGTGAGAATCCGCAAATTACTGCACGACGGACGGCTGCGCGCCATCGTTTCCGTCACATTTGACAACGCGATCGCACTCCATGACCTAAAAGTCATCGAAGGGCCGAACCGGCTGTTTGTCGCCATGCCGAGCCGAAAGGACGAATCCGGCACCTACCGCGACATCGTGCACCCGATTTCCAAGGGAAACCGTGCCCAGATCGAGCACGCCGTTTTAGCGCAGTACGAAACCGCCGTTTCGTGCTGAACAACTGCCGGAGCTTCCGGCATTACATCGAAAGCTTTGCAAACACCGATGAAAGAATCGCATTCGACACGAGAAAGCCCTCCGGTGTAAAGCGAAGCCTGCTTCCATCCCGTACCACATAGCCCGCTTGTTCATACGGACTAAATGCGCGCAGGAATGATGCTTGAGTCATCGAAAACCGTTTGCAATAGCCTAAAACATCGACGCCTTCTGTCAAACGCATGGCAAGCATGAGCACTTCCTCGGCATCGCAGGCGATTTCCTCTTCCATGACGACGTCACCATGCGTTCCGGCAAGTGCGTTTGTACAAAACAGTGCACGGTCCGGCTTTGAGGCAAAACGCCGCCCGTTTACGCACGAATGCGCCGCCGGTCCGATGCCGATATACGGCTCGCACCGCCAGTATTTTAAATTGTGCACGCTCTTAAATCCCGGACGTGCAAAATTCGAGATTTCATACTGAAAAAAGCCGTGTGATTCGAGCGTTTCGACCGTTTTTAAATACATCTGCGCCGCCGTGTCCTCATCGGGACAGCGGTCGCAAAGCGTTTCATCTGCCGCATACGGCGTACCCGGCTCAATTTTTAACAGATACGATGACAAATGCGAAATCGGAAGCGACACGGCGGTTTGCAGTGACGCAGAAAGTGAATCGATCGTCTGACCGGGTGTGCCGAGCATCAGATCAATCGAGAGATTCGTGATCCCCGCGTCATACGCGTCGTTCACGGCCTGAACTGCGCGCGCGGATGTATGCACCCGCCCGAGTGACAAAAGCTCCCCATCGTCAAACGACTGCACGCCGATCGACAGCCGGTTTATCCCTGCCGCACGGTATTCCTGCACCCGCTCTTTTCGCACGACATTCGGGTTTGTTTCCATCGTGATTTCACCGCGCACCTCTGCCCGAGAAGAAAGTGCGTCGAGCATTTTTCCGATCTGTGCGGGCGAGAGCAGTCCCGGCGTGCCGCCGCCGAAATAGACGCTGTCCACCTGCTCGCCCGGAACCATCCAGTCCCGAATCCGTGCGCAAACCGCTTCGACATATTCCTCTGCCGCCTGCGACGAATACGCACCCGAATAAAAATCGCAGTACGGACACTTTTTCGCACAAAACGGCACATGGATATAGACCCCGAGGCTCATCCCCTTGCCTCCAGCAGTTTGTCCGCAAGGGATGCAAACTGGCTAAGGCTTAGCTCCTCCGCACGGGCGGTGGCGGTTAAGCCGCAGGAAGAAAGCGCGTCAATCACCGACTGTTTTTTGATGCCGAGCGACGCGGACAGCGGATTCGGCAGTGTTTTCCGCCGCTGAGAAAACGCCGCGTGCACCACTTTGAAAAACCACGCTTCGTCCGCTGTTTCTACCGGCGGTGTTTTCCGGATGGAAAGCCGGATGACCGCCGAATCGACGTTCGGTGCCGGGAAAAAGCTCCCGCGGGACACCTGAAACAGCACTTCCGGTTCGCTGTAGTACTGCACTGCCGCGGTGACCGCGCCGCAATGTCTTGATCCCATCGGCGCACACAGCCGCTGTGCCGCTTCTTTCTGCACCATGACAGTCACCGACTCCACCGGCAGACGTCCCTCAAGCAGACGCATCACAATCGGCGAGGTGACGTAATAAGGCAGGTTTGCGCAGACGCACACCCCCATGCCTGCAAACTCCTCACGAATGAGCGCGTGCAGATCGACGTCCATGACATCGGAATGCACAAGTTTGATATTGTCATAGCCCGCAAGCGTTTCATTCAAAACGGGAAACAGGCTGTCGTCGATTTCGATCACAACGACCTTGTCCGCTCGTTTGGCAAGTTCCACAGTGAGCACGCCGAAGCCCGCGCCGATTTCAATGACGCCGACACCCGGTTTTGCACCGCCCAATTCTGCCATACGCGGACACACGCTCGGGTTAATGAGAAAATTCTGCCCGAGCGATTTTGAAAATGAAAAGCCGTGCCGTTCGCAGAGCGATTTAATGACACCGATATTTGAAAGGTTTTCCATAGTAATGATCCTCATTCCGTTTGATTCTCTTTTTATTGTACCACACGCACAGAAAAGAAGCAAAGGCGGCGAATGTTTAAACTGTAACATCGTATTTTTTATCGCAGAGAAAAACGCAATGATAAACTTATGATTTTATAGTATTATATAATCATTTCCAATATTTTTATTGACATTTTCGAAAAATTGTCATATAATATAATTAATAAATAAAGAAAGGTGGGATTAGTCCAATGCATGACAAAGCAAATCAACAAATAAATATTGATTTCAAAAAGATTAGAGATGAACATTTATGTATATTAAGTCAAAATTTAGGATTATCCTATCTCTCACTCTCGCAATATGGTTCTTAGTCGGAACAAATATTTATGCGTTAACACCTGAAGAAGTAAGTGAACCGAATGAATTGACAATTCAAATATCAGAGAACACAGTTATTACGTTAAATAAAGATTCGTTGCAGGCATTACGTGAAAAAAATATTTCGATTGAAGAATTTAAAGCAAGCGCAAAACAATCCGCTATCGAATTCCTCAATAAAAATAATTTGTCTTGCGAAAAAAATGTCCCAATCAAAATCCCGGCACAATCAAGCTCCTCTCTTCCTCCTGGATCCAGTACAGAAACAAAAAGAGGATCAAACCGCGCCAGTGTTTTCGCTGGAATCCCCGCTTTAGGGATCTGTTATATTGATATCGATTATAAATATGATTACACAAAGTGGTGGCACACCCTTTATGGAGTAGATGGCTGCATTATAAATAGTGGTTCTCGAGTTACAGGTAGTACTTTGAGAGGTGCTTCTTTATGCACATGGAAACACTCTCGCGGCACTATTACTTACTCTAAATCTGCATCACGCGGCCAAAATCTTGAAATTGTTGCAATCGGAGATTTAACAGCTGGAATTGACATTCAAATTGGACCTGTATCGATTCCGGCTTACCTTACAACTGAACAGTCTTTTCTTCATTTCCATCCAATCTAACAATTCATTCGGAAAAATCAGGAGGTGTGTTTTATGAGACGCCTTATTCGCAAACGAATCTTTCTTGCAGCATTGATCGGAATCGGTTTAATCCTCTTTTTTGTGGTTTCATTCTTCCCCATGTCGATGGAAGAATCACCTGCCGGCTATTACACCTACACATTCGGCTGGTTTTTCGGCAGCTGGCTTACACTGTACGGGTTTTCGGGAAATGAAACACTGTTTTCCCTGCTTGCACATAACGACGGTTTTTCGATCAATCTGTTCCAGCTTTCTTACACCTTGCTTATGTCCGGAATTAGCAGTCTTGTGCTCTGCTTCCTGCCGCGCTGGCTTACGACATTCTTCAACTACTTCAAAAAACGGAAAGCTAACCCTATATAATACAAATTGTATAAATGAAAAGAGAGATTCCAAAATGGAATCTCTCTTTTCATTATTCCTCCAATTCGCTGACAGAAAGCGTCTGTTCGTCCGTTGCCAATTTAATGACACCGATATTTGAAAGGTTTTCCATAGTAATGATCCTCATTCCGTTTGATTCTCTTTTTATTGTACCACACGCACAGAAAAGAAGCAAAGAACCGCTTTTATTTTGGGGTCTTAAAATTTGACTTTTCTCGCCGGGCATTGTATGATAAAAATATCACAACTATACCAAAGCAATATACTTGAATCACAGGAGGATTTTCATGGTTTTTGTTGCTTCCAAATGGTGCGATGACATCAATGTCCGCGATTTTATTATGAAAAACTATTCACCTTATGACGGTGACGGTTCGTTCTTGGCACCGCCGACCGAGCGCACGCTTGCGCTTTGGAACAAGGTGAGCGAACTGATGGCAGAGGAGCGCCGCCGCGGCGGTGTCTATGACATCGACGAGAAAACAATCTCGACCGTCTCGTCCCATGCGCCGGGCTATATCGACAAAGAGCTCGAAACCATCGTCGGCTTGCAGACAGATGCGCCGCTCAAACGCGCTGTCATGCCGTTCGGCGGATACCGCATGGTGAAAAACTCGCTCAAAGCATACGGCCGTCAGACCACACCGGAGATGGACCGTGTATTTAAACATCGCAAAACGCACAACGACGGTGTGTTCGATGCATACACCGACGAGATGAAAAAAGCACGCCACGCCGGCATCATCACCGGTCTGCCGGATGCATACGGTCGCGGCCGCATCATCGGCGACTACCGCCGCGTTCCGCTGTACGGCGTTGACCGCCTGATCGAAGCAAAGAAAAAAGCACTTCAGGCAGAGCTCGTGTTTGACATCATGGATTCCCCGACCATTCGTCTGCGCGAAGAAGTGTCCGAGCAGATCCGTGCACTCGAAGCACTCAAAACAATGGCGGCAAGCTACGGCTTTGACATCTCCCGCCCGGCAACCAACACAAAAGAGGCAATCCAGTGGCTCTATTTTGCATATTTAGGGGCTGTCAAAGAGCAAAACGGCGCGGCAATGTCGCTTGGCCGTGTGTCCACCTTCCTTGATTGCTACGCACAGCGCGACTTGATGGACGGTGTGTTCACAGAGTCCGAAATTCAGGAATTTGTCGATCACTTTGTCATGAAACTGCGTATGGTTCGTTTCCTGCGCACACCGTCGTATGACGAGCTGTTCTCCGGCGACCCGACCTGGATTACTGAATCGCTCGGCGGCATGGCAGGCGACGGCCGCACTTTGGTCACCAAGATGACTTTCCGTTTCCTGCACACGCTCACAAACTTAGGCCCTGCACCGGAGCCGAACATGACCGTTCTGTGGAGCGACCGCCTGCCGGAAAACTTCAAAAAATTCGTTGCAAAACTGTCGATCGAAACCTCCTCGATTCAGTATGAAAACGACGAATTGATGCGCGCAAAATTCGGCGATGACTACGGCATTGCATGCTGTGTTTCGGCAATGCGCATCGGCAAACAGATGCAGTTCTTCGGCGCACGTGCAAACCTTGCAAAAGCACTGCTCTATTCGTTAAACGGCGGCAAGGACGAAGTCCACGGCGATCAGGTCGGTCCGCTCGTTGCACCGATCGGCGACGGTCCGCTCGATTTTGACGAGGTCATGAAACGGTTTGACTTTGTGTGCGACTGGCTCTCAAGACTTTATATCAACACACTCAACATTATCCACTACATGCACGACAAATACTGCTACGAAAAACTGCAGATGGCACTCCATGACGAGGACATCATCCGTACCTCTGCATGCGGCCTTGCAGGTCTTTCCGTTGTGGCGGACAGCCTTTCCGCAATCAAATATGCGCGTGTCACGCCGATCCGCAACGAAGAGGGACTGATCACCGACTTCTCCATCGAGGGCGATTTCCCGAAATTCGGCAACAACGATCCGCGTGTTGACGAGCTGGCAACCTTTGTGGTCGAGATGTTCATGAAAAAACTGCGCAAAAACCGCACCTATCGCGAGAGCATTCCGACCATGTCGATTCTCACAATCACCTCAAACGTCGTATACGGCAAAAAGACCGGTTCGACACCGGACGGCCGCAAAGCCGGCGAACCGTTCGCACCGGGTGCAAACCCGATGCACGGCCGCGATGCAAACGGCTGTGTCGCTTCGATGAAATCGGTGGCAAAACTGCCGTATGACCTGTCCGAAGACGGCATTTCCTACACCTTCTCGATCGTGCCGGGCGCTTTGGGCAAAGAAACAGACGAGCAGGTACAAAACCTTGTGACCTTGATGGACGGCTACTTCTTGGAGGAAGGCCACCACATCAACGTCAACGTCTTAAACCGCGAGGTTCTGCTCGATGCAATGGATCATCCGGAGCTTTATCCGCAGCTGACAATCCGTGTTTCGGGCTATGCCGTAAACTTCATCAAGCTGACCCGCGAACAGCAGCTCGATGTCATTCACCGCACCTTCCACACAAGATTCTAATCATTCAAAATATACATTCCGTATAAACAAAAAGAAGGATTCCATTTTGGAATCCTTCTTTTTTCTCTTTTTTATCCTCATTCCTCGGCCGGCAGGACATTCTCGCCCATTGCCGCTTTGAGCATTGCTTCTTTTTTCTGCTGGTGCGTAACTGCCACCGGGAAAATCGCCGAGAACAGAATCACTGCGCCGATCGAAATCGCCGAACCGACAATCAGCACCGTCTGTGTGCCGAGCTGTGCATCGAGCAGGCCGACAAGCGGCGCACACACAACGCTCGAGAAAATCGTGACGACGATCGCATTCACCATCATCGCGGTGGTGCGCATCTGTTTCGGCACAACGTCATTGATGTATTTTAAAATACTGTATCCATTGCCGACAACCGCCATGCCGCCGAGCACCTGCAGACCGAGCACCACATACGGATTTGTCACAAACGACAGAAGCATCATTTTAAGCACCGTTGCCGAAACGGCAATCGTCATGAAGTTCTGCGTGCCGATGCTGCGTTCAATCCGGTTCGCATACCAGAAAAACGGCAGTTCCGAAAGCGCTGCCACCACTGTCATCCACGACAAAAGCTCACTCGGTGCACCGAGTGTATGGCGGAAATAGATCGAATAATACATACCGAACGACGAACCCAGCGAGGAAAGCAGCTGAAATCCGATCAGACACATGAGCGGTGCATGATGGAATACAACCGAGTACTTGACCTTTTCTTTCTGCTTGCGCTGACCGGCAATCGGTCTTGAAAACAGCTGGAGCACACCCGATACGCCGTACACAATCGCCATAATCCAGAAAATTCTGCCGTAGTCGTCGCCGATGACAATACCGGAAATAAAGGCGCCCGCCACATAGCCGAGCGTGCCGCCTAATCGGATATTGCCATAGTCCCAGCGACTCTTTTCCATCAGCTCAATCGTGTAGCTCTCCTGCATCGTATAAACCGGCTGGAACACAAGCTGATATAAAACGACGCACAGCGCAAGCCACAGTGCCGTTGCCGAAATATAAAACGCCAGACAGACCGCCGCGTTTGCAATCAGCAAAAGACCAATCATCTGCGCCTTGTTTTTCGATTTGTCACTGAGCACGCCCGAAAGCGGTTTTAAAAACACCAAAATGGTTGTAAACACCGCATTGACCATACCGATCTGCGCCTGTGTCAACCCGTTTTCATACAAAAACAGCGTTGTATATGTGTTATAAAACGCATGACCGGAATAAAAGATCACATAGATCAAAAACATATAAAACGGAAATTGTCCCGTATCCGCTGCGGCAGCACGCCGAAGATTCATGATTTCGTTCTCCCCTTCTCTTTTCTTCAATGAATAGATACCACACAAAATGCGGTTTGTCAATCGAATTTTACAATTTACAAAAGAATACGGGCGGCTTTTTGAAAAAGCCGCCCGTATCCCCTCTTCTTCTCTTTTTCTATACGTAATGCAAGGAATGTTCTCAGATTTTCTTTAAGCACAGCGCATACATATACCATGTTGCGTGCGGAATCCACTGCTCTCCCCAGCGCCAGTTGTCGATAACCTCATCGGTCGGCTTTAAAATAAACTCGATGCCGTGTTCATCGTGCAAGCCGCCGGTGATACCGTTGACGATACCACCCGGACACTGGATAAAGTCGCGGCGGTCATATTCAAAGAAATAGTCGATGTTGTTTCTTCCTTCACCTTCAAGCATACAGCTGTCAAACGGATTTAAGCCCAGCACCCAGTTAATCTGGTCATCCGCATATTTTTTAAGCGCTGCGGCGAGTGCTTCGTCTGCTGTTTCCTGAGAAAGCGAACGTGCTGCCGATGCAAGCGATGCAATGCGCGCATTCTCGCCCTGCCACCACGGTGCAGTTTCGACGTCATGCGGATAGAAGAACTGTGTCTTTTTCACACCGTCGCCGCCAATAACAAGCTGTCTTGCATAGCCGAACGGGTTTGCCACCTCGTTTGTAACAGCTACTTCATGACGCATCAGCCGCTCGCAGATGTCCAATACTTTCGCCTTCTTCTCCGAATCTCTGCAAATACGATAATAATCAAGCAGGTTTACCACCGGCATACCGGCATCTGCCGCATGGAAGAACGGACGGTCCGTATCATTGACACACAGATAACCCATTGTGTCGTCAATCGCAACATAACGATCCATGATGCGGTCCGCCATCTGACCGGCACGGCGCAGATAATCAAACTCGCGGGTTGTCTTGTAAATTTCAATGAGTGCTTCGAGTGCGCAGTATTCGTCGAGCAGGTTCCATTTGCCGTCGTTTGCGTATTTCTCGTTGTTTGCTTCTAAATATTCATACGACTCGATTGCGGCGTTTAAATATTCCTCTTTTGTATAATCGCTCGGGAATGTGGTGCGTGCCGCATAAGCAAGTGCTGCAATCGCATAGCCGCCGCCCGAACGGAACGAGGTTTCATAGTCATAATCGGTGACTTCGTTATAATCACCCCATGCACCGCCGCCTTTGCGTTTGGTCGGGTTTCTGAACGAGCAGGAGATCACACGCATTTTCGAAACCGGGCCGTATGCGTCCATGGTGCGGCCTTTGGAACGGAAAAAGCTCTTAGACGGTGCGCGCATCCGCATCATAAAGTCAGCACCGTACATGCCCTCTTCCAAAATGCGGCGTTTGAGCATGGTGTAGTACGGATACTCTGCCTTTTCGAGCAGATCGTTCATTTTAAAGAACGCATATGCGGAAAACGCTGCCTGCTGCGGGTTAAAGTAGCTCGTGTGGCAAAGGTGGGACAGATGTACGCCATAGTCACCCGTTGCATCATACCAGCCGCCGTGCACATCCTGTGTACCCTCGCGATATCCCTGAAAACGAAGATTTTTATCTGCCGCCTCATATTCGCCGGTCGAACGCTGTGCTTTAAAATAGTATCCCACCGCCGAAAGGGTGCTCACCTCGAGCAGATTTTTTGCAATTTTAAACGGATAGGAACGAACGGTTTTGCCTGCATCGTCTGTCACAGTGAGATAATACACGCCTTCTTCCTGCACGTCATCAAACCGCATGGTATAGTAGTAGCCTGTTTCCCAGCGATCGACTTCGCCGCATTCTGTAAGCGTTCCGGTATACACCGGGGTATCTGTTTTGTCGCAGACAACGGAGAACGAAACGGGTGTTTCCTTGTCTTTACGGCGGTAAACGGCCTGTTTGGTATCACCGCTGTCATAGCCGATATGGTTTGTAAAAATCTGTGTCATGCTGCTTCCTCCCTGAAAAATTTTTTTGCCGCATCATGCGGAAATTTCCTTGTTTTGTTCCTGCTGCTTTTTAAGCCGTTCATATGAAACGGCAAACACAATCACGCCAAGTGTAATCAGCACACCGTTTGCAATCAGCACCGGCTGCACACCGAATCGATCTGCCAGCACGCCACCGATCGGTGTGAAAATAATCCGCGAAAACAGTATGCCCAAAATACCGTTTAACGACTGCGTCGTCGCACGCATTTCCTTCGGCACATTGTCATTGATAAACTTGATTAAGCTGTAGCTGAAGCCGACAAAGCCGCAGCCGTTCAACATATTGATGGCAAGCACCATCCAGTGCGCCGTGGCGAATGCCAGCGTAAACCACCGAAACGCCGTTGCAATGCCTGCAAACAGCAATAGATTGCGCGTGCCGAACCGCTTTTGAAGCTTTGCGGCAAACCAGAAAAACGGAATCTCTGCCAATGCGCTGAACATCGACAGCATACCGACCATTCCCGAGGATGCGCCGAGCGTTTCCTGAAAATAAATCGAATAAAACTGATAATAAAATGCTGTTCCGATATAATAAACGATGTTAAACAAAAACATGCTCACGAGCATTTTGTTTTTTAGGATCACAGAATATTTGACTTTTTGATGCTTCCTGCGATGACCTGCAATATTCGGCGAGGTGAAATAAAGCACCGCAGTGAGCAGGAACAGAAGCGCCATCATCCAGAAAATCTGGCCGTAGTTTGTACCGATGATGAATCCGACGAGAAGCGAACATGCCGCATAGCCGACAGTCCCGCCTAACCGGAGCTGACCGAAGTCCCAGCGGCTGTTTTCCAAGAGTTCGAGCGTGTAGTTATCCTGCAAGGTCACCGCAGGATTGAAAAACACGTTAAAGAGCACGACACAGAACGAAAGCCACAGCGCCGCCTGCATTGCATAAAACGAAAGAAGCGCAATCGCGCTGACAATCAACAGCATCGCAATAATCCGGTTTTTACTCTTTGACTTGTCGCTTAAAACTCCCCAAAGCGGCTGAATCAGCACCAGCACAAGTGTCGAAAACGAACTTAAAAAACCGATCTGGTCCATCTGCATACCGTGATTGTACAAAAACAGGTTCAAAAATGTGTTGTACATCGCCTGTCCGGCATAAAACAGCACATAGATCATAAACATTCGAACGGGAAACATCTCCCGGCTCTGTTCTGACTCTGCCACGCGCGCCTCTCCTTCCATAACTCATTGTTTTTTCTGACAAAAACAGCGTATCACGGATCCGTTTATTTGTCAATGATTTTTTGTTAGGAAACTTAACTTAATTTATTTTCGTGTGAATTTTTTATAAACATACGCCTTGTTTGACACTTTTTTGCCAATCTGTCAAAAGAAATGAAAAATCAATTCAAAAAACGATTGCCAGCAAAAAACAGATGTGCTATGATACGAGTAAGAACAAAGGCAAGGAGGCGTTTTGAATGGAAATTTGGCATCTGATTCTTTGGGCAGCGCTGACTGTCGTGCTCATTGTCGTTGAGCTGGTCACCGTCGAACTGGTCGCCGTGTGGTTTGCTGCCGGCTCACTGGCTGCATGCATCGCTACGCTGGTAGGCGGTTCTTTGTGGGTACAGCTGATCGTGTTCTTAGCAGTATCCGTTCTTCTGCTGATCGCCACACGCCCGATCGTGCGTTCGATTCTCAAAAACCGCACCCCGGTCGCAACGAACGCGGACAGCTTGATCGGAACGGTTTGCGTGGTCAAAGAAACGATCAACAACGTCGAGGACACCGGCCGCGTGTTTGCAGACGGGCTGATGTGGACAGCCAGAAGCGCTGACGGCACGGTGATCCCCAATGAAACACGCTGTATTGTGGAATCAATCGCTGGGGTGAAACTGATTGTACGCCCCGCCGTCCATTACTCTGAACCGTCAGAGCAAGATTGAAAGGAGTGTTTTTCATGCCAATCGGACTGTACATTTTCTTAGGTCTTATCATTCTTTTGCTCATCATCCTTGTTTCCCGCATCAAAGTCGTTCCGCAGTCGCAGGTGTATGTCATCGAGCGCATCGGCAGTTATCATCAGACCTGGAACACCGGTCTTCACTTCCTTGTGCCGTTTATCGACCGGATTGCAAAGCGCGTTTCCTTAAAAGAGCACGTTGTCGACTTTAAGCCGCAGCCGGTTATTACAAAGGATAACGTCACCATGCAGATCGACACCGTCGTGTTCTATCAGATCACGGACGCAAAGCTGTTTACTTACGGCGTCAACAACCCATTGATGGCAATCGAGAACCTGACAGCAACCACGCTTCGTAACATCGTCGGCGAACTGGAGCTGGACGCAACGCTCACCTCGCGCGACACGGTGAACACCAAAATCACCTCGATTCTCGACCTTGCATCCGACAAATGGGGCATCAAAGTAAACCGCGTGGAGCTTAAAAACATTCTGCCGCCGCGTGAGATTCAGGACGCAATGGAGCGCCAGATGAAAGCAGAGCGCGAACGCCGCGAAAGCATTCTGCGTGCAGAGGGTGAAAAACGCTCACAGATTCTTGTGGCAGAAGGCGAAAAAGCGTCGCAGATTCTTCGTGCAGAGGCTGTCAAGGAAGCAACCATTTTGCAGGCAGACGCTGTTCGTGAAAAGAAAATCCGCGAAGCAGAAGGTGAAGCACAGGCAATCCGTGCTGTGCAGGAAGCATATGCAGACAGCTTGAAGCTGTTGACCCAGGCAGACCCGAGCCAGAAAGTTTTGGCGCTCAAGAGCCTCGATGCATTTGCAAAAGCAGCCGACGGAAAAGCGACAAAGATCATCATTCCCTCGGAAATTCAAAGCCTCGCAGGGCTGACTGCAAGCGTAAAAGAGCTGTTTACAGACGCAGAACCAAAAGAATAATGAATGCGCCGCACAGGAAAACACCCTGTGCGGTGTCTTTTGTTTTTGGCAAAATGAACAGTTATCCACGCATTTAAAAGCTGCAAATTTGATGTTTGTCCACTTGTTTTCGACTCTTTTTTTCGATACAATAAGATAGTAGCATATGATTTCGAATGAAAGGAGTCTGCCTGATGCGAAAGAATCGGAATTCCGGCGGTTTGCCGCTTGATTATTCTTCGGGTATGGTGTATCTGCATACACATACGGCGGATTCCTGCAACCATTTTGATGGGATTCGTGCATTCGGTTAACGGAAAAAGGCTGCGGTGTATCCGCGGCCTTTTTTGTTTTTTCTATGCATACCCACTTTTTTAAAGGAGTGTTTTTTCTATGTCCGCTGCAAAAAAAGTAGCTGTCATCATGGGAAGCGACAGTGATCTGCCTGTTGTCTCCCCTGCAATCCGCGAACTCAAACGCTTTGGCATCGAGGTGGAGGCGCACGTCATGTCTGCGCACCGCACACCCGAAGAAGCCGCTGCCTTTTCTCAGAATGCAAAAGAAAACGGCTTTGGCGTGATCATTGCCGCTGCCGGAAAAGCTGCACACTTAGCCGGCGTTTTAGCTGCACACACCACGCTGCCGGTCATCGGTATTCCGGTCAAATCGTCCACACTTGACGGTTTGGACGCACTGCTTTCGACGGTGCAGATGCCTGCCGGCATTCCGGTTGCAACTGTCGCAATCGACGGTGCGAAAAACGCAGCGCTTTTGGCTGTACAGATGCTCGCATTGTCGGACGACCGTCTTGCCGATGCACTCGCCGAGATGAAACAGCAGATGGCAGAAGAAGTCCGCAAAAAAGACAGTGCACTCGATATCAGCGAGATTTAATTATTCCGCTCATTTTTTAAAACAGGGATTTGTCCCGTTTTGTGATTTTAAAGGAGGAACCACCCAATGGAAAAACGTGAACTGCTCTACGAAGGAAAAGCAAAAAAAGTATTCAAAACCGATGACGAAAACGCATATATCGTCGATTACAAAGACGATGCAACCGCTTTAAACGGCCTCAAAAAAGGCACCATCCATGACAAAGGCATCATCAACAACCGTGTCACCAACCACCTGATGAAACTGCTCGAGAAAAACGGCGTACCGACTCACCTGATCAAAGAGATCTCCGACCGCGAAACCATCGTCAAAAAAGTGACCATCGTTCCGCTCGAAGTCATTGTCAGAAACGTTGCAGCAGGCTCGCTCGCAAAACGTCTCGGCCTGCCGGAGGGCACTGTTCTGTCGAAAACTGTGCTCGAATACTGCTATAAAGACGACGCACTGGGCGATCCGATGGTCAACGAATACCACATCATGGCAATGAACTTCTGCTCCAAAGAAGAACTCGATCTGATCGCTTCCTATGCTTTAAAAATCAACGAGATCCTGACTGACTATTTGAAAGACGTCAACATCTCGCTCATCGACTTCAAACTCGAATTCGGTAAAACAGCAGACGGCACCATCGTATTGGCTGACGAGATCTCGCCGGATACCTGCCGTTTCTGGGATACTGTCACCCACGAAAAACTCGACAAAGACCGCTTCCGCAGAGATATGGGCGGCGAGGAGGACGCATACAAAGAGATCCTCGCACGTCTGCTCGGCGAATAATCGCTGTTTTTGAGGCAACCCTTTTTTCTGTCCCGTACCTTTCGTGCGGGACAGGTTGATTCTATCGTGATTTTTATTTGAAGGAGTGTACTATGGGCGGTATTTTTGGCGCGGTATCAAAAAAAGACTGTGTGATGGACTTATTCTTCGGCACAGACTATCATTCACATTTGGGCACAAGACGCGGCGGTATGGCGGTCTATTCGGAGGAAACCGGCATTTCCCGTGCCATCCATAACATCGAAAATTCCCCGTTTCGGACAAAGTTTGAACGCGACGTCAACGAAATGAGCGGCAACATGGGTATTGGCTGCATCAGCGACATGGACCCACAGCCTCTGATTGTCCGCTCGCACCTTGGCACCTATGCCATCACAACAGTCGGACGCATCAACAACGAAAAAACGCTCACAACGCTTTGCTTTGAACGCGGAAAATCGCATTTTCTCGAGATGAGCGGCGGACACATCAACTCCACCGAGCTGACAGCGGCGCTCATCAACCAGAAAAACACGATTGAAGAAGGCATCCGCTATGCGCAGGAGATGATCGACGGCTCGATGACGCTGATGCTTTTGACCAAAACGGGCGTCTATGCCGCACGCGACCGCATGGGCCGCACGCCGCTGGTTCTCGGTCAGAAAGAGGACGGCTACTGCTTATCATTTGAGTCGTTTGCGTATTTAAACCTCGGCTACCACACCCTGCGTGAACTTGGCCCGGGCGAAATCATCCACGTGACGCCAAACGGTGTCGAACAGCTGCGTGCACCGGACAAGAAAATGAAAATCTGTGCGTTTTTGTGGACGTACTACGGCTATCCGACCTCGTGCTATGAGGGCGTGAACGTCGAGCGCATGCGCTATGACTGCGGCCGGATTCTGGCAAAACACGACGGCATGAAACCGGGTGATCTTGACTATGTGGCAGGCGTTCCGGACTCGGGTACAGCACACGCCATCGGCTATGCGAACGAATCGGGCATTCCGTTTGCCCGCCCGTTCATCAAATATACCCCGACATGGCCCAGAAGCTTTATGCCGCAGAATCAGTCGATGCGCAACCTTGTCGCACACATGAAACTGATTCCGGTCGACTCGTTAATCCGCGGCAAACGCCTGCTGTTCATCGATGACTCGATCGTGCGCGGCACACAGATGGGCGAAACCGTTTCATTCTTATATGAGAGCGGCGCGAAAGAAGTGCACATCCGTCCGGCATGTCCGCCGATTCTGTACGGCTGCAAATATTTAAACTTCTCGCGTTCGACAAGCGAGATGGATCTGATTGCGCGCCGTGCGATCAAAGACCTTGAAGGCACTGCCGATAACTCGGTCATCGCACCGTACACCGACTATACAACCGACAAATATTCGCAGATGGTCGACTGGATCGCGAAAAAATTAAACTTCACCTCCCTGCACTATCAGACACTCGACGATATGCTTGAGTCCCTGGGTCTTGACAGAGACTGCATCTGCACCTATTGCTGGACAGGCGAAGAATAAACAAAAAAAGACGGGAATTTCCCGCAGAAAGGACGTTTCCTTATGAAAAGCTTCAGCGAAAGCTATAAAGAGGCCGGCGTTGACGTAACCGCCGGCTACAAAGCAGTGGAACTGATGAAAGAACACGTCAAAAAAACAACGATTCCGGGTGTTGTTTCCGGTATCGGCGGATTCGGCGGACTGTTCGCGCCCGATCTTTCGGGAATCAAAAACCCGGTGCTCGTTTCGGGCACAGACGGCGTCGGCACCAAACTCGTGGCGGCAATGCTTCTTGACAAGCACGACACCATCGGCATCGACTGCGTTGCAATGTGTGTAAACGATGTCGTCTGCTGCGGCGCAAAACCGCTGTTCTTCTTGGACTACATTGCATGCGGCAAAAATATTCCGGAGAAAATCGCTTCGATCGTCAAAGGCGTTGCAGACGGCTGTGTAGAATCCGGCTGTGCACTGATCGGCGGCGAAACCGCAGAGCATCCGGGCGTCATGCCGGACGAGGAATACGACCTCGCCGGCTTCACCGTCGGCATCGTCGACCGTGACAAAATCATCGACGGTTCCCGCATGGAGCCGGGCGACGTGCTCATTGGCATCGCTTCTTCGGGTGTGCACTCGAACGGTTTCTCGCTCGTACGCAAAGTGTTCGGTCTGACGAAAGAAAAACTCGAAACCTACTATGAAGAGCTCGGCACCACACTGGGCGAAGCACTGCTCGCACCGACCAGATTGTATGTAAAACCGGTGCTCAACACGATCGAAAAAGCAGACGTGAAAGCCATCTCCCACATCACCGGCGGCGGTTTTTACGAGAACATTCCGCGTATGATGAAAGAGGGCTGCACTGCAAAAGTGAACCGTGCATCTGTTCCGGTTCTGCCGATCTTTGAACTCATCGCAAAAACAGGAAATATTCCGGAGCGCGATATGTTCAACACCTTCAACATGGGTGTCGGCATGATTATGGCTGTTTCCAAAGAAACCGCAGACGACGCGATCCGCGCACTGACCGAGTCGGGCGAAACCGCATTCGTTTTAGGCGAAGTCATCGAAGGCGACGAAGGCGTCATCATCGAATAAGAGGGCGTCCTATGAAAAAGATTGTGGTACTTGTTTCGGGCGGCGGCACCAACTTGCAGGCGCTCATTGACGCAGAACGCGCAGGTGAGATCAAAAACGGCAAAATTACCTGTGTGATTGCGTCCCGTCCCGACGCTTACGCGCTGACCCGTGCACAGAACGCGGGTATTCACACACGCGTGATCGAAAGAAAACAGTTTGAAAACGCAAAAACGTTCAGCGAAGCACTGCTTGCGGCACTGAATGAAGAACAGGCGGATCTCGTGGTCTATGCGGGATTCATGACAATCGTTGACCGATTGGTATCCGACGTATACAAAAACCGGATGATCAACGTCCACCCGGCACTCATTCCGAGCTTCTGCGGCAAAGGCTTTTACGGCCTGCACGTGCATGAAGCCGCACTCAAAAAAGGCGTGAAACTCACCGGTGCGACCGTCCATTTTGTCAACGAAGTCTGCGACGGCGGCCCGATCATCCTGCAAAAAGCGGTCGAGGTCCGTTCAAACGACACGCCGGAAACACTCCAGCGCCGTGTCATGGAGGAAGCCGAATGGAAGATCCTCCCGAAAGCCGTTTCGCTGTTCTGCGAAGATAAAATCACCGTAACCGACGACGGCATCGCCGTCATTCATGAATAAACCGAAGGAGGATGTTTCCCATGTGCTATGATTTGACTGCTCTGCTTTCCGAAAACACCTACCCGGGCCGCGGCATCGTCATCGGCAAAACAGCCGACGGCAAACACGCTGCCATCGCCTACTTCATCATGGGCAGAAGCGAAAACTCGAGAAACCGTATTTTTGAAGAAAATGAGGACTGCGGCATCCGCACCCGTGCATATGATGAGTCGAAACTCGTCGACCCGTCGCTGATTATCTACTCCCCGGTTCGCAAACTGGGCGACGATTTGATCGTCACAAACGGCGACCAGACCGACACCGTTTACGATTTTATTAAAGAAGGCAAAACATTTGAAGAAGCCCTGCGCACCCGCACCTTTGAGCCGGACGCACCGAACTTCACCCCGCGTATTTCCGGTATTGCAACCGTTAAAGACGGCGATTTTTCGTACAAACTCTCGATCTTGAAGAGCGACGACGGAAACGACGCATCGGTACAGCGTTTCTTCTATGAATATGCTCAGCCGGTCGCAGGCAAAGGCCACTTCATCCACACCTACCGCTGCGACGGCAACCCGATCCCGAGCTTTTCGGGCGATCCGGAGCCGGTCGAGATTCCGAATGATCTCGGCGTGTTCACCGCAATGATCTGGAAATCACTCAATGAGCAGAACAAAGTGAGCCTGTTCACCCGGTTTATTGACCTGACCACCGGCGAATACGAGACCCGCATCATCAACAAACACGAATAATTGCAATTTCTGCAAGGAGGCGTTTTTTAATATGGCAAACGAACTCGCACTCAAATACGGCTGTAACCCGAATCAGAAACCGTCCCGCATTTTCATGAAAGACGGCGCAGAACTGCCGATCACCGTTCTGTCCGGCCGCCCGGGATACATCAACTTCCTCGATGCATTCAACAGCTGGCAGCTTGTCAAAGAATTAAAAGAAGCAACCGGTCTGCCGGCTGCCGCTTCGTTTAAACACGTAAGCCCGGCAGGTGCCGCAGTCGGTCTGCCGCTGTCCGACGTTCTGCGCAAAATCTATTTTGTCGACGATGCAGAGCTCTCCCCGCTCGCTTGCGCATATGCAAGAGCACGCGGCGCTGACCGTATGTCGTCCTACGGCGATTTTATCGCGCTGTCCGACTGCTGCGACGCGGCAACCGCAAAACTGATTGCACGCGAAGTGTCCGACGGTGTCATTGCTCCGGATTACTCCGACGAAGCACTCGAGATCTTAAAATCGAAACGCAAAGGCAACTATAACGTCATCAAAATCGACCCGAACTACAAACCGGCGCCGATCGAGCACAAAGACGTGTTCGGCATCACATTTGAGCAGGGCAGAAATGAGCTCTTGGTCAACGAGGAACTGCTCGCAAATGTTATCACCGAGAACAAAGAAATTCCGGCAGACGCAAAACGTGACCTCATCATCTCGCTCATCGCGTTAAAATACACCCAGTCGAACTCTGTCTGCTATGTCAAAGACGGTCAGGCAATCGGTATCGGTGCCGGCCAGCAGTCGAGAATTCACTGTACCCGTTTGGCAGGCAACAAGGCCGACATCTGGTGGCTGCGTCAGCACGAAAAAGTGCTGAATCTGCCGTTTAAAGAGGGCATCCGCCGCGCTGACCGCGATAACGCAATCGACGTCTACATCAGCGACGATTACGAGGATGTCATCGGCGACGACGTCTGGGCAGAAACCTTCACCGAACAGCCGGCACCGCTCACCCGTGAGGAAAAACGTGCATGGCTTAATAAGCTGACCGGCGTTGCACTCGGTTCGGACGCATTCTTCCCGTTCGGTGACAACATCGAGCGCGCGCACAGAAGCGGTGTTTCCTACATCGCACAGCCGGGCGGCTCCATCCGTGACGACCATGTCATCGACACCTGCAACAAATACAACATCGCGATGGCATTCACAGGCATTCGTCTGTTCCATCATTGATCGAAAAGGAGGAACTTCTCCATGAACGTATTAGTGGTAGGCGGCGGCGGACGCGAACACGCCATCATCAAAAAACTTAAAGAGAGCAAAAAACAGCCGACCATCTTTGCGGCACCGGGCAACGGCGGCATTGCTGCTGATGCAGTATGCGTACCGGTCAAAGCAACCGACATCGACGGCATGGTCTCTTATGCGAAGGAAAATGGTATCGACTTCTGCGTGGTTGCACCGGATGATCCGCTGGTACTCGGCATGGTAGACGCCATGGAAGCAGCAGGCATCCGCTGCTTCGGTCCGAACAAAAACGCGGCAATCTTAGAAGGCAGCAAGGTCTTTTCAAAAGATCTGATGAAAAAATACAATATCCCGACCGCAGAATACGAAGTATTTACCGACCCGAACGAAGCAATCCGCTATGTTGAGGAATCGAACACGTTCCCGGCTGTCATCAAAGCGGACGGCTTGGCGCTCGGAAAAGGCGTCATCATCGCGGAAACAAAGGAACAGGCAATCGACGGCATCCGCTCCATCATGGAAGACAAAATCTTCGGCAAAAGCGGCAACCAGATTGTCATTGAAGAATTCCTGACCGGTCCGGAGGTGTCCGTGCTGTCGTTCACCGATTCGCACACCCTCGTACCGATGGTTTCGTCGATGGATCACAAGCGTGCGCTCGATAACAACAAGGGACTGAACACCGGCGGCATGGGCACGATTGCACCGAATCCGTTTTATACAAAAGAAGTCGCAGAGGAGTGCATGAACACGATCTTCCTGCCGACCATGAACGCAATGAATGCAGAGGGCCGGCCGTTCAAAGGTGTCATCTACTTCGGTTTGATGCTCACACCGAAAGGTCCGAAAGTGATCGAGTATAACTGCCGGTTCGGCGATCCGGAAACCCAGGTCGTGCTCCCGCTGTTAGAGAGCGATCTGCTCGAAATCTTTGAAGCATGCGCAGACGAGCGTTTGGCTGACGTCGACGTGAAATTCAAAGACGGTGCTGCAGCATGTGTCATGATTGCATCGGGCGGCTATCCGGTCAAATATGAATCGGGCAAAGCAATCTCCGGTCTTGATGAAAACGGCCAGATGGCAGGTGCCGTCGTATACCATTCGGGCACAAAGCTTGAAAACGGTACGTATTACACCGCAGGCGGCCGTGTACTCGGTATTTCTGCTTGCGGCGATACGCTCAAAGAGGCACTGAACACGTCCTACGATGCCGTTTCCCGCATTTCGTTTGAAAAAATGCACTATCGCACCGATATCGGCGCAGCAGCACTTGCGGCAGACAAGCACTGATTCTATATGCAAATTTTATTTGCATCATTTTCGTCAAACGAACATACAATAGAATAAACGAAATCCTCCCTTCGTCTGCAATCTCCTTGCAGCGGAGGGAGGATTTTTTTGATCGGAGTGAATTTTTTAAAATTACTGAATCACAAGCACGCGGATGACACCGTCGATTGCCTGGATTGTTTCCACAATGTCATTAGAAACGGTGCCGTCCACATCGAGCATTGTGTATGCATAATCGCCTTTCGATTTGTTCAACATATTCTCGATGTTGAGTGCACTCAGTGCGGTCGAAATCTGCGAAATGATCGTTTTCACGTTTTTGTGGATAATGCAGACACGGTCGAGATTCGTTTTCGGCATCGATGCATTCGGCAGGTTCACGCTGTTTTTGATGTTGCCGTTTTCCAAGAAATCAATCAGCTCAAGTGCCGCCATGCGTGCACAGTTATCTTCGGATTCCGGTGTCGATGCGCCCAGATGCGGGAATGCGACAACGCCCGGGTGATCGAGCATTTCGTCTGTCGGGAAGTCGGTCAGGTACACTTTCACCTGACGCTCGTCGAGCGCTTCGAGCAGATCGGCTGTTTCAACAAGCTCGCCGCGTGCAAAGTTCAAAATCCGCACGCCCGGTTTCATCATTTTAATGGACGATGCATTGATGCAGCCCTTTGTCTCTTTTGTTGCCGGGACATGAAGTGTGATATAGTCGCAGTTTTCATAAATTTCTTTTAAGGAATTCGCATGAATAACGCTCTGCGAAAGTCCCCATGCGCCGTCGACGCTGATATACGGGTCATAGCCGTATACCGTCATACCGAGCGCCTGTGCCGCATTTGCAACGAGAATGCCGATGGCACCCAAGCCGATGACACCGAGTTTCTTGCCCATGATTTCAGGACCTGTGAACTGGGATTTGCCTTTTTCCACAAGCTTTGTGACCTCTGCGCCGTTTCCTTTTAACGTTTTGACCCAGTCCATGGAAGCCGCAACTTTTCGCGACGCCATCAACAGCGCCATAATCACCATCTCTTTGACGGCGTTTGCATTCGCACCCGGCGTGTTGAACACGACGATGCCCTGCTCGCTGCATTTATCGACCGGAATGTTATTGACGCCTGCACCCGCACGCGCAATCGCTTTGAGCGAAGCCGGAAATTCCATATCATGCAGTGCTGCCGAACGTACCATGATGGCATCCGGCTCGTTCATCTCATCGCCCCATGTGTACTGTGTGCGGTCAAAGTTATCAAGACCGGCGGGCGAGATTTTATTCATTGTCTGAATCTGAAACATCAGTGAACACTCCTTTTCATGCATTTTTGTGCGCTTCTTCAAATTCGCGCATAAACGCCACCAATTTCTCAACACCCTCGATCGGCATTGCATTATAGATGGATGCACGCATGCCGCCGACACTGCGGTGACCTTTTAAATTCACAAAGCCGCGTTTTGTTGCCTCAGCGATAAACTCTTTGTCGAGCGCTTCATCGCCGGTCACAAACGGCACGTTCATCATCGAACGGGAATCTTTTTCGACCGTACCTTTAAACAGTGCGGATTCATCGAGGAAATCATAGAGAATTGCCGCTTTTTTCTCGTTTAATTCTTTCATTTTTTCGAGTCCGCCGATCTCGTTTTCGATCCAGTCGAGCACGAGCTTTGCAATATAGATTGCATACGTCGGCGGTGTGTTGAACATCGAATCGTTGTCTGCATGGGTTTTGTAGTTAAACATGGTCGGTGTTTTTTCCATTGCATTGCCGATTAAGTCCTCGCGGATAATCACAACGGTAAGTCCTGCCGGGCCCATGTTTTTCTGTGCACCGGCATACAAAACGCCGAATTTGCTGACATCAATCGGCTCGGACAGAATGCAGGAACTGATATCCGCAACAAGCGGTACATCGCCGGTGTCCGGCAGTTCTTTGAATTTTGTGCCGTAGATCGTGTTGTTCATGCAGATATGGAAATAGTCCGCGTCTTTGTCAAACGTCGACGGATCAAGTTTCGGAATATACGAAAACGTGCGGTCTGCGGAAGATGCAACCACATTTGCCGTACCATAACGAGCGGCTTCCGCATATGCTTTTTTTGCCCACTGACCGGTGATCACAAAATCCGCTTTGTTGTTTTTGTTCATGAGATTTAACGGAATCATCGCAAACTGCGACGATGCACCGCCCTGCAAAAAGAGCACTTTATAGTTATCCGGAATATTCATCACGCGGCGCAAAGAGGCTTCACATGACTTGATGATTTCATCATATACTTTTGAGCGGTGCGACATTTCCATAACGGACTGGCCGCTGCCGTTATAATCAAGCATCTCAGCTGCTGCTTTTTTCAAGACCGATTCAGGCAGAACCGACGGGCCTGCGCTGAAGTTAAACACTCTGCTCATGTGATAGTAACCCCTTTTCTGCATCACAGTGCATTCGCTTTTATACTGCACTGCTTTAAATTATGTGTACTTCATATTATAGGATTTTATGACGAAAAGGTCAATAGTTTTTCTGATAATTTATAAATAAATTATAAATTTTCGTTGGCAATATTCCTTGCAAACAGATGCATGGATAAAATGATTGATTCTTCCAAAAGAAAGACGGCATAAAGAGAAGAAATTGCGGCAACACTAACCGTGAAGAACGATGACGGCTGTCTGCCGTTTCTTTTTGATAAAAAAGCAGGAGGAAGTTTCTCATGAAAAAATTGCAGTTTAGTCAAAAAAGCCGCCGAATCGGCACAAAAGGATTCTATATCGCGCTCGCAGTCAGCCTTTTGGCAATCGGCGGTGCGGCTTGGCTCGGCATTACTGCCGCCATGCAGAAATTAGAGGTCAAAGAACCGGAAATTTCGTCGCCCACACCGATAAAACAGGAAGAGGAAATCACATTCCCGCCCGAAACCGATGTAAATGCTGAACCGTCTGACATCGAAACCGAGGCACCGGAAGAAAACAAGCCGACCAACACCGAACCGGAAGAACCGACGCTGTTAAAAGGATATGCGATGCCGCTTTCCGGCACCGTGCTCACCGCATTCAGCGGCGATGAGGTCATCAAATCGAAAACACTCGGCGACTGGATGATGCATACCGGCACCGATCTGGCAGCGCCGCTCGATACACCGGTCAAAGCCGTTGCAAGCGGAAAAGTCACCGAAGTAAAAACCGACGATATGTGGGGCAACACCGTCACGATCACCCATGAAAACGGTGTGGAAAGCTACTATGCAAACTTAAACGATGCCGTGCGCGTCACAGTCGGCCAGACCGTCAAACTCGGCGATGTAATCGGCACTGTCGGCGAAAGTGCAGAGATTGAAAGCGCAGAGGAAACCCATCTCCATTTCGGCATCAAAAAAGACGGTGAATGGGTCGATCCGGTCAGCTTTATCGAACAGAAAGCTGCTGAAAAATAAGCATCGTTGACTTTTTGTAAAAAACCGATATAATGGAAGATAAGAGGGCGCAGAGCCAGACGGCTTTGCGCCTTTTGTGTCAGAATCCATGAAAAGAGGTATTTGTATGAATCCTGCAGAACAATCCCTCACAAACTGGCTGTGCCAGAAAACAACCGAAGCCGAAGCGCTGCTTTCGGTTGACTTTTCCCGTATGAAAGGCCAGATCACAAAGCTCGGCGGTGTAAAATATTTAAAAAACCTGCTGTCCCGCGGCATTGCAAGCGACAGCTTTTTGCCGCTTTCGCAGAAAAACCGGCTCGATCTTTCGCCGGAAGCCGCTGTGGTAAACGTGCAGTTTGCCGCACTGTTTGAAGACGACGAAGCAAACGAATGCTTTGACCGGCTGTGTGACGCCGGATTTTATAACCACCGTTAAACATCAAACGAAAGGACGACCATTTATGACAGACGAAATTTTAACCCGATTAAAAGAACTCATCGCCATCGACAGCCCGACCGGCTTTACAAAAGCTGCCGCTGACTATGTCTTTTCTGCGCTCAAAGAAATGGGACTCTCCCCTGTTTACACAAACAAGGGCGGCGTGTTCTGCACGCTCACACCCGGCGAATCGCCGCTTTTGATCTCCGCACACCTTGACACCTTGGGCGGCATTGTATCAGAAGTCAAATCGAACGGCCGCTTAAAAATCGCTCCGCTCGGCGGCGTCGGTATTCCAAACGTCGAGGCGGAAAACTGCCGTATCTATACATATGACGACAAGGTCTACACCGGTACGTATCAGTATGTGAACCCGTCGATTCATGTAAACCACGACTACCGCACAACCGAACGCACCTACGACAACATGGAAGTCGTACTCGACGAGGTAACCGCTTCCAAAGAGGAAACGGCTGCACTCGGCATCGAAAACGGATGCTTCGTCTGCTTTGAACCGCGTCTTGTGATCACCGAAAGCGGCTATATCAAATCGCGCTTTCTCGATGATAAATTAAGCGCTGCAATCGTACTCGCATTTGCAAAACAGGTTACATCGGGCGAACTCGTTCTGTCGCGCAGCATTACACTTCATTTCAGCGTGTTTGAAGAAGTCGGTCACGGCGGCTCTGCATCGGTTCCGGCGGACACCGTCGAAACACTGTGCATCGACATGGGCTGTGTGGGCGACGGACTTTCCTGCACCGAACGGGAAGTATCGATCTGCGTCAAAGATGCACGCGGCCCGTATCACTATGAAATGACCCGTGCACTCGTTTCACTCGCAAAAGAGTTAAACCTTCGCTATGCAACAGATGTCTATCCGTTCTACAGCTCCGACGCAAACATGGCACTTACCGCCGGCCACGACATCCGTCACGCGCTGATCGGCCCGGGCGTCTATGCAAGCCATGGCTATGAACGCAGCCACATCGACGGTGCGCTCAACACACTCGCACTCATTGGCGCCTATGCGAAACGGCCGGTGAACGCATGATCCTCGATCTGTTAAATCATCCGACCGATCTTTGGACAACGCTCAAAGAAACGGACGAACCGATTTTTCTTTACGGCATGGGCGACGGTGCCGAAAAAGTGCTCGACGCACTTGCCCGCATCGGAAAAACGCCTGAGGGTGTTTATGCAAGCGACGAATTTGTCCGCGGGCACAGCTTCAAAGGCTATCCGGTACGCCGGTTTTCCGAGGTGTGCGCGTCGTATCCGTCGTTTACCGCACTCCTTTGCTTTGCCGTCGACTACGAACCGATGCTCTCGTACCTTACGAAAATGAGCGAAGAACACAATCTGTTTGCACCCGATGTGCCGGTCATCCGCACGGATGACACACTGTTTGACACTGCATTTGTGGAAGAACACGAAGCGCAGTTTGACGCGGTGTATGAGCGTCTTGCGGATGATCAGTCAAAGGCCGTCTACCGCGATATCATCGCCGCAAAGCTCACCGGGCGGATTGACCTGATGCGCCGGTGCGAATCGAACCGTGAAGAAGCACTCGCGCTCTTACATCTCCACGGCAATGAAACGTATGTGGATTTGGGCGCGTACAACGGCGACACGGTCGAGGAGTTCATCCGCGCCGTAAACGGAAACTACCGTGCTGTGTATGCATTTGAGCCGGACAAGAAAAACTTTCAAAAGCTGTGTGCGCGTGTGGAAGAAAACGGCTTTCAAAATGTGCACCCGTTCTGCATCGGTGCATGGAACGAAGCGGACACGCTGTTTTTCAAAGGCGGCAAAGGCGGCAGAAACTCGATGCTGTCGAAAACAGGTACGAAGCAGGTGGCGGTCGATGCGGTCGATCATGTGTTAAACGGTGCGCCGGTCACGCTGTTAAAGCTCGATGTGGAGGGTGCGGAAACACGTGCGCTTGCAGGTGCAGCTCACACGATCAAAACACACCGTCCCCGCATCATCGCGGCGGCATATCACAAAAACGGCGACCTCTTTGAAATCCCGGAAACAGTGCTTTCGATCTGCGACAGCTATGACGTCTATCTGCGGCATCATCCGTATCTGCCCGCTTGGGAAACGAATTTTTACTTTGTGCCGAAAATGTCTTGACAAACAAAAAAAGCATGGTATCCTAAAGTGGAAATCCATGCTTTTTTGCTTTGGAAGGAGTGACTTTTCATGACCGAACGCGAAAATATGCTGCGCACCATCCGGTTTGAACGCCCCGATCATATTCCGATGATATTTGCAATCAACCCTGCATGTTATGAATCCTATAACCACGACGATCTGTTTGATCTGATTGCAGATCACAAACTGCTGTTTCCGAATTTCAAACGTCCTGAGGGGAAATTTACACCCGAATTTGCGCCGGTTGCAAACGCGTCTGCGCCTTACACCGACGATTTCGGCTGTGTCTGGAAAACAACACAGAACGGCATCACCGGCACGGTCGTTTCCCACCCGCTCGCTGACTGGGATTCGTTTGCTTCCTACAAAATGCCTGACCCTGCACGCTCAAACGGTTTAGAGCCCATTGACTGGAGCCAAATCGAACAGGAATTTGTGCGTGTGAAACAGGAAGGCGGCTTTACACAGGGCGGATTACGCCACGGACACACCTTTTTGCAGCTGTGTGATCTGCGCGGATACGAAAATCTGCTGTTTGACATGATGGACGAAGAACCCCTGCTCGATACGCTCATCGAACAGCTCGAAGCATTTAACACGGAAGTGTTAAAACGATATCTCGCGTTTGATCCCGATATGGTCTGCTTCCCGGAGGATTTAGGGATGCAGAGCGGACCGATGCTCTCACCGGAACAGTTTGTGCGCTATATCAAGCCGAGCTACCAGCGGATGATGAAGCTTGCACGCGACAAGGGAAAAATTGTGCATATGCACTCGGACGGCGACATCCGCCTGCTTGTTGACGAACTCATTGACGGCGGTGTCGATGTGATCAACCTGCAAGATCTGGTCAACGGTGTGGACTGGATTGCAGAGCGCTTTAAAGGCCGCGTGTGCATCGATTTGGACATCGACCGCCAATCGGTCACACCGTATGGCACCCCTGAAGACATCGACCGCTTAATCCGCACGGAAGTCGAAACGCTTTCGTCAAAGGACGGCGGACTCATGATGATTTACGGACTGTATCCGGGCGTACCAATTGAGAACGTCAAAGCGCTGATGGACGCCATGGAGCGTTATATGGGACTGTAATGATGACAGAATCTGATCTTCAAGAAATCCGGCAAAAGCAGAAACGGCGCAATCAAATCCTGTTTTCAAAGGAAAGCGATTGTCTGCGCGTGCTGTTCGACGCACTCGCATCGGCTCCTCGCCGCACAGTCACCTGCTGGGCATTTGCCTGTGCTGAACCGATTAAAGATGAACTCGCCGCACGTTATCCGCTCGATCCCCGCCCTGCAGAGGCGTTTGTCCTCTCCAAAGCATGGGCACAGGGAGAAATCAAAATGCCCATTGCAAAACGAGCGATTCTCGCCGTGCACGCCATGGCAAAGGATATGCCAAACGATGCGGATGCTGCACTGTGTCATGCACTGGGACAAGCCTGCTCGGTGGTACACACGCCGCGTCATGCACCGGGACTGCCGATCTATGAATTGACCGCAATCGTTCGCCGCCTTGGCATCGACGACTGCAAAGCGGCACTCGAACAAACCATTCTTCGATATGAACAGACACTTTTTTGGTGCCAAAAGCATCCCGACGACGGATTCTCTTCGTGGGCGCCGTTTTTAAAATGACCGTATACAAAAACGCCACCTGAGCCGATCGGCTCAGGTGGCGTTTTGTTTTTTCAATAGACGCTCACACGGCGCAGATGCACATCCGAACGGGATGAGGTGATCCGCAGGCGAAGCGATGAAACCGGCTTTGTCCCATCGCCGATGAGCGGGTTTTGCTTCGAAAACGGATCGGCAAGCACACAGATTTTCTTGTGACCGATGCACGTTCCCTCATAGAGCGGATATGCCGAATCAATCGAATCCGCCGTGAGCAAAAACGACTCGACACGCTGACCGAAATGCAGATCCTCCTCGATCACCACATAGCGAAGTCCGGTCTGCGGCGTGTCGAATGTGATCTCATAAACCGGCTGGGTGCGCGGCGTATCTTCCACCTTTTTAACGGAGCATGGAATCGGCTTGCCGAACTCCCGCGCAATCAGTTCACCGAATTCGCGCAGACGAATAACATCCCGCTCGTCAATCAGACCGTCACGGGTCGGCGGTACATTCAGATGGAAGCACGCATTTGCACCGACGGAGGTCAGATAGGTATGGAACAACCGCTCGAGCGAATGCGGCTCCTCTTCCTTGTGCCAGAACCATCCCGGCCGGATCGACATATCAATTTCCGACGGCACGAACGACAGTCCTTTGCTGTACAGGATGTTATAAAGCGTTCCAATCGACTGGGTGGTGTTATATAAATACGAGAGATCGGCCTCGTCTGCAAGCGGGCCTTTCCCTGTCTGCACTTCGGCATAGTGGCACAGCTCATGCGGCACAACCGCCCATTCGCTTGTCCGCGCAATGCCGGCTTCGTTGCCGCACCAGCGCACATCGGGACCGAAGTCGTTGAAAATGACGGCGTTCGGCTGATATTTGCGGATCAGCGCAAAGTAACGTGCAAAGTCGTATTCCTGCTTTTTGCCGTTTTCGCCCTCGCCGCACGCATTATCGAACCAGACATAGAAAATATCGCCGTATTCCGTTAAAAGCTCCGTGAGCTGATTGCAGAAATAGTCGTTATACGCCGGTGTACCGTAGCTTGGCTCCGAGCGGTCCCACGGCGACAGATAAAATCCGAATTTAATGCCGCCTCTCCGGCATGCCTCGGCTGCCTCGCGCACAACATCGCGCGGATGCGGACTGTTTTTAACGCTGTGCTCTGTATATTTCGAAGGCCACAGGCAAAATCCGTCGTGATGCTTTGCGGTGAGCACCATGCCTTTGCATCCGGCACGTTTGATTGCATCCACCCACTGGTCGCAGTCAAGCTTCTGCGGGTCAAACAGCGATTCGTCCTCGCCGCCCATTCCCCATTCGCGGTCGGTAAACGTATTCACGCCGAAATGGATAAACGCGTAAAGCTCCATGTCAAACCAGTCAAGCTGGCGTTTCGACGGCACAACATTCGCCGCTTCTTCTAAAAATGAAATCACAAAAATCCCTCTCTTTGCGCGGTGATTTACTCTACATGATAACCGAAATTCTCTTTTCCGTCGTCGGTGTACCAGTCAAATGTGACCTCTTCTCCGTTTATGCGCCAATGTGCAGGTGTGACCGTGTCAAACCAGTCAAGCGGCTCGCAGGTGTCTGTCTGCACGCTGTTTTGACAGAGCGCCTCAGCAGCCACACGATATTCTTCCTCACTGAGTGTTCCCGGTTTCACCGACACAAACAGCGGTGTGCCGCTCTTTGCAACGAGATTAAGCCACTGACGGTTTTTCGCAAAATCAATCTTTGCAGTAAGGCCTGCACAGTCCGCGTCAATATCAAAGAACGCGCGGTGCTGCGGCAGACGGAACGCCAGGGTATTGACACCCATATGGCGCGTGCGCTCCCAGTAAAGGCCGCTTGTATCATCGCCGATGCGCTGCGCGTGCATGAGTCCTGCACCTAAGTGGCCGATACAGTTGCATCCTAAAATATATGCGCCGCTTGCACCCTGGAGCACAGCTTTGTAAAATCCGATTACAATTTCTGCCGACGTTTTGCTGCGGTCCGCAAAGGTAAAGTCATCCTCGGTCACGCGGTAGTCCATCTCTTTTCCCCAGCGGCCGAACAGATCGAACGTCGAAAAGTCATGTTTGATGAGGGTGAATCCCCAGCCGGCAATGCGGGCAAACGTTTCTTTGATATAATCGAGCACTTCCGGTACGGACGGGTCTAACACCTCATGCCGGTGCGCAAGCCGCCAGTGTGCAGGCAGTGATTCATCTGTTGTATTGAGCGGGCGAAGCCAGATGCCTGCACGGCATCCCTGTGCTTTAATATCGTCTGCAAGCGCTCTCATATCGGGGAATTTTTCATTGCCCTTGTGCCATGGACCGCCGTTGCAGGTGGTCACATTGTGTGCGAACTGCCATCCGTCGTCAACGACCATATACGGACGCACGCCCTCTGCATTTTCGCAAAGTGCGCTGATATATGTGGCATCGTTTACGATCTCCTCGTGAGAACTCATGCCGTATGCGTAATACCAGTTGTTTCCGCCGTAGATCGGTTCGTTCGGCAGAATCGGGTCAGTACACATGATCCGGCAGAACCGTTTTGCCGCTTCGAATGCGGAGCAGTCCGCATACACCTCGCTCACAATTTCGCACACCTTGAGCGTTCTGCCGCCAAGCAGTACGCCGTGGCTTCCGTTTCGCACGTCGGCAATGAAAGTCACACCATGGCTGTCCGTCTGTACGCTCACAAACGCATTCGGACGCACGCAAACGCCGTAGCCGGCAGTCTGTCCCTCATGGTGAGAAAGACAATACCACGGCATGATGCGGGAAGCGTTCATTCCCTGCCATGAAAGATCACCGTAGCTTCTCTCCCATGCGTCGCCCAAAAAGCGCGCTCCGGTGGGAAACGGTACGCAGAAGCGCAGGCGCACAAACGACACCGGTGTTTTTTGTGCAGTCAAATACACCGCACAGCCGTGCGCTGTTTTCTCAAATGATACAGTGATATCATCAAGCGTCACCACACCGTTTTCCGGTGTGAGGGGTTTGATGTTTGAAAATGCAAGACCCTCCGGTTCAATCATGACAAAATCGGGGGTGTTTTTTAATACAGAAAGCATATGCCCACCTCAAAATGATAAATTGACAAGCGGAGTATAGCACAACAAATAACAGGATGCAACTATAAAATCGTGCGCATCTCAATGATTTTTTTCATAGAATCGACGCAGTGTCACATTGCGCGCAAACATCTGAAGTTCATCGCACAAATCGTCATACCGGCAGGCGCACATCTCCCACTCGGACGCACGGTTTGTCCGCTGCCAGAGGGTGCGGTGCAGTTCTTTCAATGCACGCAGTTCGCCGCAGAGAAGCAGTGCACGTTTTGCATAGATGCTTCCCTCTTCGATCGACTGCGGACGCTTCCACGGCAGAAGCGAAATTTTGTCCGCGGTGAATTTTGCACCGGCGAGCGAGAACAGCAGTGCATCAAATGTATCTTTGTTCCGCGCAGGTGTGAGTGAATAAAAATCCGCCTCCGCTTTGCGCATTGCCGCGCACAGAATGTCGATATTTTCTTTGTCTTTGAATCCGACCGGGTCAAACGGACTGCGCCAGATTTCCTGCTTGAATTCATGCTCGTCTGCACGGCGCACAATCCGGTCGTGATGATAGACAGGCTCTAACAGTGCCGACTGCAATTCGTCAAATCCATAAAGGCTCTTGTGCATCACATTGTAGATTGTTTCGTAATCATAGTTAGACGTCGGGTTCCAGCAGAAGTTCGCACCGATCAAAACACCCGGAACAGTCAGTTCCCGCAGGGTGTCGCCGCCGTCTGCCCACGAGGACATAATCATGCCGTCACTGCGGCCGCCGTCTGCTTTTAACAGTCCTTTTGTATTGTCGAAGCACTGGCGGATATCACAGGAGAACCGTTTCCATGTCCAGGTGCCCGGAGAAAGCACCATGCGGATGTTCTGATTGTGAAGCGCATCGACAAACGGATACGCCTCTCTTGCCGCATAGTCCCAGAATACAAACTCGGCGTCATCCGGCAGTTCTCTTGCACGCGTCACCGGAACGGCATAGTTGCCCCACGGCGGCGCAAAGAAATCGGCATACATCATCATCGTACAGCCAAGCTTTGCAAGCTCTTCGTGGATAAAACGGTAATGCTCAATGAACAGCCTGCCGCCCTCTTCCTCGCCGAACACTTCAGTGAGTCCGACCGGCTCGTCGCCGCCGCAGTGAATCACGCCGACGCCGAAGCAGTCGACGATTTCTTTCAGCATCTTGCAGATCACGTCGCGCACCTGCGGATTTGTCGGGTCCATACAGGAGATAAGCGTGCCGTCTTTTCTGCGCAGTGCGAGCGGCTGAAGTTCTTTGATGTAAACAAGCTTGTCGAAATGGCCGAGCAGGTTGACAATCGGGCGCACGTCGATCATCCATTCGCGTGCATAGGCGATAATCGCTTTCCATTCGTCTGCGCTCATCGGGTCGGAATAACGTCCCCATGCAGGCACGGATTCAAATTTGAACACATCCTCCATATAGGGCATGTATGTATTGTATTTATACCGTGCAAGCCGGCGGATGATCGCACAGAAGTGTGCAAACGAAGAAATCTGTCCGCGGGAGATATCATCGGACAATGCACGCAGCAAGAGTGTCGGCTCGTCATACACGTCAAACTCATTGAGTTCACCGTCGTTTGCCAAGTCAAGCTCCGAGAGTGTGAACAGACCGTACATGAGTCCTTTTTTCGAGGAAGCCATGATATCAATCCGGTCGCTTCTTGCACAAATGCGGTATGCTTCCATCGGCATCGACTGCACGACATAGCGGATCGGTTTTGTACCGTTTAAGCGCCCGTTTTCCACAAAGATCTCGTTCGCATGTGGAAAATTGTCCAAAACGCTGTCGCTTAACGTATAATTGATCAGGCAAAGCGGTGTGGGATATGTTATAATCTGCTTTAATTCGGGAATGATTGCTGTTTTCATCGAAAAAACCCCGTCCTTTCTGTGCTCTTTGTCCTGTTTCTTTCATTATAACGACCCTGTGTTTTGAATGCAAGCAAAAACAGGTTTTAAAAGATTTTCAACACATTTTGCCGTTCATATGATATAATAAAAAACAACAATTACTTTTTTAGATAGAGGAGGGTCTCGTTCATGCAGCACGAGAAATCCTGCGGTGCAATCGTTTACCGCAAATTTCACGGCAACATTGAATTGCTGCTGATTAAAAATCAAAACGGCGGCCACTGGTCATTTCCGAAAGGTCATGTGGAAGAAGGCGAAACCGAAGAACAGACGGCAATACGCGAAATCATGGAAGAAACCGGCATCGAGGTCATGCTCGACACCTCGTTTCGCCGCGTGATTACGTATGCGCCGAAAAAAGAAATAACAAAAGACGTCATTTACTTTCTTGCAAAAGCCGTCACCTATGACTACACCCCGCAGGAAGAGGAAATCGCCCAGATCAAATGGGTCGAAATCAATCATGCGGCCAGCATTTTAAGCTATGACAACGACCGCCAGCTTGTGGTGCAGGCAAAAGACCGCATCAAAGCAAGCTATTGATTTTCACACCTTCGGAGGCATTTTTCTATGAACATCATCCGTGAAACGGATTCTTTCTTATCCGCCGACCACAAAACCCGCGTGGCAAGCTATTTATACCTGCCGGATGAATGCGAGGTATCCGCCGTTTTGCAGATTTCGCACGGTATGTGCGAATATTTTGAGCGGTACCGGCCGCTCGCCGAATTTTTCTGCGCACACGGTGTTGCGGTCTGCGGCCACGACCATTTAGGCCACGGCAAGCGTGCCCGCGCAGACGGCTCGCTCGGCTGGTTTCACGAAACGGACGGCGCGCGCATTCTCCCTGAGGATGTGCACCGGCTCACCCAGATTACGAAAAAACGGTTCCCTGATAAACCGTATTTTCTGCTTGGACACAGCATGGGCTCCTTTATCGCACGCAGTGTGCTTGCGCGGTACGGCAATGATTACGACGGCGCCATTTTAATGGGTACCAGCGGCAAAAACCCGCTCGTGCCGTTCGGCATTCTGGCGGCAAACGTGATCAGCGCATTCCACGGCCCGAAATACAAGAGCAATTTCTTAAAAAACCAGAGTTTTTCAGGCTTTAACAAGCGTTTTCCCGATGATCCTTCGGAAAACGCTTGGATTTCCGCCGATCACACGCACACCAAAAAATATGACAACGATCCGCTTTGCACATTCACATTCACCGTGACCGCATACCGCGATCTTTATCGTCTGCTTAGAAGCTGTTCGACAAAAGCCTGGGCGCAGAGCGTGCCGAACGATCTGCCGGTTTTGCTTGTAAGCGGTGCAGATGACCCGGTCGGCAAGTACGGCAAAGGAGTCGTCCAGGTATATGAATGGCTCAAAGATGCGGGCTTGCAGACGGTGTCCTACAAGCTCTATGACGGCGCGCGCCACGAAATTTTAAACGATTTCTGCCGCGACGAGGTGTTAAACGACATTTACGCGTTTATCGGACGGTATATCCCCGTTTAAGTCCTGCAAGGAGGGTTCCCATGGGATGGATTTTTTTGATTGCGGTCGTTTTCCTTTTGCTCGCCATTCTGTTTTTGTGGTGGCAGGACAACAGTCTCACAGTCTGGCGGAAAACGCTTTCGTTTCCTGCACTTCCTGCCGCATTTTCAGGCGAACGGATTGTGCATCTTTCGGATCTGCACAACAAATCGTTCGGCATCGACCAGCGGCGGCTGATTGACGCGGTTTCCGCGTGCAAACCCAGTCGCATCGTCATCACCGGCGATCTGATTGACAAGCGGCGCACGACTGCCGCCACGTTTTCGCCGGCACTTAACCTCATCAAAGCGCTCTGTGCGATTGCACCGGTCTATTATTGTCCCGGAAACCACGAGGCAGAGTCAGGGCTTTATCCCTCGCTCCTGCCGCTTCTTATAAAACGCGGTGTCACCGTCTTAAACGACAGCAGTGTAACAATCGAAAAAGACGGCGCGCAAATCGCCGTTTGCGGCATTATGGATGTACGCGTTTCGCCCGACCGATTTGGAAACGGCCATGGCACGGAAATTCACGCCCATATCATGCAGTCCGTTGTCGAAATGGCGCACACGCCGTTTTGCATTCTGCTCTCCCACCGCCCGCATCTTGTAAAGATGTATGCGCAGTCGGGCGCGTCGCTCGTCTTTTGCGGCCATGCGCACGGCGGACAGGTACGGCTTCCACTCATCGGCGGGCTGTTTGCGCCCGACCAGGGCATTTTCCCGCGCTATACGGCCGGGGTCTATCCGGCGGGCAGTGCATCTGTCGTGATAAGCCGCGGCCTTGGCAACAGCAGATTCCCATTTCGTGTCTTTAACCGGCCGCAGATTGTCTGTGTGACATTCAAAACGGACGGAAGATAAAAGGAGTGTTTTGCAATGGAACCCACTCATTTGTTTGTCGGTATCATCTTCGGCGCAACCATTCTCCTTATGCTTGTGCTGTCGTTTTATTTATTAAGCGGGCGAGGTGCCAATCTGATTGCCGGTTATAACACGCTGCCCGAAACCGAAAAAGCAAAATATGATAAGCCGCGTCTTTGCCGATCAGTGGGCGTTTTAATGCTCCAGATTATCGCTGCATTCTGTGTGTTGGCAGCAGGGATTCTCATGGACCTTGTGTGGCTCTTGGTCAGCGGTGCGGTGCTGTTTGCTGCGGTCATCATCGTGGGACTGATTCGGATAAATACTGATCCACGGATGAAAAAATGAATAGGAAAAAAGGCGTTCCGTTCGGAACGCCTTTTTATTTGCATTATTTCTTATTTCATCTTTTTGAGCACGCCGCACACGAGATCATAGACCGGGCGAACCGTTGTCATATCAAGCGACTCCTGCGGGGTATGCGCGCCGCTTTCGTCCACACCGACAGCGATTGCATCAAGTCCCGGCAGCTTCTCGGTGAACAGTCCGCATTCAAGTCCTGCGTGAATTGCCTCACAGCAGAGTTCTTCACCGGTCTGCTCCTTCCATACTTCGCAGAACAGCCGGCGCAGCGGCGAATCCGGATTATACGCCCAGCCCGGATACTCCTCGCCGATTTCCGTCGAGAATCCGAATGTGTCTGCCAGGAAACAAAGCGTTTTTCTTGTTTCCTCCTGCAAAGAAGCGACCGAGCTGCGCGGTGCGAACACCAGCACGACTTTGCCGTCTTCCTCATAAATCACACCCAAATTGAGCGAACGAACGACAAAACCGCCCGCTTGCTCATTTCGGTCACAAACGCCGTTCGGCGCCAGATACAGAAGCGACACGAGTGCATCGGACGCATTCTTTTCCATGACACGCTCTGCGGTGCACGGCTCAACTTTTACAAAGAAGCCCGGATCACTCTCGGCAAGCTCTGCCTTGATATCCTGCTCGATTGCGCGGATGATCTCCTCTGCGCGCGAAAGATCTTCCTGCGACTTGAATGCAGCGACCGCATCGCATTCACGCGGAATTGCATTGTCCTTGCTGCCGCCTGCGATCGACGAAACGGTGAGTTCCGGGAATGCTTCACGCAAAGTAAACAGCATCCGGCCCATCAGTTTGTTGGCATTGCCGCGGCCGAGATGAATCTGCACGCCCGAATGACCGCCCTGCAAACCGCGCACTGCAATATGGAGCGCCGGCTGATTCACAGAAACATAGTTTGCATCACGGCGCATCCGCACCCGCATACCGCCGGCACAGCTGACAGTTGCATGACCGAGTCCGCCGGAATCGAGGTTGATCAACAGCCGCGCGTCAATTTTCGAGCCGTCCAGTTCTTTTGCGCCGGTCAGTCCTGTTTCCTCCTGCACAGTGAACACGCAGGTGAGTTTCGGATGGCAGAGTGTTTTGTCCTCAAGAATGGTCATCATGAGTGCGACGGCAACACCGTTGTCTGCGCCGAGTGTCGTGCCGTCCGCACGCAGAATGTCACCCTCCTGCACCAGTTTGATGCCCTCTGTCAGAAAGTCGTGGACAGTGTCCACGTTTTTCTCACACACCATGTCGGTGTGACCCTGAAGCATAACGGCAGGTGCGTTCTCATAACCCGCAGACGCCGGCTTTTCGATCACAACGTTAAACACCGCGTCACGATAAGCGGAAAGTCCGTTTTTCTCTGCAAAATCGACCAAAAAGGCACTGATTGCCTCTTCGTTTCCCGAACCGCGCGGAATGGCGCTGATTTCTTCAAAATGGTGAAAAAACGCTGCCGGTTCATAGCCTTTGATTTGATAGTCCATTGTTTATTCTCCTTTCAGTTGATCCTCAGAAATAAGTCCGAAATGATGGAGTGCTGCTGCAACGCCGCATTCTGTGACCGGCAGTGTGACATAGTCCGCCATCTCCTTAACCGGCTCGAGCGCGTTGCCCATCGCCACGGCAATCTGTGCATACGAAAGCATCTGTGTATCGTTTAAGCTGTCGCCCATTGCAATGCTCCGCTCGTGCGGCACGTTTGTATAAGAAAGCGCCTGCGCCATGCCTTTTGCTTTATCGCAGCCGAGCAAAATCGCTTCGCAGTAATTCGGATGCGCGATCACGTCAAACCGTTCATTGAGCTTCGACAAAATCTCGCCGGGCAGCTCGTCTTTGCGCACTAAGAACGTGATTTTTGACCAGCTGTCTTTTTTGAGTACCGGCAGAATGTCCGATTCTGCGGCGATTTCGTCAAACACCGCATCGCCGACCCGCTCATCCGGCAAAATCGCTGCATTTTGACGCTCACCCTCAAATACAGTCGGAATCTTGTGTGAAAGCAGCATTCTGCAAAGGTTCGATGCTTCTTCAATCGGAATTTCCTTTTTGTAAATCACGGCACCATCAATCAAAATCCATGCACCGCCGCCGGCAATGATGCCGTCAATCGGCATTGCAGAAAGCAGTTCTTTTGGAATATTCCCCGGTCCGCGTCCCGTATTCAAAAAGATGAGATGTCCGTTTTCGCGCGCCGCTTTGATGGCATCCCGGTCCTTTTTCGCCGGAATTTTGCTCCCCCAAAGCAGTGTGCCGTCGATATCCAAAAACACCTCATATCGGTTTTTGTTCATGTGTGGTTCTTCCTTTCAAACTGTCCAATCCATCGTCTATAAAACGACGGATGCTGTTTGTTTTCAGTATATCACACCTGTTTTTTGATTGCAACGGACGCAAAAAGGTTTCTGATTCTTGCTTTTTTCCGATGAAAGCGGCTCTTACACGTCACTTTGCAGGGCTTTTGCCTTGTAAATACGCATAAAAACTGCTATAATATTTTTGTTGTGTGCCAATGATTGGATGGTTCACAGCATGTTTTTTGTATTTTATTATGATTATGAAATAAAGGAGAGATTACTTATGCGCGAAAGCGGCATTTTGATGCACTTGTCCAGCCTGCCGTCCCCGTATGGCATCGGCACCATGGGCAAAGAAGCATATCGCTTCGCCGATTTTCTTGCACGCGCAAAACAGAAAGTATGGCAGATGCTTCCCGTTTCACCGACCAGCTACGGTGATTCGCCGTATCAGTCGTTCTCTACGTTTGCAGGAAACCCGTATTTTATTGATCTGGACACGCTCTGCAAAGAGGGACTGCTTAAAAAAAGCGAGATCACTTCCCTTTCGTGGGGAGAAGACGAAACACGCGTAGACTACGCTGTTTTGTACGAAAACCGGTATCCGCTTTTGAAAAAGGCGGCAAAACGCTTTTTCGAAAACCCGGACGAGGAATACGAAGCATTCGTCTGCAAGGAAACCAAATGGCTTGAAGATTACGCACTGTTCATGGCGCTCAAAGAGGAAAACGGCGGCAAACCGTGGTATGAATGGCCGGACGATGTGCGTTACCGCAATTATGATGCACTGCAGGCAACGTATGCACGGCTGTATGATGAAATTTTGTTCTGGCGCTTTGTCCAGTACGAGTTTTATAAACAGTGGACTGCGCTCAAAACGTATGTAAACGAAAAAGACATCGAAATCCTTGGCGATCTGCCGATCTATGTCGCACATGACAGCGCAGACGTCTGGGCAAACTCGATTCTGTTCATGGTGGATGAAACCCGCACCCCGGTTGAGGTCGCAGGCTGTCCGCCCGATTATTTCTCCGCGACCGGACAGCTTTGGGGCAACCCGGTTTACAGCTGGGAAGCTCATCGTCAGACCGGCTTTGACTGGTGGATTCGCCGCATTGACCACGCAACCCGCGTGTTTGACCGTGTGCGCATCGACCATTTCCGCGGATTCGAAAGCTACTGGGCAATTCCGGCAGGCGACGAGGACGCAACCGGCGGCGAGTGGAAAAAAGGCCCGGGCATGGAGCTGTTTGACCGCGTCAAAGAGGTCTTGGGCGAACGCAAAATCATCGCTGAAGACCTGGGCGTCATCACCGACGAAGTCCGCGAACTCTTAAAAGCATCGGGCTTCCCGGGCATGAAAGTGATGGAATTTGCATTCACACCGAATGTGGAAAGCGACTATATGCCGCATAATCACGTGCAAAACGCCGTATGCTATACGGGTACGCACGACAACGAGCCGCTTTATGCTTGGCTTAAATCCCGCACCCGCAGTGAGCTTAACTACATGAAAAAATATCTGCGCATCACCGAAAACGAAGACTGCGCCGACGCGGTGCTCGCCGCCGTCTGGGCAAGTCCGGCAAACACTGCCATTGCGCAGATGCAGGACTTTTTGGGACTGGGTGCCGAGTCGCGCATGAACACACCGTCCACCGCAAGCGGCAACTGGTGCTGGCGCGTGAAAAAAGACCAGCTCACCCCTGCGGTTTCGAATAAAATCAAAGCCCTCACCAAGCTTTACTGGAGGTAATTTACGATGACTTACGAAAAAGAAACGTTTTTGTCTGATTTTACCCGCACGCTTTCCATTGATTACAACGTAACCCCTGAACAGGCGGATATTTATCAGATCCACAACACCATTGCAAAACTGATCATGGCAAACCTGTCTGAGGACATTCAAAAAAGCCGTGATGCACACAATGAAAACCGCCGTGCATGCTATTTCTCGGCAGAGTTTTTGGTTGGCCGTGCGGTGTACAACAACCTTTTGTGCTTAGGTCTTACAGACGTTGTCGATGAGGCAATGAAAGCCTGCGGCAAATCGATCGCCGATTTAGAGGAAATCGAGGACGCAGCGCTCGGAAACGGTGGTTTGGGCCGTCTGGCAGCATGTTTCTTGGACAGTGCTGCAACGCTCAATCTGCCGCTTGACGGCTACGGCATCCGTTATAAATACGGTCTTTTTAAACAGGAACTGCACGACGGCTTCCAGACCGAAACGGCAGACGACTGGACTGCACACGGTGACGCTTGGAGCCGCCGCTGCGAGAAAGACACTGTCCGCGTTGAATTTGCGGATCAGGTGGTAAACGCTGTACCGTATGATATGCCGATCGTCGGTTATCACACGAAAAACGTCGGCAATCTGCGCCTTTGGCAGGCAGAAAGCATCACGCCGTTCGACTTTAACCTCTTTAACGCACAGCAGTACGACAATGCTGTCCGCGAGAAAAACCGCGCAGAGGATATCTCCCGCGTGCTCTATCCGAACGACGACAGCTGGGAGGGCAAAGTCCTCCGCTTAAAACAGCAGTACTTCTTCTGCTGCGCTTCGATCACCGACCTGTTAAAAGATTACACGAAGTATCACGGCGATGATTTTTCGCAGTTCGGCAAATATATCACCATCCAGTTAAACGACACCCATCCGGTTATCGCAATTCCGGAGCTTGTTCGTCAGCTCACCACCCGTTACGGCTTTGACTTTGAAAAAGCACTCGGCCTCTGCCATCAGGTATTCAACTACACAAACCACACCATCATGGCAGAGGCACTCGAAAAATGGCCGTGCGATCTGATGCGTGCAGTCGTTCCGCAGATCCTCGACATCATCATGCAGATCAATGGTCTTTTGTATGAAGAGATGCGCTGCATGAAGCTGACCGGTGAGGAAATCGGCCGCTTGCAGATCATCAACGACAACATGGTGCACATGGCTCGTCTGGCAATCTACGTTTCGTCCTATACAAACGGCGTTGCCCGCATCCACACCGAGATCTTAAAACACGACGCACTCAAAGAATGGTACTTTGTCTATCCGGAACGTTTCCAGAACAAGACAAACGGTGTCACCCAGCGCAGATGGTTTGCACTGTGCAACCCGGAGCTATTCTCGTTTGTGTGTGAAACACTCGGTCATGACCGCGTTACCACGCTTTTAAAAGAGATCAAAGCAATGGAGCCGTATGCAGACGACGACGCTGTCCTCAGCCGTTTCATGGACATCAAACGTGCAAACAAAGAGCGTCTTTGCGCATTCATCGAGGCAAAAGAGGGCGTTTCGCTCAATCCGGACTCGATGTTTGACATCCAGGTCAAACGTCTGCACGAGTATAAACGTCAGCTCTTGAACGCATTCTCGATCCTTTATTTGTACTACGGCATCAAAGAAGGCTCGATCACTGATTTCTATCCGACGACCTTCATCTTCGGCGCAAAATCGGCACCGGGCTACCGCCGTGCAAAAGGCATCATCAAACTGATCAACGAGATCGCAAACCTCGTCAACAACGATCCGCAGACGAAAGATCTGTTGAAAGTGCTGTTTGTGACAAACTACAACGTTTCGTATGCGGAGAAACTCGTTGCAGCAGCAGACGTTTCCGTTCAGATTTCGACCGCAGGCACAGAGGCTTCCGGTACCGGCAACATGAAATTCATGATTAACGGCGCCGTTACTTTGGGCACACTCGACGGTGCAAACGTTGAGATCGTAGAGGAAGCAGGCGCAGAGAACAACTATATCTTTGGTGCAAAAGTCGAAGAGCTGTCCTCGATCATGCAGACCTACAACCCGAAAGGCATCTATGACTGCGACGAGAAGATCCGCCGTGTTGTGGAAGCACTGGTTAACGGCACTTTAAACGACGGCGGCAGCGGTTTGTTCCGCGAAATCTACGACTCCCTGCTCTACGGTGCAGGCTGGACCCGTCCGGACAACTACTATGTACTGGGCGATTTGAACAGCTTTGTCGAAGCACGTCTGCGCTTAAACCGCGATTATCAGGATCGCAAAACGTTTGCAAAGAAATGCTTCATCAACATGGCAAACTCGGGCAAATTCTCGTCCGACCGCACAATTCGCCACTATTCGACCGACATTTGGAAGATCGAACCGGTCAAAACCGATTGGTAATCAAAAACGACAAAAAGCACCCTCATCATACGAGGGTGCTTTTTTATTTTACGATTGTTTTTGATGCCGGTCTTTTCGGAGATTTCTTCCGCGTCACCGCCGACGCGAAATCAATGCGGACTTAATTCATCCGCGGGCAAATCATTTCGTCCTCCGCTTCACCATCGGCGCGAAGTCAATGCGGGTTTAACCCGCCGGCGAGAAATCAGTGCGCCTTAGGCGCCGCCGAACGTGAATTGCGTCCAGACTTAATCCGGCTTCGTTCGCGGACGCACGACCTGATTCTCACGCTTCACCATCGGCGCGAAGTCAATGCGGGTTTAACCCGCCGGCGAGAAATCAATGCGCCTTAGGCGCCGCCGAACGTGAATTGCGTCCAGACTCGGTCTGGCTTCGTTCGCGGACGCACGACCTGATTCTCACGCTTCACTGCCGGCGCGAAATCAGTGCGGACTTAGTCCGCCGAACGCGAATTGCGTCCAGACTCAGTCTGGCTGGGGTAGATGGATTCGCTTTTGCTGCGGCAAAAGACCGGTCGCGGGGAAAACAGTCCACTGGACTGTTTTCTAACACCGCTCCTATCGAATCCATCTACAGAAAAAAACAAGCAATCTACAAATGTAGATCGCTTGTTTTTGGCTGGGGTAGATGGATTCGAACCACCGGAATGGCAGATTCAGAATCTGCTGCCTTACCGCTTGGCGATACCCCAATTTGTTCTGTTGTTTTGCAACGAATATTATTATACCACACTTTTTAAAAAAATCAAGAGGAAAATTCATCTTTTTTAAAATTTTTTTCGCGCCCTTTTTCTTCGATTTGACAAAGCACAAAAAGTGTGCTATCGTTAATGCGTACAAATCACAGAGTAGAGCGCTGTGCGTCAAGTGCCGCCTGAACGGGGAGTTGTCAGACGGACGAAAAGCCATCGGCTTGCGGTACAGTGCTCGCATCCCACTGTTGCATAACAAAAATGGAAGGTTCCCTTCTCTTTCTGTGTGACACAATGGTGGTACGTTTGTTGGCTTCGCACATAAAGAGGAGGATTTTTTATGCGAAAAAACAAAGACACATCCATCTACACACTGCCCATCTCCATCGGCTATTGGAAAGCCGCTGCCGCAGAATTTCGCTGTCTGCGTTCGCTGATGATCGCCGCAGTGTTCACCGCACTGTCCGCCGCACTCGGCATGCTGCGCGTTCCTGTCGGCGAAAACCTGTACATCTTTCTGACCTTTTTCGTCAAGATGACGGGTGCTGCCATTTACGGCCCACTGGTTGGCCTTGCTTCCGGATTTGCAGGTGATATCGTCGGCTATCTGATGTATCCGCAGGGCGCGTACTTCTTCGGCTACACCCTCTCCACCATGGCTGGCATGTTCATTTACGGCTTATTTTTATACCGCACACGAATCAGTGCCGTGCGCATTTTTGCCGCAAAACTCACCGTAAATGTCCTTGTCAACATCCTGCTCGGCTCGCTTTGGAGCGCGATGCTCTTTTCGAAAGGATATATCTATTATCTTTTCAAGAGCATTGTCAAAAACATTGCACTTTGGCCGCTTGAATCGCTGTTGTTCGTGCTGTTCATCGGCGTCTGCCTGCCGGTTTTGGTTCGCCGCGGCTATCTTTACGGCAATCCGGACGGCAAGCTCTTTTCCGGGCGGTATCCGTTCCGTCCCGATTCTGCCGCATTTCATATGAAATGGGTATCCAAAGTAATTTCGGCGGCGGCAGCTGTGTTCTTTATCTGGATGGCTGCTTTGCGCATGGTGGACGCACCGACGCTGATGACAGGACTCCGTGCAAGCGCTGTGTGGATTGCTGCTGCGGTCGCTTCCCCATTTGTCGGAAACTTTTTGTATGGCTTTAGCGTCATGGCAGAGGATGTCCACGCAATCCGCAAATCACTCGAACAAACAGACCATTCGACAAAGTCTGACGCTTGATTCCATGATTTTCGCGTGCTATAATGGGGAAAAATGGATTTTGGGAGATGACTCCAGTGCGCAAAAACGGCATTGTATTAGAAGGCGGCGGCATGCGCGGCGGGTATACTGCCGGTGTGCTTGACGCATTCATCGAAAACGGCATCACATTTGACTACTGCATCGGCGTATCGGCCGGTGCGTGCAATGCGCTCTCGTTTATCGGCAGACAAAAAGGCCGCTATATCCGTGCCAACACCGAATATTTAAACGACCCGCGCTATATGGGACTGCACAGCCTTTTAAAAACCGGCTATTTCTTAGGCAACCGTTTCATTTTCGACGATATCACCGACACGCTCGTTCCGCTCGATTTTGACGCCTTTCATAAAGGTCTTCAGACATGTCCGTTCGTGTGTGTCACGACCGACTGCGAAACGGGACTTGCACGCTACGATGAAATCACCGATTTACAGGCACAGCGTGCGCTCGTTGAAGCGTCGAGCTCATTGCCGCTCATTTCTCCCACGATTCCCTATGACGGGCACTTTTTGATGGACGGCGGCATTACCGACTCGATTCCGCTCAAAAGAGCGCAGGCGGACGGATGCAGAAAATGCGTCGTGATTTTAACGCAGGACGCTTCCTACCGCAAAAAGAAAAACAAACTGATGATGCCGCTCCGGTTAAAATACGGAAAACGCTTTCCGAACATGGTCAAAGCGCTCGAGCGGCGGTATCTTTCGTACAACGAAACGCTCGACTATGTCGAATCGGAAAAGGAAGCCGGGCGCGCATTTGTGATTCAGCCGGGTGCACCTGTGACCGTCGGCCGCATGGAACGTAACCGCGACAATATCATGGCGCTGTATCAGACCGGCTATTTAGACGGCCTTGCGAATATTGCGAAGGTGAAAGCGTTTTTATCATCGAAAGAATCGGCGTAAAACGGCTTTTTTCGAAAAAACAACCGCTGGTTTCAAAAAAATCAACCAACAAGAGAGCGATCCCACTGCGGGTCGCTTTTCTTTTTGCCGTGCATTGCCTATAATAAGAGCAGACAAACACAGAAAGGAACATTTTTATGAGCCATTCGATCGGACAAAAAATCAACGAACTGCGCAAACGATACAAAATGACACAGGACGAGCTGGCACAGCAGATGGGCGTTTCGTCTCAGGCGGTCAGCAAGTGGGAAACGGATGCAAGCATCCCCGATTTGCCGACGCTGATTGCACTGGCAGATTTTTTTCATGTTTCCCTCGACGAATTGGTGCGCGCAAAAAGTGAGGCGGTGTCGTTTTTGCCGGATGAAGCACGCAAACCGCTCGAGCAGATGATTCTGCGCATTCGCGTACTCTCAAGCGATGGCGACCGAATCAACATCAATCTGCCGCTTGGCTTTGTACGGATTGCATCGAAGCTCAATTTCGAGAATTTCAAATTCAACGGCAGTGACGCACTGAAAGCGATCGATATTGACGCGGTGATTTCGCTGATTGAAAGCGGCGTTGTCGGAAAAATCGTGGAAGTTGAAAGCGGTGACGGTGACACCGTCGAAATTTTTGTGGAATCATGAGAATTAAAATCAAAACAGACGACGTTTCGCTGCCGTTTCTGCCGATTCCGAATCACTTGATCGGAAACCGGCTCACGCTGCGGATTCTTGCGAAGATTTTTCCCGATATCATCCCCGCTTCCAAAGAAGATCGGCGGGAGATTCTCAGGATGTATAGAAAGCTGCGCAAATCATTTCGCGGCATGACGCTTGTGGAGATACACACCGCGCAGGGCGAAACGGTGAAAATCACATTTTAAAAAAAAGCTGTGCATCCAGGCAGGATGCACAGCTTTTTTTGATCGCTTTGATGCAAAAACGGAACGTGTTTTTCATGTTTCACATAGAATACGCCGCAAGGAGTGTGAGATCATGAAAGCAAAAACCGTTGATTTTTTCTTGTGTGCAACAATGGCGAACGACTTTTTTTCGCTGTGCGCGCCATTTGACGAACCAAAATCCGGTGTTCGCCGGTATCTCATCAAAGGCAGTGCAGGAAACGGAAAATCAACCGCAATGAAACAGGCGGCCGAAGCCTGTGAGCCCTTTGACTCGCTGATTGAGCGGATTCACTGCTCGTCCGATCCGGATTCGCTCGACGGCGTGATTTTTAAAGATGCTAAATGCAGTATTGTGGACGCAACGCCGCCGCATCCGGTTGAGCCGAAATTCCCGGGCAGTTTTCAGACGATCGTCAATTTCTTTGATGCGTTAAATGAAGAAATTTTAGCACCCAAACTGCCGGCACTCAAAACACTTTCCGAGGAAATCTCCCTGTGCCACCAAAAAGCCAGACGGCTGATGGCGGGTGCGGATGCACTGCTTTCGGATAACCGGCAGTTTATCGCCTCTATTTTAAAGCCGCAGAAAATTGACGCGCTCGCCGACCGGCTGGCACTGCGTGAACTTCCCGCCAAAAAAGGCGGTACTGGCGAAGTCCATCTGCGGCTGCTCAGTGCGGTAACGCTGGACGGAATTCATACATACACCGACACAGTCAAAACGATGTGCAGCCGAGTGATCTGCATTGACGATCCGTTCGGTGTGGCGGCAGACCGGCTGTTGCGGCGGCTTTTATTCCATGTCAAACAGCGCGGAATTGAGGCGTATGTCTGCTTCGATCCGACCGCGCCCGACAAGCTTGTTTCCCACCTGCTCATCCCGTCGCTGTCGCTCGGATTCGTGACACAGTCCGTCGATGTACGGTTTGATCCGGCGATGTGCACCCGCATGATCCGATATACGCGGTTCCTTGACCGCAGTGCGCTGCGCAGACGGCGCCAGACACTCACATTTCAAAAGAAAGCCGCCAATGTGCTGATTCATGCGGCATCGGCGCATCTGCGTCAGGCAAAAGCCATTCACGACACGCTCGAAGCCGAATATCATGAAGGCGTCGATTTCTTCGTCGTCAAACAAAAAACGGAAGCGCTCTGTGAAGCAGTCAAAGCACGATATTCCCGGTAAAATCACAAAAAAGGCAGACGCCAATGCGTCTGCCTTCTGCTTTTAAAGAAAAGAGCAAATCTATAAGCCGAGTTCTGTTGAATATGACAATCTATCTTGGCGCCAGGTCGCCCTGAAACGCTCATCGCCACCCGTCGGGACCGTCGGACCAACGAATCCATCCCAGTCGGTGTTGCATCGGATAGGGTTTACATGGCCGCATGCTCTCGCATACGCCGGTGAGCTCTTACCTCGCCTTTCCATCCTTACCGCAAAAGCGGCGGTTTCTTTCTGTTGCACTCGCCCTAGAGTCGCCTCCGGCTGCCGTTAGCAGCTATCCTGTCCTGTGATGCTCGGACTTTCCTCACGAAAGATTCCTTCCGCGCTGCCATACAATTTGCTCCGTTTGCTATTATAAAGCAAAGTGTCTGTTTCGTCAAGCGGCATCCTTATGCTGCTTTTCTCGAAAACATCGGCACACGGCCGACGATCACTGCGGCGATTGCAGTCAGAATCATCTCCGGAATCATGTAGGTTGCGTTATAGACAAGCGAGTAAAACCATGCAAGCGATGCACCCGAGAAGTTATCGAGCACCCATCCGCCGAACGCTGCGATGGATTCCTGGGTGAAGAACCACTCTGCATAAGAACCGAAGAACAGCGCACCCGAGATGATGTGGCACAAAAACCGCAGTGCCAGTGCAATCACAGCACCCACACACATTGCAACGCTTGCCGAAGAAAAGCGATTGCGCACAACGCCTGCAAAGCCCAAGACCGTGAATGCGAAGATGTAATCGAACAGGCAGACGAGAATTGCCATCCAGAGCACCATCTGGCTGTCGCCCGGCATGAAGAATGCGGCAACGGTTTTAAAGCCGGTGAGCATTTGAATCAGGGCAAAAATGAAGCCGGAAAACAGACCCCATTTTGTGCCGTAGCGGTAAGCGATCATCACGATCGGCAGCATGGAAACAATCGTAATACTGCCGCCGAACGGAAGCTGGAACGGAATGTAGCCGGAAATAATGGTCAATACGGTTGCAACCGCTAACAGCATTGCGGTTTCAACCAAACGTCTTGTGTTTGTCATGCAAAACACCCTCCAAAAAATAATTTTTCGGATAACTTGTCGAAGCCGCAAAAAAGACGGTATCAAGACTTGATACCGTCGAAAAGATCGCGCAACCAATCGAACGCACACAAAGCACATCCGATAACTGATCTCCCTCCGATGGCATTATCCATATCAGGTCAAAGGGACACGCACCCGGTGCGATCTCAGCCGTGCGGTTTGCACAGCGCCCCTGATCAATTTTTTATTATAGCGACAAAGTGTGACAATGTCAAACAGTTTTTTCCGGATTTTTTTGCTCAATGCGGAAATACTCACCCTGTTTTACGAGTTTATGCGGTGTGTGTGCGTCGAGCACCTTTGAAAGTGCTCGAATCAATAATTTCTGCCGCTTTGGCATCATCCGGATGGTGTGCATCTCGTTGTTTTTCAAATTGATGAGACAGTCCGCACGATCCATCACAAAGCTTGCAATCTCCTGATACGAAAAGCTCTGCACACATTTGCCGGTATACAAAAACCATACAAGCAGCACGCCGCCGACACCTCCTGCGATCGAAAGCGCAGTAAGAATCAAGAAATTACCGATAAAAATACCCAAGGCCATCATTGTCATCACGCCGATCCATGCGCACAAAATAAACAGCCAGGTCGGTTTTGTGTGAAGTTCCATTGCCGTGTCGGTGAGCAGCACGCTGCAAAATTTTCCGTAAAGGGAAATCCCGTTTACCCGTGCATATATTGTAGAGGATGCGTCTTGTTTTTTCGGTTGTTTATTCTTTGCCATAAACACTTTGCACTCCTTATCATCAAAAGAAAATGATGCGTTCTTTTTCATATCAGGACGACACGCCGGAATGATATTTCCCTTATGGTTCGACTGTCCCTGCAGTTATTATATCATATCTGCGCATGATGTCAACGAAACACAGACGGAATGAAACGAGGTGCTGTCATGGACGATATCAAAAAATCAGAACAGCGCTGTCCGTGCACGCCTGAGGAACTCTTTTTGACTGCATCTTCCCTCTCGGCACTGCTTGCTTCCTCGCTGTCGAAAGAACAGCTGCAAACCGTTTTAAATCTGCTCACCCTCGTTTCCGCAAATCTCTCCGCCATCATCGAACAGCAGGAAATCTGCGCAGGCACCTTCGTGGAAACAGAGGAGTAGCCGCGTTGCAATCGGGCGCATTCTGTGCTATGATAACACGATGAACACAAAAACAGGAGCGATCTTTCATGAACGATCTCGTAACCATTTACACCGACGGCGCATGCAGCGGCAATCCCGGTCCGGGCGGCTGGGGTGTCATCCTCTCATATAAAGGCCACAAAAAAGAACTCTCCGGCGGCGAACGCCAGACAACGAACAACCGCATGGAATTAACGGCGGTGATTGAAGGCCTTTCGGCGCTCACCCGTCCGTGCCGTGTAAACGTCGTGACCGATTCAAAATACGTGGTCGACGCAATTACACTCGGCTGGGCGAGAAAATGGCGCGCACAAGGCTGGATGCGAAACAAAAAGGAAAAAGCGTTAAACCCCGATCTGTGGGAAGCACTGTTAAATCTGCTTGACCGCCATGAAGTCACCTTCACCTGGGTCAAGGGACATGCCGGTCATCCCGAAAACGAACGCTGTGACGAGCTTGCCGTTTCATTTTATCAAAATCTTCGCTGAAATCCGATTTTTCATAAAAAATCAGCAATTCGCACTGTTGATTTTTCTACTAAATCGGTATATAATAAACTTGTTCCATATTATTGCGTGAAACAATGCGTGAAAAACCGCAATCTGCAAAGGAGCGGCTGCACTTTGCAAAATCGGTTGATTTCTGCGCATAAAGCACAAAGGGAGGCTTTCTTTTGGGACGTTTTGTTTATGCGGATAATGCGGCAACCACAAATGTCAGCAAATCCGTTTTTGATTCCATGGTTCCATATCTGACAACACATTATGGCAACCCGTCAAGCATCTATTCCGTTGGCCGCGATGCCAAAAAGGCAATCGAAGTGGCAAGACAAAAGGTCGCAGCGGCAATCGGTGCACAACCAACCGAAATTTATTTTACCGGCTGCGGCACAGAGAGCGACAACTGGGCGATCAAAAGCACAGCCGAATTATTAAAACAAAAAGGCAAAAACCAGATCATCACCACAAACTTTGAACATCACGCCGTGCTCCACACTTGCGAGCACTTAAAAAAACACGGCTTTGAGATCATCTATCTGCCGGTCGACAGCGAAGGCTATGTCTCCGCAGAGCAGGTCAAAAACGCCATCACCGACAAAACGGCGCTCGTGACGATCATGTATGCAAACAACGAAATCGGCACCATTCAGCCGATTCGTGAAATCGGCGCTGTCTGCCGCGAAGCAGGTGTGCTGTTCCACACCGACGCAGTTCAGGCAGTCGGCCATGTGGACATCGACGTCGCTGCTGACAACATCGACATGCTGTCGCTGTCCGGTCATAAAATCCACGCACCGAAAGGTGTCGGCGCACTGTATGTGCGCAAAGGCGTACGCCTTGTAAACTTCATCGACGGCGGCGCACAGGAGCGTAACCGCCGCGGCGGCACCGAAAACGTCGCATCGATCGTCGGACTCGGCACTGCAATCGAGGAAGCAACGAAAGATATCGAAGCACGCATGGCGAAAATCCGCGAAAAACGTGACCGCATCATCGACACGATTCTTGCAACTGTTCCGAAATGCCGCTTAAACGGCGGACGGGACAAGCGTCTTGCAGGCAATGTGAACATCTCGTTTGAAGCAGTCGAGGGCGAAGCGCTCCTGCTGCGGCTTGACATGATGGGCATCTGCGGCTCGTCGGGTTCTGCGTGCACCTCGGGTTCGCTCGATCCGTCGCACGTCTTGATGGCAATCGGACTGCCGCACGAGATCGCACACGGTTCGCTGCGTCTTTCCATCAACGAAGACACCACCGACGAAGACGTCGATTACATCTTGGAATGCGTTCCGAAGGTCATCACCACCCTGCGTGCGATGAGCCCGATCTGGAACGGCTAAACAATACGAAAGGAAGTTCATACTCATGTTATACAGTGATAAAGTCATGGATCATTTTGCAAATCCGCGCAATGTCGGCGAGATTCCGGATGCGGACGGTGTCGGCGAAGTCGGCAACGCAAAATGCGGCGACATCATGAAAATGTTCTTAAAAATTGAAGACGGTATCATTAAAGACGTCAAATTCAAAACATTCGGATGCGGTGCGGCAATCGCTACAAGCTCCATTGCAACCGAAATGATCAAAGGCAAACCGATCGAAGAAGCACTCAAACTCACAAACAAAGCTGTCATCGAGGCGCTCGACGGACTGCCGCCGGCAAAAATCCACTGCTCGGTACTGGCAGAACAGGCGATCAAAGCAGCGTTTGCCGATTACTACACCAAAAAAGGCATTGACCCGACTCCGTTTGTCGGCATAGTAGCCTGCGACGGTGACTGCCATGCCTGCGGCGCGCACTAAGGTTTTAGTCGCGCTTTCGGGCGGTGTGGATTCTTCGGTCTGCGCCTATCTCTTAAAAGAACAGGGATACGACGTGACGGCCGTTGTGATGAAGATGTCGCCGCTCCACGACGACACGGTCGAGGCGGCGAAGCAGGCGGCGTCGGAGCTTAAAATCCCGCTGACTGTGCTTGACCTGCAAGAACAATTCCGCGCGAATGTCATCGACTATTTCGTCCGCTCTTACCGGCTTGGCATCACGCCGAATCCGTGCGTTGTATGCAACCCGACCGTCAAATTCAAAGCGCTCATCGACGAAGCAGACCGCCAGGGATGTGCGTTTGCGGCAACCGGCCATTACGCGCAGATCATCGAGGAAGACGGTGTGTTCCACATTCTCCGCGGTGAATCGAAACAGCGCGACCAGTCGTATATGCTCTACCGGCTCACACAGCGCGAGCTTTCGCGGCTGATGTTCCCGCTCTCTCACCTGCAAAAGGATGTTGTGCGGGCGATTGCACACGAAGCAAAGCTGTCTGCGTTCAATAAACCCGACAGTCAGGAAAACTGCTTCATTGCCGGGAAAGACTATGCATCGTTCATCGAACAGGAGAGCGGCAAGCTCCCTGCCGGCGAACTGATTGCGCCTGACGGCTCAGTGTGCGGCATGCACAACGGTATTCTGCACTACACGGTCGGTCAGCGCAAGCACTTGGGAGTGGCGCTCGGACGGGCAGTGTTTGTCCGTGAAATCGACCCGGTCACAAACCGAATCTATTTAGCAGACGCCGAAAACGATTCCTACACCGAGGCGATCGTGGAGGGTCAGACGGCAACGGCTGGCGCATTCCCAGCGTTTCCGTTTACCGCACTGGCAAAAATCCGTTCGGCGGCAACCCCTGTTCCGGTTACGGTGAATGGGCACGGCAGCACACTCCATGTGACATTTGACACCCCGCAGCGTGCCGTTGCAAAGGGTCAGTCGCTCGTATTATACGACGGCGACCGGTTGTTAGGCGGCGGATTTATCGCATCGGCAACATAAAAAAGACAAAAAAGGCGCGGACTCGCGCCTTTTTGTGTTCCATACAGAAACGGAGGAAAGTTTGATGAAGCTGTTTTTGGACGATATCCGAAACGAGCCGAGCGGCTATGTGCTTGTACGCTCGTTTGAGGACTGCATTTTTGAACTCGGCACAAAGGACTACGACACCGTGTCGCTCGATTATTCGCTCGGCGAACGGTTCACCGGGCTCGACGTGCTCAAATGGATGGTACGCAACAACAAATTCCCGAAATCGCTGAACATTCACTCCACCCACAGCTATGGCCGGTCGGAGATGGCATATTATATCCACACGCATTTCCCGAAAGGCTATCTGTTTACGATGGGGGCGGCAAAATGAGTGAGAAAACTGCAATCGTCACCGGTGCAAGCTCGGGCATCGGCACGCAGATCGCAAAAGAGCTTTCGTCCCGCGGCTATGCACTCGTTTTGGTCGGACGAAACGAACAAAAGCTTTCTGACGTTGCCAAAATGCTTACCACACCGGCTACAATCATTGCCGCCGATCTTTCGACAAAAGAGGGCTGTCAGGCTGTCATCGACAAGACCGCTTCCCTGCCGGTTTGCGTGCTCATTAACAACGCGGGATTCGGCTTATGCGGTGATCTCATCGATACGGACGAAAATGCAGAACTCCAGATGATCGAAACGAACATCCGCGCCGTCTACCTGCTCACAAAGCACTTTGTCCGCCGATTCCATTCGCAAAACAATGGCTATATCTTAAACGTTGCATCCTCGGCAGGATTTTTGCCGGGTGTGCACATGGCGGTGTACTATGCGACTAAGTCGTTCGTACTGCGTCTAAGCCAAGCGGTATGCAGTGAACTGCGCCGGAAAAAGAGCCGCGTGCAGATAAGCGTGCTGTGTCCCGGTCCGGTTGATACGAATTTTTCAGACCGCGCACACGTTCATTTTCTTGTACCCGGCATGGACAGCCACCGTGTCGCACGCATTGCGGTAAATGGGATGTTTCGCAGAAAAATGGTCATCATCCCGGGATTTTTGATGAAAGCCGCCCATGTGATTGAACGGCTTCTGCCTGAGCGGCTGCTCACCGCTTCGTCTGCAATGATGCAGACCCCGACTGCCAAAAAAGGAGACCCACAATGAAACAAGCTGTCATTTTTGACTTGGACGGCACCCTTGCCGATACGCTTTCGAGTATTGCATTTTTTGCAAACCGCGCACTGACGCAATGCGGCTATCAGCAAATTCCGCTCGAGGAATACCGCTATCTCGTCGGAAACGGTGCGAAACGATTGGTGCACGGGATGCTTGCCCGCGTGGGCGACGACACGCCCGAAGCATTCGACAAAGTAAGCCCTTTATACAACGACGGATACGACGCGGACAGCCTCTACCTCACAAAGCCGTATGATGGGATTTTGCCGCTGCTTCATGGACTTAAACAGCGCGGTGTGAAAATCGGCGTGCTCTCAAACAAGCCCGATCGCACGACGCAGAAAATCGTCAAAGCCCTGTTCGGTGATTTTGTCGATGCCTGCCGCGGTCAACAGGACGGCACACCCAGAAAGCCCGATCCTGCCGGGGTATTTCTGCTGCTTGATGAACTGTCTGTTTCGCCGGACGAATGCTTGTATGTCGGCGATACAAAAACGGATATGCAGACCGGAAAAGCCGCTGGGATCTTCACCGTCGGTGTGACCTGGGGATTCCGCGATCGTGAAGAACTCGAAGAACACCACGCAGATGCGATCATTTCTTCACCGGAAGAACTCATTGCCTATTTATAAAATACAACCAACAAAAAAGAACCCATGCGAGCATGGGTTCTTTTTTTATCTGCTTATTCCTGCACAGGCGGTTCATCCTGCACAACATTTTGTGTCGGCTGTTCGCAAAGAAGCATACAGCCGCACCGGATACAGTAAGGAACATTCACCTCATTGACTGTGCCGCACGACGGACAAACCCTGCCCGCATTTGCCTGCGGTTCGGCTGCCGGCTGCTGCATTCCTTCCGGTGCAGCATACGGAGGCATTCCACCCATCATGACCGGACGCATTTTCGGCTTGCGATCGGCTTTTTTGACGTAGCCTTTGACCATGCAGATGCATCCTGCAATCGCCAGTGCAACTGTAGCAAGCAGTCCCCACGGATACAGCCGCCAGATCTGTCCAAGTGTCGAATTTTCATACAACAGTCGTGTACCGCCTGTCATAAACCATGCATACAGCGACACAAACAGCACAATCAGCGCCAGTGAACACACGCCGATTCCGACAAAAAACGACTTTTTCACGGGTTACTCTCCTCCTCTTTTCCGGAACCGCCGATCTGTTCAAAGAAGTTTGCCTTCGGCGGCTGATTTGCTTCCTGTTCGATCTTATCGGGATCGACGCCAACGAAATATTCTCTTTCGTCAAACACTCCGTTTTCAAGCGAAATACGGATATCGCGTTCGTAGTCTTTCTCGTCTTCTTTTACCGTGAAACGAATCACATAATCCTGTGTCAGGAATTTTTCGATCGTCTGGTACACGCTCGAAAGCTCTTCCGATGTCTGCGCACGCAGGAATTTTCCGCCGGTTGATTCGCAGATACCGCTTAAATACGACGAATCTGCAAAATCAAAGCCAACCGCGTAAACAACGATGCCCTGCGCATTGAGCTGACCGATGACCGAACGCATCTGTGCTGCTGATTCGCTGCTGTCTGCACCGTCCGAAAGCAATACGATGATGCGGTTGCCGTCTTTTCCCTGCAATGCACTCATACCGGCCAAAAGTCCTTCAGAAATATTCGTACCGCCGTCTGCTGTGACGGTGTCCATTGCATGCTGAACTGTACCTTTTGAATCGGTGATCGGACACAGCACCTGTGCTGCATGGTCAAACACCGCAAGGCCCAGATTCATGCTGTCACCCGCTGTCTGCACAAAGCTTGACACCGCGCGTTTTGCCTGGAAAAGGCCCTCACCCGACATACTGCCGCTGTGGTCGACAACGAGGCAGACATTTGTCTGTGTGTTGTCTTCGCTTTGTACCAGTTCAAAATCGGTGATTTCTTTGCCTTGATCAAAGACCTTGAAGTCACCGGCGGTATAATCTTCACCGCCGTCCTTGCGTTTGGATACATTGACGCTCACAGAAATTTCCGGATAATTGGTGGTATCCACTTTTCCGATATGCAGTCCTGTACGCAGATCCTGCAATGTTTCGAGCAGGAATGCACTGAACTGTGTGGTCTTCACATTTTCCTCTTCGCCTTCGATCCCTTCGATGGTTTCTGTGTATGTAACATCCCCGTAAGAGGTATACTGTGTCATTGCCCAAAGAAGATTTTGAATCGAAACCGCCGGATCATTGCTGATGACTTCATCGCTTTCCTGATCGGTTTCCGGTGTGTCTGCACTGTCATAATCCGGCACTTCAAAATCGTCAAATGAGGTCGCTTTTGTGCTGTTGTCATATGCATCGAGCACATCAGCCATTTCAACCGAAAGGTAACCCGTTTTGTCGCCTGTAAACGACTGCGAAAGCGCTTTTTCCAGATAGGTGCGCGATGTTTCCAGATCACCCATGCGGAAATATAACTGTGCAAGTACGAGGTTATATGCCACTTCATCGTCACCCGACGGGTTTTGCGCAAGAATATAGTTCACCGCACGTTTGACATAGATCGAATTTGACTCGTCATACAGCGTTTGAACCTCTTCCTCAAGCTTGGAAATCTGCTTTTGCAGCCGTTGTTTTTCCTGCTCATTCGCTGTCGCTTCGGTGTTCACCTTTTGACGAAGGTTTTCGATTTCTTCGTTCTTTTTGGCAATTTTCTGTTCAAGTTCTGCCCGTTCGGTGTCCGGCGTTTCGGATGGTTTCTGCACACCGCTTGCCGCAAGCTGAGCAAGTGCTGCACGTGCCGGGAACGACGAATCCTTGAGTGCTGCTTGTTCGAGCATTTCAAATGTGGCAGTCATATTGCCAAGCGCCATATTGCCCTGTGCAATCGCCTTACACGACAGCGGATCAGTTTCGCCCGCAAGCGTTTCAAGATCGCTTTGAATCGTATTATTTCCCCCGACACTCACTTGTGCCTGAATATTGACAATACTCTCCGCTTTACTTCGCTCCTGCTCGGAAAGGGAAAGCTGTGCTTTGATTTTCTTATGAATGAGCAATAATTTTGCCTGGACATCTTCCCCGTCCATTGCACTTTTACAAAGATCGGCAATCTCGGTCAGCGTGCTGTCGCCAAACCGTTTTTGATACCGCTGGGCAGCCGTCTGTGCCTGGCTGTATTTTTTCTCAAGCGCCAAACTCAGCGACGCAAGCTGTGCCGACTGCACATTCGGCTTTCTTGAAAATGCCGTCTGTGCCGCAAGCTGTGCCGGCTGGTAGCTCTCCACCTCGATGAGTCTGCATGCAACATAATTTTCCCGCATGGTGAGCATATTGCTCTGCATCGCATTTACACCGACGACAATCGCCGTCACAAGACCAACGAGTGCTGCCGCACCGGGAACGATTTTAAACAGAATCAGGGATTTCTTTTTCAAAAATCCTATAAGTATCATCACAGCTCCGCCCAAAAACAGCACGGCGCCGATGCCGATCAGTACCCATTCCAGTATTGTCATTTCGTATCCCCTCCTCTGTCAATCACATCTACGTCAATCCGGCTCAGCCGCGGAAATACCTTCTGAAGTGATGTGTTATCGCTGATCGGATTGTCGCGGATCATCAGCACCCGCAGACTTGAAACATCTTCAAGCGGGCTGAAATCAGACACCTGGTTTTGATACATCCACAGATCGGAAAGTTTTTCGAGTCCTTTGACCGGTGAAAGATCGCTCACATTGTTTTTGGCAAAATCAAGATAGGTCAGTTCTTTCAAATTCGAAACGGCGCTGATATCGCTCACTTGGTTGTTCCAAAATGCAAGGCTTCTTAAATTGGTCAGGTTTGCAACCGGCGAAAGATCGGTTACTGCATTCGAACCGACACACAGCCGTTTTAAATTGGTGAGGTTTGCAATCGGCGAAAGATCGCTCACACCCACATGGATCAGCGACAGTTCCTCAAGCTGGGTTGCGGAGGAAAGTGCCGTGATGTCGAGACCTTCCTGATATGCAATGCAGAATTTCTTCAAAAACGGCATTTTTTGAAGATCGTTGAGTGTTTTGACGGTACCCAGATCGGAATCTACCCAAGCGTCTCCCCAATAGGAATATCCGTTTTCCACAAATACAACTGCGTCCGACGACTGCGTTACTGTATCGCCGGCGATGCAAAGTGACGTGATCTGTGCCACCTCGTCATCATACAGATCGCCAAAATATTTGTTCAGGGTGCTGCGCACCGCATATTCGATGGTCGGGTCTTCAAAGGTAACAACCTGACTTTCAAGATTGATCGTGTATTCGCCGACTGTTTCTTCACTTTCAAAGCCATAGCTGCTGACCGCGATTGCTTTAATCGTAGTTGGTCCGTTTCTCAAAATGATCGGATCACGATAGACAAGCGCATCTTTTGTCGGAGTGGAGCCATCGAGCGTATAATAGATGGTGTGTCCTTCTTTTGCCGGCACGAGTGAAACGGACTGACGGGCGTCATATGCACCCGGTGTTACAGAAAACGTCGGTGCATCCGGGGAGGTTTCCTCATAGAGCGCACGAATCGACTCATCGTCCACCATTCCGGATGCTTTCTCTAACAGGTTCTTTGCCTCGGTCAGTTTCTGCTGACGCAGATACAGCTCGGCCAGTTCCCGGTATGCGACGGTATTTTTTTCGTCAAGTTCAAGAAGCTGCTGATAGGTCGCTTCCGCCTGCGCATATTCCTGCAAGCCGTTATACGCCTGCGCAAGACCCAAATAAGCGTCCTTGTTGTTCGGGTCGATTTCGGTTGCTTTTGTAAACGATGCAACCGCATGCGCATAGTCGAGTTCTTCAAGATATTTGTCGCCGAGTGCGAGTGCCTCTGCAGCAGGGCTTTCAAACGGATTGGTCGAAAGCCAGATCACAACACCCACAATCGCACCGATGACCACAACGCCGATCACACAGAGCAGCGTGATGAGCTTGCCGCGTTTTTTACGGTTTGGATCTTTTGGCGGAATGTTGTTTACCGGCGGAACAAACGCGGTACCGTCATTTTGCGGCGGAATGAACGGCGGAACGGTCGGTGGTGTGCCGCCTGTTTCCTGCGGTGCATTGGCCATCGGCGGCTGCATATATGCCGGATTTTGTTCATACGGCTGCTGTACCGGCGGAATAAAAGCTGGCTCATTCGGCTGATTCATCGGCACGGTGCCCTCGTCTCCGTTCGCATTCACCGGTGGGACATTGTTGAGCAGCACTGTGCCTTCGTCTCCGCTCGTATTCACCGGCGGGACGTTATTAAGCAGTACGGTGCCTTCGTCTCCGCTCGTATTCACCGGCAGGACATTGTTATGTAACAAGACAGTTTCTTCACTGCCCTGCGGCGGCGCAGACGGCGCCTGCGCCTGATTGATATAAGCAGACTGAGGCGCTGTGACCTTTTCCATTTCGGAAAATGCTGCGCCGCACGCGGTACAGAATTTCACCTGGTCCTCATTCGGCCTGCCGCATCGTGTACAATACTTCAAAAAGACTTCCCCCTTTGTCTGTTTTCAGCTTTTATTTTTCCGGGCCGTATTCCGCGTCAAACCGCGCTTTTAACCGTTTGCCTTTTGACGCGAGTACGATCTTTATGATAATCAGCGCAATGCAAAAAACGCTGAAGCTGACGATTCCCCCGTAAAACATCCATTGTCCCAATGTCATCGGGTTTCCCTCCTTGTGTTAACCAATCCAGCCGCCGTCGATGATCTGCTGCATCATGGTTTCAAGCACCTGCATCTGTTCATCGCTGACGCCCTGAATTCTTGCCTGCTCATAGTACGCAACCGCTTTTTCATACATCTCGCGCACGGCGGTATAATCCCGCGCTTCCTGCGGCTTTTCATCCTCCATTGCACCATAGAGCAACGCGAGCCGCATATATGAACGATAGTCCTCCGGTGCTTCCGTCTTTAATTCGGTCAGAATCTGCTCTGCCTCCTCATAACGGCGCAAAAGCTGATTCACAAATGCTGTATTCAGTTTCATTTCTGTCGAATGATTGCCCTGCGCTTTGAGTGTTTCATAACATTCGAGCGCCTTTTCGCAGTCTGTCTGCAAATTGCCGCCCGCTGACTGCGCTCGCCGCACATATGCCTGTGCAAGCGATGAAACAATCGCGCTCACACGGTTCGGTGCCACGGCACCGCGTGCCTGTTCTAGCACCGCGATTTCCTCGTTAAGCTTGCCGCCCGTGCGGTATGCTCTTGCACATAAGAGATACGCCTGATACCGCGTCGTTTCGTTCTGCGTTGTTGAAAACACCTGTCGAAAGCGTTCACTTGCCTGCCGCCAATCTCCTTTTGCAAGCAGCAGCTCCGCTTCAACAAGTGTGACCGAATCGTTGTCCATCCCGCAGTCTTTCGCAGTCGAAAGCACTTGTTGGGCCTGTTCCACCTGCTGCATGCGTGCCAATGAAATCGCATAATCGCGGTAATAATCAGGGTTTTCACTGTTTCGCAAAACGGCTTCTTCATAATAACCGACGGCCTTTGCGTAGTTTTCCTGTTCAAACCACGCGTTTGCAATCATATAGTAAAGATCCGCCGCGCCTACAGGATCTGCTTCCATGGCCTCGGTTAGTCCCGGATTTGTGAAAATCAGCCGTCCATACTGCACACACGCCAGATATTCACCCTGCTCGACATAAGCGAGTAGCTTTTCATAATAGGCGGGCAGCTTTGTGCTGTAAAGGCTGATTGCCTGGTCATAAAGCGAAAGTCCTGCTTCATAGTCGCCGTTTTCGCAGGCAGCTTTGCCCTGCTCGACGAGTGACGCATACTGCGCTTCCTGTTCGGTACCCATTTTCAAAAATCCCGTTACGGAAACGAGCACGGACAGCGTCATCAGAATCGAAAATACGATCGTGACGGTGTGCTGTTTACGGCGGTGACGGATATAGGTGCGATCAAGTCTGCGGATATTGGTCAGCACACCGAGCAGTTCAGCCGCTGTCTGATAGCGGCGGTTCGGGTCGGGCTGCATCATCTTTTCGACAATTTCGACAAATGCCTGACTGTAAGGCGGACGGCGCACGGAAATCGGTGTCACCGGGCCAGTCGATTTTTCCGGTTTTACGCCGGTCATCAGATGATAAAACGTTGCACCCAGACTGTAGATATCCGACCGCGCATCCAGCGGCATCACCATCGGGAACGGCACACCGCCAACGCCCATCATCGGCGGCCAGTTTTCCGGATACTGCTCCGGCGGCGCATAACCGGCACTCAAGCCGCTGACCTGACTGCTTCCCTGCCCATCGAGCGAGATATTAAAGTCAATCAGGCACACATTGCCCTGCGGCGTAATCATGATGTTCTGCGGCTTGATATCGCTGTGGATGATCGGCGGTGTCTGTGCGTGCAGATAGACAAGCGCTTCACACAGCTGCTTTGCCCAGAGAAGCAGCTGTTTTTGCTCGATCCGATAGCCGTTCTTGATGTAATAATCGAGTGACTGTCCCTCAATAAAATCGATGACGGTATAAATACCGCCGCCCACCTCCAAAAAGTCATAGACCTGTGGCAGGTAGGTGTGCTTTAACCGTTTCAAAATATCCGCTTCGGTGCGGGCATTGATGCGGGCAGCCACTTCGTCCTTGATTTTTTTGACAACCACATACCGTCCCAGACGAAGGTGGTATGCCTTATAAATAATACCGGTTCCGCCGGCACCGATCTCCTCAATGATCTGATAAACGCCATCGAGGACATCCCCACGTCTTAGCATTCGGTTTTCCCCTCCGTTTCCGCCGATTATCCCTCAAAAATCAAAATTTCATCGGCAAGATCGATCCGATCGCCTGCATGGAGCAAGACCTCCTGCATCGGCGATGCAAACACACCGTTTACCCGGCTTTTATTGAGCGAATTCTGATCAATGAGATAATACGCACCGTCTTTTCTGACAATATCGGCATGATGGCGGCTGACTGCCGGATTTCCTGCAATACAGAAATCGACGCTGTCACGCTTTTTACCGATGCGTGTCACACATTCTAAGAGCTGCACCCGCTCGTTCGTTTTCGGATACCAGAGCACTGCCGGTTTGGCCTCTTCGGCTTTCCGTGCTTCCTCGGCAAGGCGGGCTTCTTCTGCTTTCCGTGCCTCCTCCGCAAGGCGGGCTTCTTCCGCTTTCCGTGCCTCCTCGGCAATGCGGGCTTCCTCGGCTTTCCGTGCCTCCTCGGCAAGACGAGCCTCTTCCGCTTTCCGTGCCTCCTCGGCAAGGCGGGCCTCTTCCTCTTTCCGTGCTTCCTCGGCAAGGCGAGCCTCTTCCGCTTTCCGCGCTTCCTCAGCAAGGCGGGCTTCTTCGGCTTTTCGCATTTCCTCCGCATGCACAGCGTATTCATTAAACTGCGCAGCATCGGAAATGAGCACCGTCCCGCCCTTTGCATCGGAAAAATCCTCCGCACAAGGCTGCTGCGGTGTATAATAACAAGAGGGCTGACCGCTTATTTTCACAGAATACAGCAGCGACTGAAATTCCCCGATCGAAAACGGTGCATTCTGCAAATACGATACAATCGGTGTCACATAACTGCTGTCCTCTGCATTTGAAAACACGCTGCGATAGATCACACCGAGCAAAAGCGTGCGCATACCCTGATTCTGATATCCATCGACCGGCGCATAGCAAAATGCCGCACCCTGCTCACATAAAAATACGTGCTCCGGCTCCAAAAGAATCTGTGTGTCAATCCCGCCAGTCTGCACAGCAGCTGCCGCTGCTGAAAGCTTTTCCATCACGTCAAAAAAGCGTGCGCGCGTCATCTCCGATGAAAACAAACTGCTCACCGGAGAAAATCCGCCGACAAAATAATCAAGATACCGCACACCGTCGCGGAAAGTCACTCGACACGGTGCCGTTCCGGGTATTGTTTTCAAAAGATCAAGCTTTTGAAAATCGAGCATGACGCCCGGTTCAATTCCCACGGAAAAAATCCCGTTTTTCTCATCCATCTGATATAAAAAATTCATCGATCATCACTCCCCTGTTGTGTTATCCACTGCATCCTCTTCACCGTAAAACATCTGTGCCCATTGATTTTGGGCCGGCTCTGAAAGCAGCAGTCCGCCGGTCATCTGCTGTGCCTGCATGGTGAGGCTGCGCTCCAGGCGCTCATATGTAAAAATTCCGCTTTGCAAAAACGATTCAATCCGTTCCATCCGCTCTTTTGTCTGCTCAATCCTGTTTTGAAGCTTCAAAAACGACTGGCGGGTTTCTTCGTCGAACGTCTGCACATCCGCACGCATTCCCGCAAGCGCCGATACGGTTTCCTGCAAAATCGAAATACAGCCTCTTGACTGCATACACAATTCATCGCACCAACCGGTTTGAATCTTGATTTCATCCACAGCGTCTGCTCCTTTCTTTCCTATAATAATCATGATATCGTATTTTTCTGTTAAAACAAGCCGTCATCCGCCAGCAGCAAATCCGCCTGCAAAAGCTCTGCCTGCACACGCTTCTGTACCGCTTTTTCCGAAATGTGGGCAGCGAGCGTTTCCATGCTCTCGATCTCACGGGTGATCTCCGCGGCCGCTTTTTCGACCGCTTCGAGAATATATGCGGTTTCCGGCGCATTCCATGCCTGACGAAGCCCTGCTTTTAATTGTTCTGCCTGCTGTTTCGCCTCACGCAGCTGCTGCGCATACATCAAAAGTTCCTGTTCTCTTTGACGGATGCGTTCTTCTGTGTTCATCGCCGCTTCCCTCCTTTTTTCCGGCATATATGCACATTAAAGCAGTAAAAGCCGGATTCCGTTTTTCCATCCCATCTCTCTTGGCGTTAAAGATGCACTATAGACATTTCCGGTCTGATATTCACATAGCACCGCATCCGCATCGAACGCATAGCTGCCGGGCTCCACCTCGGACAAAAGCTTTGACAAAAGCCGGGTGAGTTCGTGCACACGCAAATCCAGCGGAATGCGCACATCAAACCGTTTTTGTGCCGCGGGCACATAGAGTTCCGCGATCATTTTTGTCCGCACCTGCTCATTCTTCATGGGAATCCTCCTGTTCTGTCGTCAACAGCTTCATAAGCGACGGCGCACCGTTTTTGACAAGATAGCCAAACGAATCGCCGACCGATTCGTAAAGCGTCCGTTCCGGCCGCACCTTGAGCTGGAACTGATCGGCAATGCCGTCGCCTACCCAGATCGCCGTATTACAAGTTCCCTGCTTTTTAAACCACGGACGGAACGAGAACGACGAGATGCCCGACGCCACCTCCGCCAGCACAAAGAACACACCGAGCTGCGGTTCGCATTTTTCCATCAAAACGTGCAATTTATCCTTGCTGTCGTCTGTAAGCATTTCAAACACGCGGTTTAGTGCATTGACCACATAGAGCCGCGGTTCATAAACCGGTGCGGTGCCGCCCTGTTCTAACACCTCTTTGGTATGATTGTGGCGATACACAAGCTCCGAGAACAGCGACACAACCGCCGCATTGAGCGAATCGGCATCTGCCGCATAAGAAACGTGCGCATACGAATCGGCAGCCGACTGATCGCCGTCAAACAAAAAGACTGACAATCGTTCTCTGCTCGATGCCACCTGCACAACCGCTTTGATAAACGACGGACATCCCGACTGCGACAGCACATAGTGAATCGGGCGTGATGTGAGCGAAAGCGACGCAATCGCCAGCGATTCTTTGAACACACCGACCGGATACGTGAGTGCTTGTGCATCCACAGCGCTGTCCACGAACGACGGCGTCACAACTTCCGGAAGAATCGGCACACGCGGTGCGCCGGTGGCAGTGTTTTGCTCGGCAAGTGACTGGCACAGCGTACGCACCGCCATCACCGGATCATCGCCGATGCAGGCGGTCTGGAATTCATACACCTGATCGGTTTTAAACAGGCCTCTGCCCGGACACTGTGCCGGAACAACGCCGCCCGTCGAACCGAGCACACCGCTGTATTCCGATGGGTCATTCATCTGCAAAACGAAAATGCGTTTGAAATTCTGCAAAGTGCGATAGCGCACCGCATTCGTATTGACCGCCGTAATGACGAACAGAATGCCATATTTCGAGCCCTCACGCGACAAAAGCGCCACTTGAGATTCAAGGTCCTCATACGTTTCGGTGAATCCCGCATAGTTGTGAATCACTGTCACAATATCGGGCAGATCCTTGCCCGAAAAACGACGATAAGACTGTGCATCGCCGCCATATTCTGCGCAAATGCGTTTTCTGCGGGCAAGCTCTTTTGAGAGCATCGAGAAGAGGTTTTTCGTCTTTTCGGCATCGGACGAAAACAGCACATCACCGACCTGCGGCGCTTTTTCAAACATCCGAAGCATCTCGGAGCCGTAATCGAGCAAGTAAAGATGAAGTGTTTTCGCCGTATGCGCAGTGAGCAGGCTATAGATCATCGTCATCACAAACGTGGTCTTGCCGCCGCCTGCCGCACTGTATACCACGGTATTGCCGTCGGACGAAAGCGGGAGTGTGAGTAAAAACTGCCGCTGATTCTGCGGGTCGTCCGCTTCACCGATGACTGCACAAAGCGACGACGTATCGTTCTGCACACGATACCGCGACAAAAGATCCGAAAGCACAAGCTTTTTGGGAAGCGGCGGCATCCACATCGGACGCAGACGGATGTGTTCTTCGTCGGCAAGCTGAGAAAGATGCGAAACAATGCGGTCGAGCTGTTTGTCCTTGCCGCGTGTCTTTGCGATTTGGGCACTGCGGATCACATGACCGACCTCGTCAAGCAGTGCGACCGATTCGTCCTTCTGCGTTTCAACACGGTCGGACGGCGTATACGGTGCACCTGCCCATGCCGACTGTCCGAGCGCGAAAATTTCGTTGTATCCGACCTGCAAATAGAACCGGCCGGTCTGCACAAGCGCTGCCGCATCAGGCCGCTTGAGCATATCCATACTGTCGTTTTTCTCCTGTACTTTTAAGCACACACGGAACCGGCTGTTGCTCCAGATCTGGTCGTCCACCACGCCGCTCGGCTTCTGGGTCGCCAGAATCAAGTGGACGCCAAGGCTTCGGCCAATGCGCGCCGCACTCACAAGCTCCCGCATGAAGTCGGGCTGCTGTGTTTTTAGCTCCGCGAACTCGTCGGAGATGATGAACAGATGCTGGAGCGGCTCGGTGACGACCTTTTCACGGTAGAGCCGCTGATATTTATAGATGTCGATATTACTGACCTGAACCTGTTTGCTGACGGCTTGGAAAATCGCCTGACGGCGTTTCAACTCGCTCTGAATCGAAACAAGCGACCGATTCACTGCGGCACCGTCCAAGTTTGTGATAATACCGACCGTGTGCGGCAGCTTTTCAAATGCCTTTGCCATACCGCCGCCTTTATAGTCGATGAGGATAAACGCCACTTCATTCGGATGATAGTTGACTGCCAGCGACAGAATATATGTCATGATAAATTCACTTTTGCCCGAACCGGTCATACCGGCGACAAGTCCGTGCGGGCCGTGGAATTTCTCGTGCAGATCGAGCGTGAACAAGCCGCCGTTTTCGTCGATGCCCACTTCCGTTGCAAGCGTGCGGGTCGGGTCATGCTCGTTCCAGCGGCTGAGCACGTTTAAATGCTCTACCTTGCCGACACCGAACATCTGCAAAAAGGTAATAAGCTCCGGCAGTGATTTTTTCGACGAGGATGTATACAAGAATGTGTTTTGCAGCTGTACTGCAAGCGAGCGGCAGTCGCCGTTCATCAGAATATCGGGTGCAAACGAAAGCTGCCGCCCATAAATATCGCCTTGGTCATATAAAAGGGCGTCGTTTTGATGCAGTTCGACGACCTTTTTGCACTCTTTGGGCAAGAGGCGCAGTTCGTCATACAGTGCGACGATCGAAAAGCCGCGGCACTTTTTCTCCGAGAGAATCTGCCGCACAAGTTCGGTTTGTCCGCCCAGTTCCCGGTCAAGCACAAACACAACCACCCACGGAAGCGGTTCTTTCTCGTTTTCAAGCTGCGCCCTTGCGGAAAATTCCCGTTCGAGCACGGCGGAAATCTCGCGCGCATCCGATGCACATGACGCCACATAGTGCGTATTTTCCGAAGCATCCCATGTGTGCGGCAGCCATTTGACAAAATCCCATTCAGCAGCTTCTTTTTCCGAATAGAAAAAGACCATCTTCACTTCGTCATAGCTGTGAAGCGCACCGATCTGCAAAATGAGTCCCCGTGTGTATGCACAGACCGTTGAACGATCACCGATCACACCAATGACATGTGTATCCCGCAGAGAAAGCGAAACCGGCACGGATGACATCTCATGCGGTCCTGCACAAAGCCGGCGCATTTCCTCCTGCAGCGGGTCCTCATCGAGCGAAAACCGCTCCTCCGGAAACTTAAACTCTGCGTCGATCGGCAGTGTACCGATGCCGAGCCGCAGCATCAGAAAATCATTGTGGGAATACGTGCGTTCCCACAGGTTGCGGCGGCCGTTTCGGATGCGGTCGATGCAGTCCTCCAATGTGACGATATTTTCGGAGAGGATCTGGCGCTGACGTTCGCCCTCGCCAAAAATCGCCCGCCGCATCTGCTCTAAATATTCTCTGTATTTTTTCCGGCGCGTTTCCTCCTTGCGGCGGGCACTGCGTCGTTCAAACATCTTTGTCACAACCGGCCACAGCACGGTGCCCATGAGCATGCCGACCGACATCACAAGCGACGGCATCGCGCTCACGACATCGCCGCCCGAACCGAGCACATTATACAGCGTAAAAAAGCCGGTGGAAAGCGATACAAGTCCCATCGTCATCGACGGACCGAGCACGAGCATCATCGGCGTGGTCTGCGGCGACGGCGGTGCAGGCGGTGCGTCAATCGTGAATTTTGCCTGCTCGACCTCCCGTTTAAACCGCGGCGAACGATAAAACACCTCATCCGCTTTGGGCGATTCTTCCTCGGATTCCTCCGTACGCGGTGAAACCTGCTGCGATACAAATGGATAGAGGCTGTTTTTTAAATGTACAAGTCCATCCGGATTGTTGTATGCAAAAAATCCTTTGCCGAGCAGCATTTTAAACCCGCTCAGCTCAATAACATCGCCCGGGTGGACCTCAGCGGTTTGAATCCGTCTGCCGTTTACAAATGTGCCGTTTGCGCTTTGCAGATCAGTCAAAACCATCCGGCCGCCCTTTGATTCAAGCCGTGCGTGCCTGCCCGACACATACGGTGCACGATAACAGATCTCGTTTTCTTCAAGCCGCCCAATGTAGAGCGTGCACGACGATGGAATGAGTACTTTTTTGAATGTGCGCCGGTCGAGCGTTTCCGGCTGAGCAAACAACAGCATTTTGGCACCCGTTTTCGTCTCAAAAACCGGATAAACCATTCCCTCTTTTAAAGAAATGCTGCCCGATTGCGAAGCTGCAGTGTCAAAATGCACCTGCCGTGTGGACTTTAGCACCCAGTCCCCGTTTATGCCCTCCACCTCGACCGCTCCAAGCCGATAGCGGCCGCTGACCTTTTGTGGAAGCGCCAGCGTTTTGATTTGATTTTGTTCCATCAGTGTCAGCAGCATATATGAAAACCCCTCATCTATCAAAAAATGAATACCTCTCTGCAGTTTAGTATACGGCGTGATTCACAAAAATGCAATCTGTGACGAATTATGTGACAGGTGTTTTCACCTCGCTGTCCCTACACAAAAGGGGGATTCCCTTTTGTGCGTTAAAGTGGTATAATAAAGGAAAAGCAGACACAGCGAGGAGGGGTGTTTGATGTCTGTTTTCTCGGAAAAACTGTCGGAATATGTCGCCACGTCCAATTTAAAAATTGCCGCACTCGCAAAGCTGAGCGGTGTGGAGCGCAGCTTCATCCAAAAAATGCTCACAGGCGAACGTATTCCAAGCGACCCCACTGTACTCGATCAGCTCGTTTCTGTCATGATGCTCACGCCATCACAGCAGCAAACACTATTCCAGTCTTATAAGATCTCAAAAATGGGCGAAGCAGTCTATTACCGGCGTCTGCTTGTCAAACGTTTCATTGAAGAAGCCGGCAGTGCTTTGGCACCTCCGCCCATGCTGCGCACCCAGTTTAACGATCCGGCATTTGTGCGCCCGGACGTTTTGCCGCTTTACGGAAAGCCGGCGATTCTTGACACCCTGCGTCTTTTGATGGAGGAAACACTCAGCAAAGACGAACCACAGATTCGTGCGGTCGTTCAGCCGGAATGCGGCGTATGCGATGTTCTTTTGCAGTTTGCGCGAAGCTGTCCGGCACTTTCGATCGAGCATATTGTCTGTTTTGACCATGCGCTTCAATATCAAAAAGAGAACAAATATAACCTCTCCTGTCTGCAAACGGTGTTTTCATTTTTGTTCGGCGCCTGCCGCTATACCCCGTTTTTCTACCACGACGCCGTGTCTGCCAAAACCGGCTGCACCGCACTGTTTCCGTTCCTAATCGTTTCGGATACATGGTGCATGCTGCTTTCGGGAGATGAATCACACGCCGTACTATTGAGCGGAAAAGACGGTGCCGCGCTGCAAAGCGAACTATTTTTGCAGATGCGTGATGTATGCACACCGATGTTTTTGCAAAGCGGGAAACCGACGCCATCCACAGACTGGGCATCCATCCATCCGGGCACAAGCTACTGCATACAGGTTTCTCCCTGTTTTGAGCTGTTTTTTTCTCCAGATATCATCCGCTCGCTGATTGCATCCTGCACGGACCCTGCACATTCGCCGCTTTTACTGTTCGAACGGCAGCTTAAACAAATTTCCCTGTTTGAAGGCACCAAAACGAATATTTCCTTTTTTACAATGGACGGGCTCGAATCGTTTCTTAATACCGGACGGACATTTCACCAGTCCGAGGAAGTGCATTCGCCGCTTTCACCCGCCATGCGCAAAGAACTGTTCCGGCGGATGCTCATGTGCACAAAAAACGGGACGTTTACGCCCTATCTGTTAAAACCGGAGCGATTTAAACTCGACAATCGATTGGGCTTTTTTGCCGCCGGAAATCAGCAGATTTTCTGCACCTGTCACCATCCGCTGCACAGAACATCGCACCTGCTCTTTGCAGAAAAGAGCGTTGCCTATGCCATGTGTGACTTCTTTGAATATTTAAAAGAAACCGGACTCGTCTTTTCCAAAGAGGAAACAGAAAAACAGCTTGCCGACCGGTTTTCTAAGCTTTCATAAAACAGCAAAATCCCGACCGTTTTGGTCGGGATTTTTCATTCAGTACTGCTGTGCGGCGCTGTTTAGTTTCTGTTCGGTCTGCTCAAACATGTCGGCTACACGATCAAGATAGGAAATGCACTTTGCCAGATCGTAGTCATAGCCCACATACAAAAAGTCGATTGCACCGATGGCGGCTTTGTTGAAAAACTCATACCACTCCTGATCCCGCCGCAGCCGGTTTAAATCGCTGTCCAATGCGACGATGCGGTTTTGCACCTGGCGGAGTTTTTGGGCAATCATCCGCAGCTGGCTTACATTGAGTAAAATTTCATTGCCCGGCTGGTAGGACGCGGACGGATTTTTGACTTTTCTGCCGGTCAGAAAGCTCTCATACGCCATTTTGGCATCGTTGCACACCTGGCGCATGAACTGCTTTAAGTCCTCTGCAAGGTCTTTTAACCGTTCAAGCACATCCAATACCACATCGATGAATGTCAAAATTTTATATACCATTGCAGTCACGCGGATGATCACCGGTGAAAACACAATGATAACCGCGGCAATGCCAATCATTTTGACAGGGCCCAGTTTCTCATAAGCGGCCTCCAGGAGCATTCCGCCGTATGTAGCCAGAAAATCGCGTCCCTCCGGTGTAGTGATGAGCGTGAACAGGATTGTCGGTGTTCCTGTTACGATTGCACCGATCACATTTTCAACTGTCAGCTGTTCACCGGTAATAGAGATGCTTCCGCCTTCGCTGTTCTCCATGATCTGCATGATCAGTTTTGCCACATCGTCCCGTTTATCCGGCGGCAGCGCCATCAGCGCTTTGGAAAGCTCCTCGGCGGTGAGCGACAGCTCTCCGCGCTCGGTGGTGGAAGGATTCATTTCTCCGCCAAACTGCTGCTTGCCGTCTACAAATACAGGGTCTCCGTTTTCATCGTGTACAGCAAAGAAATATTTTAAATCATGTCCGGCAACAAAATTGCCGTCCTCTGCCGGTGTTTTGATGTAAAACGTGTGGTCGTCGGGAACGATTTTTTCACCGAGCACATTGACGTAATCGTTTTCGCCGTTCACTGAGTACATTTTTTCGATTGCTTCGCGGTAGCCATCCTCGCCGTAGCGGCGCTTCATCTCTGCGATAGCCTCGGGCGAAAATCCCTGGCCGTCGAGCGAATAGCATTCATCAACATAATCTCTATACTCTGCATTCATCGTCACATACTGTGCCTTGTTGCCGCCTTTGGAATGACCGGTCACCGTGATGTTATCCGACGCGTTCCAGCCGTTATGCTCCATGACATAGTCAAAATAACGTGCGGCTTCCTCCTGCTGCGGTGTGGAGATCTGCGTCATGCCGGCACCGTTATCAAGCCATTCACCGTCGCCCGTTCCCCGGTAGACCACATAAATTTTCCCCGTGTCCGGGTCCTCAAACGTGCAGGCGTATGTTCCGGAATTAAATCCGCCAATTTTACTGCTCTGATTGCCGATTTCATAGTCACCAATCAAATCAAGATTTTCTTTGAGAATCTGATATTCCGGCTTATTTCGATAAGATGCGTATGCGTTATTGCTTCCGATCATGTTGATGATATCTTCGATCGTATCGCCGTCCTGTGCGCCGGGAAATCCCAGATATAAAATCTCGTTGAGCAGTGCGCAGATGTTTGCCTTTTGATATTGTGCGCCGGTCATCGCCGTCACCTCCACTTCGAAACCGTAAGGCTGCCTTGTTCATCCATCACAAACCGGCCTGCATACTGTTCAGGCAGGATTTTTTGATATTCCTCACGCGAAGCGTTTGCACGCGCATCATTGTCCACAAGATACACAGTGATATTTGCGTTGATCCCCTGTGCATTCAGCGCACCACAGAACTGCTCGATTTTCGCGGTGTCCTGAACGTCCGATTTTCCAATCAGCAAATCAACCATGCACGCGCCGTTTTGCAGATACGACAGCGCGTCCGTTTCGGCGCTTTCTGAAAGTCCGATTTCCTCCGGCACGCAGAATGCCCGCCAGCTCTCCTCCACAGTGGCTGCGGCATCGTTTAAGATGGAGCACGCCTGCTCATTATAGCGATATGCCGCATAGTTATCGCGAAATGTTTCCGGCTTGCCTGCCGTTCCTGTCACAAAAAGTGTTTTCCCCGCAAAATCCGGTGTTGATACATGGCCGCTTTTTTCACTGCTGCCAAACTGGCCGCCGACCGGCTCAATCCATGTAAACGATGTCCCGTATTTTTCCTCAAGATATGAAATAGCCTGTTGTTCAAACGAAACCCGTGCATTCATACACCCTGTCACTCCTATCATTACTGCCAGCAGTCCTGCCAGCAATCCTATCACTCGTTTCACGTTTCTTCTCCTTTGCATCAGTCGATATTGGAGAGATGACGGCGTGCGGCGTCATATTTATCCGCCAAAACCTCAAGCCGGTCTGCGCACAATTCTGTGCCGACTCCCCGCATGTCCCGAAGCTGTGCCGCCGCGTTGTTCATCTGACGGGAAACCTCCCGCAAGTCGCTCAAAATGGAAGAAAGCTGCGCTCTTGCGTTTGCATCCATGAAAATTCCTCCTCACCACCACAGGTTTTTGGCCTGCTGTACTGCTGTGTCCTGCAGCGTGCGGTAAACGTTTGCTGCCTCGGTCAAAAATGCGGCATAACTCTCCATCATCTTTGCCATGTTCTCAAGATCATCGGAAAATCCGGCGAGCTGACGCCGAAACGCCTCGGCATCTGCGCCCTCCCATCCCTGTGAGGAAGAAACCGCTCGCATCAGCTCCTTGCCCTTTCTGCGGTATGTTCCGGCCTCCGTGCGGATCTTTTTTGCCGTCGATTCCATCTTTCTTAAATTGGCACGAATGCGGTATACGGCCATTGTTCACTCCTCCTCTCGGTTTTCTCTTTGAAAAACGGCCTGCAGCATTTTCTGCAAGCCGCTTTTCAAAGAGCACGCGCGTTTGCGTGTTCTTTGGTTCCTTTTTTGATTATTTGAATGCGCTTGCGTTGTTCTGGATCTGGGTTTCGGTCGATTCATAGCTCGAAACAGTGTTATCCAAAAACTTCGCATACGACTCGATAATCTGTTTGTAGTTTTCAAATGCCGGAACAAGGCTGTTGAACCGCTCGCGGATCGTTTCGCCTGCCGGGCTCTGCCAGGTAGCAGCCAGATCGTTCATTTCCTTCTGAATTTCCAAGAGCTTGTCGTTTAAGCTTGTGTTGAGTGTACGGATGGTGCCGGCGGTCGCACTGACCTCGCCGAGTGAAATTTTAATGCCTTCTACTGCCATGATGAAACTCCTCCTCTCAGTTTGTCAGCGTTTTTGCCTGTGCCACGCGGTCTTCCTGTGTCTGACGATATGCCTGTGCAGCTGTTCTTAAAAACTCGCTGTACTGATCCATCAGCTTTTTCATGTCCTGGAAGTTATCGGTGAAGCCTTTGATCTGGTTGGTGAATGCCAGGTTGTCTGCACCCTGCCAAGCCGCGCTCATGTTGTCCACCTCGGTGAACAGGTTGCGGTAGATCGCTTCATACTCCGCTGCTGCAGCGCTGATTTTCTGGGAAGCTGTTTCGAGCTTCTGCGGGTTTACGGTGATTGAAACTGCCATATGATGTTCCTCCTTATGCTGCCTCCGATGCCGGAAGGTGTTGTTGTTCTTTGTTCTGGTTTCAGTATAGCAGTCTCAATTTCCCGCCGCAACATGTGACAAAAACAGTGACAGTCTTTTTTGCACACGCCGCACAGGTCGTTTTCCCATCCGCACACTTTTTGTCTCAGCGATATCGTTTCGCCAAACAGACCGCCTCTCTTGCAAGCGCTTCGATCTTATCAAACTGTCCCTCATGCAGCAGTGTTTTTGGCACAATCCAGCTTCCGCCACACGCTGCGACGTTCGAAAGAGACAGATATGCGCCGACATTATCGGGATTTATTCCGCCGGTCGGCATGAACTGCATCGACGCATACGGCCCTGCAAGCGCTTTGAGCATGGAGACACCGCCCACCACTTCGGCGGGAAACAGCTTTACAATCTTAAGCCCTTCGCGCATACACCATTCCACCTCGGAAGGGGTGGCGCATCCGGGAATGACCGGCACGTCGTGCGCAATACACCACCGCACAACCGCCGGATTTGTACCCGGGCTGATGATTGCCTTTGCGCCGCCTGCAACGGCACGTTCGGCATCCTCGACGCTTAGAATTGTCCCGGCGCAGACGAACAGCCCCGGCACTTCGCTTGCCATGATGCGCACCGCCTCTGCGGCCGCTTCAGTGCGGAATGTGATCTCCGCCGCAAGCAGTCCCGCATTTCGAAGTGTTTCGCCAAGCGGTTTGGCATCTTCCGCGCGTTCGATTTGAATGACGGGCACAATTCCGATTTGTTTGAGTGTTTCAATACAGTTTACCATTACGATTCTCCTCTCTCAGTCGTTCTGCGGTGTTGTTTCCATAAAGCTTGCAAGTGCTTCTCTGGTGGGAAGTCCCTCGTTGTCGCCCGGGTTCATAATCTGAATCGTGCCGATCGCGTTTGCACGCAAAACCGTGTCGTACAGCGACAGTCCCTCAAGCACACCGCTGATGATTCCGCAGGCAAACCCGTCACCCGCACCGACTGTATCGACAATCTCACGTGCAACAAATGACGGCACTGTGACCTGCTCGCGCGAAGTTGCGGCAAAGGCACCCTGTTCACCTGTTTTGACGACAACGCCCGTGACACCCTGCGACAAATAAAAATCGGCAATTTTTTGCGGGTCAGCAGAACCCGTGAGCACGTCGCCCTCCTTGTATCCGGGCAGGACCCAGTCGGCAAGCGATGCAAGCCGGTTTGTCGTTTCCACCATCGTCTGTGTATCTTTCCAAAGCTGAGGCCGCAGGTTCGGATCAAAAAAGACCACGCACCCTGCCGCTTTGGCGCGGCGCATCATGCATTCTGCCGCTTCGCATGCCGAAGACGAGATTCCTGCAAGAATACCCGTCACATGCACCGCGTCAAACGACGAAAAATCGATCGCTTCCACGTCTGCCGCAGACAGCGTGGATGCCGCGGACCCTTTTCGAAAATAGGCGATATCCGGATCGCCTTTCGAGGTTTTCCCCTTGAGCATAAAGCCGGTGGCGTGCGATGCATCCGTCTGCACAAGCGACGTATCGATTCCCTGAAGGGTAAGCGCGTTTCGGATTTTTTCGCCGAACGGATCGTCGCCCACTTTTGTCAGATATGACACGCAATGTTCGAGCCGTGTAAGCCCCACCGCCACATTATACTCCGCGCCGGCAATCGCCGAAGAAAACTGCGAAACGTCCGAAAGACTGCCCTCCTCCCCTGCAATGAACAGACCCATGGCTTCTCCTGCCAGCAAAATTCGTTTCATTTTGATTCCTCCTGTCAAGTGTCCTCTCTTGCATTCTTTTGCAAGGAAGCAATGAAAAAAGTGAAAAAAATTCAAGTCAGGTGATTGATTTTTTTGTTTTGTTTTTATAAAATGAGCGTACATCCAATCGATTGATTTTACAAAAAGAGAGGCGGTTATTTTCGATGGATCTGCATGCTCCTTTTATCCGCGCATCTGCACAGTATGGCACGTTTGCGCACCCGATTCCCGCACCGTATCTGCGGCGTTCGTTTGTCTGCGACACTGCCGCAGAAGCGACTCTGCAAATCGGTGTACTCGGATTTTATGAGTTATTTTTAAACGGTGAACGCATCACCAAAGGTGCGTTTGCGCCCTATATCAGCAATCCGAACGACATTGTCTATTACGACGAATACCATGTGACGCTCCGCGAAGGCGAAAATGTCGTGGGTATTCTGCTCGGCAACGGATTTACAAACAATCAAGGCGGCCACATCTGGGATTTTGACAAAGCCGACTACCGCACAGCACCGCAAGTGTCCTTCGCCCTGTCGTACACCGACAGTGAAGGCCAAGTGCAGACGATTGTGTCGGACGAGCAATTCCGTACTGCTTCCTCGCCGATTATACTCGATGATTACCGGTTCGGCGAACACTATGACGCAAGACTGGAGATTCCCGGATGGAATCTCAGTGACTTTGACGACAGCGCATGGACACCGGCACTGCCCGCACCCATGCCGTCGGGAGAAGCCCGCATCTGCGAAGCCGATCCGATCATCGTAAAACGTGAACTGACGCCTGTTTCCATCGTCAAAGAGAGTGACGGCTACCGCTATGATTTCGGCGAAAACTGCGCCGGTGTCTGCCGCTTAACTGTCAAAGGCGAAGCCGGACAGCAGATTGATATGCGCTACGGCGAAGAGCTTGTAGACGGGTTGCTTGACCAAAAGAGCATCTGGTTTGTCGGCGAATGGACCGAACATGACTGGCCGCTTGTGCATCACGACGTCTACACCTGCAAAGGCGGCGAAGAGGAAACCTACACCCCGACATTTACATACCACGGCTTCCGATATGTTGTGGTAACAGGCATCACCGAAGAACAGGCGACCCCTTCGCTTCTTACCTATCTTGTCATGCACTCGGATTTAAGTGAGCGCGGCATTTTTTCGTGCTCGGACGAGATGGCAAACACGCTGATGACGCTCTGCCGCCGCAGTGACCTTGCAAACTTCTTCTACTTCCCGACCGACTGCCCGCAGCGCGAGAAAAACGGCTGGACAGGCGACGCGGCGCTCTCATGCGAGCACATGCTTTTAACGCTCTCGCCGGAAACAAGCTACCGCGAATGGATGCGCAACATCTGCAAAGCACAGGCGGACTGCGGCTCGATTCCGGGCATTGTACCGACCGGCGGCTGGGGGTCTAAATGGGGCAACGGTCCGGCATGGGACTGCGTACTTGTAAACCTGCCGTATTTTGTATGGCGTTACCGCGGCGATCTCACCATCGCGAAGGAAAGCGCCGCGTCAATTCTTCGGTATCTTCACTATTTGACGACACGCACCGACAAAAACGGCCTGCTTGCAATCGGCCTCGGTGACTGGTGTCCGCCTGCACGCGGTGCTGACGAATACAAAGCACCGCTCGCGCTGACTGACACGATCACTGCAAAGGATATCGCCGACAAATCGGCTGCACTGTTCGGTGCACTCGATATGCCATTGCAGCAGAAATTCGCAGAAGAACTGTCTGCAAAACTGCGTGCAGCCGTGCGCAAACGGCTTATTGACCGCTCGACAATGACGGCGGCAGGAAACTGCCAGACCTCGCAGGCGATGGCACTGTTCTACGGCATCTTCGAGCCGGGTGAACAGCCCGCGGCATTCGACCGGCTGCTCGCGCTCATTGATGAGCAGGACGGCCACATGGATACCGGCATTTTGGGCGGCCGTGTCCTGTTCCATGTACTGACCGCATTCGGCAGAAGCGACCTTGCATACCATATGATTACCCGCACCGACTTCCCGTCCTACGGCAACTGGGTCGCACGCGGTGCAACGAGCCTTTGGGAGGATTTTCAGCCGGAAGGCGGCACGCTTACTTCGCACAATCACCATTTCTGGGGGGATATCAGCAGCTGGTTCATTCAGTCGATTGCCGGTATTCGCTTAAATCCGTACGCTGAGGATGTAAACGAAGCCGAGATCCGGCCGTCGTTTATTCCGCAGCTTAACAACGCACGCAGCGCACATACAGCGCCTGCCGGTGAGATCGTTTCCGCTTGGGAAAGAGACGGCGACACGATTACGCTCCATCTCACCTTCCCAGAAGCGATGTCCGGACGTATCCGGCTCGAAAACGGCTGGATGTTCAAAGACGGTACGTGTGAAAAGCCGGCTGTCACAGGCGACTACACGATTGTCCCTTCTAAATAATCGACAAACGCATAGGAAAACCCGCAGAAGTTTCTGCGGGTTTTTTGCTTAGTATCCGCGGACGAGTTCCATGGCGATCTGTTCAAACCGGATCAGATTCTTAACATTATGTGAAACGGTACTGATATCCTTTAAGACGATATCGGCGCTGCATCCGTTTCGTTTGCAGGCGTCGAGCGTGCGTTTGATTGTCTGACGCACGGCGTCTTCGTCGAGTGTCGCGGTTGCAACAAGCGCCGGATTCGGTTTGTTTGCAATAACATAGCGGTTGCCGATCACTTCTGCCGCATTGTCGACATCTGCCCACGGCGTAATCGAGATTTTGCGCAGATGCGGAATTTTCTCGACGATATCGACCTTTTTGTCGAGCGGCTCGCAGCATCCGTAATACACAAGACCGAACGGCTCCATAATCTCTTTCATATAATCGATGTCAAATTCCTCGTGCATATCTTTCGACACCGAACCAAAAATCTGCGCCATACCTCTTCCCCAGACCTGACTGCGTTTAACGATGCCGCCGTCATATTCGCCGGGCAGATCACTTGTGAGCGCAGACGTACAGTGAATTTCAAGCGGCTGGATCTCAAACAGGCCGAGCGCTTCCATCTGTGCGGCTTTGCTCTTTTCAAACTCGGCAAGCTTTGACACAATCGCATGGCTGTGCTCCGGACGCTCAATGAGATCCATCAAAAGCGGTGTGACACCGCGGTAACGTGCGATTTCGTCCCACATGGTAATATAGGAGTTATGGCCCACCACACGCACCGGCAGAATGTCGCCGAACACGTTTGCAAGCTTTTCATACCGCCGCATCGTTTCTTCCTTATCATATGAAATGACCGGCGGTGTGAGTTTTTCTAAATCCTCAGGCTCTGCAAGCTGATCGAAATACTCGTGCGAGATGATGTTGTTTTCGGCTTCGGTTGCGATGGTGTGTTCCTCGACTTCGATGCCGATGCCGGTTGAATGCACGATCTTGGGCACCGGGAAATACGGCGGCAGAATCATGTCGGCGGGGAAATGCTTCCACTTAAAGAGCTGCCGGCGGAACCAATCCTCCGCGCCGCGCAGGTCAGGATCTTCGCACAAAAGCGTGAGCGAGCCGTCAAAGTTTAACTCATGGAACGGAATTTCCTCAATGAGCACGACCGGGCGAATCATCTTTAAGTCATTGACCGCTGTGTGCAGCGTTCTTGCCTGCATGTTTTTTTCGTTGTGTGCGGCACACGCATATTCCCATGCAAGTGTGCGCAGCAGTGTTTCTTCACGGTTCATAAAAGGACACTTCCTTTTGGCTTTATGTTGTTACCGCTATTTAACCACAACAAAACGAAAAAATCCACGCAAAACGTGCGAAAAAGTTTGCAATTATTGCGCAAAAATTGCGTCAAAAACGCAGACAGGCAGCCACGGTGGTTGGCTGCCTGTCTGCGGGTATATTGAATTTTAATGTCCAGATGGAATCTGGTCGAGTTGATTGCGTTCCTTGGTTAAATCCGCCCACAAAAGCCGGGCGAACACAACGGATAGGGGAATCAGTGCGAAAAAGATCGCGCGTCCAAGGAACAACTGACACAGCACCGCCGCCAAGTATACGCCCAATGCAAAGAGGAAAAGCATGGCGATATGGCGAAACGCTACCGTTCGCTTTGCACGGTCCTTGTGACGGATCCATGCGGAAAGCGCTGCGCCTGTCTGACGGAGGTGATTTGTGCAGAAGGTGGTTGCCATCGGGATTTTTTGCGCTTGCCTGAACGTGTGATACCGCATGGCGCAGACGAATGTGATGAGGATCTGGGAGATCTGCACCGGTGCTTGTTCGGGCAACACGCCGAGGAGGATTACAGTCAGCATTTCAATGAAAATCATCACCGTATCCCACCGGACGATGCGAAGCCGGCGGATCGGGGTTGCGATGGCATCCGAGAAAATCGTGCCTGCAAGATACGAAAAAATCGGGACAAGATAGGAAAGTGCCACGAGCCACTCGCCTTTTGCGCCGTGCATGGAGAGCAAAATGAAATTGCTCGTCTGGGCATTTGCAAACACGCCGCCGCGTACCGAATAGGTAAACCCTCCGTAAAATCCGCCGACCGCCATCAACACCGCAAATACCCACCATTTTTCACATTCTAAAAATGGACTGTCCGCGCGTTTTTTTACACGAATCGGATGAATCACGAAGATGTTCCTCCTTTTTTCTTTTCTCTTGTTGGCTACGCATTTATTATACCGTTTGACCGTCATGTTGTAAAATGATAAGATAATATCATAGGTATATTATTTTTTTATGACAAAGGTGCTTGTCTATGATTAGTTTTGAATCATATCGTGTATTTTATTACGCGGCAAAATATAAAAATTTTACCCGTGCGGCAAACCGGCTCTCCACCAGTCAGCCGGCAGTCAGCCACACGATCCGCACGCTTGAGCATCAGCTTGGATGCCGGCTGTTTTCCCGCAGCAACCACGGCGTGACGCTCACACCGGAAGGAAAGCTCTTATACACGCATGTGTCGGCGGGGTGTGAACAGTTTTTCAAAGGCGAATCGCTCGTTTCCGGCACGGATGCACTCGAAAACGGCGTTGTTTACCTTGCAACAACCGAAACGGCGCTGCACTGCTATTTGTTCGGTCTGCTCGACCGGTTTCACACCCATTTTCCGAACGTACGGTTTAAGCTGATGAACCAAGTCACCTCCGACGCAATCGGCGCGGTCAAAAACGGGTTGTGCGACTTTGCGATCGTTCCCTCGCCTGTCACCGTACAAAAGCCGCTTCAAAAGCGCGCCGTTTCGTCATTTTCCGATGTGCTCATCTGCGGCAGTCAGTACGCGCCGCTTGCCGGTCAGACAATTTCCCTGCGGCAAATTGCGGAATATCCGTTTATCTGTGTGGCACAGGGCACGACCACGCGCACCTTTTTCGACGAAATTTTCACCGCACACAACGTGGCTGTTTCAGTCGACATCGAACCGGCATCGAGCGACATGATCGTCCCGCTTGCCGAAAGTAACTTGGGCATCGGCTTTGTTCCGGACATCATCTACAACAAAAACAAGGACTCCCATACCATTTATAAAATCCATTTGAGTGAACCGCTTCCCTCCCGCACGATCAACGTCGTCTATGACAAAAAACAGCAGAAAAGCCCGGCGGCTCGCCAATTTCTGCGCTTTATTAAAGAAGACGCCGGCTCCTCCCCTGCTGCTGATTCTTCCGAAAAAGGGTTGTGAAAGCGCAGACAGTATGGTACAATTTAGAAAACTGGCGGTGATTGTTTCGCCGCACTTTGAAAGGAACGGGTGAATCCTCATGGCAATTTTGGTGAGCGGCGGCGCCGGCTATATCGGCAGCCACACCTGTGTTGAGCTTCTTGACGCAGGCTATGATATCATTGTCGCAGATAATTTTTATAATTCGTGTCCGGAGGCGCTCCGGCGTGTAAAACAAATCACCGGAAAAGACTTCCGCTTTGTAAATATCGATCTTTGTGACCGTGCGGCTGTTAAAAAACTGTTTGACGAGAACAAAGACATTGACGCGGTGATTCACTTTGCCGCATATAAAGCAGTCGGTGAAAGTGTTGTAAAACCGCTTGAATACTACACAAACAATCTGACCACTACCCTGTGCCTGCTCCACGAAATGCGTGCGCATGAGGTCAAAAACTTCGTGTTCTCATCGAGCGCAACGGTGTACGGCGATCCGGCTTCCGTGCCGATCACCGAGGATTTCCCGGTCGGTGCAACCACCAATCCGTACGGCACCACAAAGTCGATGAACGAACGCATTCTGTCCGACTGCTGTGCCGCAGATAAGACCTTAAACGTCGCACTGCTGCGCTATTTTAATCCGATCGGCGCACACAAAAGCGGCCTCATTGGCGAAGATCCAAACGGCATTCCGAACAATCTTGTGCCCTATATTGCAAAAGTTGCAGCCGGCACACTCGAAAAAGTCCATGTATTCGGCAATGATTACAATACGCCCGACGGCACCGGTGTGCGCGACTACATCCATGTAGTTGATCTGGCACGCGGCCACGTTGCGGCAATCAAAAAGCTCATGACAAAGCCGGGACTGTTTATCTGCAATCTGGGTACCGGAATGGGATACAGTGTGCTCGATGTGATTGCCGCATATGAAAAAGCATGCAAAAAACCGATTCCGTATGTGATTGACCCGCGGCGTCCCGGCGACATTGCACAGTGCTATGCCGATCCTTCCAAAGCAAAACGTGAGCTTTTGTGGGAAGCAGAATACGGCATCGACGAGATGTGTGCAGACAGCTGGCGCTTCCAGCAGCAGAATCCGGACGGATACCCGAAAGAGAAATAAAAAGGAGCGTATATTCATGAGCAAAAAACCGGTTTTGGTTGTCATGGCTGCCGGAATGGGCAGCCGGTACGGCGGTTTAAAACAGATTGACCCGGTCGGTGCACACGGTGAAAAAATTCTCGATTACTCTGTGTATGACGCACATCGCGCCGGATTTGAAACCGTTGTGTTCATCATCAAAGAAGAGATTGCCGATCTGTTTAAAGAGGCAGTCGGCCGCCGCATGGAATCTGTGATGAATGTGCGGTATGCATATCAGGAGATCACAAAGCTTCCCGAAGGATACACCGTTCCCGAAGGACGCAAAAAACCGTGGGGCACCGCACACGCTGTGCTGTGCGCAAAAGACGAAATTGACGGCGCACCGTTTGCTGTCATCAATGCAGACGACTATTACGGTCCGGAAGCATACCGCCTGATTTATGACTATCTGACCGCACACGCCGATGCACCTGCACGCGAGTCGTATGCGATGGTCGGCTATCTGTTAAAAAACACCGTCACGGAAAACGGCTATGTGTCCCGCGGTGTATGCGAAACAAATGACAATCATGTGCTTTTACGCGTCACCGAACGCACCCATATTGAACAGCGTGCACATGATATTGCATTTTCTGAAGACGGCGGCGCAACCTTCTCCCCGCTTGATGAAAACACGATTGTATCGATGAATCTGTGGGGCTTCCCTGCCGCATTTTTGTCGGAGCTGTCCGCACGCTTCCCATCATTTTTGGACAAAGCGCTCGCGGAAAATCCGCTCAAGGGCGAATACTTTTTGCCGGGTGTCGTCAGCGCGCTCATTGACGAGAATAAAGCAGCAGTAACTGTTCTTTCCACCCACGATAAATGGTACGGTGTCACCTATCCGGAGGATAAACCCGGCGTTGTGGCGGCAATCGCACAAAAAACAGAAGAAGGCGTTTATCCGGCGCCTATTTGGTAAAAACACACCAATTTTTATTCCTTTGTTTTGTTGACATTTCTCTTTTTTCTTTGTATAATATGTATACACTTTAAAAAGGGAAGGATTGACAAAAATGAAAAAGGCAATTAGCACTCTTTTGGCAGCTATGCTTGTGCTCTCTGCGTTCACAGCTGTGTTCACTGTTTCCGCTTTTGCAGAAGAACCGGAAAACGTGAAAGAGATCACAAACGCAAATGAGCTCGCATATGCAATTGCGCATCAGCAGCCAAACGAAACATGGAAACTGGCAGAAGGCACCTACACTCTGAAACAGGAACACCTCGATCAGTACAAAGCTTGGGCTGAACCGGGTCAGGGTAACTGGTACTTCCCGATCCATGAAAAGGGAATCACCATTATCGGTGAAGGCGACGTTACTGTAACAAGTGACGTGGAAACGAAAAACGGCGCTTGGGCTACGCAGGACTTCATCTCCGTTTGGGCAGACAATGTCACCATTGATAACGTTGACATTCTTTCCAAAAAAGAGCAGAACAAAGCCATCGAAGTTATGGCGAAAAACTTCACCCTCAAAAACAGCGAAATCAAAAAAGTCAATGAAGACGGCAGCGGTTCGATCTATTTCAACGCAATCAACGAGGAAAAAGATATCGGCAATGCAACCATCGAAAACGTCAAACTGTATTCGTGGATTTCTGCAGGCAATTCGAATGCCGGCACACTGAATACAAGAAATATAACCATCGACTTCACCGACAACAACTATGCTGGTTTTTATCAAGAACCGTATGGCTACGGCTGGAGCCCGGTTGTCAAAGGCCCGAAAAACGGTATCGTGTACAATGATAGCATCACGATCTACGTTGACAGCGAAATTGACTTGAACGGCCAGGTCTTCACAAGCAATCTGCAGCCGTACACCACCGTCGTTCTCACAGAAGACATGGCTGTAGACGAAATGGTCAATGTTACCGGCGACTACGTGGTGTTCGACCTCGGCGGTCACACCATCACTGCAAGCGAAGCGTTCACCGGTACTTACGACAACGACAAACACCTCGTTCAGGTGATTGACGCAGAAAACGTTGAGCTCGTAAACGGCACCATCAAAACAACCGACGCAAACAAACACGCTCTGAATATTTATGGTTCCGAAGGCATTATTTTGAAAAACATGACTCTTGACCACACCAACGCATTCAAAGGCGCTCCGCTCGTGGTCAACAACTCGTCTGTAAAAGTGTTTGACGAATTGAACCTTGTCACCGGTGATGCTTCCTGGTACGGCATGAACGTCGACAAAGAAGGTACAGTCGCTTTTGCACCGAACTCCTCTGTTTCGATGAAAGGTGAAAAACCGCTCCTCCGTGTAGAGAATGGCACAGTGAACGAGCCGGAAAACGCAGGCATCATTATTGATGAAGACGGTATCGGCCGCAAAGAAATTTTTGCAGAGAGCATCTCCCTCAATGCAGCAAGCAAAGCGCTGACTGTCGGCGAAACCTTCACACTGAAAGCAACCGTTTCTCCGGAAAACACAGACAACAAAACTGTGGTCTTCACTTCTTCTGATGCATCTGTTGCAACGGTTGACGCAAACGGCGTTGTCAAAGCACTCAAAGCTGGCAAAGCAACCATCACTGCAACCTGCGGCGATGTTTCCGCAGTCTGCGAAATCACTGTCACTGCTCCGACCGAAATGCCGGACACCAATGACAGCAACATGGCTGTTGCAGGTGTTTGCGCTGCACTCGTTCTCGCAGCAGCAGCTTGTGCATTTGCTTGTCGGAAACGTGCATAATCAGCACATTTTGTGATTCATTTTGCATCAAATATGAGAAAGAACAGACATTTTAAAATGTCTGTTCTTTTTTTCTTGATGTTTTTCATTGAATTGTGCTATACTAAATGTAATATTGTGAAGGAGGTTTTGCATATGGTAGAAGTTGCGGCGGCACTTTTATTTTTTGGGAACGAAATTTTGATTTGTCAGCGTCCGAAAAATAAAGGGAATGCGCTGTTGTGGGAGTTTCCGGGCGGAAAGCTTGAACCCGGAGAAACACCGGAAGAATGTTTGATCCGTGAATGCCGTGAAGAACTCGGCATCACCATCAGCGTATTTGAACAATATGCCGAGGCAACACACACGTATCCCGACTGCACCGTGCATCTGCGCTTTTATCTTGCATTCACGCGGGAACGTCCAAAGCTTTTAGAGCACAATGACATGCGCTTGGTCACCCGTGAAGCGCTTTGTGACTTTCCGTTCTGTCCTGCGGACAGTGACTTGGTTGCACGTCTTCAGGCGCAAACCAATGCGCTCACCCTCCGCCCTTATCGCCAAAGCGACTGTACGCCCATCATCACATTGTTCCGCCGTACAGTTCATTCCATCAATCTTGCAGATTATACGCAGGCACAGTGCAATGTGTGGGCACCCGACACAATCGACAAAGACCGTTGGCAGGAATCACTTTCAGCACACACAACAGTAACGGTATGGGATGGCGATATTCTTGCCGGATTCGGCGATCTGAATATAGAAGATTCATACTTTGACCGACTGTATGTGCATCCGTGCTATCAAAAAATCGGTGTAGCCACAAAGATCGCACAGTCCCTCGAGGACACTGCGGAACAAGCCGGTGTGCAGACTCTTGAAGTGCATGCATCCATTACTTCCCGTCCGTTTTTTGCAAACCGCGGATATATTCTGTGTCATGCGCAGCAGGTGGAACGCGCAGGCTGTCTTTTGACAAACTTTGTAATGAAAAAATCGCTTGGCAACTGAGTTTTATAAAAAAATCCCGTCAGCTGACGGGATTTTTTATGTTTATACGTCGTAATCAACACAGGCACGTTCCACTGCCCACTGACCAATGATTTCTTTCACAGCCACATGAATCGGATTTGTCTGGTATGCCGCCTCTGCTTCACGGGAATCAAATGTGCATAAAAGTGACACATCAAAATTACCCGGCTTATAATTTTTGCGCAGTTCAATCTCCAAAAGACCATCGATTTTGCCGATCATGTCGTCAAACTTTTCGCGCAGAAGCTGCACCTTGCCGTCAAAATCATTTGCTTTTGCCTCATCACTCATCTTCCACATGACAATATGTCTCACCATAAAAAACACCTCCGTTTTGTCTTTCAGTATAGCATATTTTTTAAAATCTCACAATCCCGATTGCATTTGACACATCCGCGTGGTATGATAAAAATGAGGAGGAATGCACATGAATGAACTGAAAAAAACATTTTTATATTCGGATATGGACGGCACACTGCTGACCGGCGCCAAACTGGTCACACAAAAAAATATTGATCAAATCCGCCGCTTTGTTTCGCTCGGCGGTCAGTTTTCCGTCGCCACCGGACGCAGTGAAGTGATTGCCGCACCGTTTCTTTCAAAGCTTCCCGTCACCCGCCCTGCAATCGTTTATAACGGCTCTGCTGTTTATGATTTTGATAAAAAAGCTTTCCTGCACCAAGAGGAAGTTCCTGCCGATCTCGTACATCTATGTGTTAAAACGGCAATGGAGGTCTATCCGAAAGTCTGTGCAGAAGTTTACACAAACGGCATGATTGAGCTGTTAAACAAGGACTGCGTGATGGATCACTACATTCCACGCGAAAATCAGCCGTATTGCTATGCATCGCTTGATTCGTTTGGCTTCTGCATGAAACTTTTGATGTACGGCGAAAACGAAGAGCTGCACAAGGTCGAACGCGCAATCTATGAAGTGACCGGCGGAAAAGGATTTCAGTCCACATTCTCCGCACCGTATTATTTTGAAATTCTGCCGGAAGGCGTATCGAAGGCGTCGGCACTGTCCTGGATCTTTGAGCACACCGATGTCGAACCTGCACAGACTGCGGCAATCGGTGATTTTTACAATGATGTGCAAATGCTTTCACTTGCTTCACTTTCAGCCGCTCCTGCAAGTTCACCGGAAGACGTCAAAACGCAGGTAAACTTTGTGGTTTCCGATAATGAGCATGATGCAGTCGGCGACTTTATTGAACGCTTTTTGATTGTCTGATTGTTATGAAAAACATCTGTGATGGGTATTGCATCGCAGATGTTTTTTTATGTCGAAATCACCCGAACTTTATGAAAATCCGGCACCCGCTTTTTTAAAAAAGTCAGCAATATGTCCAAATAAAGAGATGCTTTTTTGGTAGTATACGCATTTGAAAATATTTGACAGACAATATTTTCAAATGTATAATAAGATTATAAACATTGAGAGAAGGTGAACCCCATGCACGAGGAGGATCATTGGCATTCATAGCGTTAAATGTTGATATGGGAGGTATTAAGAAATGAAAAAGATCGTAAGTATTTTGCTGGTTGTGACATGTCTATTTACAGCAATGATTTTCCCAAACACCGCATCAGCCGAAAACGAATACAAGATTTTATTTAAAAACGAAGAGGTAACCGATACAGAAGGGTTACTCAATTTGTATAAGGCACAGGAACGAGTAAAAGCATATAATGCACTGATGAGAAACGAAAACCTACCCCTTACAGAAACAGAAGAAGACCCAAATGAAATTACAGTTGGACAAATTTTAGAGGCAAGAGAATACAAAAACGGAAGAAAAGAATATACTGCCGCTGTATCAGGAATATCCGCAATCAAAGACGGCAGACTTTTAACCGCAGCAGAAATTCATAATGAAGCATTCCAAGAGTCTGGTCAATTAGGAAGTGTGGTTGTTCGGCTAAAGGCATATGTCACTTTTTACTACGAGTATGGAATGTATGTTCGGCTCGATAAGGTTTCGGTAACACTTACAAACAAAGGATTTTCTGATTATGTTAATGCGAAATTAGTATATGGAGTTATTTTGGATTTTGGTTGTTATGAATATAGGGATGATAAAGACGTAAGAGGGATGATGTTAAACAATGAATATTCACTTTTTAACACCGAGTATCATAACTATATTCGAATTGATCATTTTCCTCCGGATCAAATGTCAGGTGGCTGCGATGTCTATATAAATCGTGACATTGAACCCGGCAAATTTGGTTATCAACGAAATCCAGATATACGAATCGACTTTATCAGTCTAGAAATCAGAGACTTCTGTTACTCATTCCTGCCGGGCTAAGGACAAAACCGCTTGAAACATGGGAGGCGTTTTTATGAAATCAAAAAAATGGATTTTCATTCTTTGTGCACTTCCCGTTTTAATTATCTTGATATACGCATGTCAGGGTGACATTCCGGAATCAGTTTTTCAGTTAAATGGAAAAGACTGCAGAATCGTAACAGAAGGCGCCAAGCTCTCCCAATATCCGGAGCCGTACTGCTCGCTCAAAAAAGGTGAAACGATCAAAGCCAATGACAAAGCAGAGATCAGAAATGATTTTGAGGAGCGCCCGTTTTATAAAATCTGGCTTCGCAATGAACAGGAAACCGACTGCGCATACGCCGACGCCAAGATATTTAAGTTTTTCATGCTGGGCGGCGAACCGGGCGATATGGTCTATTCCGGTATCACATTCGGCCAGACGGAGGAAGAAACTGACGCGCTCACACTCACTGAGAAATCTCAAATAACAAAAAAGTGTTACGCGGGCAGCTTTCCCGATAGTGATTATGAGGCCATTCTTCGCACCCTGCTCTTTAAAGAATTGGGCGAAGACTGGAAAGATCAAATCAAATGGGTGCGTTATGAATCTCCTGCGGGAGATAAAAACTACTACAGGCTCGAGGTAGTATTTGTTGAAGGAAAGGTTTATGCAATGGGACTACGAGCGGTTTCCTATGTGCGTTTATGACATGCTTCTGCCGGGCTGAGGAGAACAAAACCGCTTGAAACATGGAGGTGTTTTTTATGACGATCAGAAAACTTCTCTGCATCCTCTGCACATTTTCAATGATCCTTGCACTGACTGCATGCAACAGCGACCAGACATCCACACTAAAAGGCAATGATAACAGCACCGGCGAGGCGGATGACTCCGCTTTCACCTTTCAGTTAAACGGAACAGACTGCAGTGTCTATGGCGGCAAAAACAAGCTTTCCGAATATCCGGAGCCGTATTGCTCGCTCAAAAAAGGTGAGAACCTCAAAGCCGGCATCCAGACGACTGTCAGCTCCGGCTTGAACAAGCAGCCGTTCTATAAAGTCTGGATTAAAAATGATCAGGAGACCGACTGCGCATACAGCGACGCCAGCATCAGCAGCTTTTTCATGCTGGGCGGCGAACCGGGCGATATGGTCTGTCGCGGTGTGACCTTTGGCCAGACGAAAGAGGAAGTCGACAAACTCGCAAATGAATACCCAAACATTGGCTACGGCTCTAATAAATATGAGTCAACGCTTCGTTCCCTGCTCTTCAGCAAATTGGGTGAAAATTGGGCGGATCAAATCGAAGAGGAATATTACGTCTATCCAAACTGCGGTCCGGATGGACTTGACTTCTATCTGTATGTAGCGTTCCTCGACGGAAAGGTTTATGCGATGGCTGCGGCACCATTCTATTATTATTAAATCCCGTGATGTACGGCGATTTTTTCTCACATGGAGGTGTTTTTTTATGAAGATCAGAAAACTGCTCTGCATCCTCTGTGCATTTTCAATGATCCTTGCACTGACTGCATGCAAGAGCGACCAGACATCCACACCAAAAGGCAATGAAAACAATACCGAAGAAACAAGCAGTCCTGCATCCACGCCGGAAAACACGAAATACCAGATCGACAGAACACCTTACCCGGAATCAACGTTTGAGCTGTATGGAAAGGAATGCAGAGTCGTAGCAGAAGGCGCCAAGCTCTCCGAATATCCGGAGCCGTATTGTTCGCTCAAAAAAGACGAAATGATCAAAGCCGGCGGCAAGGCAGAGATCAGAAATGACTTTGCGGCACGCCCGTTTTATAAAATCTGGCTTACCAATGATCAGGAAACCGACTGCGCATATACTGACGCCTGGGTATCGAGATTTTTCCTGCTGGGCGGCGAACCGGGCGATATGGTCTATCACGGTATCACCTTTGGCCAGACGAAAGAAGAAGTCGATAAAATTGCGGATTCAAACCCGAACATTGGCTATAGTTCCAACGCAGATAAGGAACTCCTTCTCAAAGTGCTTTTTAACGAAGTGGGCGATGAATGGGACAATCGAATCACAGAGGAGTATTACATCTATGATGACATCGGCCGGGACGGACTCGGCTACAAACTGTATGTCGCATTCCTTGACGGAAAGGTCTATGGAATGGCACTCACTACACATTTCAGTGCGAGCCTGTTTTGATCATATGCTCCTGCGTATGTGAACTGGTTTCTTTTCCGCTTAAAAAAGCAAATAAAAAAGCACAGGGAAAATTCCCTGTGCTTTTTATTGTTGAATCGGAATACGAATTACTCGCCTTTTGCTCTTTCGACCAGTTTTGCGTATTTCTCTTTTGCGTTCTCTTCTGCTTTTGCAAACAGTTCCTCAGCTCTTGCCGGGTTCGAACGTGCCAGCGAGTTATAACGAACCTCACCCATGATGAAGTCTTTATAGCTTGCTTTCGGCTCTTTGGAATCGAGGGTGAACGGGTTCTTGCCCTCTTTTGCCAGACGCGGATCGTAACGGAAGCAATGCCAGTAGCCAGCCTCGACTGCTTTCTTCTCTTCAGTCTGAGCAGTTGCCATACCGGTCTTGATACCGTGGTTGATACACGGAGCGTAGCAGATCACGAGCGACGGACCATGGTAGCTCTCTGCTTCCACAAATGCTTTGATGGTCTGGTTGTAGTCAGCACCCATTGCGCACTGTGCAACGTAGATGTAGCCGTAGCTCATTGCGATTGCAGCCAGGTCTTTTTTCTTCACTTCTTTACCAGCAGCAGCGAACTGAGCGATTGCGCCGGTCGGAGTGGATTTAGAAGCCTGTCCGCCTGTGTTCGAATAAACCTCGGTATCGAATACAAGGATGTTCACATCTTCGCCGGAAGCGAGAACGTGGTCAACGCCGCCGAAGCCAATGTCATATGCCCATCCGTCGCCGCCGAAGATCCAGACAGATTTTTTCGCAAGGTAATCTTTGCTCTTCAAAATCTCTTTGGATTCGTCGCAGCCGCAAGCCTCGAGCATGGAAACCAGTGCGTCGGTTGCTTTACGGTTCTCGTTGCCGCAGTTCAAGGTGTTCAGATAGTTATCGATGATCTCTTTCTTCTCGCCTTCAACTTTCGCGCCGAGTGCTTCGATTTTCTTCACGAGTTTTGTGCGGATGGTGTTCTGAGCCAGGTACATGCCGTAGCCGTACTCTGCGTTATCCTCGAACAGGGAGTTTGCCCAAGCCGGTCCGAAGCCTGCACGGTTTACGGTGTACGGAGTGGACGGAGCCGAACCGCCCCAGATGGACGAACAGCCTGTTGCGTTTGCGATGTACATTCTGTCGCCGAACAGCTGGGTAACCAGTTTTGCATACGGAGTCTCGCCGCAGCCTGCGCATGCGCCGGAGAACTCGAGCAGCGGCTGTTTGAACTGGCTGCCTTTAACGGTGGTCGGTTTGAATTTCTCAAGGAGTTCCGGTTTCTCGGAAACGGTCTGGCCGTAGTTGAAGCCAGCCTGTTTTTCAACCATCTGGTCAAGCGGAGTCATAACGAGTGCTTTATTGCCTTTTTTGCCCGGGCAAACGTTTGCGCAAGAGCCGCATCCAGTACAGTCAAGCGCAGAAACAGTCATAACGAAGTTCATGCCCGGAACACCGGTCATCGGTGCAGACAGTGTGCCTTCCGGAGCGTTTTTGAGCTCTTCGTCGGTCATTGCAACCGGACGGATGACTGCATGCGGGCAGACATACGAGCAGAAGTTACACTGGATACAATTCTCCGGATTCCAGTTCGGAACGTCGATTGCGATGCCGCGTTTCTCGTAAGCGGAGGAACCGAGCGGCAGAACACCGTTTACATAATCGGTGAATGCAGAAACCGGAAGTTTGCTGCCTGCAAACGAGTTGATCGGGTTCTGGATGGAGTTTACATATTTGAGCACGTCTTCACGGCCGCCCTCAGCTTTAACTGTCAGATCAGTGTCAGCTGCATTTGCCCAAGAAGCCGGATATTCAACTTTCACAACGTCCTGTGCACCGCGATCGATTGCGTCGTGGTTCATTTTGACGATGTGCTCGCCTTTTTTGCCGTAGGAAGCGGTTGCAGCGTCTTTCATGTATTTCACTGCATCCTCAGCCGGAATGATGTTTGCAAGTTTGAAGAATGCAGACTGGAGAATGGTGTTGATTCTGCCGCCCAGACCGATTTCTTTTGCAATTTTCACGCCGTCGATGGTGTAGAAGTTAATCTTCTTCTCTGCGATTGCACGTTTCATCTGGCCCGGGAGTTTCTCTTCGAGCTCGTCGAGTGTCCAGCCGCAGTTTAAGAGGAATGTACCGCCCTCATTCAGGTCAGAGATCATGTCGTATTTGTGGACATACGACGGGTTATGACATGCAACAAAGTCTGCTTTGTTGATGAGGTAGGTCGATTTGATCGCCGGGTTGCCGAAACGCAGGTGGGAAACGGTCAAGCCGCCCGATTTCTTCGAGTCATAGTCGAAGTAAGCCTGTACGTTCATATCGGTGTGGTCGCCGATGATCTTGATGGAGTTTTTGTTTGCACCGACTGTACCGTCTGCGCCCAATCCCCAGAATTTGCAGCTTGTGATGCCAGCCGGGGTGGTGTTCGGGTTCTCTTTGACTTCGAGGGACAGGTTTGTCACGTCGTCAACGATACCGATGGTGAAACGTTTTTTCTCGGTATTTTTGTAAACCGCGATGATGTCAGCCGGGGTGGTGTCCTTCGAACCCAAGCCGTAACGGCCTGCATAAACCGGAACGCGGTCAAATTTTGTATCTTTGAGCGCTGCAACAACGTCCAAATACAGCGGTTCGCCCTGGGATCCCGGCTCTTTGGTACGATCGAGAACAGTGATCTGTTTTACTGTCTCCGGAATTGCTGCAACCAGTTTGTCTGCGCAGAACGGACGATACAGACGAACTTTGACAAGGCCGTATTTGCCGCCGTTTGCGTTCAAGTAGTCGATGGTCTCCTCGATGGTGTCGAGAACAGAGCCCATTGCAACAATGACGTGCTCTGCATCAGCAGCGCCGTAGTAGTTGAACAGCTGATAGTTTGTGCCGATTTTCTCGTTGACTTTTGCCATGTATTTCTCAACGACAGCCGGAACGTTTTCATAGTAGGTGTTGCAAGCCTCACGAGCCTGGAAGAAGATATCCGGGTTCTGTGCTGTACCGCGCAGAGTCGGATGCTCCGGGTTCATTGCACGGCTTCTGAATTCGTCGATTGCTTTAAAGTTGACCATGTCAGCGAGGTCTTCGTTATCCCAGCAAGCAACTTTCTGCAGCTCGTGAGAGGTGCGGAAACCGTCGAAGAAGTGGATGAACGGAACGCGGCCTTCGATTGCAGACATGTGTGCAACAGCGCCTAAATCCATAGCCTCCTGCGGAGAGGTGGAAGCGAGCATTGCAAAGCCGGTCTGACGGCATGCGTATACGTCGGAGTGGTCACCGAAGATGGACAGTGCATGGGAAGCCAGTGCACGTGCAGAAACGTTGATAACGCACGGCAGAAGCTCGCCTGCGATTTTGTACATATTCGGAATCATGAGCAGAAGACCCTGCGAAGCGGTGTATGTGGTTGTCAGTGCGCCGGCAGACAGCGAGCCGTGAACCGCACCTGCAGCACCGGCCTCGGACTGCATTTCAACAACGCGGACTTTTTCACCGAAGATGTTGAGTTTTCCTTCGGTAGCCCATTTGTCGGTTACTTCCGCCATGGTGGACGACGGTGTGATCGGGTAGATCGCAGCAACGTCGGTAAAGGCATACGAAGCATAAGCGGCAGCGTTGTTGCCGTCCATGGTTTTCATTTTTCTTGCCATTTATTTTTCCTCCTTGAAGTTTTAAACCGCCGGATAGCGGCCGTACAGAACGCCCTCTTAAACGCATAAAAAAACATCCTGCACACTTATCATCATAATAGCACGTTTGGCGCGTATTGTAAAGGATTTTTCCGGTTTGTACGCCAAAAAGGACGCAAAAAATCCGCTTGCCTGTATAAAACATCAGTCAAACGGATTTTTTGGGTTTCTTTCGTCATAAAAGCAGGTAAAAAAGCGCTAAAATCAGCTTCGCGTCCGCCTTTTCACGAATGAGTAAAAACAAAACTGCCAAAATCAAAAGCGACTCCGAATCGGAAAACAGTGCGTCCAAAAGTCCGAATGATCCCTCGTTTGACTGCGGCTCGGGCGGCGGTTTTTCTTTTTGTGCCGGTACCGGCGGCTGCTGTACGCGTGTCTGGCTTAATTTGCGCATTTGGGCAACACGGCGCACCGCATCCTTTTGCATTGCAAGAATTTCCTCGCTTGTATATTCACGCGCCATGCTGTCCCACCTTTCGGTTTAAAGCTCAAACTCCGACAAAATCCCGCTTTGCCGCAAAAGTGGCAGCATCGAAAACAGCCGCAGCATCTTGACTGCACGGTCGACCTTTGACTGTCTGCGTTCGCTGAAATGCGGCTTTAATGCGAGCAGGAGCTGTGTGTTTTTGTCGTTTGTGTTCATGTTTTTCATCATCTGGCTGATATTCGCGATCATGTTTACATCAATCGCCGGAGCAGATTCACTTGTCTGCGTATTCTCTTTTGCCGGCGGCTGCATCAGCGACGAAAGATCGACCCCGCCCGAATCTCCGCTGCCGCCGAGCATCGACGCGATATTTTGAAGCTGCTTTTGCCCTTCTTCGGAGTTTAGAATCGCTTTTAATTGCTCAGCCAAGTCCTCCATTGCTGCCGCCTCCTTGTGAAAACCGGCGCAGAAGCGCTTGCGCCTGCGGTGAAGACAGAATCTGTTTTGCAAGTTCCGGATTGTTTACCGCCTGCGAAAACCGCTTGGCATCCTCGGGCTTCATTGCGCGAAGCAGATTCGAAAAATCGCCGCTATTTACACTTTGTTTTACTTGATCGGCAGAAACACCCGCCTGTTTGCCCGCCTGCTTAAAAAGTGCGTCCATCATCGGATTTTTTTGCATGGAGATTCTCCTTTTTTGTTTGTTCCGGCAGGAATAAACAGCGCCATACCGGTCAATCCTATTGTATGCATCCATTCAAAAAAAGATGAACAGCACGCTGTTTTGCACAAATATCACAACAAGGCATATTGAAAACATCCTGTTTTTAGTCATCTGACCAAAGCAAAAAAAATATCAAAAAAGCTGTTGACAAAAGGCGAATTGTCCGATATAATAATGCATGTTCTCTCACGGAGGATACGACACAAACGGCGGTATAGCTCAGTTGGCTAGAGCATGCGGTTCATACCCGCAGTGTCGTTGGTTCGAATCCGACTACCGCTACCATATTATGGCCCGTTGGTCAAGAGGTTAAGACATCGCCCTTTCACGGCGGAATCGCGAGTTCGATTCTCGCACGGGTCACCATCAAAAAAGCGGCAGGGCAATCGTTTTGTCGCTTTTATTTTAAAAACAAGCAGGAAATTTCCTGCTTTGTATATATGAAAGGCCCCATGGTCAAGCGGCTAAGACGACGCCCTCTCACGGCGTAATCGGGAGTTCGATTCTCCCTGGGGTCACCAGACGGAAGATCTGGACGCACAAGCGCCCAGATCTTTTCCTTTTCCGCGGTGCATTTTTTGACCGCAAAACGCCCCCCTAAAAAGCAAATAAGCGCCGGACATTTGTCCGGCGCTTTGCTTATATTTTTCCCAAACGCACTGCACAGAATTCACTGCGCAGTGCGTTTTTCTGTTCGGGCGAAAGTCTTTTGGAATCGGCGCATTTCTGCACGGCAAGCCGCATGGTTTCAAAATCAAACGCACCGGAAAACAAGATTTTGCGTGTATTCGAAAAGTCGTGCACACAGCAGACCGACAGCGCCCACGCCACTGCCATTCGGGCATAATACCCGTCTGTCGAGATGCCGGTGAGCACCGAAAGCGTTTTTGACAGCCATTGTTCCGATACAAAGTGGTCTAAAAGCATCACTGCCGCAAACCGCCGCGCAAATTCTTCAAAAGAAGATGCAAACGTGCACACAAACGTAAAGATTTCGTCCTCGTTCTGCTTTGACACCGGAAACACGGCGCAAAAGCTGTCGCACACCGACCAGTTTTCAATCAGCGGTACAAACCGCTCGGTGCGGCGCAGCCGCTCCTCCAACGAACAGGGCGAAAATGCAAGCAAAAACGCTTGCAGCATCCGTTCTTCAAAGCAGGCGTTTTCTGCATCGAACAGCATGGACAGCACCGCTTCGTGTTCGTTTTGTTTGATGATCGTTTTGGCGAGCGCACGCAGCTTCGGCAGCCGCACACCGAGCAAATCCGTTCCCGGCGGCAAAAGCCGTGCGGAAAATGCACGGTAGCCGTCCTCCGCCATCGCACAAAGCGTGCTTTGCAGTTCTTCGCGTGTCATCCGGCCGGCTCCTCTTCCGCACGGCGACCACGCAGCAGCGCGATCTCCAATGCATAGCCGGGCAGTTCATTCGGCGTTTCTAAGAAAAACGGCAGATGACGAAGGGATGGATGGTTGATGACGCGCACGAGCGCCTCTGTGCCGATTTGTCCTTCCCCGATTTTTGCGTGACGGTCTTTTTTTGCACCACACGGATTCAGCGAATCGTTTAAATGAATCGCACGCAGGCGCGAAAGCCCGATTACGCGGTCAAATTCTGCGAGCACGCCGTCTAAATCGGAGATGATGTCATAGCCTGCATCGTGCACATGGCAGGTGTCCAGGCAGACACCCAGTTTTTCGCTGTGCTCGACTTTATCGATGATGGCGCGCAGCTCCTCAAACGAGCGGCCGACCTCTGTTCCCTTGCCTGCCATCGTTTCAAGCAAAACGGTGGTGCTCTGCGCAGGATCGATCACCTCATTGAGCATCGACGCAATCCACTCGATGCCCTGCTCAGCACCCTGTCCCACATGGCTGCCCGGATGGAAGTTATACAGCGCGCACGGCAGCTGTTCTAAACGCACCAGATCATCTTTCATTGTCATACGTGCAAATTCGCGCGTCTGTTCGTCTTTTGATGCGGCATTCAATGTGTACGGCGCATGCGCAAGAAGCGGACCGAATGCGTGTTCGTTCATCAGCGCGGCACAAGCGGCGATGTCTTTTTCATCAAGCGCTTTTGCGCGGCTGCCGCGCGGGTTACGCGTAAAAAACTGAAAGGTATTTGCGCCGATCGAAACAGCGTCTTTCGCCGCGGCGGCAAATCCTTTGGAAACGGACAAATGGCTTCCGATATAAAATGGGATCATAGCTCCCCCTCCTTTTTGCGGTTTGTTTTTATTGTATCCGACCGAAACATTTTTTGCAACGGCGCAAAAGAAAAAGATGGTGCGCGTCTTGCATTTATGCTATAATGGCAGTGACTAAACGATTTGTTTCGTTCATTGCTTGCCACTCTTTGATTTGGAGGCGATATCACATGAAAATCGGAACAACGACGGACGTGCTGACCGTAAACGGCGACGAACATGAGGCAATCCGTACAGCGGCATCCCTTGGCTATACAGCGCTCGACTACACGTATTTTGCCCATGACAAGGACGATTCCGTCTATCTTTCGGACAACTGGGAGAACTATGCACGTTCTCTGCGGGAAACGGCGGACGCATGCGGCATTTCGTTTTCGCAGATGCACGCACCGATGCCTGCACCCATTGGTGCAGAGCCAAATGAGGAACGCGTGCGCAAACTCACGGAACGCGGCTTTTTTGTCGCGGAGATCTTAGGGGCGAAGGTGTTTGTCATTCACGCAAGACATACACGCGAAAGTGCGATGGGGATGCCCGACGAAGCCGCGCGAATTGCGGCACTGCGCGAATATGAATCGTACCTGCCGTTTGCCAAGCAGACGGGTGTGAAAATCGGCGTCGAGAACCTGTTTGCGTGCGATCCGTTCACAAAACGGCTGTGCAAATCACACTGCAGTACACCCGAAGAAGTGCTGTGGTTTTTAGAAAAGCTCGGACGCGAACACGCCACCGCTTGCTTAGACACCGGCCACGCCAATATCTTAGGGATTTCCTGCGCAGATTTTGTATCATCGCTCGGTGATGCGCTCGGCTGTCTGCATGTGCACGACAACCACGCACTGCTCGATGATCACATCGCGCCGTTTGGCGGAACGATTCACTGGGACGAATTTATCGATGCACTGCGCTGTGTGGGCTATACCGGCGCGTTTTCGTATGAGGCGTTCGGCGCATTCAGCAATCAGATGTCGTTTGCCCAGCGCAAAACGACTGCGTCGTATCTGCTTCATACGGCGGACAATCTGCTCTCAAACAACTGAAAGGACGTTTTTCATGATTACAGAAACTTCGATTGTGGTGCGCTATGCCGAAACCGATCAGATGGGCATTGCACACCACTCAAACTACGCTGTATGGTTTGAACAGGCACGCACCGAATATATCAAAGCGCTTGGCATCTCCTACAGCGAGCTTGAAGCGCGCGGTTTGATGATGCCGCTCACTTCGCTGTATGCGTCGTATAAACAGCCGGCGCATTACGAGGATGTTCTCACCATCCGCACGCGCACTTGTCGTGCAACGCCGATTCGCATCCGGCTTGAATATGAAGTGTTCTGCGGGGACACACTGCTTTCTGTGGGCTATACGGAGCATGCCTTTGTAGACAGCACGACTTTCCGGCCGAAAAACTTAAAAAAACATCAGCCGGAACTGTATACGGCGCTTGATCAAGCAATCGAACCGCCAATCAAAGCACTCGAACAAAAATAAACACCGAAAGAAGGAAACGACAATGAAGTATTTTACACTTGGCGCAACAAAACTCACCGTATCAAACATTGCAATGGGATGCATGCGCATCGTCGGCCGCACACAGCCGGAAGTTGAACATCTTGTAAAAACTGCGATGGAGGAAGGCATTAACTTCTTCGATCATGCCGACATCTACGGCGGCGACCACGCGTGCGAGCGGTATTTTGCAGAGTCGATCGGTATGAATCCTTCCCTGCGCGAAAAAATGATCATCCAGACAAAATGCGGCATCCGTCCGTTCGGCTATGATTTTTCAAAAGAACATATTCTGCGCCAGGTCGACGACAGCTTAAAAGCGCTCAACACCGATTATATCGACGTTCTGCTTCTGCACCGTCCGGACGCACTGATGGAGCCAAACGAGGTCGCAGAGGCGTTTTCCAAACTGCATGAAAGCGGAAAAGTCCGTCATTTCGGCGTGTCGAACCACAACCCTTCGCAGATGGAGCTTCTCTCCCGCGCACTGCCGATGCCGCTCTCTGTCGATCAGATGCAGTTAGGCATTGCACACACCCCGATGATTGACCACGGCATGGCAGTCAACATGGCAATCGATCAGAGCATCAACCGCGACGGCGGTGTCATCGACTACTGCCGCTTAAAGAACATCACCATTCAGGCATGGTCGCCGTTCCAGAAAGGCTTCTTTGAAGGCCCGGTCATCGGCGACACCGACAAATACAAAGCGCTCAACGAGGAGATGGATCGCCTTGCAAAACAGTACGATGTGACAAGCACCGCAATCGCTGTTGCATTTTTGACCCGTCATCCGGCGAATATCCAGGTAATTCTCGGCACCACCAGCGAAGCGCACATGAAAGAGAGCATCAAAGGCTCTGATCTGCCGCTCAGCCGTGAGGAGTGGTACGGTCTTTACAGAGCCGCTGGCAACATGATCCCGTAACAAAGGAGCGAACACGAATGGACAAACCGATTGATTTGTTTTTAGAAGAGCTTTCGTCGAAAGCGCCCACACCGGGCGGCGGCGGCGCTTCAGCGCTTGTCGGCGCAGTCGGCGCATCGCTTTGCTCGATGGTCGGCAATTTAACCACCGGAAAGAAAAAGTACGCCGCATATGAAGCGGATATTCAGCGGATTTTAGCCGCTTCCGCTTCCCTGCGCGACCGGCTGTGTGAACTCATCGAAGAAGACGCCAAGGCATTTGCTCCGCTGGCGGCGGCATACGGCATCCCGAAAGACGCGCCGGACAGAGAAGAAACACTTGAGCAGGCGTTAAAAGCCGCAGCCGAAGTCCCGCTTTCGATCATGCGCACCGTCGCAGAGGTGATTGACCTGACCGGCGAGCTTGCGGAAAAAGGCTCGACGCTTGCAGTAAGCGACGTGGCAGTCGCGGCATCTGCGTGCCGCGCAGCACTGTCGGGCGCTGTGATGAATGTGTATATCAATACGAAACTGATGAAAGACCGCGCATTTGCCGATGAGATGAACAAAACGGCAAACGAACTGCTCGAAGCAGGAACACTGCGGTGTGACGCGGTCTTTTTCTCGATTGCAGACAAATTGGGAGGACGGTCATGAACGAACTGCGCGGCATGCCGGTTGTCAAAGCGATGAAAGAAGCGCTTTCACAAACGGTCGAAACACTCAAAACTGCAAACGTTACGCCGAAACTCGCTGTGGTGCGGGTCGGTGCGCGCGGAGATGATCTCTCGTATGAACGCGGTATTTTTAAACGGTTCGAGGGCGTCGGTGCGGCAGTCGAAGTGACAGAGCTTCCGGACGATGTATCGCAGGAAGCACTCGAAGCGGCAGTCACTGCACTCGACCGTGACGAATCGGTTCACGGCATTTTATTGTTCCGTCCGCTTCCGCGTCATTTATCGGAAGCAAGCGTCAAACAGTGCGTTTCGCTTGAAAAGGACGTCGACTGCATGCGCGACGAAAACTTGGCACGCGTCTTTTTGGGTGAATGCCCGTATCCGCCGTGCACACCGCAGGCGGTCATGGAGCTTTTGCACCACTATGGCATTGACCTGACCGGCAAACGCGTCACAATCGTCGGCAGAAGCCTTGTTGTCGGCAAGCCGCTGTCGATGCTCATGTTAAAGGAAAACGCAACCGTCACGATCTGCCACACGCGCACAAAAGATGTAAAAGCCGAGTGCCAGCGTGCAGACATCGTGGTAGCTTGCGCAGGCGTTGCAAAGCTATTAGACCACACGTTCTTCCATGACGGTCAGGTGATCGTGGACGTGGGCATTCACAGCACAGACGATGGCCTTTGCGGCGACGTCGATTTGTCCGGATGCGACACACTCGACATTCAGGCAACCCCTGTTCCGGGCGGTGTCGGCACCGTGACGACCTCCGTGCTGTTAAAGCACGTTGTCGAACAAGCACAGCGTACAATCAACACATAAAGGAGAATTGAATGAAGCGAAAAAAATACCGGTGGGGGCGCATCATTGCGGCAATATTGATCGTACTTCTGCTTTGCACCGGCATTGTGATAGGCATTCGAAGTCTGTTTCGTCCCTACGAAAAGCCACCGCTGTCATCTTCGTCAGTGATACAGGAGTCTTCGGAAGAGTCGATTGATGTGTCTTCGCAAGAATCGTCTGAAATTTCAGACGAGGAAGCAAGCCTCGTGGAATCTTCGGAAACAGTATCTTCAAGCAAGCCGGCATCGTCAAATTCGTCCACATCAGCACAGTCCGCAGGGCTTGCGGGCGGGACTTCCCCCTCGGACTGGAATCTGATTTTAGTCAGCACAAAGCACCCGCTTCCCGATGACTTTTCCGTATCGCTTGCATCGGTCGGAAACGGATACAAGGGTGACAAACGCGTGGTCTCATCGCTCAATGCCATGATCAAAGGCGCAAAACAGGACGGTATTACACTGACGGTCTGTTCGGCATACCGCACGAAAGAACGGTCTGCATATCTTTATCAAAGACAGATCGAGCAGTGGTTAGCAAAAGGCTATTCACGGGAAGAAGCCGAAAAGAAAGCGGCAAAATGGGTCGCGCCGCCCGGTACAAGCGAACACCACACCGGCTTGGCATTTGACATTGTCACACCGTCGTATCAGAAGCTAAACCACGGCTTTGCAGCCACTGCCGCTGCGAAATGGATGAAGACACATGCGCATAAGTACGGCTTTATTCTGCGGTATCCCGAAGACAAGCAGGACATCACCGGCATCACATTTGAACCGTGGCATTTTCGGTATGTAGGCAGAAAAAATGCCAAAATTATTTATGAAAAGGGTATCTGCCTCGAGGAATATATCGATATGATCTCATAAATCAAACATTTCGATTTACAGCAAAAAAGGCTTGATTCAAACGAATCAAGCCTTTTTTGATATGGAGTAAAGCGACTTATTTCACGTTGAACACGAAAGATTCAAGCGCATAATCACGCACGCTGATGTTCGATGTGATATCGTCCAAAGAAGTCAGCACCTCACCGTTTTTGACAAATGTACAGTTTTCTGCATTGATCGTGGTGTTGATTGCACGAATCGAGAAGAAATACTGTGCGTTGCCGGTGAGCGAATTTGCTTCGATCCGGCAGTCTTTAAATGTCAATGTGCAGTCGTGCGCACCGTTCGGGTCAGGGTTGCCCGATGCATTATCAAAGACAAATGTTGCAAATCCGTTCCAGCCGTCTGCATTGTACGGCTTATCGTTGTTGCCGATCAATGTGCAGTTTTCAAATGTGAGATTTGCATACGGGGAATGTGTGTTGAGCACTGCCCATCCGGTAATTGTACTGTTGCGGATCACTGCAGTGATTTTGTCATTGCCGAATGCACTGTTGATCGCATAGTAGTTTGCGCCCAGAGAACAGCCGTCCATCACAATGGTTACTTCCTCTGCTGCTTCCCAAACGGAAATGCCTCTTGTATATGTACCTGTAGTTGGGCCCGGCATATCAAGATCTTTCAACGTAATCGTAATGGGCTCTGTTGTTTCTGCCACATTAATAACGCGGCTTGCATTAGACGGAATATCGAGCGTATTGCCGTTTCCAACAATGGTTACGTCGCCGGTTGCCTCAATCTGCTCAGACAGTGTAATATCATTTTGCAGTGAAACCGGTTTGCCGTCAGCGATTGCGTTTGTCAGCTGGTCCGCTGTCGAAACCGGGATCGGATCATATTCTGCGTCTGCGTCATAATCGCTTGAGCCGAAGCCGTCTTCCTCAACAGCTGCCTGTTTTGCACGGAGAACAACGTCGAATGTGACGTTTGCACCCTGATAATCGTTGCCTGCGTCCTCTTTCATTTTCAGGACGACGGAGAACATGTACGGACCACCCGCCCGCTTGATTGTACCAGTTGTAACAACACCGTTTGACAAGTTTGCAAGTGTCCCTTTGTTCTTTGCATCTGTCAAATCCATTGCATCTTCATCTGTAGTAAAATAAACATCGAGCACATCTGCGATGTTGACATCGTTTGTGCCGCCTTCGGATTTGATGTTCTGGAACGAGAGTTCCCAGTCAAACGCCAGAGAGCCTGCGTTTGCGACCTTGAAATCATAACCGAACGATTTGCCCGGCTCCCATGTTACGTCGTTAAAGAGCGGAGTGTCGTTTGTAACATCCTGATAATCACCTGCGGAAGTCAAATCTCTGTACTCAAATTTTACATCCAGATTACCGCCTGAATGACGTTGCCTGTGTTTGTAACGCTGTCAGTAAACCATGCAAATGTTGTACCCAGAAGCATCACTGCACAAAGCATCATCGACACAGCGCTCAGCCAAAGGCTTTTCTTTGTTTTGCTCATTTGCTTTTCCTCCTTTTGTATGATGCAAAATGAATCGACATGGAATTTGTTTCATGATAATCCTAAAACAAATTTCCATATGGGTGTATATGTTCATTATATCACTGCCATATGGATAGTTCAAGTAAAATACTTGATTCAAACACCCAGAATTACTGCAAAATAGCCAAAAACCCTGTCTGCTTTTTTAAAGCAGACAGGGTTTTTCTTATTTCACAGGACATAGTGATCAGCGTTGACCACCTTGCTGCCAAGTACTCCTTTGAGCATATCGGCAATACTTGTCGCTTCATCCGAAATAGATGCCACATTTTTGCTGGCAAGCTCGATTGCACCGCGCTGTTTCGGTGTGCAGGAGATCTGCGCACAATTTTCGATCGTCAGATTCGCCTGCTCGAGTTCTTCCGGTGTGATCGATTCATCCACCTGCACATGTGCGCAGTTGCGGATCGTCAGTCCATCCGATGAGGACGCAAGCATTGAGGGAGTAAGCCGCACGGTAACCTTGTTCTGCACCACACTGCCGCTTAGCACCTCAATCTCGTCAAACACGCCGTCCACTTCGTCAAACGCTTCCGCCAGCGATGCAGGCAGCATCACCGTGCCGGTCACATACACATACGAAAGCGATTCTAAAAACGGCGCACTCTCCTCGTCGAGTGTCAAATCCCCGTCGATATACAGGATTCCGCCGTATTTTTTTAGGAGCCTGCGGTCAAGTGTCACATCCTTGTCCACATAGGTGCATCCATCCGGCACGACCGTCAGCTTCGCCTGCTCGCCGACGAGTGAAACGGCGGTTTCCGTATCCGATTCTGTGCAGACAAGCTCGGGTGTCACAAACTGCACGCCTTTTTGTGCGAGGGCACTCACATCGATGTCCTTTGCCGTCAGCATGACTTTTTTCCGCACATAATAACGTGCATTCTCCTTTGCCCGCAGGACAAACACACGGTCAGGCACGAATATGCTGTCGAGCACGATGCAGTCGTCCGGATAGCTTTCGACCACACCGTTTACGGATACATCGCCAAGGCTTCCGGTCAGACTCTGCGGACAGATCACGACGCCGTTTACGACAATTTTGCGGTACGCGTGCAGATCACAGCCCGGCTCGATCGTCATACATCCGTTTACGACGAGCAGTGTCGGTGTCTGCGGCACTTGTCCCGGATGGAGCGTGAATTTCCCGTTTTGTGTCGACACGGCAAGCTCTTCCTCCGTATCAAACGTGACATCGCTGTTCATCACCACCGGATACCGCGCCAAAATCGCACGGCTTCTCTCATTTGTCAGCAGTACGTCCGCATTGAGGATGATCTGAGCATACCCCTCAAATGCGTCCTCTGCCATTTTGCGTGTGTCGCACACATCGCTGTTGATGATATACGCTTTTCCTTCGATTCCGAACATGATTGCTCCTCCTTTTTTAATAAAACCGGATTTCCCGTTTGGTCAGTGTGTGGATGCGGTTTTGCTTGCACCGGACAGAGAGGTCCTGTGCATCCGGGGTTTCGCTAAACCCCAAATGATGACCGGTTTGTTTTGCGTTTCGTTTCATAAAAGACCCTCCATCTGCTGTTTTAATCGCTTGCGGGCAGCCGACAGCCGTGTCCGCACCGTTCCCGCCGGCATCGAAAACATCTCGGCCAGCTCGTTTGACCGATAGCCGTATAAGTACCGCATAACAAACAGCACACGGTCCTGCTCCGGCAGGCAGGAAAGCAGCGTTTCCATCTCCACGCGGGAAAACGACTCGTCCTCGACGGGAACCGGCATGATCTCGTCGGTGAGTGATTCGCGCGCAGATTTGCGAATCTGATCGATGAACAGATGCTTTGCCGTGCGAAAAAGCCAGCTTTTTTGCTGTTTTTCTTCCATCGTACAAAGCTGTGCTTCGTGCTGCATCGCACGCAGAAACGTTTCCTGTGCAAGATCCTGCGCCTGTGCATCGTTTTGCGTCATCGTGCGGCAAAAGCCCAGTACACTTTGATACTGCTGATCAAGCAGTTCTTCGATCATAAACGCCACCTCCGTTTCCTTTTCGGTTTCATCTATAAAACGTTTGAGAAAGCAAAACTGTTTGCCTGTTTTATAAAAAATTTTTTCTGTGAAAGAAAAAACCCGCGCACCGGCGGGTTTTTGCTGCTGTTTATTCTTCGATGCCCTGTTCGGCACGGATTTTTGCGTTATATTCATCGACGATTTTGCCGACCAAACGAATGCGCTCGATGTCGCCGGTCGAGGAAATCTCGTCGGAGATGCCGAGAATCAGGTTCGGTGCAAACATATCGAGAATCTTGTGCACGCAGTCGACAAGCACTTCCTCCGGGAATTCCTCGTCAAAATAGACCGCCGGAATGCCGTCGAGCAGGAACATATCACCTAAGTACTCGTGTGCTTCCTCGAGTGTAACGTCGCCCTGCGGCTTCGGTGTAATCGCCTCGATACCGTCAAGTCCTGTTTCGCGGTAAAATTCCATCAGACCGCGGTTATCGCCGTCAAAGTGCGAGCAGATGAACTTGCCGGCTTTGTGCAGACGCTCGGTGCGGAGCTTATACTCCGGCAGAACGTACTGCTCAAACAGCGACGGCGAGAGTGTACCGGAATGGATGTTGTCGCCGAAGTTGATGATGTTGATCGGGAACTCGTTGATGACGTCGATTAAACGGAAATGACATTCGCGCAGTGCATCAAAATATGCTTCGACGGTTTCCGGATAGTCAATCGTTGCATAGACGGCTTCCTCAACGCCCATCAAATCGATATACAGCCGCTGCATCGACACACGCGGCATGAAGATGGTCGGTGCACCCAGGTCACCCCATTCCTCATGGACGCGGTCGAACACCTCCTGCGAAAACGCCCAGTTCGTATGCTCTTCGATATAAGTGAAGATTTTTAAATCCTCTTCGGTGCAGACCCACTCTTTTGTGACAAGCTTTGCCCAGCTCGACGGAGTGGTCTTTAACTGCTGGGTGACTGTGCCGAGCGGTGTTTCAAAGTAGTTTGTGCGGATGTCGCCCTCATCTTTAAAATAGGTGCGGATCGTGTCGTCATACACCGGATAGAAGCAGTCGTTGTATTCGTAAATACGCGCCGAGCAGCCGAGTTCCCGGTAAATCTCCGGTTTTGTCATGCCCTCGTATTTTCCGGGCAATTTGCCGTCGGCAAACAGTTTGTCGTCGATCCAGCACTGAATACGCGGCTGCCAGATCACCTGTCCGTGCGCACGTTTAAAGCACACATCCTCGTGCAGTTTTGCAAAATTCATGATAAAAAACCCTCTTTTCTTTCCGTTCCCTGTCCCGGCAGCTGCCGGAAATTTGTTTTCATTGTAACAAAATCAATATGTAAACACAAGCAAAGCCGCCCGTTTTTTCTTGGACGAATCTTTCAACATTTTGGCTCAAAGTTGACAAAGCGCATGGTGTGCCGTATCATAAAAACGAACGAAGCAAAGGAGCAGTGTCATGGCAAAAAAATCATCGCGCAACACAAAGGGAAAAATCATCACCGCCGCATGGAAGCTGTTTTATGAACAGGGCTATGAGAACACAACCGTCGAGGAGATCATCGCCGAATCCGAAACGTCAAAAGGCTCGTTTTATCACTATTTCGAGGGCAAGGACGCACTGCTCTCGTCGCTTTCTTACCTGTTCGACGAAAAATACGAGGAGCTGTCCGCCCGTTTTCCCGAGGGGATGCGTCCGTTTCAAAAGCTTTTATGGCTCAACGAGGAGCTGTTTTCCATGATCGAATCGCAGATTTCACTCGACCTGCTCGCACGGCTTTATTCCTCCCAGCTCATCACCAAGGGTGAAAAGCACCTGCTCGATCACAACCGGTTTTACTATAAGCTTCTGCGCCAGATCATGCTCGAGGGTGTTTCCTGCGGCGAGCTGTCGGCGGAGTTTTCCGTCAACGAAATGGTGCGGTGCTATGCCATGTGCGAACGGGCACTCTTGTATGACTGGTGTATCTCGAGCGGTGACTATTCGCTGTGCCGCTATGCCAAGACAATGATGCCGATTTTTTTGTCCGGATTCCGGTTAAAATAATTGCATTCATTTTCGTCAAAAAGTTCGTACAGTTTAAAAAATACAGGTTTTATCGGTGTTTATACCGGTTTTCAAATGAAATTTATAGACTGTCGTACAGACTTTGTTCTGTATTGCAGTCTATTTTTGTTTATGATATACTGTCTTCATTGTTTACGAATTTAAAGGAGCAAAGTATTATGACGAGTGAACAGATCTACATGCTGATTGCGATTGCCGTCTATCTGGCGGGCATGCTTTTAATCGGCATCTGGTGTTCCAAAAAGAACAAAACGGCTGGGGACTTTTATTTGGGCGGCCGGAAATTAGGCCCGTTTGTCACAGCAATGAGCGCCGAAGCCTCCGACATGAGCAGCTGGCTTTTGATGGGACTTCCGGGACTTGCGTATTTAACAGGCGTTGCCGATGCCGGCTGGACCGCGATCGGCTTGGCAGTCGGCACGTACATAAACTGGCTGATCGTCGCAAAACGGCTTCGCCGCTATTCGAAAATTGCAAACGATTCGATCACGATTCCCGACTTTTTCAAAAATCGTTACCGCGACAACAGCCGGACACTGCTTTGCTTGTCTGCGCTTGTGATTCTTGTCTTTTTTGTGCCATATACGGCGTCGGGCTTTGCCGCATGCGGAAAGCTGTTTTCGAGCCTGTTTGGCATTGACTATTTCTGGGCGATGATATTAAGCGCCGTCGTCATCGTCGGTTATACGATCACCGGCGGATTTTTGGCTGCAAGCACCACCGACTTCATCCAGAGCATCGTCATGACTGTGGCGCTGTTTGTAGTGGTCGGGTTCGGCGTTTCGGTTGCCGGAGGATTCGAGGCAGTGTTTGAAAACGCAAAAGCTCTCCCAGGGTATTTAAGCATAACCGCCACCTATTCTCCCGCTTCCGGCGCCGCACAATCGTATCCGATTTTAAACATCATCTCCACATTTGCGTGGGGTCTCGGTTACTTCGGTATGCCGCATATTCTTCTGCGCTTCATGGCGATCGACGACGAGAAAAAACTCCCGCTCTCCCGCCGGATCGCTTCCGTTTGGGTTGTCATCACACTGGCTGTCGGCGTGTTGATCGGCGTCATCGGCGTTTCGATGAGTGCTGCCGGCGCACTCCCGACACTTGACGGCACTTCCTCGGAAACGATTGTCATTCAGATCGCCAACCTCTTGAGTAAAAACGGTGTGCTGGCCGCACTGCTCGCCGGCACAATTTTGGCAGGCATTCTCGCTTCAACCATGTCCACTGCCGATTCGCAGCTTTTGGCTGCATCGTCGAGTATGTCGGAAAACCTGTTAAAAGGTGTATTCGGCTTGAAACTCTCCGAGAAAAAAACAATGCTCACTGCACGGCTGACACTCGTCGTGATCGCGGTGATCGCGATGTTCATCGCACAGGACCCGAACAGCTCCGTCTTTGGCATTGTATCGTTTGCATGGGCAGGATTCGGCGCATCGTTCGGCCCGGTCATGCTGTTCTCGCTTTTCTGGAAACGCACCACCCGCTGGGGTGCGCTTGCCGGAATGCTCTCGGGCGGCGCGATGGTCTTTATCTGGAAATTCCTTTTAAGCCCGCTGGGCGGTGCATTCGCAATCTATGAACTGCTGCCGGCATTTTTGACCGCCTGCATTCTGATCGTCGTCGTGAGCCTTTTGACAAAAGCGCCCGACAAAGAAATCATTGCGGAATTTGAAGCCGCAGCACAAAAATAACGCTTCATTTCCATTCTTTTTAGAAAAACACAAGGCAGAACCACTGTCTTGTGTTTTTTTCTTTTCTTTTATAAAATTTCATAGGAAACAAGAAAACAAACCGCACATTTTTTTGCTCTAACGGTTGAGAGAAAACGAAAGGAGGCGCTTTTTTATGAAGGAATCCGAATATGCCCGCCGCGTCTTTGCGATTCGGCAAAAGCTTTTAAAAACCGCAATGTCCTATTTTCAAAACGAAACCACGGCAAAGGATGTATTGGACGAGGCGATCTACCGCGGACTGCTGGGTGCAAAAAAACTGCGTCACGACGCGTATTTCGACACCTGGATGACACGGATTTTATTAAACGTCTATCACAGAGAATATAAGCGTGTCTGCCGCGAAACCGATCTGCCTGCGTTCGATCTGACCGCAGACAACAGTGCATTCTTTGACGCACTGCCGCTCAAGGATGCCATTGCACACCTGCCCGCAGATTATAAGGACATCATCGTCCTGCGCTATTTTGCGGGCTACACCCAAAAGGAAACCGCCGATATTTTAGCCATTCCGCAGGGGACCGTTGCCACTCGACAGAAAAAGGCGCTGTCCCTGCTGCGAATCTCGCTTTCAGAAGAGGAGGGCGCATCATGAACCGCACCGAAGAATTTCGCACCCTGTGTGCATCGTATAATGAGATGTCTTTCCCGATTGAGGAGAGTCTGTGCCGGGCAAAATCGCGCCGTCGCCGCCGCACAGCGGCTCGGGCAGGCGGATGTGCGCTCGGCGTACTGCTCGCTTTTTGCATCACGGTGAATCTGCTGCCGGGCGTCACTGTCGTACTTGCAAAAGTCCCGGTGCTAAGGCAGTTTACGTCACTGTTTTTACTCTCCCCATCTCTCAGAGATGCCGTTTCGTCCGATTATTACACGCTCCTGCACACGCCGTTTTCCGCAGAATCCGGCCTGACCGGCACCGTGGACGGTGTGATTGCCGATTCGCTTTCTGTATACGTCTTTTTCTGCACGGACACGCCTGTCCGCTGTGAACAATTCGCCGTCACCGCTTCAAACGGCACCGTTTCTCATTCAAGTCTTGTGGATGAGGACGGCACGCGCTTTTGCATGGAAATTGTGTTCACCGAAGAAACCGACTGTTCAAGCGTGTCACTTTCGCTCACACTCACAGAGGAAAACGGCACAGCGCACGACGTTTCGTTCTCGGTTCCGATCGAGCAGCAGACGATTCTTGAAAGCCGTACCATTCCGATTGGCAAAACTGTTTTGATCGAGGGTCATTCCGTTTTGATTGAAACATTGACACTCACCCCGACTGCCGCCGTGCTCACCGCACAAAGCGAGGACAATGCAGTCACAGGCCTCTCTTTTGCTGTGACCTGCAAAGACGGGACCCGATTCGTACAAAGCAGCGGGATTCGATCAATCAGGGACGGGAACACCATCCTCTCCTATGCAAACAGTCCGTACTTCTCCGCGTCCGAGCCATTCGAACTGTCAGTCTTCGGCGCCCGGGTGCAAACATCGGTTTGTGTTGATCTCGAAAGCGGAGCCGTCACGCCGCCCACTTCATCGTTTGCGGTTGAATCGGTCGAATGGAAAGACGACTGCGCGGTCATTCGTGCAACTGTGCCAAACGGCGCAGTTCCCACCAGCTACCGCGATGAAAGCGGCGTTCTATGTCCGTTTTTCATGGAGGAAAGCAGTGACCCCGGTGATTCTGCCGTATTCCTTTTCACACAGCCGCATCCGGGAAAGGTCATCACATTCGATATCGATCAGACCGTTTCGATCGCATCACCGTTTGTGTGTTCGCTCGTGCAGTAAAAACGGCCTGTCTTTTACAAAAGTCAAAATAAAACTGGAGAAAACACACAAAACAAAGCATGAATTTTCTCCATTGTAAATTCAGAATAAAACGCAAAAGAATTGACAGGAAATATTTTTTAAATTATAATGAAGATATCAAATCAATTGGGGAGGCGGACCCAATGCACAACAAACAATTTTCCCTGTTTTCGGCAATAAACCCTTCAGTCTCACCAAGGAGGCGTTTTGGATGAAATCAAAGAAAATACTTGCCGCTGTTTGTGCACTGATGCTGCTGACACTGACAGCCTGCAGCAGCGGTGATGCGGCTTTTGTCTTGGGCGGCAAATCCTTCTCGCTCGGCAGTAAGCTCTCCGCACTCCCTGTCTCGTACTATGAACAGCAAAAAGAGCAGACGCTGGCACCCGGAGCAACAAACGAAATCAGCTCCGGCATCAGCGCAGTCCCTTACTACAAACTGTGGATTCAGAACAATTCGGAAAAAGAATGCACGTTTGCACAGGCAGATATGACCGCTGTGCTGATGGTCGGCGGAAAACCGGAGGATCTGACGGTCGGCGGCATTACATTCGGGCAGTCACAAGGCGACGTTTCCAAGCAGATTGACGCCTACAAGAAAGAAAAAAACGCAGCCGTTTCCACGGACACCGATCCGGAGATGGTCGGGCCGATTGAATCGGCAATGCGGTCGGTCTTTTTCAAAACGGACGGCGAACAGTGGAGCGAATCAATCTATGTTCTGCGCTACAATTTTTCAAACGGCGAGGTCATCACCGTTGCTTTTCGTGACAACATCGTCTATGCGCTGGCACTGACCGCACCGGAAAAAGACCGATAAAGTTCATTTCAAATCATCAAGAACCAAAAAGCAAATAAAATCCAAAAAATCGCTGGATTTTGTTTGCTTTTTCTTTATATTTTTGTATAATAAAGATAAGAAAAAACAATGCAAAGAAGGTGTTCCTATGAAAACCTGTCTGTTTTGTCAGACGCGTGTGGAGGATAACGTATCCCACTGTCCTGCCTGCGGCGCAGCCATTCCGTCTGACTCCGCCTACACGTCCCCTGCATCCGAAAATCCGCCCATCCAGACAAGCACACCGCCTGCACCGCACAGCGAACCTGTGCCGCACGAAGACCCGATGCTGAATGATGTGCCCACCACAGAACCCGTCCATGCGCCGATCGAAGAACCCGATGCCGATTTGACACCGCCTGCGGCAGAGGAACCACAGATGCCGCCGCCCGAACCGCCGGCACCGGAGCCGCTTGCGCAAACCGCTCCTGCCGAACCCGAAACATCTGTGCAAAAGCCGTATCGCTTTAAGCGGTTTCTCGCCGCGCTGGCAGCACGCCGCCGCCGGATTCTGGCTTTGGCAATCACATTTGCTGTCGGTATTGCGACAGGCGTCGGCAGCGGTTTGCTCGCTTCACATCTCAGCAAACCGCCTGCTGTGACTGTCGATGCACTCGAATCGATGGCCGATCAGATCGCTGAACAATATGCAGTGCTCATCCCCGAAGAGGACAGCAAGACCGCCTCGATTTCTATTGAGGATCTGAAAACCTCACTGTCAGGCGGTATCGGAAAGACATATTCCTATCGCTTCATCTTGAAACAACAGGCTGTTTCCGCCGAAATGTCATACGGAGAGCTCGTTGGCATCGATTATAACCAAGACGGCTTGATGGACTGCATTACATACACATTCCCGCATTCCGGTTCGCCAAACGATGAAAAAATGCAGGTGTCTCACCGTGTATTTACTGCACTGGTTGAAAAGCTCACACCATTTGACCCGCATCAGATCTGGGCACCAAGTGAAGAAGAGCCGAACTGGGATATCGGCAAGACTGCTGATGATTCTGCTGACACCAATTCGCGGCGCACCATACGGCTGACAACGGATTCCTGCTATTTGTCGATGTACTACAGCTATTCAGGTAATTCAGATATGGTAACCAACCTGTATTTAAATCCGCAGGCGATATTTGCATCGGGATGGCTTTACTGAGCATTTCACATCCTGAAAAAAGGAGAGGATCTCTCTTGGACGACACAACCATTCAAACACCCAAACCGAAACGCCGATGGCTGGCTCTTCTTGCCGCTGTGCTGTTGCTGGTCATTTTGACAACGGGCATTTTTGTATTTCTCCGGCAGACCGTCTTTTCTGTGCGCACGCTCGAAAATACACGCCGTATGTCCGAAACAATCACCGCAATGTATGACGATGCGCTCGCCGGTTCCGACAAAACAGTTCGTGCCGAATCATCGAAATCGTTTCGCCGTACGGAGCGGCAGGAACAGCACCTATTTTATATTTCGTCAAAGGATGGAGCCGCCAGCAGTTCCATCAGCGAGATGAACGCGATTTTTTTGTATACCGACACTGCATACGACCAAACGGTCGACATGGTGACGCTCTGGTTCCCGTTTGAAGAGGGCGATATTGTTGATGCAGGTGCACCCGGCGGCTCGCTTCAGTGCCGGATTGTACGCGAACTCATCCGCACATACACCTCGTTTGACCCAAACGAAGTCTGGTCTCCCGACAAAGCCGAACCGAACTGGGGTTACACCAATCTGCCGGCGGACAGCCCGTTTCTGCCCGAAGAAGGCGTTTCTGCCGTTTCTCTGTACGACGGTTCGTGCCTGCTTCATCTTTCGAAAAGCGAATTTACCGCGCAGTCATTGTCACTGACGATTTTGTATAATCCCGAATCCATGCTGTCTCCTTGATATTTCTGAAGGAGCGTCATAACACAAAAAAGGAGTGCTTTTCCCATGATCGATTTTGAAAATCCGCAATTTATCCGTTTAAAACAAACAGACAATGACACGTATCAAAAACTGCTCCTGCCGCTCCTCATCGAAGGAGAAGAGATTATTTCCTCCTATCAGGGCACGCGCGACGGCATTGTTTTTACAAACAAGCGCATCATCGCAATCAACATTCAGGGCATTACCGGCAAGAAAAAAGACATCACCTCAATGCCCTACAGCAAAATTCAGGCATACTCGGTGGAAACATCGGGCGTATTTGATCTGGATGCAGAGCTTGCACTTTATTTTTCGACGATCGGCAAAATCCTGTTCGAGTTTTCCGGTTCGTGCGATATGGCACGCATCTGCCGCGTCATTTCAAACTATGTGCTTTAATCCCGGTACACACAAAAAAGCCGGCTGTGGATTTTTCCACAGCCGGCTTTTTATATGGGGAAAAATGAAATGAAAAAAACATGACCTTCAATTATACAGGACGGCGCAGTTCGCGCGAAATCACTTCGTCCGCGGCCTCCGCCAAAATGTTCATATGTGCCGCAACCTCTAAAAAACTGCTCGTTTTCGGACGGGGAAATTTTTGTTCGAGTGTCTGCACAAGGTTTAATTTTAATTCTGTCAGCTCCTGTTCGCGCAGATAGATCGTGCGCATCAGCGTGCCGGATAATAAAAGCTTCCAATAACGGTCGGGATAATCGTTTTTCATCATACGCAAAATCTCCATGCCGTAATAGCCAAGCGGCTTCGGAAGCTCTTCCGGCTCGAGTACGACAGTCGGAAGCGACAGGGGATTTGTTCTCGCAGTCATTTGTTCTTCTCCTTTGGTCGATGACAAGATACTGTCATCTGATGATTGTTCGGTCGTCCTTTGGTACATCTTTATTGTACAAAACCTTTGTGAACAAACCATAAACCTGTCATCTCGGATTTGTATTTCTTCTGTAAATCCCATTTTACAATTCACCCATCGAAATCCCCATCTTTTCAAAAAATGTGCGTGTGTCATACCGGTGCGCACGGTTAAACCGGCCGAGTGTGAGCGGCAGTTCGCTGTTTTTCGTGACTGTCGAAACCTTTTCCTCACAGCTAAACAGCAGTGTAAATCCAAGTTCTTTTAAGACCGGCACACTTTCCTTTGAGATGGCGCCGAACGGATACGCAAACAGTGTGGGTGTTTGATTTAAATGCTGTGCGCACAAGTCGTTCATATGTGCAAGATCGTCATACAGCATCGCCTGATACGTTTGTGCATCCTCGCCGCGCATCTTCCCCGCACCCTTCCGCTTGCCGTTTTTTCCGTCGCCGTGCAGGTGATATGTGTGGCTTGCAAGCTCAAACACACCGCTTTCAATCATTTCGGAAAGCTCCGTCCAGCCGGTATTCGCATAGTTTACGTGGCGCGGCTCATTCGGGTCGGAAAACTGCTCGGTATACACGCCGACCGGCGCAATCACGGCACACATTTCATACATTTTAAGCAGAGGGTACGCATAGACATAGGTGCTCAAAAACGCATCGTCAAACGTAATCATGACGGCTTTTTTCGGAAGCGCTTTCCCCTCTTTCACAAACGCGAGAACCTGCTCAGACGAAACGGTCTGATAGCCTGCCTGCTTTAAAAATGAGAGATCCGATTCAAATTGTGCAGGTGAAATCACATAATCGCCGAGCCTTGCCGCCGACTCCGAAATATGATGATACATCAAAACCGGCAGACAAACGCTTTCCTCCAACTGGGCGGCCGCCGGCACAAGCAGCTGTGCGCCGTCAAGCAGTGTACATCCAACGAGCAGGAAAACCGCCAGCACCACAGATGATAGTTTTTGATAAAACCTCCGTTTCAACCGCTCTCCCCCTTTTCCCACTGTTACTATATGCACGCACTGCGGATTTCTTTCCTATTCCTGCGGGGGACGGTATGTCATTTGATCGACAATTTCCCGAAACGTATTCGATGCATCCTTTGCACCGTTTTCTGCATCTTCACACAGCACCGCCATCACATAGGAGGGATCGTCCACCGGAAAAAATCCCACGAACCAGCCCTCTACAATCTCCTCGCCGTTTTCATGAAACCGTCCGGTCTGCGCTGTGCCTGTTTTTCCGCCGGCAGTCACCACCTTCGGGCGCGCCGCGTGCGATTCAACACCCATGACCGTGTAGACAAGTGCTTCCTTGACAGCATTGGCCGTTTCTTTACTCATCGCCTGTGTCGGTACAGGCGCATCTGCGGGTGTATCGACAAGCTTGCCGGAAACGGTTGTCCCTTCAACCAAAGATGCAGGTGTCATCGCACCATCCGACACAAACGCGTTCATCATCTGGGCAAGCTGTACCGGCGTTGCGGCAAACTGTCCCTGTCCAAACGAAAAGTTAGCAAGCTGACCTTTGTTTTGAAGCGTCCGGGCTGTGGGCAGTGTACCGTCATCGGACGAAAATCCCGGTGCAAACACGGTCGGTTTTCCGAACGAGAGATCCTCCGCCATCGCACGGAGCCCGTACGGCGAAAGCCGCTGACCGATCGAAATAAAATACGGGTTGCAGCTTCCTGCCATTGCGTTTTGAAAATCGAGCACGCCCTGTCCTTCGCGATGAAAGCAGTGGAACACCGTATCCCCGACCGTGATGCTTCCCGTACAGCAAAAATCAGCGGGAAGCGAAACACCCTGTGTGAGTGCGGCCGCCGCCACCGCCGACTTGAATGTGGAACCAACGCTGTAAGCGGAAAACGCCCGGTTTAAAAGCGGTGCGCCTTCTTCGTCCGCCATGGCATCCTCCACGTTGTTCGGATCAAATGTGGGAAAGCTTGCACATGCGCGCAGCTTTCCTGTCCCCGCCTCCATAAGCACAACCGCCCCTTTTGTAAGCATGCGGCTTCCGACCTCTTCCACAATCGTCTGGAGGCGGCGGTCAATCGTTAAAACGACGCCCTCTACCGCTTCTTCGCTGAGTGTTCGATCGGGCAAAATACCGGGAATCGGGTTGCCGCGGGCATCGAGCGTAAACGATACCGAATCGGCGCCGTATCCGCTTAACAGTTCGTCATACGCCTGCTCAATCCCGGTCATCCCCTTGCCGTCGCGGTTTACATATCCGATAATATGCGGCGCACACGTCTGCGTGCCATAACGCACCGTCTGTGTCAGCGTTGCCGTCTGCACAAGATCGTCCACCGAATCGGACACCGGGGTTAGAAACGGTGTTCCGTTTGACCACTGCTCGGCGCGCGTGTCTGTATCCGACAAAAACCGTCCATCTGACCACACGGCTTCCTTGTTTTGGTCGCACGGCGCAACCGCCGCAAACAGCTGCTGCTCTGTGTTTACAAGCGGACGCATTTTGGTGTCGTAGATCATGCCGCGCGTTGGTGTGACCGAAAGCGTCCTGCTTGACTGGCGCGCTGATACTGCCTCAAGCGACAAATCGGTGCTCAGCGAACCGGTTCGCACAAACACCATGCAAAACAAGCCGCAAAACAGGCAAAAGATCCGAATCATTCGTTTTTTCATTCCGCTTTCCTCTTTCTCTACCGAATTTCACAGATTTATTGTTTCCGTTTTTTTGAAATCTAAACATTTTGGCAAAATGCATGCGCAAGATGGTGTGAATGCTTGAAAAACGGCCGAAAACGTGGCAAAATAAAAGCAAAATCCATTTTTTAAAAGGCGGAAAACGTTTCCCAAAAACAGCACAGGAGGTATTTATGAAAAACGAACTGGTTTTGGTCATTGATTTCGGCGGTCAGTACAACCAGCTGATTGCACGCCGTGTGCGTGAATGCCATGTGTACTGCGAAGTCATTCCGTACACCCAGGCAACAGCTTCAGAGATTCAAAAACGGAATCCGATCGGTATTATTTTTACCGGCGGTCCGAACAGCGTATACGAAGAAGGCGCGCCGAAAATTGAACGTGAAGTGTTCTCGCTCGGCATTCCGGTGCTCGGCATCTGCTACGGCGCACAGCTGATGGCACACGTCTTAGGCGGCACAGTCAAAACAGCTGAAACTCGCGAATACGGCAAAACCACCACGTTTTTCACACCGGACTGCAAACTCTTCTCCGGTCTGCCGGAGGAAGCCATCACATGGATGAGCCACACCGACTATATCGCAGCGCTTCCGGAAGGCTTCCGCAGCACTGCACACACCGCAGATTGTCCGGTTGCAGCAATGGACCGCGCTGAGAAAAAGCTTTATGCAATGCAGTATCATCCGGAAGTACTGCACACCGAAAACGGCACTGCAATGCTTAGAAACTTCTTGTATGAAGTGTGCGGCGTGTCCGGCGACTGGACGATGGGCAACTATGCACAGCGCGCCATCGAAGAAATCCGCACCCGTGTCGGCGACGGCAAAGTCCTGCTGGCACTTTCCGGCGGCGTTGATTCCTCGGTTGCGGCAGCGCTGCTTGCAAAAGCAGTCGGCAGCCAGCTCACCTGCATTTTCGTCGATCACGGCCTGATGCGTAAAAACGAGGGCGACGAAGTCGAGGCTGCTTTCTCGAAATGGGACATTCACTTTGTCCGTGTCAATGCACAGGAGCGCTTCCTGTCCCGTCTTGCCGGTGTAAGCGAGCCGGAGAACAAACGTAAAATTATCGGCGAGGAGTTTATCCGCGTATTCGAGGATGAAGCGAAAAAAATCGGCCGTGTCGATTTCCTGGCACAGGGCACGATCTATCCGGATGTCATTGAATCGGGCGCCGGCGATGCTGCTGTCATCAAGAGCCACCATAACGTAGGCGGTCTGCCGGACTATGTTGACTTCAAAGAAATCATCGAGCCGCTGCGCCTGCTGTTCAAAGATGAAGTGCGTGCACTCGGCACAGAGCTTGGCCTTGCAGATTATCTCGTATGGCGTCAGCCGTTCCCGGGTCCGGGTCTTGCGATCCGTATTCTCGGGGAAATCACGGCGAAAAAGGTTGCGATTTTGCAGGATGCAGACTACATCTTCCGCGAGGAAGTGGCAAACGCGCACTTAGACCGTGACATTCACCAGTACTTCGCTGTTCTTACGAATATGCGTTCGGTCGGCGTTATGGGCGACGAGCGCACATACGACTACACGCTGGCACTGCGCGGTGTCACAACAACCGACTTTATGACCGCAGACTTCGCACGCATTCCGTACGATCTGCTCCAGAAGGTCAGCAGCCGCATCATCAACGAAGTCGGCTCGATCAACCGCATCGTTTACGACATCACGAGCAAACCGCCGGCAACCATCGAGTGGGAATAAATTGAAAAAGTCTGAAAACCCAGTAATAATGCGGGTTTGCAGGATTTCAAAACCCTCGTTGATAAGATTTTGATAAGATTGCACTTGAACACCTTTATCGGATGTATCAAGTGGTTTGTGGGTAAAGAGTAATATCTTGTGGCTCACAAAAAACACCATATTAACATTAAACCCCGTACTGACGGAATTGAACAGCACCCCATTTGTTAGACAGTGTGATATACTATCTAACAGATGGGGTGATTTATTATGCCAAAAGGAATACCGAATAAACGATACACGCCGGAATTCAAGCGAACGGTAGTGGAGACAATGCGAGAGGAACACCTGAGTATACGCGAAGTGATGAGAAATCAATGACCATGGCATCATTGAGCGCTGGGAGCGAATCTATCTTGAAGAAGGACCGGAAGGCTTGGCGGCAGAACGGCGCGGGCGAAAAAGCAGCCGGCCGGCCAAGTTGTCTAAGGCGGTTGAAGAAGACCTTATTGCAGAGAACCAGCGGCTGCGAGCAGAGGTAGATTACCTAAAAAATTTGCAGGCCTTGGTTTTGGAAGAAGAGCGACGCCAGCACAGAAAACGCAGGTAGTCCAAAAGCTAAGGCCGAAATATCCTTTATCCATTCTGCTTGAAATCGCTCAACTGCCTCGCGCCACCTTCTACTACCATCTAAAACGGATGCAACAGGCAGATAAATATGCAGAAGCAAAAGAAGAAATTACTTCTATTTATCACAGAAATAAAGGTCGGTATGGATACCGGCGTATTACCGCAGCATTACGCAATAGCGGGATACATCTGAACCACAAGACGGTACAGCGGCTTATGAAGGAGCTGGGATTGGTCTGCCGTGTCAGAGTCAGGAAATATCGCTCTTACAAAGGAGAAGTGGGCAAGATTGCGCCGAATCTGCTGAACCGGAACTTCCATGCGGAAAAGCCAAACCAGAAATGGGT
>CASGAN010000002.1 GCA_949299455.1 uncultured Oscillospiraceae bacterium
TGTCCCCAGCATGGTTTCCTGCGCCTTGATGCCGAGCATATTAAAAATACTGCTGGCAATGTGTTCGCTGATGCAGCTATTGGTATAGGACAGCTCAGTCGGCTTTCCTTCGCCGGACGGCGGAAACTTCAGCATATATGGTCTGCCGCCGTATTCCACAGCGATTTTCTTGCCGTTTGCTCCATTATATGCCCGGTCAAATACACGGGGACAGTTTGTAAAGTCAATCCCTTTTGTCATGCTCCTGCTCCTTTCTATAAATATTTTTGTCTGAGGTAATCAGCGTGTTCCGGCGTAATTACGCCTTCGCTGATTTCCGCCATATTGATGCTGCCGTAAAGCTCTCCCCACAGGCAGTCAAGAATGGAGGACTTGTTTTTCAGCCCTTCCTTGTATGCGTCCAGATCATGCTGGAGATAATCCGGCAGACCGTATTCGTATGACCGTTCACGCTCGGTTTCCCTGATGCCGCTTTGTGTCAGCATTTCCATCGATACACCGAGAACGCCAGCCAGTTTATATACCGTTTCGGCGGAGCATTTTTCGAGCTTTGTTTTTCCGCTGCAAATATCATTGAGCGTAGCATGGGGAATGCCTGCTTCAACAGCCAATCGGTATTTTGTCATATTCCGCTTCTTGAGCAAGCTGTCTATCATCATACAAATCACTCCTCCTTTTATTATTATATCGGCATACCGAAATAATATCAAGAGGAAAATCCATATTTCACAGAAAGTTTGCATCTTCCGTTATTTTCCTGCGGCTCTTGCGACAGAGCGCGTCAGATTGACCGCAGTGGTCGTTGCGTGAACAACCGACATCATATTTACCCTGACCGAGCTGTCAAGCCCAAACTGCTGGGCAATTCTCGGCACCTCGTTGGCCGCAAGCATAATGCCAAGCCCTAAAAGCATATTGCCGGGGAAGGTCAGCAGTCCCAAAAACAACAGCGAAGTCTGCATGAATGCTGTGAGGCACAGAGCCGCGATCTGCTTCATCCACTGATTAAATCCGTCCTGATAGCCTCTCGGCACCGAGAACATATACAGCGCTCCCACCGCCATCTGAATGAGCAGGATGCCGCCGCGTTTGATATTCGCAAAAAATATCTTGACTACGCAGTAGGCAAAGGCGATCAGTGCAAGGATATTAAACAGATTCATCTGAATGTTGGTGCTTACTGCAAAGCTGCCCTGCAGAACGCTGGTGCTTTCTCCCGCAAGGTCGAGGGTTCGTCCGCCTGCAAAAAGCGCTGACAGGTCGTGGGAGAAGGTGTTTTGCAGGCTGATGCAGAACTTGTACAGTTCCACCGGCACAATGCCAATGAGCGAGCAGGCGAAGAAGCCTTTTAGGATATTGATAGCCGTTGACTTGATATTTGCTCTGCCGCACTGGTACTCAATCGCCACATCAAATATGGCGACAACCACGCCCGCAACAAAGAGCGCCCAGCCGAACAGCGTGAAGAGTTTGATGGTCGCCTGAATCCAGTCAAGGTCAAAGATATCTGCACCCATATTGCCCATCATGCTGAAGAAATCAGCTACGGCGTTATAGATGGTTTCATAAAACCATTTGAGCATGGTGTCCCAGATTACATTGGATATTTGCTCTCCTAAAAAGTCGAACACACCGCCGATGGCGTCGCCGATACCGGAGAATATATCTCCTACCAAGTCAATTTCCCGCTTTGCCAGAAATACCGTAGACCTTTTAAACACTGTGCGGCATCTTAAGGAATTAGGCATTTCCGTGCAATTTGAAAAGGAACGCATTGATTCCCTCTCTGAGGATGGTGAATTGATGCTGACGCTTCTCGCCTCATTTGCCCAGGAAGAAATCCGAAGCCTATCGGATAATGTCAAATGGGGTACGATTCAGCGTTTCAAGCAGGGTATTCCTAACGGCAAGTTCAACATCTACGGCTACAAATGGGTGGGCGACAAACTTGCTGTTATCCCAGAGGAAGCAAAAATTGTCCGCTTTATGTACCGGGAATACATGAAAGGCGCATCCAGAATCGAGATCGGCCGTATGCTGATGGAACAGGGCATTTACACAAGGCAGGGCTATCAATGGGTGGACTCCAATGTTAAGGTGATCCTCACGAACATAACCTACACTGGGAATATGCTCTTTCAGAAGGAATACTGCCTTGACCCCATTACGAAACAGCGAAAAAAGAATCGTGGAGAACTCCCTCAATATTTCGTGGAGAATACCCACGAAGCCATCATACCAATGGACGAATGGCAGGCTGTACAGGAAGAGTTCCAGCGAAGACGCGACCTGGGGCCTTTCGGCAACAAGTCGCTCCATTTAACTGCCTTTTCCACAAAGATAACCTGTGGATGCTGCGGCAAGCATTATCGCAGAAGCGGAAAACGGAACACTGCCGGAGAGGTCTATTACATTTGGATCTGCCAAACCAAAAGTCAGAAAGGCATCAAAGCCTGTGATTCCAAAAGCATTCCAGAAAAAATGCTTCAGAAAGTTGCTGCCGATGTGCTGGGTACGGCCGAGTTTGACGAGGACATTTTCTCCAAACTGATCAAAGAAATCATGGTAATCGGTACGGATACTCTTATCTTCCGTTTCTATGACGGCCATGAGCAGACAACCACCTGGGTGTCGACGGCTAAAGCCGACTGGTGGACACCGGAACGCAAGCGGTTGTGGGGCGAGCGGCATAAACGGAAAGATACGAACCCCAACAAAAACACCTACTATGAATTTACAGGTTTCATCAAGTGCGGGCAGTGCGGCGCCAATTATCGATGCCAAGCCAACGTCCGGAAGGACGGTACAAGAACCAGAAGCTGGTACTGCACAGGACCGAGATCAGAATGCTCGAACAAAGGTATCCGTGACGAGACCATGAAGGCGCTGGTGACAGAAGCCCTGGATTTGGATGCTTTTGACGAATCGGTGATGGATGCACAGATTGAATATGCCACTGTTATAAACAACACTGTTACATTTCACTTCCGCGATGGGCATACAGTTACCAGACCCTATCTCGATAAGCGGCATGGTGTAAAATGGACTGCGGAACGCCGAGAACGTCAGGTGCAGAGCATACGAGCCAGCTGGACAGAAGAACGCAGAAAGAGACATGGCGAAATCATACGAGAAATAAGGAGGAAAAAGCGTGGCGAAAGTAACGACGATACCGGCAACGATAACCCGGTTCACAGCAGCACCGATCAGTGAAAAGAAAAAGCGCCGCACAGCCGCCTACGCTCGTGTCTCCACGGACAGTGAGGAACAGCTGACCAGTTATACCGCCCAGGTGGATTATTACACCAATTATATCCGTGGCAGGGACGATTGGGAATTCGTTGAGGTCTACACCGATGAGGGCATTACCGGCACCAACACAAAGCACCGAGAGGGCTTCAAGCGCATGGTGGCGGATGCTCTTGCAGGTAAGATCGACCTTATTGTCACCAAGTCGGTCAGCCGGTTTGCCCGCAACACGGTCGACAGTTTGACTACCGTGCGTCAGCTCAAGGAAAAAGGTGTGGAAATCTACTTCGAGAAGGAGAATATCTGGACGCTTGACAGCAAAGGCGAACTCTTAATCACCATCATGTCCTCACTGGCGCAGGAGGAAAGCCGGAGCATTTCTGAGAACTGCACCTGGGGACAGAGAAAGCGGTTTGCAGACGGTAAGGTTACCGTTCCTTTCAAACGATTTCTCGGCTACGACCGCGGGCCCGATGGAAACTTGGTTTTGAACAAAGATGAGGCAGTCATCATCCGGCGCATCTACAGTATGTTCCTACAGGGCATGACGCCCCACGGCATCGCATCAAGACTAACCAGTGACGGTATCAAGTCTCCAGGCGGCAAAGACAAGTGGAATGCCGGAGCAGTTCGGAGCATCTTGACCAACGAAAAGTATAAAGGCGATGCGCTCCTGCAGAAAAGCTACACGGTCGACTTTCTTACAAAGAAGAAAAAGGTCAACGAAGGCGAAATTCCGCAGTATTATGTGGAGGGAAACCATGAAGCCATCATTCAGCCGGAGATCTTTGAACTGGTACAGCAGGAATTGGAGCGCCGGAAAAACAGTCGTGGCAGGCACAGCGGTGTCCACCTTTTTTCCGGCAAAATTAAATGCGGACAATGCGGCGAACCGCAGGGTGATCTGGCAATGCAACCACAAGTATGACGGCGAGGAAAAATGCTCCACGCCGCACTTGACAGAAGACGAGATCAAGACCATGTTCGTCTCAGCAGTAAATAAGCTGATCAGCAATAAGGATGCAGTGCTTGCGCCTTTGAGAGCTTCATTGGATATCGCCTTTGACACTTCTGCACTGGAAGCAGAAACCGAAGAACTCCAGAGCGAGATCATGGTCACCTCAGACCTTATTCAGAAGTGCATCTGCGAAAACGCTCATGTGGCACTCGACCAGACGGAATACCAAAAGCGCTACGATGGATTGACTGCCCGGTTTGACAGCGCAAAAGCACAGCTGGAGGAAATTGATTCCGCCATTGCCGATAAGAAATCCAGAAGGGCAACGATTGAAGCCTTCATGGATACGCTGGCACAGGCTGATCTGATGGAGAAATTCGATCCCGCTCTTTGGTGCGGTCTGGTAGATTTCGTGACTGTCTACAGCAAGGATGATGTGCGGTTCACATTTAAGGATGGGCAGGAAATTAAAGCGTAAAGAAAAATCCTCACTGTTGATGAAAGTCTAAAGCGAGGATTTTTTCCAACTATTATCACGCTGCGGCAAAGAATCTCTCCGCAGACCGGGCAGGGCTCGCCGCCGTGCCCATAGACCTGCAAAAACGGCGTATTGCGATAGTCCTGCCCCTTTGTCTCCAGATATTCCTCCAGTGTGGTCTCATTCTTTTCGATGAAGAAGGCCAGCCGCTCCGGGATGACCGAAGCGAGACGATCCCACTCCTCTTTTGTCAGCGTGTTGGCTGGGCGTTCCGGGTGGATGCGGGCGGCAAACAAGATTTCGTCCGAATAGATATTGCCGATCCCGGCAACCACGCTCTGATCCAGCAGGCACTCCTTGATAACTTTTTTTCGTTTGACCAGGCGGGAGCAGAGATATTCCGCAGAAAAATCCGAATCAAAGGGTTCTCTGCCCAGCTTTTCCATTCCAGTATAGGTATCTGTTTCCCCCTGCCGCAGCAGCCAGAAGCGTCCGAACCGACGAGTGTCAGAGAAACGCAGCTCTCTGCCGCCGGACAAATGGAAAACAAGATGGGTATGTTTTTCTTCCGGATAATCTGCCAGCGTCACCAGCAGGCAGCCGGTCATACGCAGGTGTACGATGAGCCGATCGCCGCTTTCCAGGGAGAAGATCAGAAATTTTCCCCTGCGCTCCATACCGGCAAAACTCTGACCCGAAACCCGTCCGCAAAATTCAGCGGCATCAGGGTTGGCGATCACTTCCGGTCGGTTGACCGTGACCCTGTCTATGGCAAGTCCCTGTATCTGCGGCTCGATCACCCGTTTTATCGATTCTATTTCCGGTAATTCAGGCATGACTGCCACCACCTTTCCTTGCGGATTTTTTGATTTGTTCATGATAAAAGAAATTTACAATGACCGGCGGGGCGTCAAAGGGTCGCTTCATACTGTCGTCATTTGTCACATAGTCCAGGCCGCTCTCCTTGGCATAAGTCCGCAGCTGGGCATCCAGTGCTTCCCAGTAAAGGCGGCTGCCGTGGGAATAGATTTCCTCATACAGCCCTGTCAGTACCGGATGCTTTTCCTTGATGTAGTTCAGAATCACCGTCTTATAGCTGCCCCGGAGGTTGAGGTTTTCCAGCCAGACCAGCTGGCACTGATTCCGTACCCTGCCGATGATCGCCGGAACGTCGGTGATGCCCGGAAAAATCGGGGAGATAAAGCAGGTGGTGCGGATGCCAGCCTCATGGAGGACTTTCATAGCGGCAAGCCGCCGCTCGATGGAAACTGCCCTGTCCATATCCGCTCGGAAGTCCTCGTCCAGGGTGTTGATGGAAAATCCAACCCGAGCCTCCGGGAAGGTGCGGATCAAGTCTACATCTCGAAGTACCAAGTCTGATTTTGTCTGGATACTCAGCTTGATCCCGCTGCCCTGAAGCTGCTCCAGCAGAGTACGGGTACGGCGGTATTGCTCCTCCTGGGGATTATATGGGTCAGTGACTGTGCCAAAGAACATCTCTTTCCCGGCATACTTCTCCGGCTTGCGCAGTTCCGGCCAGTATTTCACGTCCAGGAACTCGCCCCAAGGCTCGGGGTGATTTGTAAAACGCTTCATGAATGAGGCGTAGCAGTATTTACAGCCGTGGGTGCAGCCAACATAAGGATTGACGGCATAGTCGCACACGGGAATATCCGTCTTGGTGATGATGCTCTTTGCTTCAATCTCCCGGATGATGAGTTCTGACATCTTACCAGCCTCCCAGATGGATATGCCCTTCCGGGCTGGTGCTGTACTGCTCCGGGATGGCCTCATCCTCCTTCGGATAGCCGATGCCGATGAAGCAGGGCGTCATCCAGCCCTGGGGCACGCCCAGCTCCCGCAGCACCACATCATGTTCCCGGTTCAACGGGATCCGAAGGGAGTAGCCCAGCCCCTCGCTGATGGCGGCCAGCATGATGTTTTCCGCCACACACCACGCCGTTGTGAGTGGATTGAGCTTGCTGACCCACTCCCCATTCAGCCGGGCGCATTTGAACAGCGGCACGATCACATAGGAGCAGTCCACCAGCATGGTAAACTGCCGGGGCATGGCGTAGGCATACATCTTTGTGGCCAGATTGGGGCGAGTATAGGTGCGGTTCTCATCCACATAGCGCTTGGCCACCGCCTTGGCATAGGCAAAGGTCCGCTCTTTATCCGCCCGTTCGTGCAGGACGATAAACTGCCAGTTCCGGTAGTGGTCCCAGGAGGGGGCCTTCATACCTGCCTCCAAAATCTTTTTGATGGTATCGTAGGCGACCTCCCGGTCTGTCCACTCCCGGCTGGTCTTTCTGCGGTCAATTACTTCGTTAAAATCCATAGCATAATCTCCTTGTCCTTACCACCTGTTCCAGCGAACTTTATTCTCCACTGTGGCCTTCACTTGCCGGGGCAGCAGCGGGTCTTTGACGGCATAGCCCAGCACCACCAGGGCGGGCAGCGCCCAGCCATCCGGCACCTTCAGAAATTCCTTGATCTGCGCCGGTTCCTTCTTCACCGGGATATGTACCACACTTCCCAGTCCCTCAGCGGTGGCTGCCAGCAGCATATTTTCAATGAGCGCCCAAGTGGCTCCGTAATCCATAAGCCCATAGCCGTTCTTGTCCTCGCTCAGGGGGTATTTCTGCTGGAACCAGGGCAGGATCACGCAGGCGGATTCTTCGATCATGGTGCGCTGCCGAGGGTAGGCAATCTTGAACATCTCCTGCTGAGGGCTCTTCGGCTCCTGGATGCGACAGGGATAGGGCTTGATGAATTTGGCCAGTTCCATAATCATCGGCTTTTCCGTCAGCGTCACCAGTTCCCAGCGCCGCTGGTGGTTGGAGGAGGGTGCTTTCAGTCCGGCGTCCAAAATCCGCTCCAAAACATCTCTGGGAATTTCCCTGTCTTCAAACTGACGAATGCTTCTTCTTTTATTGATTACTTCGTAAAACTCCATTACATATCCTCCGTTTCCTGATTGACCAGCCTGGTCAGATTCTTTGTGAATGTCCGGGACAGGTCGATCAGCGTTTTTTGCTCCTCTGGCGTGAACATGGACATGGCCGTGTCCTCCGCCCAGGTGATGTGCCGCACAACTTTTTCAAAGTAGGCTCTTCCGGCATCAGTCATCTGGACGATCTTGTTCCGTTTGTTTTCCGGCACCTCGATGACGGTTACATAGCTCTCAGCCAGAAGATTCTTGATGATGAGGTTGACTGTCTGTTTGGACTGAAACGTCCGCTGGCAGATCTCCTTCTGGGTCATTCCGCCATTTTGGTAAAAAGCGTCATAGAAAAGCACGTTGACCACCAGCAAGGTCTTCATCAGCATCCCATGGCGCTTGGCGTACTCGTCATAGAGAGCGAACTGCTCGTCCCGAAATTTGCAGTACAGATATGCGTTTTTCTTATCTTCCTTTGTCATAGTCCACCGCCTTAGTCCAAATGTTTACAGTCAATTTCTTGACTATATAAGTATAGCTCATTTTTCTCTGATTGTCAATAGTTCACACACAAGGCAGAGTAGCACTGACGGTAAGGTGTCCAGACATTAAGGCAATAAAAAAGCCGGATTTCTCCGACTACCGCCCTTTACACCGCAACGACTACTTTTACACCGCAAAGGCACACTTTTTAATTTTACCCATACCTTGTATCAAACTCGGTATGATTATTTCATATACGCGGCCATTGTAGGGCTGCAGCACTTCGACCAGTGTGCGTACCACGCAGGAGGGGGTATAGAATTCGCCAGCCAGCTTGCCTTCCTGTTCGGCAAACTTGGAAAGGCAGTATTCGTATGTTCTGCCGAGGATATCTCGGCTGCTGCCCGCGTCTACCGTCTTAATGTTGGTGAACAGGTCAACCACATCGCCCAGACGGCGCTTATCCAATTCGGGACGAGCGAAGTTCTTGGGGAGGATGTCCTTCAGTCTCTTGTTTTCTTTTTCGATCGCTCTCATGGCATCGTCGATCACGGTGCCGATTTCGGGAGTGTGCGCCTTGGAAGCAATGACGCTCCAACGGGCAGTTTCGGGAACGAAGAAAATGCCTTCGGAAATGTATTCGTCCACATCTTCCTCAAAACCGTCGCCTTCTTCAACGAGCTGCTGATACTTTTCGTCGAAGCGGTCAGAAATGTACTTGAGGAAAATAAGTCCCAAAACGACGGATTTGTATTCGGATGCGTCGATGTTACCGCGCAGCACACACGCTGCGTCCCATATCTGTTTTTCAAAGCCAATGCTGGCTGTATTATTATCTGCCATGTTTATTCCTCCGTATCGGTCAGCTCGCGCAGCCGTTGTTTATATTCATTGATAACCCCTTCGGGGGAGAGTACTGTCATCTGTTTGCCAAACTGGAACAGCCAGCCCCAAAATATCGGGCTGATTTGCACCTTGACGCTGGCAACGCAGTTGTTTTCATTGATGCGTACCATCTTGGTGTCTTCACCGAATTTGTCGTACACCACGCCTATCAGCTTATCGCTGAACTGGATTGTTATATCCACCGGCTGTCCACCGTACATTTTGAATGCCTGCTCCGTGAAGCAATCTATGCTGCTGCGTAGCTCAATGGCCTTTTCGCAGATGTCTTCGTCGATTACTTCCACGGCATCCATACGGTCAATGCGGTAGTTCGCGGTGTTGTCATGCCTTGCGCTGTAGCAAACCATATAATAGTTGTCTTCGTTGAACACAAGTGCGATCGGCTCCACGACATAGTGGTGATGACCGTTGCGGTAAGCCTTTTCGCCGTTTTCGTTCAAATCGAAATAGTAGAAGATGACCTTCTTTTTCTGCTCGATGGCATTCTCTAAATAATCTACATTATAATAAATGGATTCGTTATGATGCTTTCTTGTATTGAAGCAGACCATATTGCTCTGCAGGATGTCCGCGCTGTGGCTGCCGCCGAGGTTGGCGATTTTCCGAATCAGCTCTGCCGTTTTTTTGTCGGTCACGAAGCTGGCCGCCTGTACCGCGTCAATCAGTATCTTTAATTCGGGAACGCTGAAACTGCGATCCTCGACATAGTATGCTTTTTCATGGCTGATCATCGTGGTCATGACTTCATAGCCATAGTCGTTCAGCGCTTGAATATCTCTGGTCAGTGTTCTGCGATCGCAGGCAACTTCCATATCATTCAGTTTCTGGCATACGACTGTAGCTGCCATTGGATGCTGTTCATCCGTCTCTTGACGCAAAAGCTCCATGAGTTTCAGCAGTTTTATCTTCTGGCTGTTTTCTTTCGCCATTAGCCCACCTCCACTGGATTCCTACAAATGGTGATAGTTATATCTAATAAGTATAGCATCAATCTATGAATTTTTCAATAGAATTGGCGCACAAAATCGTGCTTCTTTTAATTTCTTGCTGATTTTTGCGTTCAAATCTCCCAATGTCCACCTTTTGTTTGCCCTTTATCGAGGCAAACAACGAACTTTAGTATGCTACCCGAAACCAGTCTTGCAGGCGAAAAAAGAGCGCCGGTGCAGCCATTTCGACCGCTCCGACGCTCTGTTTAATCGCTTTTTGCCTGTATTTCTGCCTATTATGGCGTTTTTACCCCAGAAAATGAAGAAAGAACGGACTTTGTCTTGGTAGACAAAAGTTCGTTCTTTCGTGGCGGAGAGGGAGGGATTCGAACCCTCGATGAGCTTTCAACCCATACACGAGTTCCAGTCGTGCGCCATAAACCGGACTAGGCGACCTCTCCGAATACCTTTACTATTATAAAGGCAGTCTGGCGATTTGTCAAGAGAAATTTTTCGGTTTGTGCTGTTTTTTAGGAATAAGCGGCCTTGTCTGTTGATACGAATGAAGAAAAGAACCATATAAAGGGGCGAGTGTTTTGTTATTTGAATTGTTTTCTCTGTTAGCATCTAAAATGTTGTGGTTTGCACTGCATATCGAGGGGAGCTCGTTTAAAAAACCGCTGTCCGCCGCAAAAGAGCGGGAGTGCTTTGAAAAAATGGCGGCGGGGGACAGCGGTGCGCGGGATTTGCTCATTGAACACAATCTTCGGCTGGTGGCGCATATCGCAAAAAAATACTACTCGATTACGAATGATCAGGATGATCTTATTTCGATCGGTACGATCGGGCTGATTAAAGCGGTCAGCACATTTAACGCAGAAAAAGGGATTCGCTTTGCAACGTATGCAGCCAGATGTATAGAAAACGAAATCCTCATGCACTTTCGTGCCATCCGGAAAAATGCCGCAGAGGTGTCGATCAGTGATCCGCTTGATGCAGAAGGAGACGGAAATCCGCTCACACTCATGGATGTGTTTTCCGGTGAGGACTGCATGATCGAGCAGATTGATCTGAAAATGCAGGCAGATCGGCTGTATCGTGCAGTGGAGCGGGTGTGTGATCAGCGTGAAAAACAGATTGTGAGCCTGCGTTACGGCCTGTACGGAAAACGACCGCTCACACAGCGGGAAATTGCAGCGTATTTGAATATCTCGCGCAGTTATGTCAGCCGAATTGAAAAAAAGGCATTGAATAAGCTTAAAAATGCACTCAAATAAACATGTTATTTATTTTATACTGTTTTAATAAAAATAAATAAAAAATATTGACAAAATAAACAGAACAGCGCATAATAAAAGAAAAAGCCAAACAGGAGGGATTTTTATGAAGCAACCTATCATTACAATCAGCCGTGAATTTGGCAGCGGTGGACGTGAAATCGGAAAAATGATTGCAGATCATTTTTCGATTCCGTATTATGACAATGCGCTGATCACCCTTGCAGCAAAGAAAAGCGGTTTTGTGGAGGAAATGTTTGAGCATACCGATCAAAAGCCGACGGGAAGTTTGTTGTTTTCTCTCTCGATGTTTGGCAGCATGGCAAATTTTGAAATGCCGTTGAATGACAAGGTGTATCTGATTCAATCGGATATTATCAAGGAAGTGGCATCAAAAGGCGGCTGTGTGATCGTTGGACGATGTGCCGACTATGTACTGCGCGATATGCCGGATGTGGTGAATTTTTATCTGCATGCTGACTTGGATACGCGTACTGATTTTGCGATTCGGATGCGTGATTTCCCGCCCGAAGGTGCAAAAGAAAAGGTGCAGAAAATTGATAAACGGCGCGCGTCGTATTATCATTACTATACAGGCAAAAAGTGGGGCGATGCCAAAAACTATGATTTGTGCATTGATACCACGAAACTTGGTCTTGAAAAAACGGCAGATCTGATTATTAAATATGTCGATCTGAGAGCATAAGATTTGTTTGTTCTGATCAAACATCAAACTCTCCCTGTTGGATACCAGCGGGGGGAGTTTTCGTGTTTTACAGATTGGCAATGAAATCGGTGTGTATAACCGTTTTTTTGCTGAAAAAGGCCAGATGTATTGATTTTTATAGGAGGAGGTGGTAATATAATTAATGTATGCTATAGTACAAAAGATGTGTAAGGAGTACGTTTCCATTCAGATTGTGAGGACACAGAGAACATGAAAAAACGGAATTCTCTTGGAGAACAAAAGAATACAGTACAGACACAGCCTATAGACGAAGAACTTTGTAGCTGCCGACAAGAAGAACCAACCGACTGCACAATGCAAAAAAACAACAGAAAAAAATGGTCGCTGAAACGAAAGATTTTCACTGCGTCTGTTTCGGTTGTGCTGGTTTTGATTCTTGCCGGTTTTTTTATATTTCAATATCTGTTTGCCGGGCTCAAAACAAAGCCCATTACCGCACAGCCGCAGGAGCTTGAGGTGGATTCTTCCGTCGCTGAAAAATCGAAGGAATATAAAATTGTCAATATTGCGCTGTTCGGTGTAGACAGCAGAGATTACGACAAAAACGTGGGAAGATCCGATTCCGTCATGATTTTATCTGTCGACCAAAAGAATAATACCCTAAAGCTTACATCGATTCTCCGCGACAGCAAAGTGCATATCGACGGACATGGTGAGGAAAAGATTGCGCATGCATACGCGTACGGCGGTTCTGAACTTGCCATCAAAACGCTCAATGACAATTTCCACTTGGATATTCAGGATTACGCAACTGTTAATTTTGCAGGCCTGGCCAACGTCATTGATGCGGTTGGCGGTATTGATATCGAAATCACAGAAGCAGAACGCAAACAAATCAACATTACCGCAAACAGTGACGGACTGCATGCAGAAGCAGTCACATCATCGGGACTTGTGCACTTAAATGGTGCACAGGCAACAGCATATGCACGGATTCGCAATATTGACAGCGATAATGCGCGTGCAGACCGCCAAAAGAAAGTGCTTGCATGTATGCTCGAGAATGTGAAGACACTCAGCATGACACAATATCCGAATCTGCTGCGCACAGTGCTTCCGCTGGTGGAAACATCGCTCAGCTATACCGATATTATCGGCTTTGCACCGATGCTTTTAAATGATCTGCCGCTTGTGCAGAATTCGATTCCAAGCGATGCGGACCATGCGGTGGGCGGCGGAAATCCGTGGGTTTGGACTTATGATTTGGATGCGGCGGCAGACAGACTGCATACATTTATTTATGGAGATGAGACGGCTGAGCGTTCGGCTGCTGAAAATTCATCGACAGATGGTGTATCCGAATAAAGATGGTACATTTTTTATTGTCAAAAAAGTTGTGAATTGCTGCTTGAAATATAAAAGTATCAATGGAAATAGGAGTATGGAATGGAGTCTTTGATAAAAAAGGTATGGCCTCTCATACGCAAACTGATCGATCGAGGTTTTTTTCATATATTTGTTGGAAATACGCTGGTAAAGTGTATTAGCCTATGTTCAGCGATCTTGTTGCCTCGAATTATTGTGCCGCAGTCGCTTTACGGAATGCTGTCAACAGTAGATAATGTGAATTCATACTTAATACTTATTAACGGAATCGGTCTTTCGTCATCTGTTCTTCGTTTTTGTGCAATGAAAAACACACAACAAGAGCGAAATGCGATTTTTCAGTTTTGTTTGAAATATGGTTTGTTGGCTGACGGCGTTATTTTGGCTGTATTCATTCCTATTGTGTTATTTTCAAGCTTTTTCTCTGCGGGAAATTATGGAGCAGCAAAATATTACATCTTGATTTCCTGTCTGATTCCCGTGTTCACATATGTACAAGAAATTATCATGGTATATATGCGGGCAAATTTGCTTAACAAGCTGTTTTCTCGTTTTTCTGTATTGTATACTGCTTTTTATGCAGGATTTCAAATTTTATTGGCGTTTGTTTTTTCGCTCAACGGTGTATTCATTGGCAGATATTTAGCGTTATCGCTTATTGTACTGCTTGGCTTTTTGATGTTATACCGCCAAAAAGTTTTGACAGAGCAGTCTTCGCAGCTGAGCAGACAAGAAAAGAAAGAGATTTTATGGTTTGGTATCGGTGCGATGATCACCAATGCCTTTTCTTTGATTATGCCGCTGAATGAAACGCTGGTTGTAAATTTGCTGCTGAAAGATTTAACGACAACAGCGTATTATAAAGCAGCATCTATGATCCCAAGTAATCTCCAATATATTGCAACATCGGTTGTGGTGTTTATTTATCCATATTTTGCGCGGCATACGGGAGACGGGACCTGGATTCGAAAGAATTCCATTAAGGTTTTGCTTGGAATGAGCGGTATTATGATTCCTATTATTGCAATAGGATATTTGGTTACACCGCAGATCATTTATATTATTTACGGAAAAGGTTATGCGCCCGCAATCGCAATCATGCAGCCCATGTGGATTGCTTTTGGCATCAATTCTATTATTCGAATTCCCGTAGGAAATGCGTTGGCTGCACTGGGAGAACTTAAATTTAACATCATCCTTTCAGCTTTTATCAGTGTGCTGCATTTGGGACTTGACTTTTTCTTTATTTATCATCTCGGCATCGACGGAGCCGCATACGCGCTGATGGTTTCGTACACTGTTTCTAGTTTGTGCAGTCTTGTGTATGTGTTTTATAATTGCCGGAAAAAATGGAATAAGTCATGTGCATAAGGGCGGGTAAATGATCATGGAGAATCTAAATAATCCTCGGAAAATGAAAATACTAATTATTGCTTCGTGGTATCCGGAACCTGGGCAACAAAACGGATCGTTTTTTAGAGATCGTGCGACTGCATTGGCGGAACAGGGATGTGAAGTCAGTGTTGCAGTTGCAGAATTGCGCTTTCGGACCGGGACATTTTGTTGTGGAATAACTGTGTCAAACGAAGATGGTGTTCATGTGTATCGTGCGTTTAAACGAAATCTGACGCCTTTTTGGGAGGGCGGTATTGCTCGTCAAAAAGTGTCAATGATTCGCCGCATTTATGAGCAGATATGTGCTGAGCACGGAAAACCGGATATTATTCATTTGGAATCTGCGCGCTGCGCTTTAGCAGCAGAAGCTCTTGTAAAACAGGAAGGAATTCCGATGACATATACAGAGCATTATTCGGGTGTGTTAAACAGCAAACCGGGTTCTTATTATGACAAAATGATGCATCGTGCGCTTTCTTGTGCAGAGCACACGTTTTTGATTTCCTCTGCGATGCAAAAAAAGATAGCGCCGCCGGAAGGAAAATGGTCGATGCTCCCGAATGAAGTTGATTTTTCGGCATTTACATTGTGTGCACCATTTGATGCACATCAGCCTTTTGTTTTCAAGGCTTTGGGGTCGTTGCGGAAAATCAAAGGATATGATTTGCTGATTGAGGCGTTTTCTCTTGTCCACAAAAAGTATCCGGACAGTCGATTGGTGATTGGCGGATCAGGAGAAGAGATGACCGCTCTTGCGGCGCTTCGGGATCAGCTGGCGTTATCAGATTGTGTGGAATTAGCTGGAAAAATTGAATTAAAAGATCGAAATGCCTTTCTCCATGATGCAGCTGCATTTGTTTGTTCAAGTCACACGGAAACATTTTCTGTAGTGACGATCGAAGCGTTTGCCTGCGGTGTTCCTGTAGTCTCTACAAAATGCGGCGGCCCTGAGGATTTAGTGAATGAAGCAAATGGGTATCTCGTAGAAAAAGCGAATGTTTCGGCTTTGGCAGAAGGTATGCTCCGAATGATAAAAAACAGAATGATGTTTTCTTCGGACGAAATTCGACGTCAGGCTATGAATGTATATGATCGAAATATTGTTGTAACGAAGCAACTGAATAAATTTAAGCAAATTATGTTTGCGCACAACAAAAAGGGGGAACTTGGCTGAGATGAAATCAATTTTTTTCAATCGTCATCTTCATCGTATTCTTGCGTCGCTTTTGATTGTTTCTTGTATATTCGGAAATCTGTTTCCTTTTTTAAATATTGATTTGAAATTGCTGATTATCACACCGATGCGGCTTTCCGGCTTTTTGGTCGCATGTTATTGTGCAGTTGTTTGGCTGATCCGTTTTGTTGAGCGTAAGGATTCCCATATAATTTCTACGTATAAAATGCGTATTTTTGTTTCCGTTTTCCTTTTTTTATGGAGTGTTTATGGTGTCGCTTGGCTGCTGTTTGGAAATTGTGTTGATTTGGCAACGACAGAAGTCATGGCGATCATTACATTGTTTTTATATGCATTCTCGTTTTTTACTTTGATCAAAGAATCAAAAGATGTCATGATGTGTCTTAATTTATTCGTGGGAAGCGGTGTCGTTCTTGCGATCATGGCCGATATAGAAGTTGTTGTTGGCTCTTTTCTCGAAACATCGGCATACTATTACACATTGGAGCAGAAGATTGCACTCTCGCAGACACTTTTCCCACCCAGCACAATTTTTACAAATACCAATGATTTATCCACTTTTCTTTTGATGTGTCTTGCGATTATGGGATATCGGTTTTTGAAGGCATCGACAGCGAAAGAATACATTGTTTGCGGAGTTATTACGTTTATTTTGCTTTCACCAACGCCTATTTCAAACTCAACCATATTCTATATTGCGTTTTTATTACTGCTGATTATCGTTTTGTTTTTTGCGTTATTGCTCCATACAAATGTGAAGATTAAACTGAAACGAACAATTCAAATTATTTTTAGTGGTTTGATTTATTTGTTCCCATTCAATTACTTGATCAAATTTGCAGGATTAAAGTTGAATTCGATGTATTTCAGCGCGAAAATTGAAGAATATTTTAAAACGCATACTATCGATCCGAACATACCGTTTGTTCCTCCGAATGAGCAAAACGCCAATGCATTGAACGATTCATTGATGAGTCAGCTGGCGGCAGATCAGGCTGGATATGGGACAATCCATATTCGGTCCTGGTTAATTCGTGCAGGTTTTGACTTTTTTGCTCAGAATCCATTGTTAGGATGCGGTCCTGCAGGATTTCGAAAAATGATGGAACAAAATCCAGCATATCTAGAGCAGACACGGTCAATTGTGGATCCGCACAATTTCTACATTGAATTGTTATCCCAGTATGGAATTGCGTTTTTTGCTGCCTATATCGGTTTTGTTATTTATATGTTTGTGAAGTCAATCAAGCAAATATTTCATGAAATGCGGGCAGGAATGCCGGGGCGCGGTGTACTTGTTTTTTTGATACTGACAGCATTTTTGTTCGCGGGGATTATTCCCAGCGGCTTTATCCGTTTCATACCAGTTTGGATTCCGTTTTTCCTTTGTGTGATCACTTCTGAAACTTCAGAATAAATGTCCGCGTTCCACTATAAAAGATGAAAACGAATTTTCAGTTAATTGTTTCGTACAAATCAAAAGGTGTAAAGAGGAGTGTATCGTGAAAGATTTTATTCATTTAAAAAATTCAAAAATAAGAATGTTTCTTTTATTCCTTGTTGATGTCGTTACAGTTGTGATGAATTCGTATTTGTCATTAATTGTGCGGCATGAGATGCGCTACAGTATCATACCGGAGGTCTATATTGACAGCATTCATAAATACATGTTGGTCAATGTAATTACCACAGTTATTATTTTTATTCTCATGAAATTGTATCGGCGCGTTTGGACATTTGCAGGGATTCATGAATTTGTGCTTATTTTAGGCGGCTGTGTCTTGTCAACAGCATTGCAAGCATTGGGAATGCAAATTCTGGGCTTAACGGTTCCAAGAAGCTATTATATTTTCTATTTGTTTTTCATGCTTATCACCACTACGATTACCCGTTTTTCGTATCGAGGACTTCGCATTCTGTTTCGAAACAGAGGCAAAGACCGTGAAACTGTATTAAACACGATGGTGATTGGTGCGGGTGAAGCAGGAAGTATCATTATTCACGAACTCAAATACAGTAAGAACTTAAATCGTAAAGTTGTATGTGTAATTGACGACAATCGTTTTAAGAAAGGAAAATATCTTCACGGTGTACCGATTGTGGGAAATCGTGATACGATTATTGAAAATGCTGAAAAATATCATGTAGATGAAATTGTACTTGCAATTCCTTCTGCGGGCTCAAAAGAAACAAGAGATATTCTGAAAATATGCAATCAGACACATTGTGCAATGAAGGTTCTCCCGGGCATTTATCAGTTTATTAATGATGAAATCAGTGTTTCGAAGCTGCGAGAAGTTTCGATTGAGGATTTGCTTGGAAGAGATGCAATCCAAATTGATTTAGACAGCGTCACTGGCTATGTAATGGGAAAAACAGTATTGGTAACGGGCGGCGGTGGTTCTATCGGCAGTGAGCTTTGCCGTCAGATTGCAAAATATAAGCCGAAATGCCTCATTATTTTTGATATCTACGAAAATAATGCGTATGAAATCCAACAGGAATTAAAGCAAAAATATCCGGACTTAAATCTTGAGGTGCTGATTGGTTCGGTGCGCAATGCGAAACGAATCGAAAGCGTCATTGAGCTGTATCGGCCGGAGCTTGTATATCATGCTGCTGCACACAAACATGTTCCGCTGATGGAAGACAGTCCGAATGAAGCAATTAAAAACAATGTGCTCGGTACCTATAAAACGGCACGTGCCGCTGATAAATATGGAGTGAAAAAGTTTGTATTGATCTCCACTGATAAAGCGGTAAATCCGACCAATATTATGGGTGCTTCGAAGCGTATGTGCGAAATGATCATTCAGACATTCAGCAGATATTCCAAGACGGAGTTTGTTGCGGTACGTTTTGGCAACGTATTGGGCAGCAACGGCAGTGTGATTCCATTGTTTAAAAAGCAAATGGCAGAAGGCGGTCCGGTTACCGTTACACATCCGGATATTATTCGATACTTTATGACGATTCCTGAGGCAGTTTCATTGGTTTTGCAGGCAGGCGCCTATGCAAAGGGCGGAGAAATCTTTGTTCTGGACATGGGAGAACCTGTAAAGATTGATGATTTAGCGAAAAATCTCATTCGGCTTTCCGGATATACACTGGGAGTCGATATGGAGATTAAATATACCGGATTGCGTCCGGGCGAAAAATTATATGAAGAACTTTTGACAAAAGAAGAAGGTTTGCAAAAGACAAAAAATGATTTGATTTTTATTGGAAAGCCTTTGGATTTTGATGAAGAGCTATTTTTAAAACAACTCAAACGGCTGGAACAGGCGGCGATCGATGAACGATTTGATGTAAAACAAATTGTCTCAGAAATTGTTCCGACCTATCATATCCGACAGGAAGATAAAGAACGAGATGCAGCGATTTATGAGGCATTTTGTAAATTAGGCCGTGCGAGTCACGAAGGACCGATTGTGGAGGAATCATGATGAGTGAACAAGAAAAAATGAACATTCCATTTTCACCACCCGATATGACGGATGAGGAGATTGCCGAAGTAGCCGATACGTTAAAAAGCGGCTGGATCACAACAGGGCCGAAAACAAAACAGTTTGAAAAGGAAATTGCATCGTTTTGCCATACGAATAAAGCAGTTTGTCTCAATTCTGCAACGGCATGCTTAGAAGGTGTGCTGCGGCTTCTGGGTGTGGGTGAAGGCGATGAAGTCATCACAACAGCATACACATATACCGCTTCTGCAAGCGTTGTATGCCATGTCGGCGCAAAACTCGTGCTTGTCGATACAGCACCCGGCTCGTTTGAGATGGACTATGCGCAGCTTGCAGAAAAAATTACAGAGAAAACAAAAGTGATCATTCCGGTGGATCTTGCCGGAATCATCTGCGATTATGATACGATTTACCGTGTTGTAGAGGAGAAACAAGGACTGTTTTGTCCGGCAAACGACATGCAAAAGGCAATGGGTCGCATTGCAGTCGTTGCGGATGCCGCACATGCATTCGGTGCGCAGAAAGACGGAAAAATGTGCGGACAGATTGCCGACTTCACTTCGTTCTCGTTCCATGCGGTCAAAAATTTGACCACCGCAGAAGGCGGCGCTGTTACTTGGAGAGAGATTCCGGGCATTGACTCCGAGGAAATCTATCGGTTCTTTATGCTCTATTCGCTGCACGGACAGTCGAAAGACGCACTTGCGAAAACAAAAGCAGGCGCGTGGGAATATGATATTGTTTTCCCGGGCTATAAATGTAATATGACCGATATCATGGCAGCAATCGGACTGGTGCAGCTGAAACGGTATCCGTCGATGCTTGCACGCAGAAAAGAAATCATTTCTGTCTATAACAAGGCGTTTGCGGATCTGCCGGTCAGTGTGCTCTGCCACTACGGTGACAATTTTGCATCGAGCGGACATTTGTATTTTGTACGCCTGCATGGAGCAGACGAGCAGATGCGCAATCGTGTGGTAGAAAAGATGGCAGAGGCCGGTGTTGCAACGAATGTGCACTATAAACCGTTGCCGCTGCTCACTGCATATAAAAATCTGGGCTTCGATATCAAAGATTATCCGAATGCGTTCTCGATGTATCAAAACGAAATGACGCTTCCGCTTCATACCTGCCTGACAGACGAACAGGTTGCATACATCGTTCGTACGTTTTCACAGATCATCAAGGAGCTGAATCAATGATTTTGAAAAAATGGGAGGCACTCCCTGCATCCATGCAGACGGAAGCGGTGAAACCGTACTATGATGCACTCAAACGCAAAACATTGAGTCTGATCCTGAAGCGGCTGTTTGATGTGGTTGTTTCGCTTTTCCTGCTCATTTTGCTGTCGCCTGTCTTTTTGGTGCTCAGTATTATGATTAAAGCCGATTCGAAAGGGCCAGTGATGTTTCGTCAGGTGCGCGTGACACAGTACGGAAAGACATTTCGCATTTTCAAATTCCGCACAATGGTGACAAATGCAGAGCAGCTCGGTACACAGGTGACAGTCGGCGGCGATAGCCGTATCACAAAAATGGGTCACCGTCTGCGCAAGTGCCGGCTGGATGAACTGCCGCAGCTGTTAAACATTCTGCGCGGCGAAATGAGCTTTGTCGGCACGCGCCCGGAAGTGGAGAAATATGTAGCACGCTATACACCAGAAATGATGGCAACGCTGCTTTTGCCTGCCGGCGTGACTTCCACTGCAAGCATTGAGTATAAAGACGAAGATGAGCTGCTGGCCAATACAGATTCGCCGGATGAGGTGTATGTTCAGACCATTTTGCCCGAAAAGATGAAATATAATCTTGATGCCATCATTCGCTTTAGCTTTTTGGGGGATCTCAAAACCATGGTGCGGACAGTGACTGCGGTATTGAAGTCGTGAAGGAGAATGTGCAGATGAATATATGGATTGTGAATCACTATGCGATTCCGCCGAGTTTGGGCGGACTTGTCAGACATTATTATTTTTCGAAGTACCTTGGCCAGAAAGGGCATCAAGTCAAGATTTTTACCTCGGGCAGAATTCATAATACAAACGTAAATATGATCGAGGACGATGCGCTTTATTGCGAAAAGGAAGTAGACGGTATTCCGTATACATTCGTTAAAAGCAAAGACTATACAGGAAACGGGCTGGACCGCATTGCAAATATGATTGCGTTTCCGTTTGCGATTAAAAAATGCTTGAAACGATTCCTCAAAAAAGAACGTCCGGATGTTATTTACACGTCATCTCCGGATTTGTTTGTTGCTTTTTTTGCAGTACGGTTTGCAAAAAAACATCGTATTCCTGTTGTGGTGGAAGTTCGCGATTTGTGGCCGGAATCTATTGTAGAGTATAAGCACATCTCACGAAAAAATCCTGTGATCAAAGTGCTGTATCAGTTGGAAAAATGGATTTATAAAAAAGCAGACCGCCTGATTTTCACGATGGAGGGCGGTAAAGAATATATTCGCGATCAGAAATGGGATAAGGTCATTGATTTGCAAAAAATCGAGCATATCAACAACGGCGTTGATTTGGAAGAATTTGATCGCAATAAAGAAACGGTTCGTTTGCAGGATGCGGATTTGGAGTCGAATGATTGCAAAAAGGTGATCTACGTGGGATCGATTCGGCTGGTCAATCATTTGGATCAGCTGATGAAAGCCGTACAGGTGCTAAAACAACAGCAGCGCAGCGATATACGTTTTTTCATCTACGGTGATGGTACCGAAAAAGCGTCGCTTGAAGCATTTGCGGCGGAACAAGGGCTTCCTGTCGTCTTTAAAGGAAAAGTGGACAAAAAGTATGTGCCGTACATCTTGAGCAAAGCAGATGTAAACGTCATCAACGTGAAAAATACCGGCCTTACAAAGTACGGGTGCAGTTGGAATAAGCTGTTTGAATACATTGCGAGTGAGAAGCCGATTCTATGTAACTTTCCGCAAAATAATGACCTGATCAATACGCATCACTTGGGAATCAGTGAGCACTTTGATTCGAGTGAATCATATGCACAGCGCATCGCGCAGCTGGTTGATCTGACGGCTGAAGAAAAGGATGCAATCGCCCACAATGCGAATGAAGTCAAACGTGTATATGATTATCAGCATCTGACTGCACGGCTGGAGCAGTTATTTAAAACACTGTTGGAGGAAGTCTAAGATGAAAATATTATTTTTATCTGCGGCGAACAGTATTCATACAGTGAAATGGGTCAATGCACTTGCACAGCGAGATCATGAAATACACCTCGTATTTAATGCAGGGCATGATCCGAAAGATCATGCGATTGATCAGCGTGTGCATTTGCATCGATTAAAACACAGCGGTGCCAAAGGATATTATTTAAACGCGTTTGCGCTCAACAGGCTTGCGAAAAACATTGCACCGGATGTCATCAACGTGCATTATGCAAGCGGATATGGAACACTTGCCAGAATAAGCAGAATCGGTTCGATTTTGCTTTCGATCTGGGGCAGTGATGTGTATGATTTCCCGTATGAGAGTGCGGTGAAAAAGCGGATTCTTCAAAAGAACGTCCGATACGCGCGTGGGCTTGCTTCCACCAGTCACTGTATGGCGGATCAGCTTCGTACACTGATGAATGATTCTGCTTTGGAAATCGCCGTGACGCCGTTTGGTGTAGATCTGGATGCATTTGACCCAGATTGCTTTGTACAAAAACAAAATGACAAAATTCTTCTTGGGAATGTGAAAGCGCTGGCGCCGGTTTATGGAATCATTGATTTTATTGATGCTGTTGCGCAGCTGCGTAGCCGCCTGATTGCCAAAGGTGATCAGGAAACAGCCGATCGGATCGTTGTTCAAATTTATGGTGATGGCCCGCAGCGGCAGGAGATCGAAGCAAAGATCCGTGAAGCACATCTTGAACAGGTTGTCTTTTTAAAAGGCCGTGTGCCCAATACACAAGTCCCTGAGATTTTGAGCGGGTTTGATGTATTTTGTGCAGTGAGCAAAAAGGAAAGCTTTGGTGTTGCGGCGGTCGAGGCAATGGCGATGAATGTGCCGGTGGTTGTTTCCGATGCGGACGGTTTTAAAGAAGTCGTCGTTGACCAAATAACCGGGCTGATTGTACCAAGAGGTGATGTGAACGCAATTGCACAGGCGCTCGAACGTCTTGTGTGCGATGTGCAGCTTCGCAGAACAATGGGACAAAATGGCCGCGCACATGTGAAAGAATACTATGATTTTAAAAAGAATGTCGATACAATGGAAGAATTGTATTGCATGTTTAGGAGTCAATATGGAAAATAAACGATGTATTTTTCATATTCCCAATCATATCGATCTGACCAGCAAGTCCGGTTCCAGTGTCAGACCGCAGAAGATGATTCAGGCGTTTCGGGAGATTGGATATGATGTGGACTGTGTGATGGGATATGGAAGCGAACGAAAAGCGGCAATTCGAACGATCAAGCAAAACATCCGAAACGGTGTACAGTATGACTTTATGTATTCGGAAAGCAGCACGATGCCCACGCTGCTCACAGAGAAGAATCATTTGCCGCTGTATCCGACATTGGATTTTGGCTTTATGAAATTCTGCAAAAAGCATGGCATCAAGATCGGATTGTTTTATCGGGACATTCAATGGAAGTTTGATGTATATACCAAGGCGGTATCAAAGCAGAAACAATGGATTTCGCTTCCGATGTATCGATATGACTTAAACTGCTATACAAAACTGCTTGATAAGTTTTATTTGCCGTCGCTTACACTCAAGCGTTATCTTTCGGAATATCAAGCACTGCTGGAGCGTGCAGATGTTTTGCCGCCGGGCTGCAATGAAGTGAATCTTTCTTCGAATCCGAGTGTGCAAACTGATTTTTCATTGCCGCTGCGTATTTTTTACGTTGGTGGAATCAGCGGAATTTATGATCTTGAAATGTTTTTACGCGCTGTTTCTTCCATTCCGCAGGTTGAAGTGGTATTATGTTGTAGAGAGGCAGAATGGAAACAGGAATCACACCGGTATCAAACGTATATGACTTCGCGTGTAAAAGTGGTGCATGCCTCGGGCGATCAGCTCACCCAGTATTATGAATGGGCGGATATTTGCTGTGTGTTTGCAGGAAAAGGTGAATACATGAGTATTGCGATGCCGATTAAACTGTTTGAATATATTGGATATGAAAAACCGATGATTGGCACAGCCGGTACTGCTTCCGGTGAATTTATTACCGAACATAATATTGGATGGTGCGTGAACTATGACGAAAATGACTTGAAACGCTGTATCGATGGAATTTTGAATGATCCGACACAGATAGAAGCGAAAAAGGAAAAAATTCGTCAGATAAAATCACATCACAAGTGGACAAGCAGAGCCCAAAAAGTTGCATATGATTTAACAAATATATAAAAGGAAATAAAAGGAGCGAAATATGATGAAAGAAACATTACTCAAAAAAATTCATGACAAAACAATCACAGTAGGCGTTGTCGGTCTTGGTTATGTAGGACTGCCGCTCGCAGTTGAGAAAGCAAAAGCTGGGTTTAAAACAATCGGCTTTGATGTTCAGGATGAAAAAGTACGTCTGGTCAACGAAGGTCACAACTATATCGGCGACGTTGTCGACAGCGACTTGAAACAGCTGGTAGACGCAAAAATGCTCACTGCAACCACAGATTTCAGCTTTGTCAAAGATGTGGACTTTATCGCAATCTGCGTGCCGACTCCGCTGGATGCACATCAGCAGCCGGATATCAGCTATGTAAAATCCTCCACAGAAGCAATTTCCAAATATCTGACAAAAGGTACTATGGTGGTTCTCGAGTCCACAACCTATCCGGGCACCACCGAAGAATTGATTAAACCGATTCTGGAAGAAGGTTCGGGCCTTAAATGCGGCGAGGATTTCTATCTCGGATTTTCTCCGGAACGTGTTGATCCGGGCAACCTGATCTATAAAACAAAAAACACACCGAAAGTTGTCGGTGCAATCGGCGCAGATGCAACCGAAGTGATTGCAACTATGTACAGAGCTGTATTGGAAGGTGACGTGTATGAGGTATCCTCTCCGGCTGTTGCAGAGATGGAAAAAATCCTTGAAAACACTTACCGCAACATCAACATCGGTCTGGTCAACGAACTGACGATGCTTTGCCACAGACTTGGTATCAGCATGTGGGAGGTTGTTGATGCAGCAAAAACAAAACCGTACGGCTTCCAGGCATTTTATCCGGGTCCGGGTCTTGGCGGTCACTGCATTCCGCTTGATCCGTACTACTTATCCTGGAAAGCAAGAGAGTATGGCTTCCATACGTCCATGATCGAAAGTTCTATGATGATTAACGATCAGATGCCGGAATACTGCGTAGACCGTGCAAGCAAGATTTTGAACCGCTATGCAAAAGCAATGAACGGTGCGAAAGTACTTGTGCTGGGCGTTGCATATAAACAGGACATCGATGATTATCGTGAAAGCCCGGCACTGCGCGTGATCGAGGTGCTCAAACGTGAAAAAGCAGTTGTCGACTACTATGATCCGTGGATTGCAGAGTACAAATATAAAGGCCAGAAATATCAGGGTCTCAAAGAAATCACACCGGAAATCGTTGCAGGCTACGATCTGGTGATGATTACTGCAGCGCACAGCAATGTGGACTATGATATGATTCAGAAAAATGCGATTGCAATTTTTGATACGAAGAATGTCATGAAAAACATTGCAAACAGAGAAAATATCGAGGTGCTGTAATCCCTCTTCAGCTGTCATCAAAACCAAAAAGAAAGAGTGAAAATGAACATGAAATATGCACTGATTGGATGCGGAAGAATCGCAACAAACCATGTGAAAGCTGTTTTGAATAACGGTTTGGAATTTGTTGCAGTGTGCGACGTGGTACCGGAGCACATGGAGCAGCTTCTTGCAAAGCATGATCTTCAAAATGATGCAACGATTAAACGCTACACAGATTATAAACAGTTGATTGATGAAAATGAGCTGGAATTGGTTGGTATTGCAACAGAGAGCGGTGTCCATGCAGAAATCGCGCTCTACTGTATCGAGCACAATGTCAACGTCATCATCGAAAAACCGATGGCAATGAGTATCGAAGATGCAGAAAAAATCATCAAACTGTCCGAAGAAAAAGGCGTGAAAGTGTCGGCTTGTCACCAGAATCGTTTCAATATTGCGGTTCAGGAAATGCGCAAAGCGCTTGAAAGCGGCAGATTCGGCAAGCTTTCACACGGTTCCATTCATGTTCGCTGGAACAGAAACAAGGACTACTATACCCAGGCACCGTGGAGAGGAACTTGGGCACAGGACGGCGGTGCACTGATGAATCAGTGCATTCATGGAATCGACTTGCTGCGCTGGATGATGGGCAATGAGATCGATGAAGTTTATGGTGTGACCAGACAGCAGTTCCATCATTATTTGGAAGCTGAGGATATCGGCATGGCTGTTGTAAAATTCAAAAACGGTGCGGTTGCAACGATCGAAGGTACAACCAATGTATACCCGCAGAATCTGGAGGAAACATTGTATCTGTTCGGTGAGAACGGCACTGTAAAACTGGGCGGTAAATCGACCAATAACATTGATGTATGGAACTTCGCAGACGAAACAGACGAAGATCAGGCAAACAAAGGCCTCGAAGAAGCAACCAGCAACGTATACGGAAACGGTCATACCAGTCTGTATGCAGATGTGATTGATGCAATTAAAAATGATCGTGCACCGTATATCGATGCACATGCAGGCAGAAATGCGCTGGAACTTGTTCTGGCGATTTATAAGAGCCAAAAGGAAGGAAAAGCAGTTAAACTGCCGCTTGAACAGTTTGCAAGTATCGATATGACAGGAGAATTTTAACGATGAGCGACTATTTCGTGCATGAGAGCAGTTATGTTGATGACGATGTGCGCATCGGTGCAGGAACAAAAATCTGGCATTTTTCGCATGTTCAGAGTCATGTTGTAATTGGAGAAAAGTGCTCATTTGGTCAAAATGTAAATATCTCAAGTCATGTTAAAATCGGAAACGGCGTAAAAGTGCAAAACAATGTCTCGATCTATGAGGGCGTGGAGCTCGAAGACTATGTATTCTGCGGACCATCCATGGTGTTTACCAACGACATCAATCCGAGAGCCAAATATCCCAAAGGATCTGCCGGTTATAAAAAGACATTGCTCAAGGAGGGTGCTACAGTCGGCGCCAATGCAACCATCGTCTGCGGCCATACCATTGGAAAATGGGCAATGGTTGCAGCTGGTGCAGTTGTAACAAAAGACGTTCCTGATTATGCGCTGGTCGCAGGCGTTCCCGCAAGACAGATCGGCTGGGTTTGCGAATGCGGTGAAATTCTGCATGGTGCGAAAAAATGCGAAGCATGCGGAAGAATCTATGAGGAAGATGGCGGCGTATTCCGAGAGGTTAAGGAAGGAGAATAATCCATGCAGTTTAGAGATTTACAGGCACAGTATAAAGCGTTGAAAAATGAGATTGACAGTGCGCTGCTGCAGGTTGCTTCTGACTGTAATTTTATCAGCGGAAAACAAGTGACAGAGTTGGAGCAGCAGCTGGCAGAATATGTGGGTGTAAAACATTGCGTGACCTGCGGCAACGGAACCGATGCGCTTTCCATGGTTATGATGGCATGGGATGTGAAGCCGGGCGATGCTGTGTTTGTTCCGGACTTTACGTTTTTTGCTTCGGGTGAGGTTGTTTCGTTTGAAGGTGCAACGCCGGTATTTTATGACGTATGTGAAGAGACGTTCAACGCTGATGTCGCTTCGCTGGAGCGTGCAATTCAGGCTGTCATTGAGGAAGGTGTTCTTCATCCGAAAGCGATTGTTGCAGTTGACTTATTTGGTCAGCCGGCAGATTATGTAGCGCTGCAGGAAGTAGCAAAAAAATACAATCTGCTTTTGCTGGAAGATGGTGCGCAGGGCTTCGGTGGAAAAATCGGGGAGCAAATCTCCTGCAGTTTCGGTGACGCTGCAACAACGTCCTTCTTCCCTGCAAAGCCATTGGGCTGTTATGGCGATGGCGGCGCTGTTTTTACCAATGATGATACCGTTGCTGATTATTTGCGGTCGATTCGCGTACACGGAAAAGGCTCGTTCAAATATGATAATGTTCGAATTGGCTGGAACTCCCGCTTGGATACGATTCAGGCGGCTGTTCTGCAGGTGAAACTCAAAGCGTTTGCATCCTACGAACTTAAAAACGTAAATGAAGTGGCAGTCAAATACACCGAACTGCTCAAAGATGTTGTGAAAACACCGATTGTCCCGCAAAATATGTATTCAAGCTGGGCGCAGTATACGCTGCGTTTGGAATCAGAGGATCAGCGTGATGCATTGCAGACCTATTTGAAAGAACAGGGAATTCCAAGTATGGTCTATTATCCGAAACCGATGCATCAGCAGCTTGCATTTGACGGAAATAGAAATTATGTGGACTGTCCGGTTACAGAAAAGCTCTGCAAAACGGTTTTGTCGCTTCCGATGCATCCGTATATGACAGATGAAGAGATTAACACAGTGGCTTTTCATGTAAAAGAATTTTTGTCAAAGAATAATTAAAATAAAAAACAGATTACATATGGAAATCCATCGGATCACAGCACAGGATATCAAAAGTGCTGAGTAAAAGAGAGGACATATCGAGACTGATCAGATCAACCGATGATTTGCGTGATTGATCTTGCTTTTTGAACATGGTTTGTATTCGCTTTTGAGATTGAAGCTGAATTTAATCTCAAGAGAAACACAAACCATGTTTTTTATTTTTGGCAATTATTTTATAAAAAAGTGACGGTTAAAAATAACCGTCACAAAATAAAAATGATTGTTTTATAGAAGGATGATTCAGTGTCATTTCTCATACAGCGGAGAATACCTGCTTTACCGCTGTGATGGTGTTTTCAAGATCTGCATCAGTGTGCGCATTTGAGAGGAACATTGCTTCAAACTGTGCAGGAGCCAGATAGATTCCTCTTTCCAACATCTTTTCAAAATAAGCAGCGTATTTTTTCAGATCACTTTTTGTTGCATCCGTAAAGGATTCGACAGAATCCGGCGTGAAGAAAGGAGCTATCAGACCGCCGACCTGATTGATTTTGACATTGGCGCCGGATTCCGCTGCCGCCTGCCGCATTCCCTCAGCCAGACGATCTGCTTTTGCAGAAATGTCAGTATAGACCTCCGGGTGACTGTTCAAGTAGGAAAGCTGAGCAAGTCCAGCCGCCATAGTCACCGGGTTTCCGGAGAGTGTACCAGCCTGATATACAGAACCGCACGGCGCAATATGCTCCATCAGCGCGCGGCTTCCGCAGTAAGCGCCTACAGGCATGCCGCCGCCGATGATTTTGCCGAATGTAACGATATCCGCTTTGATGCCGAAATACTCCTGTGCACCGCCTTTTGCGAGGCGGAATCCAGTGATGACCTCGTCAAAAATCAGCAGAGCGCCTTCTTTGTCGCAGAGCGCGCGCAGTCCTTCCAAAAATCCGGGATTCGGTCCCACAACGCCCATGTTGGCAGCGACAGGCTCCACGATTACACACGCGATTTCACCGGGATACTGGGCAAACAGCGCAGCCACGCTATCGAGATTGTTGTATTGCGCAGTCAGCGTATCTTTTGCAGTGTCTATGGGTACGCCTGCAGAGCTCGGACGACCGCCTTCCGCTACCGCGGAGGAGCCGGCTTTGACCAGCATTGCGTCGCTGTGACCGTGGTAGCAGCCTTCGAATTTGATGATTTTATCGCGGCCGGTAGCACCTCTTGCAAGACGCAGCGCAGACATTACCGCTTCCGTGCCGGAATTGACCATGCGAATCATTTCGATGTTTGGTACCATGTCAATCATCAGTTCTGCGATTTCGACCTCGCGCTCGGTGGAAGCGCCGAAAGAAAGACCGTCTTTCACGGCTTTTTCCACTGCCTCGCGAATCAGAGGATGATTGTGCCCCAGAATCATCGGTCCCCACGAGCAGACGTAGTCAATGTAGCGGTTGCCGTCTGCATCCCAGATGTATGCGCCGTCAGCTTTGGCGATAAAGCGGGGTGTGAGTCCAACGGCACGATATGCGCGCACAGGACTGTTGACGCCGCCGGGAAGTACTTTTTTTGCCCGTTCAAACAAAGCAGCAGAAGTGTCCATTATCCGATATCTCCTTTTTGAATGGCTTGCGCCAGTTCTTTTGCATAGTACGTAATGAGCATGTTTGCACCCGCCCGGAAAATAGATAGGGCAGATTCGCACATAATCCGGTATTCATCGACGAGTCCTGCCTGTGCTGCCGCTTTGATCATCGCGTATTCGCCGGAAACGGAATATGCAGCCATGGGCACGTCAAACGCGTCAGAACACTCCCGGATGATGTCAAGATAAGAGAGCGCAGGCTTGACCATGATAATGTCTGCACCTTCTTCCACGTCCAAAGCGCATTCCTTCATCGCTTCTTTGCGGTTGTGGGGATCCATCTGGTATCCTTTGCGATCGCCGAAAGAGGGAGCCGAACCGGCAGCAGAACGGAAAGGACCGTAAAAAGCGGAAGCATATTTTGCGGAATATGCCATAATCGGCACATCTTCAAATCCTGCGGCGTCCAGTGTACGGCGGATTGCGCCGACACGGCCGTCCATCATATCGGAGGGAGCCACCATGTCAGCGCCTGCCTGTGCATGAGAAAGCGCAGTTTTGCAAAGCAGTTCCAGTGTGGCGTCATTGTCGACCTTGTGACCGCACAGTGCACCGCAGTGGCCGTGGTCGGTATATTCGCACATGCATACGTCGGTGATGATATAAAAATCCGGATATGCGGCTTTGATTGTCCGGATTGCCTTTTGAATGACACCCTCGGCATCCCAGGCAGAAGAGCCGACTGCGTCTTTGTGTGCAGGGATGCCGAAGAGAATGCAGCTGCGAACGCCGGCAGCAATGCATTCGGCAATGGCTTCGTTTACGGTGTCCAGACCATACTGGTATTGTCCGGGCAGAGAATCAATGGGGCGTTTTCCGCTGAGCGTTTCGTCCACAAAAATCGGATAAATCAGACTGTCGGCAGAGAGCCGGGTTTCCCGGCACATCCGGCGGATCGTATCGCCGTCGCGCAGGCGGCGAGGTCTTTGAATGAGTTCCATGGTTATTCTCCTTCCACGATTCTTTGAATCAGTGCATCCATGGTGGCTTTTTCGGCGGTGATGGTATGCAGGCTGTATTTCAATGCCTCTGCCTCGGTTTGCTGACCGATGCATGCGGCAGTAATGGCAGAAAAGTCTGTGTCTTCTCCCAAAGAGCGGACAAAGCCGGTGACGGTCGAAGCACTTGTAAACGTGACGACAGTTCCCGGAACCAACAGCTTTCGCACTTCTTCTGTGTTAGCGGCAGTATACCGGGTTTCGTAACAACGAATATCATCATAGGCAATGGTACGCGCATCGAGCGCATCTGTCAAGGCTTTTGTACCCCACTCTGCGCGGAGAATGAGCACTTTTCCGGTCGGATTTGCATTGCACAGTGCTTCGCCCAGATGTGCGCCGTCATAAACAGACGGAATCAAATCTGCGCGCAGACCGTATTTTCGGAGTTCTCTGTCTGTACCGGTGCCGATTGCCGCCAGCTTGATTGCACCCAATGCCCGTACATCCCGTCCGGTACGGTTTAACAGATCCATGAGCGCAGACACGCCGGCAGGACTTGTAAAAGCAAGCCACTCATAGCGGCCGATGTTGTCCACCGCTTCTTCCATTTGAGGACAGGGAATGAACGGATGCGTTTCGATACAAGGGAACTCCACGACGTTTGCACCCAAAGCGCGCAGCCGATCGGATAACGTACCAGCGCGCTCTTTCGGACGGGTCACGACAACCGTTTTCCCTTTTAACGGCAGGTGATCGAACCAGTCAAACTGCTGCGCATACGCGCACACCTTGCCGACAATGATAATGGCCGGACTTTTCACATGCTCTGCTTTGGCAGTTTCGGGCAGTGTCGAAAGCGTTGCGAGAATCGGCCGCTGAGAAGGGGTGGTGCCTTTTTCAATGACAGCGGCAGGCATATCCGGCTCCATACCGGCGTCAAGCAATCCCTTGCAGATTTCTTCGAGCGCGCTCACGCCCATTAAGAACACGAGCGTTCCTTTTGTCTGTACGAGTGCTTCGAAGTTGATGTCAAGCGGTTTGCCGGCGCGCTGATGGCCGGTGATGATGTGCAGAGAAGAACAGCAGTCACGGTGCGTCACCGGAATGCCGGCATAGGCAGGCACGGCGATTGCCGAGGTAATGCCCGGGATTTCCTGAAACGGAACACCGTGTGCACTCAGCAGTTCGAGCTCTTCGCCGCCGCGGCCGAACAGGAACGGATCGCCGCCTTTTAACCGGACAACTCGTTTGCCCTCCAGTGCTTTTTGCAGCAAAATTTGATTGATCTCCTCCTGCGGTACGATGTGATGGGAGGATTCTTTTCCCACGTTGATACGTTCAGCATCTTCGGGAATCAGATTGAAAATTTCCTGTCCCACCAACCGGTCATATACGACAACCTCGGCGGATTCGATGGCTTTTCGTCCTTTAATGGTCAGCAGTTCCGGATCGCCGGGACCTGCACCGACCAGAATCACCTGTCCCTTTTTCATTCGTATTTCCTCCTCATTTCTTCTGCAAGTGCGGCACCTAAATTTTCTCCCTGTGTCCGCGGGCCGGAGATGGTTTCAAAATAGAGATCATTTTCTGCTGTCACATACATTCCCTTTAAGGTGAGTGTGTCGCCCGCAAGTGTTGCAAAGGCCGCGACCGGCGAAGAACATCCGCCGTCCAGTGTCCGGACAAAAGCACGTTCTGCCAGCAGACAGTCGCGGCTTTCTTCATCGGCGAATGTGTGTAAACAGGCGGTATCCACGCCTTCACGCGCCTGTACGGCTAAAATGGCTTGACCGGCAGCAGGAAGAATTTCTTCTGTCGAAAAATACCGGCTGATGCGGTGTTCGAGTCCCAGGCGCGCAAGTCCCGCACCTGCCAGAACCAGTGCGGAAAATTCACCGCTGTCGAGCTTTTGAAGCCGGGTGAGTACGTTTCCGCGGATGGGCGCAACGGTCGCCTGCGGGAACAGCGCTTTGAGCTGCAGCTGGCGGCGCAGAGAAGAACAGCCGATGGGTTTTGTGAAATCGATCGTGTCTTTTCCCTGCGGCAGAACGAGCACATCCCGCGGATCGGCTCTTTTTGAGAACGCAACCAAAGGCAGACGCGGGTCAATCTCCATCGGCAGATCCTTGCTGCTGTGTACGGTGATGTCCACACGACCGTCGAGCAGTGCGGCATCGAGTTCCTTGACAAACAGTCCTTTGCCGCCGATTTTATCAAGCGTTCTGTCCAATATTTTATCGCCCGTCGTTTTCATTGTAATCAGTTTTGTATCCATGTCCGGGTCACAGTCATGGATGGCCTGTATCACCATCTCAGATTGAATCACAGCAAGGCGGCTTTCCCGGCTGCCAATGCGTATCTGTTTCATTTAAACTCCTCCAATACGGTACGGATTTTCCGGGCGGCGGCGGCAGTTTTTTTGTGTTCCTCACCTTGGGAAACGACGCCGGCAACAAGACCGTTCCCGGTACAAATTGCAGGGAAAAAGAACGTGCTTTCTTCTTTTCGGTCCGCAACACTTACAAAAATTCCTGCGGCGTTTGCTTCCTGTCCGACCTGATGATTAACCGTGCGGCAATCAGTGGCGGCGACCGCTAAAAACGCGCCCGCAAGATCGCCCGGCTGATAGGGCCGTTTTAAAAATACGGCACCTTTTGGTACGTCGCTGCATTCCGGTGCAATGATGGTCACCTGTGCGCCGAACGAAAGGAGAACGTTTACCCGGCGCAGCGCAATGGTTCCGCCGCCGATAACGACCGCCTTTTTCCCGTTCAGATCAATAAACAGGGGAAACCGATATCCCATATGATCCATATGCGACCTTCTTTCTCAGGATACCACCGGGCGTCCGGTGGTGTGCAGACGAATTTTACCTTCACATTTGATCAGATTCTCAGACGTAATGCGTTCTGCGAGTCCGGAAATCATCAGATCTACTGTCTTATCGACAGACAATTCAATGATTTCTGCTTCCGTCAGTCCTTCGTTTAACTCTTTTGCGGTGAGAATCCGGTTGACAAGCGCCTGTTTGAGGCTTTCGACGGAGGTCATACAGTCTTTGTAATTGAGCCAGCGGTAGAAGTTTTCCATCTGTGCTTTTAAGATGCCTGTCACTTCCAGCGGAACCGTTCGGTTTTCCAACCGGCTTCCCAGATCATCAATATTATAAAGCGTAACGCCCGGCAGCTGTCCCACTTCGGCTTCAATATCCCGGGGAATCGCCAGATCAATGAGTACAGGCGGAACGGCACTCAGCGAGGACAGCTGTTCTGCTGTGACCGTATAGTGCGGGCTGGTGGTTGCCGAGAGCAGAATATCGCATCCGTCCATGTGAATGAAACGCTCCTCATAGGGAACCACGCCGCATCCGGGCGGGACGATTGTTTCGCCGTGGCGGTATGTACGCAGGGTGACAGACACCCGACAGCCTGCCCGTTCAAGAAGTGATGCGGACAGCCGTCCCATCTCTCCGTTTCCGATGACGAGTGCTTTTTTGCCGTTCAGTTCACCGAACTTTTCCTGCAAAAGCGCCACTGCCATGCTGGCAGCCGATGTGGGTACGGAAGTGAGCCGCACTTTTGTGCGGACTTCTTTTCCGGCGGAAACAGCGGAGCGGAACAGCGTTTCTAAAATCGAATCCGCAGTGCCGGCCTGCCGCGCAATCGCCACTGCATCTTTTACCTGGGAGATAATCTGATCTTCTCCGAAAATACGAGAGCGAAGTCCGGATGCGACTTCCATGAGATGCTTGACCGCTTTTTTACCGGAGCGGGTTACGAAAACATCCCGGTAAGGAGCGTATTCCGTTCCTGCCGCCTGACACAATAGCTCGCCGGGGTTTTGTTCTTCTAAACAGGAGAGATACAATTCCGTGCGGTTGCAGGTGGAAATGAGCACACAGCCTAAAATATGGGGAAACGATCGGATTTTTTGCACCATTTCAGCCGTCTGCTGTTTTGTGAACGAAAGCCGTTCCCGCAGACTGATGGGAGCCAAACTGTGCTCCAGACCCGACATGATAATATTCATCAATGATTCACGCTCCTGATTTTTATCATTGTTATAATTTTAAAATGAAAACTGCGGCAGTCATCCTACTGCCGCAGCCGTTTTTCGCGCACAAAAACTCTGCCATTCCGATATACGCCGGACGGCAAAGAAATCACGCTGAGCAGGTCTCCTGACTTATGCCTCGTCAGCCCGCACACAGCCTTCTCGGGAGTTTCCCAATGACCGGCTTTCGCCGCGTGTGAAGCCTACGCATATACAGTGGCGGTACCGTTCCGGATTTTCACCGGATTTCCTATTCTCTGCTGAGCCTGAACGGGTTCAACAGCACTCAAGCGGTATCAATTTGTCATGATGATGGAAATGGGGAAAAACGCTGTCAATCGGCGTTTGTTTTTCCCGAAACCAATGATCGAATCTATTTTATCAGCTTTTTATGGGAATGTAAAGACAAAAACTTGTGCAATCGAGAAAAGTGTCAAAATAATGGTTGACAAAAAGATATTCTGTGCCTAAAATAAAAGAAAATTTGAGTGCCCTGTGTTCCGTATGGGAAAGAGGGAGAATAGACAACCGGGTGTGATTCCCGGACGGTACCGCCGCTGTATGTACATGAATTCTGTCCGTTGATGAAAATCAGTCACTGAGCAATCGGGAAGGCAGGACAGAATTTTGGGATTTTCCTAACATGTATGAGTCAGAAGACCTGCTCAAATGTGTTTTTTCCATGCTGCATGGGAAAGCAAATGTTGCAGAAAAACGGCTGCGGCAGTGGTTAAGCTGCCGCGGCTTTTCATTTTTTCAAAAAGGAAAGGAAGTCTACACACTATGATCGAACAGATCAAACCAATGGATATTGAAAAACGCAGCTTTGCCATCATCACCGAGCTGTTAGGAGACCGGAAACTCGACCCGGAAAATGAGCTGGTCATCAAGCGTGTGATTCACACCTCCGCCGATTTTGACTATGCAGATAACCTCGTTTTTTCGCCGCATGCCGTGCAGAAAGGAATCGAAGCGCTCCGCGGCGGCTGCGATATCGTCACCGATACCCAGATGGCAAAAGCCGGCATCAACAAGACGATCCTTAGTAAGCTTGGCGGCGAAGTGCACTGCTTTATGTCTGATGCGGATGTTGCCGAAGAGGCAAAAGAACGCGGCATTACCCGCGCCATCGTTTCGATGGAACGGGCGGCAAAGCTTAAAAAGCCCTGTATTTTTGCAATCGGCAATGCACCGACGGCGCTGATTTCTCTGCATGAACAGATGGAAAAAGGACTGCTCCATCCGGCGCTGATCATCGGCGTGCCGGTGGGATTTGTGAATGTGGTGGAGAGCAAGGAACTGATTATTGATTCTTCGGTGCCTCATATTGTTGCCAGAGGACGCAAAGGCGGCAGTAATGTGGCGGCTGCCGTCTGCAACGCGCTTTTGTATCAGATTATGCGTTAAATGAAAAGACAAATAATCACTTTATATGGATTTCGCCCTTGAAATCCTTGTGAGAATGTGGTATTCTCACAAGGAAAAGAACAGAAGGTGACCGGCTTTTATTTTGAGCCGGTATAATAGGGAAACAGGTGAAATGCCTGTGCGGGACCGCCGCCGTAAAGACAGAGCGTTGGTTTGTGAATGTCACTGTAAGGGTACATATGGGAAGGCAAAACCAAAGCGATGACGTCTGAGCCGGAAGACCTGCCTTTTGTTCTATACTGCCGAAAGGGCAGGAATCATGGGCACGGACGGACGAAACGTTTCCATGATGGATCAGAGGGCGAATGCGCTCTGATTTATGCTGACCTTTCTCAAAACTGTTTGAGGAAGGTTTTCTTATTTTTCATCAAATGGAGGAATTCACATGACAACTGGAGAAAAGAAACTTATGTCCATCTCCGTAGTGTTGGCGCTCATGTTCTGTGTACCCCAGACCGTGTCAGCGATGCACATTATGGAAGGATATCTGCCCCCGGCGTTTTGTATTGGATGGGGTGCTGTCTGCCTCCCGTTTTTAGCGGCGGGCATCATTTTCATTCGGCGGCTGGTACAGCAGCATCGGAAATCTGTGCTGCTGCTCGCAATGGCCGGTGCCTTTATTTTCGTAATTTCTTCGCTGAAAATCCCGTCGGTCACCGGCAGCTGCAGCCATATGACAGGCACCGGACTGGGCGCGATTTTGTTTGGCGTGCCGGCAACTTCTGTGCTCGGGGTCATCGTGCTGCTGTTTCAGGCACTGCTGCTTGCGCACGGCGGTATTACGACGCTTGGCGCCAATACGTTCAGTATGGCTGTTGCAGGACCGCTTGTGACCTGGGGTGTATACCAGATCGGCAAAAAGTGTAAGCTTCCGAAGCTGTTCAACGTATTTTTGGCGGCGATGCTTGGTGATCTTTTCACCTATTGCATCACCAGTGTTCAGCTTGCACTGGCATATCCGAGTGCAGAGGGCGGCATCTGGGCGAGTATGGCGGAGTTTTTGGCTGTATTTGCTCCCACACAGCTGCCGCTGGCAGTCATCGAAGGCATTCTCACCATGCTTGTGGTGATGGGACTCGAAACATACGCCAAAACAGAACTGCATGAGCTTCATGGTGCAAAAAGGGGGCTGTTCAAATGAGCCGGAAAACAAAAATTGTTCTTGTTTCACTGCTTGCAGTGATTGTACTGGCATTTTTGCCGCTGTTTGCGCTCAAAGGAGCAGAGTTTGGCGGCAGTGATGATGCGGGAAGCCAAAAGGTAGAAGAAGTGACCGGGGAAGCATATGAGCCATGGTTTACGCCGGTACTCGAGCAAATGCTCGGCGGTGAACTGCCGGGTGAAGTGGAAAGCTTGATTTTCTGCATTCAGACAGGTTTGGGTGTTGGTATACTGGCATATAGCTTCGGCTATCTGGTTGCACGCAAGAAATACAGCGGCAATTCGCAGGAAAAATCCTCCGATAAGGAGGAACAGGCGTGATTGCGGCACTGCTTGCGGGGCTGATTTTTCTAAGTTTGTTTGCAGGGCATCTGCCGCCGGTTTGGCTGGCGGCAGTCTGCCTTTTTGCCATGGTTCTCTTTTTGCTTGGAAGCGGGCATCATCATGACGGGGTGCTCACCATGGATGTATATGCGAGACGTTCTAAGCTTTGCAAAGAAAATGCGGTGTTTAAAACAGCTGTGAGTGTATTGCTGCTGATTTTATGCATCTGCAGCGGTTCGCCGTTTCTGCCGATTGGCTTGTTTGTTTTTTTGTCGGTCGTCACGGTGGCGGCAGGCGGGATAAAACTGCGGGAATATCTCTCGTTGTTAGGGCTTCCTGCGGTGTTTTTGCTGTTGTCGGGACTTACCCTTTTGTGGGATTTTTATCAGCAGCTGCCCAGTGACGCGGTGCTGATGATTCCGTTTTTCGGCGGATGGCTGGCGGTGGTTCCCGCCGCGCAGTCTTTGAGCATGCTCGTATTATCCCGGGCGCTTGGCGCGGTGAGCTGTTTGTATTTTATAAGCCTGTCGACGCCTTTGCCGGAAATACTGCAGGTGCTTCGCTGTGTGCATGTCCCGTCTGTCGTTGTGATGCTTGCGCTATTGATTTACCGGTACATTTTTATCTTGTTGGCAACGTTTCGGAACATGAAAGATTCCGCCGCGAGCCGGCTCGGCTATCAGGGCATCAAGCGAAGCCTTCATACCACCGGAATGGTGTACGGCGGACTGCTTGCGAACAGTTTTAAGCGGGCGGGCGCTTGTTTTGATGCGATGGAAAGCCGCTGTTATACCGGGCAAATGATTTTTTTGACGCAAAAAAAGAAAGTCACATACAAAATTCTTTGTCTGTTGGGATTCCCGGTGATTGGGATGCTCGTTGGCATATGGCTTTTATAAAAGGAGAAGAGAATAGCGTATGAAAGAACTGCTTGCGTTTGAGCAGGTTTCCTATCATTACGACAGCGGCGGGGAACGCGAAGCCCTTTTTCCGCTTTCTGTGCATTTATATGAGGGAGAAAAAATTGCAGTATTGGGGAGCAACGGTGCAGGGAAATCCACCTTTTTCCTGCTGGCAAACGGTGTTCTCACACCGCGCAGCGGAACCATCCGGCTGTGCGGCGAAGTAATCGGCAAAAAAGAAAAACAGCGCATGCAGCTGCGCCGCAGTGTGGGACTTGTTTTTCAAGATCCGGACGTTCAGCTGCTCGCCGGTACCGTTGAGGAAGAAATCAGCTTCGGTCCGATCAATTTAGGATTACCGGAAGAAGAAGTGCGCCGCCGGGTGGAAATGGCACTCAGCTATTTAGGATTAACGACGCACCGAAGCCGCGGCCCGCAGTATCTTTCCGGCGGAGAAAAGCGCCGGGTCGCCATTGCCGACGTGCTGGCTATGGAACCGAAGATCATGCTGCTTGACGAACCGTCCAGCAATCTTGATCCCGCAGGGCGTCAGCGTTTGGAAGATACGCTCGAAGACCTTCATCAAAAGGGAATGACGTTGGTGATTGCCACGCATGATGTGGATTTTGCATGGCGATGGGCCGATCGGGTACTGGTGTTTCATGACGGACAGCTTGTGCGGGATGATACGCCGGAGGCTGTGTTTGCAGAGGAAGAACTGCTTTGCCGCTGCGGACTCGAACAGCCGTTATTGTGGCATGTGGCAAAAGCGCTGAACATTCCGGTGCCCAAAAGTCCGGAAGAACTTGCAAATGATCAAATCGGGAGGAAAACGGAATGAAAACTGCATTGCTCTGTGTCAGTTTCGGCACCAGTGTGCCGGCTGCCAGAAAAAGTATTACGGCTGTGGAGGAAGCGCTTCACGCACAAATGCCGGACGCTGATTTTTTCCGCGTGTTTACGAGCAAGACCATTCGGCGGATTCTGGCGCAGAAAGGCGAACCCGTGTGGAGCATGGACGAGGCGCTTGCACATCTGACAGACGGCAGTTATGACCGTGTGGTGATTCAGCCGACCCACTTTTTATATGGATTGGAATACGAGAGCTTAAAAGCCGGTGTGGAGGAGGCAAAAAAACAGTTCCCCGCACTGCTGCTTGGGGTACCGCTTCTTTCCTGCACAGACGATCTGCAATCACTCGCACACGTTTTGTCAGCGGAATTTCCGCAAAAGGAGAATACCGCGCTGGTGCTCATGGGACACGGTACAACGCACTTTTCGAATGTGGTGTATCCTGCGATGCAGGCCGTGTTCCACATGATGGGACGAACCGACGTCTATGTGGGGACGGTAGAAGGATGGCCGGAGATCGATGCGGTTTGCGGTCAGCTGTGTGCCGGAACATATACGCATGTGCGTACTGCGCCGTTTATGCTGGTGGCAGGAGATCATGCGCTTAACGATATGGCCGGAGATGAAGAGGACAGCTGGAAGAGCATTCTCACGCAAAAAGGATATGAGGTGGAGTGTGTCTTGCAGGGACTGGGCGTGCTCCCCGGCGTGCAGGAACTGTACTGTCAACATCTTTCGGCGCTTTTGAACTAAGAGAGAAGGAAACAGGATGGCATTGGACTATTACATCCGAAGCGGGCAAAAACAGCTGCGCTGCGGATATACAACAGGCACGTGCGCGGCGTTGGCAGCAGCAGGCGCCGTATCGCTTCTGCTTTCGGGAAAAACACCGGACGAGCTTTCTCTCATGACGCCGAAGGGAATTTGGGTAACAACCACGCCCGCGTTTTTAAAGCAGGAACAGGACACAGCAGTCTGCGGCGTGATGAAGGACGGCGGCGACGATGCCGATGTGACACATAGCCTCATTATCGAAGCGCATGTGAAAAAAAGCCGCCGTCCGGGCATTTTGATTGACGGCGGAGAAGGCGTTGGCCGGGTGACAAAACCGGGACTCGATCAGCCTGTGGGATTTGCCGCGATCAATCGTGTACCGCGGCAGATGATCGAGGAGCAGGTGCAAAAGATGTGCGATGCACTGGGCTATGACGGCGGAATCGAGGTGCTTATCTGCATTCCCGGCGGCAAGGAAGTGGCGCAAAAGACGTTTAATCCGATGCTTGGTGTGGAAGGCGGCCTGTCTGTTTTGGGGACTTCCGGCATTGTGGAACCGATGAGCGAGCAGGCACTGGTGGACACCATCGCCGTGGAACTGCGGCAGGCGGCAGCACTGGGTGTAAAACAGCTGATTCTCACACCGGGCAATTACGGCGAGGACTTTTTGCGTCAAGCGCAAATCGCCAACGAATCGGTGCCGGTGGTGAAGTGCTCGAATTTTATCGGCGATGCGCTCGATATTGCGGGAACTTATCCGTTTGAAAGCATTCTGCTGGTGGGGCATATCGGAAAGCTTGTGAAACTTGCAGGCGGCGTGATGAACACGCATTCTCGGTATGCAGACTGCCGTACTGAACTGGTGTGCGCACATGCCGCCGTGTGCGGTGCCTCCAAAGAGGTATGCACGGCATTGTTAGAAGCCGCCACCACGGATGCATGCATCGAAATTTTAGATCGCGCCCATCTGCGGGAAGCGGTACTGGAGCGATTGCTCAAAGCCATTCAGCAGCATCTCGAGCACCGGGTTTTCAACAAATACCGGATCGGTGCAGTGATGTTTTCCAATCAATACGGCCTGTTAGGGCAAACCCAAATGGCAAAGGAGATCATAGGATCATGGAAATGAAACAAGGAATTTTTTATGGTGTAGGCGTCGGCCCGGGTGATCCGGAGCTTTTGACGGTAAAGGCGCTGCGGATTATGGGCGAATGCCCGGTGCTGGCATGCCCGCAGACAAAGAGCGGCGAAATGCTCGCGCTGGATATCGTCCGGCAGGCGATGGATGTTTCCGATAAGACGATTTTGCCGCTGCATTTCACCATGTCACGCGATGCGGCAGTACAGAGAGCGGCGCATGAAAAAGCGGCCGACGAAGTATGCCGTTATCTTGCGCAGGGACAGGATGTGGCAATGCCCAATTTGGGAGATGTATCGATTTATTCGACCTACTGCTATTTGATGGAACTGGTGCGGGAGAGAGGCTTTCAGACACAGATGGTGGCCGGCGTGCCGAGCTTTTGCGCGATCGCAGCACGGCTTGGTGTGAGCCTTACAGAGATGAAAAGCCCGCTTCATATTGCGCCCGGAAGCTCTGATTTGGAGGAAGTGCTCCACTGGCCGGGAAATAAAATTCTGATGAAATCCGGCAGCCAGATGCCGGAAGTATTAAAGGCGATTGCAGAGCATGCAAGCCTTGAGAAGAGTGCAATGATTCAAAACTGCGGTTTGCCGGATGAGCGGGTGTTTGAAAATCTCGCAGAGAAACAGCCCGAAGAATCCACCGGATATTTTGCAACCGTGATCGTAAAGGAGTGAGAGAAGATGGTACATTTTGTAGGAGCAGGTCCCGGAGCACCGGATCTGATTACCTTGCGGGGTGCTGAGCTGCTCAAAAAAGCAGACTGTATTATTTATGCCGGAAGCCTTGTAAATCCGGCGCTGTTGGAAATGGCGAAAGCGGATTGTGAGATTCACAACAGTGCGACCATGACATTAGAGCAGGTGCTGGATGTGATATACCGCATGGAGGCAGCCGGCAAAGAGACGGTACGCCTTCACACAGGAGATGCAAGCCTGTTTGGTGCAATCCGCGAGCAGATGGATGCACTCGACGAAAAAGGCATCGCGTATGACGACACACCCGGTGTTTCGAGCTTTTGCGGTGCAGCAGCGGCGCTTCATGCAGAATATACACTGCCCGGTGTAAGCCAGAGTTTGATTATCACCCGTATGGCAGGACGTACACCGGTGCCTGAGAAAGAAAAACTTTCTTCGATGGCAAAGCATCAGGCTTCCATGGTGCTGTTTTTGTCCTCCGGCCTGCTCGAGGGGGTGCAGGAGGAACTGCTTTCGGGCGGTTATCAGAAAGATACGCCGGCGGCGATTGTGTATAAGGCAACTTGGCCGGATGAAAAGGTGATCCGCTGTACTGTGGGCACATTGGCACAGCGCGGCGCAGAGGAAGGCATCCGCAAAACGGCATTGCTTCTGATTGGCGATTTTCTCGATTCGTGCTATGAGCGCAGCCACTTGTATGACCCGACTTTCACCACGGAATTCCGTGAGGCAAGCGCAGCTAAGCAGCAATAATCCCGTTTCCCGGTAAAAAGCCATCGTGTTTTCCGGGGAAATCACATACAACAAAAAAAGACTGGCGGTGAAACAGATGAAGCTTGCGTTTTTGGCCTTTACCGAAAAAGGCTTTGCGCTTGCCGGTTTTTTGGCGCAGACACTAGGCGGCAGTGTGATGCGGTGCGGAAAGCCCGATTCGCTGTCAGACTGGACGAAAAAGCATTTTGCCGAAGCAGACGGGCTCGTATTTGTGGGCGCGGTGGGCATTGCCGTGCGCGCCATTGCGCCTTATATCGAAAAAAAGTGGAAAGATCCGGCGGTGGTCGCTGTGGACGAATGCGCCCGCTTTGCGATTCCGCTGCTTTCGGGTCACTTGGGCGGTGCAAATCGGCTTGCACGTGCAATCAGCCAAGTATGCGGCGCACAGGCAGTCGTCACGACCGCAACCGATGTAAACGGTGTGTTTGCCGTGGATGAATGGGCAAAAAGCCAGCACCTTTGCGTCGCCGATCCGATGCATATTAAGCATATTTCCGGCAAATTGCTGGCGGGCGGCAGTGTGAGCATCTATAGTGCCTACCCAATAGACGGAACATGTCCGCCGGGTGTCACACAAACCGAACGCCTTCCTGCCGATGTGGCGGTAAGTGTCCGGCAGGAGGAGGCGGTGTTGTCGCTTGTGCCGAACACGGTTGTGCTTGGCGTGGGGTGCCGGAAAGGAACGCCGCAGCATACCATTGAAGCAGTGTTTCGGCGCTTTTTGCAGGAGAACCGTTTGCAGATTGAATCGATTTGTGCGGCTGCCAGCATTGATCTAAAAAAAGAAGAGCCGGGACTGATTGATTTTTGCCGTGCACATGGGTGGCCGTTTCAAACGTGTACCGCGGATGAGCTTCGCAGTGTTCCCGGTACCTTTACGCCGTCTGCCTTTGTCAGTCAGGTCACTGGCGTCGATAATGTCTGCGAACGCAGTGCCGTCTTTGTCAGCGGCGGCAGTTTATCGGTGAAAAAATTCGCTGCTGACGGCGTAACGATGGCGGCAGCAGAAAAGCCTTTCCGGCTTGACTGGAATGTTGACCGGTAACAAGCCGGTAGAAAGATGAGGATGACCATGAATACTTTATATGTAGTAGGTCTTGGCCCGGGTAAAGAGGAATTTCTCACCGGACAAGCCAGAAAAGCGCTCGAACAATCACAGGTGCTGTGCGGATATACCGTGTATGTCGATTTGGTAGCGCCGTTGTTTCCTGAAAAAGAGACGTATACCTCTCCGATGAAAAAAGAACTGGATCGCTGCCGCTGGGCAATGGAAACGGCACAGTCGGGGAAAGATGTGGCGCTTGTTTGCAGCGGCGATGCCGGTGTATACGGCATGGCGGGGCTTTTGCTTCAGTTATCGCCGCAGTATCCCGGTGTGGAAATTGAGGTTGTGGCAGGTGTGACTGCGGCACTTTCGGGCGGCGCTGTGCTCGGTGCACCGCTCGGACACGATTTTTGTGTCATTTCTCTCTCCGATCTTCTCACACCGTGGGAAATGATCGAAAAACGGCTGCGCTGTGCCGCATGGGGTGATTTCTGCCTGTGTCTATATAACCCATGCTCCCACAAACGCGCGGATTATCTGGCGAAAGCCTGCGATATTCTGCTGGCAGAAGGAAAATCGCCGGATACCGTATGCGGCTGGGTGCGTAATATCGGCCGAGAGGGACAAAGTGCGCAGGTGCTTTCCCTCAAAGAACTGCGGGACGCAAAGCTTGATATGTTCACAACTGTGTTTATCGGTTCGTCGACGACGCAGGAGATTTCCGGCCGTATGGTGACACCGCGAGGATATGAGAAAAAATGCGAGTGGTGATTTTCAGCGGCACCACCGAAGGACGCGCACTTTCAGCCGAAACTGCGGCGATGGGTGCCGAAACGGTGGTGTGTGTTGCCACGGAATACGGAAAAACGATTCAAGAGCATGTACCTAGTACCCATACGCTTTCGGGCAGGATGAATGCCTACGAAATGGTGAAGGTGCTCAAAGAAGCCGACTTGTGCATTGATGCCACGCATCCGTATGCAAAAGAGGCAAGCCGAAATATCCGGGCGGCGGCAGAAGCGGCAAATATTCCGTTTTACAGACTTCTGCGCCGTGAAAGCGAATTGCCGGCAGACTGTATTTTGGTGGATTCCGCACAAGATGCCGCGCGCTTTTTGGAACACACAGAGGGAAACATCCTTCTCACCACCGGCGCAAAAGAACTGGCGGTGTTTTCGTCGGTTAAGCCGCAGCGGCTGTATCCGCGCGTGCTGCCGGTGCAGGAAAGTCTGGCGGCTTGCGAGGCGATCAGGATTCCGCGCGGCAATGTGATCGCGATGCAGGGACCGTTTTCCTGCGAATTAAATGCCGCGCTCATTCGCCAATTTTCGATTCAGTGGCTCGTCACAAAGGACGGCGGTGCAGCCGGCGGATTTGACGAAAAAGCACAGGCCGCACAGAAAACCGGCGTGCGGCTGGTGGTGATTCGCCGTCCGAAAGAGAGCGGCGAATCGTATGAAACGATTGTAAAACGGTGCAGGGAGATGATGGAATGCAAGTGATATTGGCAGCGTCCGGCGGAGGAAACGCGGGTACGATGACTGCGGATTGCCGGCAGGCGTTGGAGAACGCTTCTTGTATCATAGGAGCAAGAAGACTGTTGGCGGGACTTTCTGATTCCTATACGAATAACCGCATTGCGGCGACCCGTCCGGAAGAAATCCTCACCGCGATTAAACAGAACAAAGAAGGATGCGTGGTGCTTTACAGCGGAGATACCGGCTTTTATTCCGGTACCCGTTCGCTCATTCCAATGCTTTGCAGTGCGGGAATTGATTATATCGTATATCCCGGCATTTCCAGCGTGCAGCTGTTATCCGCATCAATCGGACAGCCATGGCAGGATTGGCTGCTGCTTTCTGCACACGGAGTCGACTGTAATCCGGTGGGCGCTGTGATGCAGGGAAAACCGGTGTTCTTTTTAACGGGCGGCGCGCTTGGCCCTGCACAGCTGTGTTATAAACTTGCCGAAGCAGGACTTGATGCATTAAACGTCATTGTAGGCGAGAATCTTTCGTATCCGAATCAGAAGATTCACCGGGGAACTGCCGGAGAATTTGCAAATGCGCAGTTTGAACCGCTCAGCGTACTGTTAGCAGAGCCTGCACCGGCTGTGACGCACCGGACACCGGGCTTTCCGGACACCATGTTTACCCGCGGCGAAGTGCCGATGACAAAACAGGAGGTACGGGCGGCAGTGATGGCAAAACTGGCGCCGAAACCGCATGATATTCTGTGGGATGTCGGCGCGGGTACCGGAAGTGTGAGCATTGAACTGGCGCTTTCGGCAAGTTTTGGACGTACCTATGCAGTAGAATGCAATGAAAAAGCCTGTGATTTGATTCGCATCAACCGTGAAAAGCTGGGCGCATGGAATCTTAAACTGATCGAAGGAGCAGCACCGCAGACACTCCATGAACTGGAAACACCGGATGCCGTGTTTATCGGCGGCACCAAAGGTTCGATGGAAGAGGTCGTGAATCTGGTGCTTGATCGGAATCCGGACGCGCGAATCTGCATTTCTGCGATTTGCATTGAAACGCTGTATCAGGCGGTACAATCGCTTCAAAACCGCGGCATCGAACCTGAAGTGACACAAATTTCCATTAGCCGGGCAAAGACTGCCGGTTCGCTCCATTTGCTCATGGCGAATAATCCCATTTTTCTGATTGCGGGGAATTGTAATGATTGAATTATTGCTGGCGGCTCCCGCCTCCGGGAGCGGGAAAACGGCGGTTACGTGCGCGCTGCTTGCCGCACTGGCAAAGCGCGGACTTTCCCCTTGCGCGTTTAAATGCGGACCGGACTATATTGATCCGATGTTTCATCGTTCGGTGCTTCACGTGGAGAGCTACAACCTGGATTTGTTTCTCTGCGGGAAAGAGCGGCTCGAAGAACTTTATGAGCGTCATATTTCCGGACACGGCGCCGCTGTCTGCGAAGGTGTTATGGGATTTTACGACGGTGTCGGAGGAAGTACAACCGAAGCCAGCGCATGGCATGTCGCCAGTACGTTAAATCTTCCTGTTTTGCTGGTGATTCGTCCAAAAGGAGCGAGTTTGACGCTGGCGGCGCAGATCAAAGGGCTTTGCACCTTCCGGGAAAACAGCCGCATTCAGGGCATCTTCCTCAATGACTGCTCACCGATGCTGTTTTCAAGTCTTGCACCGATGCTCGAAAAAGAAACCGGTCTTCCGGTTCTCGGATATCTTCCGCATATGGAGGAGGCGGATTTTGAGAGCCGTCATCTTGGGCTGTATACCGCCGGGGAAATTGAGGGATTACAGCAGCGCATCGATCGTTTGGCGCAAAAGCTCGAAGAAACGACCGATATGGAGCGACTGCTTTCGTTGTTTGCAGGTCGGGAGAGAGAATGTGCTGTGCCGCCGGTACAGGCACCGAAAAAGGCGCGCGTCGCCGTAGCATGGGATGAAGCGTTTTGTTTTGCATATGCGGAAACGCTGGAAGCGTTCGAGAATGCAGGTGCCGAGCTTGTGAAGTTCAGTCCGCTGCACGATACCGAATTGCCTCAGCAAATCGGCGGACTGTACCTGCCCGGCGGCTATCCGGAGCTGTATGCAAAGGCACTTTCCGAAAACGAATCGATGCGAACTGCCATTCAATCAGCCATCCGAAACGGGCTTCCCACAGTGGCGGAATGCGGCGGATTTTTGTACCTCGGACAAAATTTAGAGGATGAAACCGGTACATCTTATCCGATGGCAGGCGTACTTAACGGAAACGGAATCAAAAAACAAAAACTTGTGCGGTTTGGATACGCTTACCTGACAGCAAGCAGCGACAGTATGCTGTTTTTAAAAGGGGAGCAGATTCCGGTGCACGAATTTCACTACTGGGATTCGACTGAAAACGGCGAGAGCTTTCACGCGAAAAAGCCGGTTTCGTCAAGAAGTTGGGTGTGCGGCTTTGGCGAAAAAAATCTGTATGCCGCGTTTCCTCATTTGTATTTCTGGGGAAATCCGCAGTGGGGAGAGCGGTTTGTGAACGCCGCAGCAGAATATCAGAATCAAACGATCGAATAAAACACGGCGCGCTCCTGTGCATCACACAGGGGAAGGAAGAAGGAATCAGAATGGAACAAAACGAACAGAAGCTGCAGCAGCTGCTGCAAACCGTCACCGAACCGGACGAGACAGCCCGCAGGGGAGCGCATGAAAAATGGAATGACTGTGCAAAACCGCTTGGCAGTCTCGGCCTGTTGGAAACTGCCATCGAAAACATCGCCGCGCTCACCGGCAGTACGGAAATTTCCCTGTTTCCGCGCGCAGTGCTCGTGATGTGCGCGGATAATGGTGTCATTGCGCAGGGGGTCACACAGTCGGCGCGCAACGTCACCGCTGTGGTTACCGAAAATCTGGCGATGAATCGAACCTCTGTATGCCGGATGGCGGCAGTTGCCAACTGTCAGGTGGTGCCGGTGGATCTGGGCGTTTTTGATTTTCCGCCGACTGAGGGGGTACTGAGCCGCCGGATTGCCAACGGAACCGGTGATATCTCAAAAGGTCCTGCGATGACCAGAGAACAGGCGGCACAGGCCGTGCTCACCGGCATTGAACTGGTGTGCGAACAGAAAAATAAAAGCGTGCGGCTGATTGCCACGGGAGAAATGGGCGTGGCAAATACGACAACGTCGAGCGCGGTGGCGTGTGCGCTGTTTAATAAACCGGTCAAGGAAATGACTGGACGCGGCGCAGGTCTTTCAAACGAGGGACTAAAGCGGAAAATCCATGCCATTGAACAAGCGCTTTGTGTCAATCAGCCAAATCCGAATGATCCGCTCGATGTGCTTTCGAAAGTGGGCGGCTTTGATATTGCGGCAATCTGCGGCGTGTTTTTGGGTGGTGCAATTTATAATGTGCCGGTGCTCGCGGACGGATTTATCAGCTCAGTTGCGGCAGTTTGTGCCGTTCGGATGTGCAAAAAGGCTGAGAAAGCGATTTTTGCAAGCCATGTTTCCGCAGAGCCTGCGGGACGGATGCTGCTCGACGCATTGCACCGCGAGCCGCTGATTACCGCGAAAATGCGTTTAGGCGAGGGGACCGGCGCAGTGGCGGCGATTCCGCTTTTAGATATGGCGTGTGCCGTGTATCAGGAGAGTTATACGTTTGAACAGGGCGGCATTGAACACTATGTGCCGTATGGTGATTCGGAATGATGACGTTGGTAATCGGAGGCGCCGCCTCCGGAAAAAGTGAATTTGCCGAAGCGCTCGTGCTGGAAGCCGGAAATTATCCGCGCTATTATATTGCGACCATGCAGCCGTTTGACGACGAGTGCCGGGCACGGATCCGCCGCCACCGGGAGATGCGTGCAAAAAAACAGTTTGAAACAGTTGAGTGCTTTGTAAATCTTGCAGAGGTCACACTGCCGAAAAAGGGTGTCGTGCTGTTAGAGTGCATGAGCAATTTGGCAGCCAATGAGCTCTATAGTCCCGACGGCGCGGGAGATGATGCAGTGGCATCGATTCAGCGGGGGATTCGCCGGTTGAAAAATCAGTGTGAAGAGCTGATCATCGTTTCGAACGAAGTATTCAGCGGCGGCTCTTGCTATGAAGGCGATACGCTTCGGTATCTGCGGGTGCTGGCAGATGTAAACCGGATGCTTGCGAAAGAAGCCGACGCGGTGTATGAAGTGGTCTGCGGCTGTCCCGTGTGCCACAAGGGAAAGGGGAGAACAGAATGAACTTTTTTCAAACGATCGCAGTGGCGTTTGCCATGTTTTCCGCCATTCCCTGTCCGCAGCCGGTGTGGACGCAAAAGAATATGCGGTATGCGCTGTGTGCGTTTCCGCTGATCGGCGTTGTGTGCGGACTTCTCTGGTGGGGATGGTCTGCGCTGATTGGATATGTGGGCGGTCCTGTCATTTTGCAGGCAGGCGGTATGTGCGCGATTCCCGTACTCGTGACGGGCGGCATTCATTTGGACGGATATGCCGACACGAGTGATGCACTGGGAAGCTATGGCCCCCCTGAAAAAAAGCGGGAGATTTTAAAAGATCCCCGATGCGGTGCGTTTGCTGTGATTAGGCTTTGCACCTGGTTTATCGTATATTTTGCGCTCTGTGCGTCTATTAAATGGGATGCCCGAGCGCTGTGGTGCATGGGAATTGCCTTTGTACTGGAACGCTGTCTTTCCGGGTTTGCGAATGCATCATTCCCGCTTGCGAAAAATACCGGTCTTGCACATACCTTTGCTGCGGCATCGGATAAAAAGAAAGTGTGTGTCATATTGGCGGTATCGTCGGCAGTGCTGGCAGTCGTTTTGATTGTCACAGGCGGCATTGCCGGAACGGCAATGGTACTCGCGGCAGGATGGATTTTGTGGCGGTATTACCGTATTGCGAACAAGCAGTTCGGCGGGATTACGGGTGATTTGGCAGGCTGGTTTTTGCAGCGTGCCGAAATTTGGATGCTCGGTGCTTTGACTGCAGCGCAGCTGTTGGAGGGAATGAAATGGTTTTCGTGACAGGGCCGCTTTACAGCGGGAAAAAGACATTTGTGAAAGAATGGCTTCATTGGGACGAAGAAGCGATGCGTGAGAATGCCGTTTGGGATGTGCAGGATCTGGCTGTCGACTGTGATGATTTGATAACGCTTGCAGAAACGCTTTCTAAAAAGCAAGTGGTGATTGCCACAGAAATAGGCGGCGGCATTGTACCTGCTGATGCAAAAGACCGCGCATCGCGTGAGGCTGCCGGTCGGCTTGCATGTCTGCTTGCGAAAGAAGCCGATACGGTGATTCGGGTATTCTGCGGCATTCCCACCGTGTTAAAAGGAGAGGAACGACTGTGAAAATTTATTTGTTACGCCATGGACAAACGACCTATAATGTAGAAAAGCGGTATCAGGGAACCCGGGATATTCCCCTCTCCGAGGAGGGACGGGCACAGCTGATTCAGGCGGATATCTTCCCGAAAAAAGTATATGTTTCCCCGCTCATTCGTGCGCGCAGTACAGCGGATATCCTGTTCCCTGAGGCAGAGCAGGTCGTGATTGATGATTTTCGAGAGATGTGCTTTGGCATTTTCCAAGGAAGAAACTACATTGAAATGGAGCACGACCCCGAATATATCGCATGGGTTGGCGAAAACTGTGAAGGATGCTGTCCGGGCGGCGAGCGGAAAGCAGAGTTTTGCGACCGCACATGCGACGCGTTTGTACCGCTTTTGGAAGAAGCGCTTAAAAACGGAGAAGAAATGCTCGTGATCATGGCGCACGGCGGAAACCAGATGGCAATTATGGAACGGTACGGACTGCCGCGCTATGACTATTATCACTGGTGCGGTCCCAACGGAGGCGGTTATGTCCTCGAGGTCGATGCCGACACCTGGCACAACGAACACACCTTGCAGCTGATCGAAGAAGTGCAGTATGTCCGCAAGGAGGATGTGCAGGAAGGCGGGAATCACGCATGATCTTTACAGCCGTTTTATGCGGATTTCTGCTTGACTGTCTGCTCGGAGATCCCATGAAAATGCCGCATCCGGTGATCTTTATGGGAAAAGCCATTTCCCGGCTCGAGAAGTGGCTGCGCCGCCGTCTTCCGCAAACGCCAAAGGGTGAGCGCACCGGCGGAATCATTCTGGCAATCACGCTGCCGGTGGGAACGCTGCTCATCAGCGGCGGTTTGTGCTGGCTGTTCTGGTGGATTCATCCGCTCCTTGGCTTAGCGCTGCAAATTCTTTGGTGCTGGCAGGCGCTTGCGATGCGGTGCCTTGCAAAAGAGAGCCGGAATGTGTATCGCGCGTTAAAAACAGAGGGCCTGGATGCCGGACGAACAGCAGTTGCCCGCATTGTGGGACGCGATACTGCGGCGCTGTCAGAAGAGGGTGTGATCAAAGCGACGGTCGAAACCGTGGCGGAGAATTTTTCGGACGGTGTATTGGCGCCCATGATTTATATGCTCATTGGCGGCGCACCGCTCGCACTCGCCTATAAAGCGATCAACACCATGGACAGCATGGTGGGATATAAAAATGAAACCTATCTGCATTTTGGACGGGCGGCGGCAAAACTTGACGATGCGGCAAACTATCTGCCGTCGAGAATTGCGGCACTGCTGTGGATTTTGTCCGCTCCGCTGGCAGGCGGACACTTCAAAAACGCATGGAAAATCTGGCGGCGCGATCGCCGCAACCACGCAAGCCCGAATTCCGCACAGACCGAATCGGCATGTGCCGGTTCACTGGGCGTACAGCTGGCAGGTCCGGCATCCTATTTCGGGAAACTGGTAGAAAAACCGTATATCGGAGACCGTGTCCGGGACATTGAGCTGGAGGATATTTTAAAAACCAACCGAATCATGATTGTTTCAAGTGTGGTTGGACTGGTCATCGGCGTGGCAATTCATGTGGCTGTTGTTTTTTTGCTGTTTGGGCCGCACTGGATTTTGTAAGGCAGTATGCGTGACGATGTTCGCGCAGTTTCCTGTACATACACGTCGTTATATGTTTGTTTTGATTGAGTGGAGGCGACATCATGAACGAAAATCATCAGACCGGCAGTTTTAAAACGCCTTTGGTGCACGGCGGAGACTGGGCCGGATATTCGGAAGAGTACGGTGCACAGCCTCTCGACTTTTCTGCGAATGTCAGTCCGCTGGGTGTTCCGCAGGGTGTAAAGCGTGCGATCGCTGAGGCGGCGCAGTCGGCCGACCGGTATCCTGATCCGCTGTGCCGCGCGCTTTCTCGGAAGCTGGCGGCTCATGAGCAGGTGCCGGAATCGTATGTGCTGTGCGGCAACGGCGCAGCCGATTTAATCTTCCGGGCAGTGCTTGCGAAAAAACCGAAAAAAGCATTGCTGACCGCGCCGGCGTTTGCCGAGTATGAAGCGGCATTGACCGCCTGCGGATGCGAGGTCGATTATTATTTTTTGCGTCAAGAACATGATTTTCGATTGGATGAAGGCTTTTTGCAAGCAATCACGCCGGAAATCGATATGGTGTTTGTCTGCGAGCCGAATAATCCAACCGGTGTGTCCTCTCCCCGTGCGTTTTTGATGCAGGTGGCACAGCGGTGCAGTGACTGCGGCGCATTATTCATGCTGGATGAGTGCTTCGGTGACTTTCTGGATGAGCCAGAGGCCCACACAATGAAATCTGCACTTTCCTTGTTTTCCAATCTGGTGATTTTGAAGGCGTTTACAAAACTTTATGCCATGGCAGGCGTGCGGCTTGGCTATGCGCTGTGCGCAAACGGCGAATTGGTAGAGAATATGCGGAATACCGGTCAGCCTTGGGCAGTTTCGTCTTTGGCACAGGCAGCCGGAGAAGCAGCACTTGAGGAAACAGCATATGTGGAGCGCGTGCGGCAGATGGTGCAGCGGGAACGGCCGTGGATGAGCGAGCAGTTAACCCGTTTGGGCTGTCGGGTCATTCCGGGTGAAGCCAATTATCTGCTGTTTTACTGCCCGGTTCCGTTGATCGAGCCTTTGCGTAAACGCGGAATTTTATTGCGCAGCTGTTCGAATTATCATGGATTAAACGAAAACTGGTACCGCACCGCTGTGCGTACCCATGAAGAAAATATCCGCCTGATCCAGGCGTTAAACGAGGTGGTACGATGAAACAAGCAAAATGTATTATGGTGCAGGGCACCATGTCTGGTGCGGGAAAAAGCCTTTTGTGTGCCGGACTGTGCCGCATTTTTGCGCAGGACGGACTGAAAGTAGCGCCTTTTAAAAGCCAGAATATGGCGCTTAATAGTTATGTGACCCGCGATGGCTTGGAGATGGGACGCGCGCAGGTCGTTCAGGCGCAGGCAGCCGGCAAGGAACCGGATGTGCGCATGAATCCCATTTTGCTCAAACCGTCGAGCGATATCGGCAGTCAGGTGATCGTCAACGGCGAAATCCGCGGACAGATGAGTGCGACCGAGTATTTCCGCATGAAACGGCAGCTCATTCCGGATATTTTAGAGGCGTATCATGGCCTCGCCGCAGAAAATGACATCATCGTGATTGAAGGCGCGGGCAGTCCTGCGGAAATCAATCTGCGCACCGACGATATTGTAAACATGGGCATGGCGGAGTTGGTAGACGCGCCTGTGCTGTTGGCAGGCGACATCGACCGCGGCGGCGTATTCGCACAGCTGTATGGAACCGTGGCGCTGCTCGAAGAGAAAGAGCGTGCACGGATCGGCGGTTTGATCATCAATAAATTCCGAGGTGACGAGGCGATTCTGCGCCCGGGACTTACCATGCTCGAGGAAAAGACGGGAATCCCTGTGCTGGGCGTCGTGCCGTATCTGCACGTGAATGTGGATGATGAGGATTCGCTGGCACCTTGCCTTGAAAATCAGGACGCGAAAAAGCCGTTGGATATTGCGGTGATTCGTTTGCCGAGGATTTCGAATTTCACAGATTTCTCTCTGCTCGACGAGCATCCTGCAATGGGTGTGCGGTATGTGCAGAGCGCCAGAGAGCTTGGAACGCCTGATTTGGTCATACTCCCCGGCACGAAGAGTACACTTTCCGATCTCTTGTGGCTGCGGCAGAGCGGACTCGAAGCGGCAGTCTGCAAGCTGGCGCATACGGGCACACCGGTGTTTGGTATTTGCGGCGGATATCAGATGCTGGGTGAAACGCTTTCCGACCCGTATGGAACGGAAGGCGGCGGTGAAATGCACGGCATGGGACTTCTGCCGATTGATACTGTGTTCAGCGACCGAAAGACCCGCACACGGATGCAGGCGAACGTGCTGGCCTCTGACTTTGCAGGCGCAAAGCTCGACGGCTATGAGATTCACACCGGAAAGACCACCGTGCGCGGCGATGCATTCTGTCTGCTTGAAAACGGTCAGACGGACGGATGTGTCAGCGGCAATGTGTTCGGCACATATCTTCATGGTCTGTTTGATACAGGAAGCCTCACCCAAAAGCTGGCGGAATACCTGTGCCAGCGCAAGGGTATTTCATGCGAACAGGCCGCACCGGTTTCTCATGCGCAGTATCAGGAACAGCAGTTTGATTTGCTGGCAGACGGGATTCGCCGTGCGCTCGATATGAACGCCATTTATGCACTGATCGAAGGGAAGCGGTAATATGGAAAAAGGACTCATTCACCTGTATTGGGGAGACGGAAAAGGAAAGACCACCGCAGCCATGGGCGTGGCGATGCGCGCATTGGCCGCAGGGAAAAAAGTGGTGATTGTGCAGTTTTTAAAAGGACAGGAAAGCGGGGAAATCACACTGCTTTCCGAGCTTGGCGCTCAGATTTATCGTGGAAAAGCCGGGCATAAGTTCGTTTTCCAGATGACCGAAGAGGAAAAAGCACAAACCCGCAAGGTGCAGGACGAACATCTGCTTGCAGCATTGCAGCAGCCGGCAGATCTTCTGATTCTGGACGAAGCGTGTGCCGCTGTACAGCTCAATATGGTGGACGAGGCGATGCTCAAAAAAGCGGTTTGTGAAAAGCCGGCAGAGCAGGAGCTGATTCTCACCGGCCGGAATCCGGCAGACTGGATGACGGAGACAGCCGATTATGTGACAGAAATGCACTGCTGGAAGCATCCCTATGAGAAAGGGATTCCGGCAAGAAAAGGCGTAGAGTACTAAGACGTATTTATGTGAATTTTATGATAAGAAAAAAGCAGCAAGCTGCAATTTTGCAGCTTGCTGCTTTTTTTATCAAAATGTGAGGAGATCCACAGCACCAGAAAATGTACGGGATTTCGTGTGATATCCTGTGAATAAATGTAAGATCAGCAGTGTGTTGTAGCTGACCACATGCAGTAGGGGATCTTTCAAAGGCGTGATAGGAGGCGGTGTTTTGAAATTTGTACATAAACATATGTGGTGAATTCTATAACTGTGATAAATAACGTTGTTTATTCGGTTTATACAACAAAAAAATATTTGTATGTTGACATTATTATTGATATGTTGTATATTAAAATTACAAAGTTTTATGATAAAAGTGATATTTGTCGATAAGAATTATGGGGAAAATCAATAAACCAACAGAGGATTGCATCTGATTCATGTGACTTGATAAGATATTTCATATAATAAATGATAAATATGATTATTTTTCAAAAGAAGGAGTGATCGAGATGAAAAAACAAATGGGAATCATCGCACTTATTCTGACAATTTCGATTTTATTGAGCGGATGTAGCGGGAAAACGGTGGAGCAGAAAAATGATTCGCTTTCGTTTTATTTTCTTTCCAATGCAAATGAGAAATGGTATGAAGCTGCAAAAGAAAGGGTTCTTGAAGCGTATCCGGATATCAAAATCGATCTAAAGTGGTGGACCGCAACACAATATATGATGCTTGATTCGCGAGAGTATAAAGATACAGATATTACGCCGCTTCAGGAGTATTATGACAAGATCGCTTCGGATTTGCGAAAAGATCAGGCAGGCGATATTGTAATGGGCGATGCCACGTATATTGAGTGGCCAGAGGCAACGCCGCCCGATTGGCATAAATTGATGAGAAACGGTGCCTTTGTGGATTTAAACCCGCTTGCAGAGAAAAACGGAGAACTCGGCACCACCACTTATGTAAAGATCAGTTCCGATCAAACGATTGCATCAGAAAATCAATGGACAATGATTCCGTTATTATATGAATCTTGTTATTTTTCGACAACAGAAACGCTTGCGAAGCAATGGGATTTTTCTCTGCCGGCACCACCTGAACCGACGGATCTTAGTTATCGCAAAATCAATATTGTGACATTTTTAGAGCAATGTGCCCAGTGGGTCGAAACATATGGAGATGATCCGGATGCGCCGTCGATTATGCCGGATTATGAATTCCAAGTACTGAAGTCAGTTGCGTTTGATGTCTGCGGTTTGACGATTGCAGATTATGAAACCGGAAAGGTGGATTTTGACAATTCAACGGTAAAACGGATTCTTGAAGCACTGCGCACGATCTCGACCGATATTGAGGATTCGGGCCTTGGCGATCAGGGAACATATGAGTTTGAGCAGAATGCATATAAAGAAAAGCGGTATTTGTTGTATGGAACTACGTTAGAAGGTGTTGAGGATCGGATTATGTTATGGCTGGATGATATCAATGACACATATAAATGTGAATATGCAACACGTTGGGTCGCGATTCCTGCTTCCAGTGAAAATCAAACAATCGCATATGCGTATATTCAAGCACTCCTTTCTGCAGATCGAGCGGAGGTAGGACATGGAATGAGCTTGGTGCAATATCGAGGCTTACATGGCGAGAATTTCGATCCAAACAGAAAAGCATTTAATGTCGTCATACCAAGTACCTGGCAGTACGCGCTGGCGGATCTGTTTGACAGCTACTATGCAGGAAACATGGAAACAGACGAATTTATGAATCAGGTGCAAAAACGCCTTGAGGTGTATATTACGGAGTAAAACGCATGGAGTCCGACTTTTCAGAAAGGAGTGATCGAGATGAAAAAACGAACAGGCATCACAGCAATTATTTTAATAATTTCTATTTTGATTAGCGGATGCGGCGGGAAAACGGTGGAGCAGAAAAATGATTCACTTTCTTGTTATTTTCTGTCCGACGGAAATGAGAAATGGTACGAAGCAGCGAAAGAAAATGTTCTTGAAACATATCCGGATATTAAAATGGAGCTAAAGTGGTGGACCGCAACACAATATATGATGCTTGATTCTCGGGAGTATAAAGACACAGATATTACGCCGCTTCGGGAGTATTATGATAAGATCACTGCTGATTTACGAAAAGATCAGGCAGGCGATATTGTAATGGGCGATGCCACATATCTTGAGTGGCCGGAAGCAACGCCGCCTGACTGGTATAAATTGATGAAAAACGGTGCATTTGCGGATTTGAATGCATTGGAAGAGGAAAACGGTCAGGTGGATGTCACTTCTTATGTAAAAAATAATTCTGATTCAGCAGTTGCTTCAGAGAAACAGTGGACATTTGTTCCTGTATTAGATAGAACGCTTTTTTATTTCACTACGGAGGAACTTGCAGAGCAATGGGGATTTTCTCTTCCGGAATCGCAAGAAGGGACAGTGTCGGAATATTTTGATATGAGTATTGTAGATTTTCTGGAACAGTGTGCAGAGTGGGTGGAAAAATATGGAGATGATCCGAATGCGCCGTCGATTATGCCGGACTTTGAATTTCAAGTACTGAAATCAGTCGCATTTGATGTTTGTGGGCTGACGATTGCGGATTATGAGTCCGGAAAAGTGGATTTTGATAATCCGACAGTGAAACGCATTCTGGAAGCACTGCGAACGATCTCAACCGATATTGAGGATTCCGGTCTTGGAGATCAAGGAACATCACCTTTTCAACAGGATGCGTATGAAGCAAAACGATATCTTATATATGGCAGCTTATATGCCACCTCGGATCATATTAAAATAATTACACTGCAGGACGTGAATCAGGAATATGACTGCATGTATGCAACACGCTGGGTTGCAATTCCTGCATCCAGTAAAAATCAGACCATCGCATATGATTATATTCAAGCACTTTTAGATGAAGATATGGTACAAACTGGAACCGGTTATAATTTATCAGAAAGATATAAGGAAATTCCTGACGAGCATCGAGATCCAAACAGAAAAGCATTCAATGTCGTCATACCAAGCACATGGCAGTATGCGCTGTCGGATCTGTTTGACAGTTACTATGCAGGAAACATGGAAACAGACGAATTTATGAATCAGGTGCAAAAACGCCTTGAGGTGTATATTACGGAGTAAACAGAAAATCAAACGCCTTGAATAAAGAAAGGAGGAAATGACAATGAAAAAACAAATGGGAATCATCGCAGTTATTCTGACAATTTCGATTTTGCTGAGTGGATGCGGCGGGAAAACGGTGGAGCAAAAAACGATTCGCTGACGGGGTGTTTTTTGTGTCATGAAAACTATCCATGGTATGATGCGGCAAAAGAAGAGGTGTTAAAAACCTATCCGGACATCAATGCAAAACTCAACTGTTATCCGCTCAGGCCTTACACGATGTGGTTTTCCCGTCAATATCAGAATACGGATATCACACCGCTTCAGGAGTATTATGACAACATTACTTCGGATTTGCGGAAAGATCAGGCGGGCGATATCATTATGGGCGACGCTACATATCTTGAGTGGCCGGAGGCGACGCCGCCGGATTGGCAGAAACTGATGCAAAGCGGCGCGTTTGCAGATTTGAATCCGCTGGCAGAGGAAGACGGAGAACTTGACACTACGACATATATGAAGGTGAATTCTGATTCGGCAGCAGCTTCAGAAGATCGGTGGACGTTTGTACCATTGCTTCATAGTACATGTTACTTTGAAACTACAGTAGAATTGGCAGAACAATGGAACTTTGTTTTACCATCCCCTGAAAATGCAGAAATGCCTACTCTTTTATCGATGAGTATTGTGGATTTTTTAGAACAATGTGCTACATGGGTCGAAACGTATGGAGATGATCCAAATGCGCCTTCTATTATGCCGGATTTTCAATTTCAAGTATTGAAATCAGTCGTATTTGATGTTTGTGGCTTGAAAATTGCGGATTATGGGACTGGAAAGGTGGATTTTGACAATCCGACTGTCAAACGGATTGTGGAAGCATTACGAACGATCTCAAGCGATATTGAGGATTCCGGTCTTGGAGATCAGGGAACATCACAGTTTGAGCAGGAGGCGTATGAAGCAAAACGATATCTCATATATGGTGGATTATATGAAACTTCGGATACGGTGAACACGATCGTATTAAAAGATATAAATGAACAATATGATTGTACATACGCGACACGTTGGGTTGCAATTCCTGCATCCAGTAAAAATCAGGAGATCGCATATGCGTATATTCAAGAAATGCTTTTGCAAGATGTGAAAAATAACGGAATCAGTCAAAATATTATTACGACGTATAAAACTTTACCATCTGAGCATCGAGATCCAAACAGCAAAGCATTTAATATCGTCATACCAAGTGCCTGGCAGTATTCGCTGTCGGATTTGTTTGACAACTATTACGCAGGACATATGGAGACAGACGAATTTATGAATCAGGTGCAAAAACGCCTTGAGGTGTATATTACGGAATAAACAACAAATCAAATGGCTTCATTGAAGAAGGGAGGAAATGACAATGAAAAAAAGAACAGGTATCACGGCAATGATTTTGTTAATTTCTATTTTGCTGAGCGGATGCGGCGATAAAACGGTGGAACAGAAAAATGACTCGCTTTCCTTTTATTTTCTTTCTAACGGAAATGATCCGTGGTATATGGCAGCAGAGAAAAATGTACTGGAGACATATCCGGATATTGAAACCGATCTAAAATGGTGGAGTGCAACACAATATCTGATGCTTGATTCGCGAGAGAATAAAGATACAGATATTACGCCGCTTCAGGAGTATTATGACAAGATCACTTCCGATTTACGAAAAGGGCAGGCGGGCGATATTGTAATGGGAGATGCTACATATCTTGAGTGGCCGGAAGCAACACCGCCCGATTGGTATAAATTGATGAAAAACGGTGCCTTTGCGGATTTAAATCCACTGGCAGAGGAAAATGGTCAGCTTGACACCACGACATATATGAGAGTGAATTCTGATTCAGCAATTGCGTCAGAAAACCAATGGACATTTGTACCGATATTAGATTTTTTTCTCGTATATCGGACAACGAGAGAACTTGCGGAAAAATGGGGGTTTTCATTGCCGGAACCGACCCTTGAGGAGTATCCGGATATGTTAAGCGCCCAAATGACAAAGTTTTTAGAGTTATGTGCGGATTGGGTGAAAGAGCATGGCGATGATCCAAATGCACCGTCGATCATGCCGGATTATCAATTTCATATACTGAAATCGGTAGTATTTGACGTCTGCGGCTTGAAAATTGCAGATTATGAGACCGGAAAAGTAGATTTTGATAATCCGACGGTCAAACGGATTCTGGAAGCATTGCGCACAATCTCAACCGATATTGAGAATTCAGGACTCGGAGATCAGGGAACATATGACTTTGAGAAGGAAGCATATAAACAGCAAAAATATCTGTTATATAGAACCTATCCGGAAGATCCGGAAAGGGATGGTATGATGGGAGATTGGGTGAGTATTGCAGTAGAAGATATAAACGGATTATATACATGCCATTATGCACTGCGGTGGGTGGCAATTCCTGCGTCGAGCAAAAATCAAACGATCGCATATGATTATATTCAAGCATTGCTTGAAGAGAATGTTGTGAACAATGGATACAGTTGGAATTGTGTGGATCACGGATATAAACCATATCGGGATCAGATTCCTGAATCATCAAAAACATCGAACATCGTCATTCCGAGCACATGGCAGTATGCGCTGTCGGATCTGTTTGACGGTTACTATGCAGGACATATGGAAACAGACGAATTTATGAATCAGGTGCAAAGCCGCCTTGAGGTGTATATTACGGAATAAACAAAAACAGCGTTTGGAGGTGATCATATGCGCACAGGGATAAAACATCGCGGACTCACGATGGCAAAGCGAAACAAGCTCATTGGATTTGCATTGTTTTCGCCGTTTTTGATCGGCTTCGTTGTGTTTTATGTCGCACCGTTTTTGCTGAGCGTCGTGTATTCGTTTACAAAAGGCGTTGTGGAGTTTACGTTTGTCGGATTCGATAACTATACCGAAGTGTTCGAGTCTCCGGCGTTTCAGATTGCAGCGACAAATACGTTCAAGTTTCTGCTCATCGGCGTACCGCTGATTATGGTGCTGTCGATTCTGCTGGCACTGGTGCTGCACCGTGCATTCCGCGGTGTGTCGTGGTACCGGAGTATTTTCTTGCTTCCGCTCGTCATCCCGGTGGCATCGGCAGTCATGGCATTCCAGGTATTCTTCGCATATTCCGGCGTCGTGAACACATGGCTGCAGCAAATCGGACTTGTGCCCATAAACTGGCTCGACTCCGATATGGCGTTCAGCCTGCTGGTCGGACTGTATATCTGGAAAAACGTCGGCTATAACATCATTTTGCTTTTGGCAGGACTCAACGGCATTCCGGATGAGCTGTATGAAGTGAGCAGGTTAGAGGGCGCGACACGATTCCAAACGCTCCGGTATGTGACACTGCCGCTCTTAATGCCGACGATGTTTTTCGTGGTGATTATTTCGATCATCAATTCGTTCAAAAGCTTCCGGGAAGCATTTCTGCTGTCGGGTACGCTGCCGCATACAAGCATTTATCTGTTACAGCACTTCATGAACAACAACTTTGAAAATTTAAACTATCAGCGGCTCTCGGTGGCAGCATTTCTGACGTTTTTGGTGATCATTTCTTTAGTTTGCGTGTACTTTTTTGCCCGGAAAAAATTCTTTGAATATGAGATGTAGAAAGGAGCTGATCGCATGAAGAAAAAAGGACGGTTTGCTTTCTACGGCAAGCACGGGATGCTTCTCATATGTTCGGTGGTGATCCTGCTGCCGCTGGTATACACGGTGTGCAACTCGTTTATGGCAACGTCGGAGATTAACCATTACTATGCGGGAATCAACGCGCAAAACGGTACGACGGCGTTTCATCTGATTCCGGACATGTTTTCGCTTGACAGCTATTATAAGGTGTTTGTCGGACGGCCGGACTATCTGATGAAATTCTGGATTTCGCTGTTTTTGACGTCGGCAATCGTCATCGGACAGCTTATCATCTCTGTGCTGGCGGGATATGCGCTCGCAAAATTTGCGCTTCCGTTCCGGAATTTCTTTATGTTTGTCATTATTGCACTGATGATGATGCCGTATCAGGTTACGCTCGTTTCCAATTATATTGTGCTCGAGAAAATCGGTCTTTTGAATACATATTGGGCACTGGTGCTTCCCGGTATTTTCTCGCCGTTCGGCGTGTTTTTGATGCGGCAGATCCTTTCGACGATGCCGGACGCCATTTTGGAAGCCGCAAAGCTTGACGGCGCGAATCAGTTTCAGCTGATTCGAAAAATCATCGTGCCAAGCTGTAAAAGCGGCATCGTTTCGCTTGTCATTTTAAGCTTTATTGATTATTGGAATATGGTAGAACAGCCGCTTATTTATCTTGACGATCCGACGCGTTATCCGTTGTCGGTGTTTTTGGCGCACTTTAACTCGTCGAATCTCGGATTGTCGTTTACGTGCGGCGTGCTGGCGATGATTCCGGTGCTGCTGTTATTCTGGCTGTTTGAAAATGATTTGACCAAAGGCATTGCCTTTTCGAGTCTGAAATAGAAAGGCGGGAGTGTTGTGAAAAAGAGAAAGATCATTATTCGATTGACGGTAGGTTTTTTGATTCTCATGGTTGTGTGCACGATGCTGTCACGAACGGTATATCGTCTGATGCTGCCGGATGTGCGCGTTGCCTATCCGACAACCCGGTCGCTGACAGACCCGATGACCTACAGCGCGCAGATCGGATATAGAAACACTGAGGACGTGACCGCACAGGTGGAGTGGGAAGTGCTCACCGTTGATGTGCAGGTCGGAAACGAAGTGAAAGCCGGACAGCAGCTGATGACGGTTCAATCGGAAAAATCGGATCTTGAACGCAAACAGCTCGTACTGAATCAGAAAATGGCGCAAGCCCGTGTAAACAGTGCGGCAGGTATGGAACGGGAACAGGCGCAGATTGATTTGGAGAAAGCAGAGCTTGCACTTCGTGAACACGATGAGATCTATCCGAAAGACGGGATCGTTGTCGCGAAAAAGGACGGAATCGTATGTGAGGTAAACTGCAAGCCGAACCAGACAGTGACCGGGACGCTTATACGTGTAAAAACGGCACATACATCGTATGATGTCACATGGGAAGTGCCGATGCAGAATGCCGGCAAATTTGAACTTGAGGATACCGTTGAGTGCATTGTTTCAAACAGTGAATCACTGCTGTTTCAAGGCAAGCCGCCCATTTCTGAGATCTCGGTGCCGGACGAAACGGGCATAGTGACCATGACAGCGGCGTTTGCGGCACAGCGCGATATTTTTACAACCGATGCAGCAATCGTCACGATGACGCCGCCGTCTACAACCTATGAAACGGTTGTACCGCGTTCGAGTCTGCAAAAAACAGGCGACAGCGATGCCATTTATGTGGTGAATGCGCAGCCTGGTATTTTCGGCGAGAATCTGACAGTGCGGCTCATGCCTGTGACAGTGCTCGAACAGAACAACCGATATGCGGCAATTCAGGTGAAACTCGAACGGACAGACCGCATTGTTGTGAATACATCAAAACCACTGGTTGACGGTGCGGATGTGAAGATTGTAGAATAGAGGGAGCGAATATGAAACGAAACATCATTTGCGCGTGCGGCTGTCTTTTGTTGTTCCTCGGTTCGTTTTTCGCTTGGCAGAACCTCATCAAAGCGGCGGAGCGCACATATCCCGACGCGATCAGCTTTCCGCTTGATGAAACGGTTTATATGCGGTTTACCGATCTAAAATCGGAGCAGATGTCGCTTTCCTTTACGCAGAACGGAATGATTACAAAACCGGGAGGCGAACAGCCGGTTCCGGCACAGATTACTTTTACCGATGAGCGGTTTGGTGAACGGGTTTCGCTTTCGTTTGTGAACGGGAATTATTTTTCGGTTGCCGACAGCGCGGAGGAAAACCGCTGGGCAGTCATCAGTGAAAAGACAGCGACCGAACTGTTTTTTACAACGGATGCTGTCGGTGCATCGCTTACAATCGGGGAAGAGGAATACACCGTCTGCGGCGTATATCAAAGCGATGATTCTTTACTTTGGCAGTTTTCGGCGGACAACAGGGAAACGGTGTATGTGCCGTACGGTGCGCTCGAAAACTGGAAAGCACTGCGCTGTCAGACACTGCTCATTGATCCGGATGCGGCTGCGTTTACGGCGGAGGCGTCCGACCGCGTGTATGAGTGGACAGGACAGCTGGTCGACGCCGAGACATGCACCAATTATCGGGATTTGCGCGCGGTTTACCGGTTTTTAACAGGACTGTTCTGGTTCTATGCGGGAAGCCTTGTGACTGTGGTACTGCTGTTTTATGCGTGGCGGCAGGGGAAAAAGGGATATCTGCGCTATATCAAAACACAGCGGATCCCCAAAACGTATTGGGGTGCGTCGCTCGGATTCGTGCTGGCGGCGGGGCTGATTGTTTGGGCAGTGTCGTTTGATGCGGTACTGCCGTCGACAATGTTACCGACGGAGAATTTATTCGACATTTCCCACTATGTCACTGAATGGATCGGAAACATTCAGGAGTTTCACGGAAGTGCGCTGTTTGACGAATGGCGGTCGTATGCATTTGTAAGCGGAAAGTGGATTTTCCTGCTTGCAGGGAGCACGGGTTTATTGTATACTGTGCTGTTTGCCCTCGTGATGCGGATTGTGCGCAAGATTTCGTGGCTTTCGAAGGATGAATCGATTGAATAACAAATAAAAGCGATGATGAGTGTTCCTCATCGGCCTTTTATAAAACTTGATCAGGAGAATGATGTTTATGCTGAAATTTATCTGTTATCCAAAATGCACCACTTGTCAAAAGGAGAAAAAGTGGCTGGACGAAAACCACATGGAATACGATCTGCGGGATATTAAAACAGATCGTCCTACGTTAGAGGAGCTGACGGCGTGGTACAAGATGAGCGGTCTGCCGCTCAAACGGTTTTTTAACACGAGCGGACTGCTGTATAAGTCGTTGGCGTTAAAAGACAAGCTTCCCGCGATGACCGAAGACGAGATGCTCAGTCTGCTGTCGACGGATGGGATGCTTGTGAAGCGTCCGATTTTGGTTGGAGACGATTTTGTACTGGTAGGGTTTAAAGAGGCTGAGTGGAAGCAAGCACTTTTATCATGATTTTAATTAAAGAAGGCGCCCCATAGGGGCGCCTTCTTTATTTGATTCAATATTTGCAGCAAAGTATGTATGTGTGGCATATCTTTGCAGCCGGTAAATTTATCACAGTACCTTTCCTTGAAAATAACCTTTTTTGGTGATATAATTTTTATATTTAGTAAGAATATCGATATGTGAATGAGCGCGAAAATAGACAAAATCACTGCAGGTCGGACACAGTCCGAAATTGTTTTTTCAATTCAACTGCACAAATGATTCGAACAGGAATCTGAAATACAACATCAGAAAGGAGAAATATTTACGGAACAAGGACTTTCTTTTGAAAATCAGAATTCGACGGGAACGATTTTGATTGTCGATGACAACGAAATTAACCGTGCAGTGCTGATTCATATATTTTCGTCCTCTTATAAAATCGAAGAGGCGGAAAACGGCAAGGTCGCTATGGAAAAGCTGATTGCGCACAAGGAAGAGATTTGCGCGGTTCTTTTGGATATTGTCATGCCGGTGATGGATGGCATGGAAGTCCTCGAAAAACTGGATGCGCTCGGATGGATGGATAAAATTCCGGTTTTTCTGATTACTGCGGAAACGGCAGGCGAGACACTTCAAAAAGCATATGCGATGGGTGTCATGGATGTCATTGCAAAGCCGGTGATTCCTTATGTCGTACAGCGCCGGATTGGTTCTGTCATAGAGTTGTTCCGTGCACGGAAGCGCTTGCGCTGTACAGTTGAAGAGCAGCGTACGGAAATTTCAGAACAGGCCGAGCAAATACTGCAATTGAACATGGGGATGATCGAGGCACTGTCTACAGCGATTGAATTTCGCAGCGGTGAATCAGGGGGACATGTGCGCCGTATTCATGATATTACCAAGATGATGCTGACATCTACTGAGCTCGGAAAAGGTCTGACGCAGGATACCATCTCTCAAATATCGCTTGCGGCAATCATGCATGATGTCGGAAAAATAGCGATTCCTGATCATGTTTTAAACAAACCCGGCAAGCTTACGCCGGATGAGTTTGAACTGATGAAGACGCATACTGTGCAGGGCGGACTGCTTTTGCAAAAAATTCCGCAAATAAAAGAGCACACTGCTTTTATTTATGCGTACGATATTGCGCGCCATCATCATGAACGCTGGGACGGACGAGGATATCCGGATGGTTTGAAAGGGGACCAAATCTCCATTTGGGCACAAATCGTTTCGATTGCAGATGTCTATGATGCATTGGTAAGCAAACGGGTTTACAAAGATGCGTTTTCAGCTAAGGAAGCGTTGGATATGATTTGCCGGGGAGAATGCGGGGTATTTAATCCTGTTTTGATTCGGTGCTTTTTGAGTATCGAGCACGAGCTTCGAAATATCTATGAAAGCGAGGAGATTGGATGACAGACGAACGGAAACAAGCGTTATCAGAAGCCGGAATAGCTGTTAAAGAGGCGCTCGAACGTTTGATGGGAAGTGAAATGCTGTTTGAACGGCTTTTAAATAAGTTTGCAGAGGACAAAACGTATGCATTGCTGCTGCAGGCAATGGCGCAAAAAGAGTGGGAGCAGGCAGTGCATGCTGCGCATACATTAAAAGGAGTATGTGCCAATTTGTCGATGGAGCGTTTGTATCGCTTGCTTGAAAAACAGGTGGAATTGCTCAGACAAGGTGAATGGGACGGTGCAGCAGAATTGATGCCTGCCGTTACCCAGGAATATGAAACGCTTTTATTAACCATAAAATGCGGATGATCATAAAAGTGCGCAGGGCAGCATAAATATGATTGAGAAAGGCGCATCCAAGTCATATGAAGCAGAAATCGGCTGTGTGACTCAAAATTTGTGCATCAATGGATAGATCGCTGATATTGATGTAAGTTTGAATAAGACAGCAGAGGGGTAAATCCTTGACAAAGATTTTAGACTCATATATAATGAAATAAAGTATTTTGTGTTTTCTGCAATTGTATAAAAATGAAATTTGGCAAACTTGATGAAAATCAAGGACGCAAAGTTGAGAGGCTAAGGTGATCGTCACTATGCCCGTCTGGCTGCAACCATTTCTGGGGATTTCCAGAATGGCTTGCAGCCTTTTTTGTTATTCAAAGCAGCATTTAATTTTTTTATCTGAAAGGAACGAGATAAAATGAAGTTTGTTGTCAATAAGAAAAATATCGTCATTGTCTTGTCCTGTGTTCTAATTGTAGGAATCTGTGTTGGGGCGGCGGTTTTTGTCGCCAGCGGCCGTCAGTATGAGATGTTTACAAACACGCAGTCTGATCAAACGGCTTCGGATACTGATGCCAATACAGCGCCGGGTGAAAACGGAGATGAGGGTGTAGTAGAAGCAAAAGGCGTTTCTGTTACGGTACCGTCTGATATTCCCAAAGAACTGGATCCTCTTCGATATGTTAAGCAAGCATACGAACTGAAATATCTTATGGCGATTGACTCCTTTTCAAAAGCGGAAGATCTTCCTGTGAATCCAACTGTACAGTATGCGTTTTGCTATCTGTATGCGGGGAGTGGCTGTCTTGTGGATTACAAGACGTCTGCCATGACCTATCGCGAAGCATCAGAAACGGAAATCCGAAAACAGATTGAGCTGCTGTTTGGTTCCTGTCCGATTGACGTTACATCAAGCGATCTTTATTCTGCCGGGAAGAAAAGTTTTGAAATGTGGCAGCCGAACTATAGCCGGGATGTTTATGCAACGGCTTCTGTGCGTGCAGCAGACACCGGTGACTATCAAATTGAAGCGACCTATTTTGAAAACAGCGATAAAAAACAAGTGAAAGATACCGTTGTGATAACGGTGCGCAAAGCAGACAACAACACATTTATACTGGTTTCTATGACCTGACGGGAAAGGAGAAAACCTGATATGGCAACAAAAGAACCGTTGGAAGATTTGGTCAAAGCACTGATTCCGATTTTTGAACAGCTTGAGGCGGTTCAAAAGCAGTATGGCGACATTTTAAGAGAATACGGACAAAGCCATGAGATCACAACAGAAGAGGAACGGACAGATGCTGCCATTAAAATGATGCGCAAGTATTCCAATTTGTAATGCAGGAGAAATAGAAATGTCTCAAAAAGATAATCTTAACCGCAGTCGTATTGAGAATGCAACAGTAGAAAAACTCAAAAAGATGCCTGTTCGGACACGAACAGCGATGATAACGGCAGCTGTTTTATTTGTCATCACCTTTTTGCTGCAGTTTGTTCTTGCAACAGTGATGCCTGTCGGAGAAAATATGATTACAGACTGGCGTTTTATCAGCAGTTCCGATCCGAAAGAGATAGAAGGCGATATCACTTCATACAAGCAGGCGACCAAGCAAAATCAGATCGCAAAAATCTGGGGCAGTGACTATATGCGTCTGCAGTACACAATCGCCGCAAATGAGGCGCCGTCGCGGCTGGTGATCAAAACTGCAAACAATCCTTTGCGGGTGGATATAGACGGCGAGCAGGTGCTCAACAACGGATATGGAGAATATAATTTCACAGGGAGCAGTTATCAAAGCGTTATGCTGGAAGCAGGTGATGAAAAAACGCTGGATATTTACCTGTATGCTCCGCTTGCGTTCTCCATCGAGGCATATGTTGCGCCTGTTGATATTACGCTGAAAGAAAGCTTTTGGCAGTATATTGGCTTCGGCGTTTCTATGGCGGTCATATTTGTGGGCGCAGGGATTTTTCTTCTGAGTCTGCTGCTGGCTGCGAGAAGTCAGCATATTCTCCGGCTGCTTTTGCTGTCTGCTACCGTGTTTTTCGGCGGTATCACCGCGATGCTGTATACTTATATGCAAAACACATCGCTGCTTTCTTGGCCGTACTGGTTTTTGGTACAGCTGCTTTGTGAATTGCTGCTGATGGTTCTTGCCTATATCACGGTGCTGGCATGCTGCGGCAAAGCGTTTAAAAACGCTGTGGTCTGGATACCGGTTGTGATTTTCTGTGCCATTATCCCGGTGTTTCCGAACGTCTGGGCGATTCGTGCGGTCGCAGTTGTGATGACGACAGCGCAGATGTTTATTGCATTGAAGGCGAATGCCGCATTTGCGGAGTCTGCGGCAGAAGTGCCGCATGTCGGCGTGGTGCGCGGGCTGCTTTTCTATGGAGCGCTTGTGGGCATTTATAATACCTGCAATCTTTTCTTGGGCATGAGACTGTTGTCCGGATATTTGTTCTCTTTCAGCCTTGCGCTGTTCTGCATCGTGATATTTGTTGTGTATTGCCGGCAGATCATTTATTTGGATATCAAAAAATACGAAAGAATCCGCCAGTTGTATACTGACAGCGCATGGATTGAAGATATCACTACGCTGATTGTCAACATGTTTTTGCAAAAAGAAGAAACGACGTTTTTGTCAGAAATCGCCCGCGGGCTGTCCGGTATTATTGAGAGAAACTTAGAAATCAACGATGAGCAAGCCGAGGTGCACACCTGTGTAGGCGTGCGGGAAGGGGACGCTTTCGTCGAGATTTACAACAATGGTCCGGTAGAGTCGTGCGACTATATGTCTGTTTATCATTACTTAAACGGTCAGCCGCAGAAGTATATGATCGGAAATACCACGGTGGATCTGCTTTTTCAAATGGATCAGCATAACGCCGTCATTCACTTTGAAAATATTCTGTGCGGTGTGACACCCGGCGTTGAAAACATTGTTAAAACCGCTCATTTAAACCTCTCGGCGGCTTATCAGAATTTGAATTTAAAAAATGATGTTTCGGATATACAGGAAGAGCTGTTCATCAATTTGGCGACAGTGGTGGAGCAGAAATATAAACAAACAAAGAGTCATTTGCTGATTGTTTCGGCGCTTTCCTTTGAGCTTGGCAAGGCACTGGGCATGAGCGACGAAAAAGCCCGGCTTATTGCTTTAGCAGCGATGACACATGATATCGGAAAAATTGGAATCCCGGAAAGCATATTAGAAAAAGATGGTTCTTTGAATGCGAATGAATACGAGTGCATGAAACGGCATACGGAGGTTGGTTTCAACATTCTTTCTCTGCAAAAAGGAAAATTTTTCGAAACAGCTGCTGTGATTGCGAGACAGCATCATGAGAATTTTGATGGGTCCGGTTATATAGGCCTTAGAGGCAGACAAATTCATCCCGCAGCGCGCATTGTAAGGGTGATTGACGTTGCGGATGCGCTTCTTTCTAAACGCAGTTATAAAGAAGTATGGTCTGCCGAATCTGTCAAACAATATATTGAAGAGAACAAAGGGACCTTGTTTGATCCTTCTGTGACGGATGCTTTTTTAAGCTGTGCAGATGAACTTTTTTCTCTGCGTGAACGCATTTTAGAGGATGAAAATTGATGAAAAATTTCAAAGTAAAATTTTTGCTGAAACCATATTTCTTCATTCCTTTGTGTATTATCATTCTTGTGGCATGCGCTTTTATCTTTTGGTATTTAACACCCCAAAAATCTTTGCGTGTTGCAGTCGTTGATAAAACGGTACCGGCGACTGCTGCCGACAGCTGGTCTTATTTGGATGATGTATCGAATAATTACCGAAAACATATCGGGCTGTACTGGCTGATGGATTATTTAAAAATCGTCAATCCTGAAACCGACCGGTATTACGATCATACAACAGATTATTTTGGCCCTAAACTGGATGAAAACAGCAGCATTATCGACAATACATCGCTGACACAGATGCAGACAATACCCGATCTGCTTTATCTGTCAGATACTTACGGAGTCGAAATTTATGAAGATCATGGACTGACGGCTGACGAGATGAATACCATTTCGCTTTGTCATTCTTCGGGATCGGTAGTCATTGGCGAACAGGATATTCTGACCACGGCAACCAGCGATGAAGTTTGCAGCGAGCTGCAAACTTTATTCGGCATATCCACCACCGGCTGGGTAGGCAGATACATCTATGATTTGCAGGATCTCACCGATGTTCCGTATTGGGCGCCGGATATGTGGCGGGCGAAATACGGTCAGGAATGGAATTGTTCCGGACCGGGTATCTTATTGGTTTCTGATGAAGGCGATATTCTCGTGCTCGAGGAAAAGACGGATTTTCAGAGCAAAGATCTGCTCAATATTTCAGTTACCGAGGAATATCAAAAGGAGTTTGGCAAGCATTCGCTCAATTATTATAATTGGTTTGAACTGATTGAAGCAGACAGCAGCACAGAAGTCATTGCCACCTATTCGTTTAATGTGAATTCAACCGGCGCGGAGGAACTTGCTGCGGTTTCGGATACAACCACGTTTGCAGCGGTTACGCGCCGCAGGGCAGAAGGGTATGGCGATGCATACTATTTTGCAGGGGATTTTAATGATTATACAACCAAACGGCAGATATCCAATTTTTTATTTGCAGACACCTTCTTTCGGTTCATTTCTTTTGACCGTGCGGGGGATGTTACGAACTTCTATTGGAATTTCTACGAACCGATGATGAAGAAAATTTTTAAAGATATTTTGAAAAACCCTGTGACTGCACAGCAATATGAAGAACGGCAGCTGGCGCGGGTCGACGAAAACGGATTTCAGATTTGGTCACAAGACCAATGGCAGAATTTTGACATCAAAGGCTTTAATATAAACGGTGAGGCGCCCGGAGATCAACAGTATCAGTATTCAAGAGAATATACATACTATGCGTCATTGATGCAGTCGCTTGGAAATATGGGTGCAAACTGTGTGCGGACATACGATTTGCTTCCGCCGGAATTTTATCGGGCGCTGAGTGAATATAATCGGTCTGCCGACACACCGATTTATTTGATTCAGGGAATTATGATCCCGCCGTCCATTGATCCGGCGAACATCGCTGAAAATATGGAGGCTGTGAAGGCCAATATCAGCGCCGCTATATCTGCAGTGCATGGAGAAGGTACCATCGAAGGAAACGGTACGCGCGAAGATATTGCCTATGCCCATAATGTTTCTCCTTATGTTATCGCATATATATTGGATGCGCGTTTGGATGCGGCAGTCACAGATGCAATCTTTCAGCAGAACAATCTGAAAGATTCCTATGAAGGAACATATATCAGCGCTTCTTCTAATGCGGTGGAAGCACTTGCAGCGGAGCTGTGTGATTATACACTTGATGTTCAGCAGGAAACATATGGCTGTATGCAGCCGGTCAGTATTACTTCCAAATCAGATCGGCTGGACGGTGCATCCTGGATTGTCCCGGAACAAAAAACCTATAATCTTTCTCGCCTGACCGTTTCGGAGAAAGCGGAACATTTATATTTTACTTCTTATGCACTTGGTACGGATGATCCGGTGCTGTTAGATAACGAAAACACCTTTTCCGAACAATTTGCCGACAGCAAAGGAAATTTTGCGTGGGGTGGTTATATTCAGGAAGTAAAAGCGCTGCTGGATGGGCCTGTGCTGATTGATCGTGCCGGTCTTTCTACGAACTCTGACATGTTTGAACAGGAGAGCTCGATCAATGGGTTGAGTGAACAGGAACAGGGAAACGGACTTGTGCGGATGCTTCAGGCAGCAGAGGAACAAGGGTATGTCGGAATGCTGATTGCCGATCTCAACGACAATTGGAGCGCTGTTTCCGATCTGACACAACAGTATACTCTGCCGATTTCCAATAATGGACTTTGGCATAATCCGACCGACCGTGCAGAAACCACCGGTGTGGTTGCTGTGGAATCGGTTCGTCCTGACGAGGCGGCAATACAGTTGAATGACAACGGTGCAGAGAGTATGATGCAGCAAATGCAGCTTTCTTATGATGAAACGTATTTGTATCTGACGGTATTGCTTCGTTCGGACATCGATTATGATAAAAACGAAATGTTTATCGGCCTGGACACCTATCAGCGCAATGACGGCGAGTATTTTTACGATAAGAATTACTATGCCAACAGCCTGTCCGGTATGGAATATATTGTGAAGTTTGAAAGCAAATCTTCCGCAAGTCTGTACGTTGCAAAAAGCTATAACCGGAATACGGGAAATTATGATTCCGAGCAAAGCTATGCCGCAGAATACGATTTGGTTTCTGTGCTGCAATACGGCAACCTTGCTTCTTCAAACACGCATTTTTATCAGGCAGGTGTTACGGTTCAAATGCGGCTGCCATGGGCGATGCTCAACTTTGCCGATCCGGCAAACGGGCTTGTCATCAGCGGCTATGAAAACGGTACGGTCAAAACAATGGCAACAGACGGAATGATTGTGTCGGTTGTGGTCGGTGAAAAAGAAACCATGGATACTGCATACATCTTCCCGGAATCCAAAAAATCTGCCGGATATAAACGTTTGATTCTGATGCCTTGGACGGCGCAGGATGTGTCTTATTCGATTCGAGAAAAACAAAGCTGCGGCATTCTTCGTCGTTTTTTTGCAAACAATGAATAGCATCGACGCAGTCAACAATCGTGAAATGAAATGGAGGTGACGAACTTGGCGGAATTTTCCTATGAAATATTGGCGGCAATCCTGGTGATCGGATTTATCGTATTATTAAGCGTGGAGTATCTGTGGCTGTATCTCTTATCCAGGAAAAATGAAGAACGAGAGCTTCTGAAAAGAGAAATCAATAACCGCATTCATGCAATGATAGAATCCTATCTTTATTCTCCCACCAGTTCGTCGCGGGCTGCCGAACTTGAATCGCTGATTCAATATATCGGAGATGAAGCGGTCAAAAAAGATGAGGCCGCTGCTGCATTTGTTGAACTTATGCATCGCGCATCCGATATTCCTTCGAAAAAATTGGATCTGCTCAATGTTTTGTATGAGCGTTTGAATCCGGTTTTGTTTTATGCGGATATTCTGAAAAAAGGAAACGATTCCGAAAAGAGCTATGCGGCGAGAAGATTGGCTGATTTTTCGGCAACAGATCATATCGAGGACATCCGGGTGCTTCTTGAAGATAAGCATGCAGACGTCATATACAATGCTGCAATGGCTTTGTCGGAATTGGGCGACATGGATTCTGTGGTTGTTTTTGCGAAAAAATACGAAAATAACCGCAGATATTCGCATCGCGTGTTGCTCGAACTGCTGCAAACGTTTCGAGGCGATCGGGTACAGTTGATTCACCGGCTGTATGAGGAGTGCGATACCTATGTAAAAGCCACTGCAGTGAAAGCTTATACAGCAGATCATCTTGAGGAACTTGCTGAACTGTACATCGACGGTTTGTCAAGCAGTGAAGTGAATCTCAAAATCGCTTGTGTCAAGGCGCTCGCGCAATTGGGAAATCCGAAATATGAGCAGAAAATGGAGATTGCACTGAACGATAAAAACTGGGTTGTGCGTTTGGCGGCTGTCACCGGTCTTGAAAAAATCGGAACAGAAACTGCGCTGGAAGCGCTTGTTCGTGCAACGCAGGATGAAGAATGGTGGGTGCGCAATGCAGCGGCAAAAGCGATTGTAACGATTGATTTTCACTTGGTTTATGTGGAAAAAGTGCTGAGTGGATACGATAAATACGCCGCAGATGCGGTGAAAAACGCATTGTATAAACAGATCAAGATGAATGGAGGCGCGTTTCAATGAGTTTATTAGGTATCGTACGCGCCTTTATCCGATTTTTTAACTATTTCTGTATGGTATACACCTTGCTGCTGAGTATCATTTATTTGATACAGCTGCTTGTTGCGCTCAAAAAGGTTCGCTGGCAGGAAAAGCGAAAGATATCAGAAGATTATATGCGATATGCAGAATCTCAAAATCTTCTGCCGATTTCTTTGATTGTTCCGGCGCATAATGAGCAGGAGAATATCGTTCAGAACGTAAAAGACTTGCTTAAACTTGATTATCCTGAATTTGAAGTGATTGTTGTCAACGATGGTTCCACGGACAACACGCACCGAAACATGGTGGAAGCCTTTGACATGTATCCAATCGAAAGTGCCGTTCAGGTGAAAATACCGACGCAGGAAATCCACAATATTTATTTTAATCCGGATTATCCGAATCTTTATTATATCGATAAAGAAAACGGAGGAAAATCCGATGCGCTGAATGCCGGTATCAACGTTTCCCGATATCCGTTGTTTGCTTGCTTGGATGCAGACTCACGAATCGAACGGGACGCACTTTTGATTTTGGGCAACGAATTTTTGAAAGATACCACGACGGTTGTAGCCGGTGGATTTGTGCGGATTGCCAATGGCTCTGTCATAGAAGACGGTCAATGGAAAAGCTTTGAGATGCCGAAAAAAATGGTGGAGCGGTTTCAGATTGTGGAGTACTTCCGCGCCTTTTTGGCAGGGCGGCTTTCGTGGGGCAGTGCACTGCTGATTGTGTCCGGCGCCTTCGGTGTGTTCAATAAGCAAGTGACCGTTGAGGCCGGCGGATATAAAACGGACACCATCGGTGAAGATATGGAGATTGTCGTGCGTATACACCGGTATATGCGTACGCACCGAAGAAAATATAAAATCAAATTCTGTCCGCAGGCAATTTGCTGGACGCAAGGACCGATGAGCATGCGCGATTTGCAGAGCCAAAGACGCCGTTGGCAAATCGGGCTTTTCGACACATTGAAATCTCATTTCATTATGACATGCAACCCTCGTTTTCATTCAGTGGGAATGCTGTCCATTCCATATAGCTGGCTGTTTGAATTTCTTGGAACAGCGGTTGAAACGCTGGGATATTTCATTATTCCCTTTTCTTTGCTGATGGGAGAACTGAATATGTATTTCTTTATCTTATATTTCTTGCTTGCAGCGATGCTTGGCATTATGATATCTGTGGGCGGAGTTATTTTGGAGCAAAACACGCGAAAGGGATGCATGTCTTCTCGTCAGGCGATGAAACTGTCGCTGTATGCAATTATGGAAAACTTTGGATACCGTCAGGCGGTCACATTGTTTCGGTTTGGCGGCATTGTCGGTTATCGAAAGCACAAGGGAAGCTGGGGAAAAATTAAGCGCAGGGAATTCAATACCCTCACAGAAAGGAATCATTCATGAAGCAGTGGCTGTTATATGTGGGAAGCACCTTGCTCATTCTTGCCATCATGGTGCAGTTGGGCTGGCTTCAGATCATCGGAATCAATCGAATATCTTTCGGCGGGGACAGACCTGATGAAGTCAATCTGGTTGATGCACAGTCGTATGTCACAGAGAATGGTGTATCGTACCGTGTAAAAGCGGAAGGAGAATATTTTTATGTGTATTCTCCGGACAGCGGACAGTGGGAAAAGATTTTTTGGAAAGGCGTAAATATCGGTGCAGGAAAACCGGGACTGTTTCCGGGCGAGCTGACGATCAGTTATGAGGATTATTATCGGTGGTTTCAGTATATCGCAGACATGAACTGCAACTGTATCCGCGTTTATACGACGATGCGTCCGCAGTTTTATCAAGCTTTATATGATTATAACAGCACTGCCGAAAACCCGCTGTATCTTTTTCATGGAATATGGATGGATGAAGACGACATCACCACCTATGCGGACGTTTATGCTGAAAATTCCAAAATAAAAAATGAATTTATTCAGGATGCGCTCAATTGTGTAGATGTCATCATGGGCAATGCTGTTCTTCCGGAACGAGCAGGTTTTGCTTCCGGCACATACACTGTAAATGTGTCAAAATGGTTTGCAGGATGGATTATCGGAATCGAAAATGATCCCAAATTCATTTTGAATACCAATGAATCGAATCCGGAGAAAGACACTTACGAAGGCGAGTATTTGTATACGTACGGTTCCACACCGTTTGAGGCGTTCTTTTGTGAGGCCGGCGACAAGGTAGTCGCTTATATGACAGAAGAATATGGTATACAGTGTCCGGTTGCCTTTGCAAACTGGGTGACGACAGATCCGCTTTCACATCCGGAAGAGCCGCATGAAGATGAGGATTTGATCACATTTAACACAGAAAGCATCAAAAGCAGAGACACCTATCGGGCGAATCTGTTTGCGTCGTATCATGTCTATCCGTATTATCCGGACTCCATGAATTATCAAAAAGATTATCTTTCCTATGTGGATGAAGAAGGAAAGGTGAACACATACAAAGCCTATTTGGAAGATCTCAAGCTGGCGCATACAGTGCCGGTGATTATCGCTGAATTCGGCGTTCCAACCAGCCGCGGCGTCACGCACCGCAGTGTGATGGGATATAATCAGGGCGGTGTGGATGAAACGGCACAGGGCGATATGCTGGCAGATATGTTTCTTTCAATTTATGATTGTCATTATGCCGGTGCGATTGCATTTTCCTGGCAGAATGAATGGTTTAAACGAACTTGGAACAATGTAAACTATGATATTGCCGACGCACGTCCGTATTGGTCGAATATCCAGACATCGGAGCAGAATTTTGGTATCCTCGCATTTGATCCCGGAGCCAATTCGACAGTATGCGTGCTGGATGGATCGGATGATGAATGGAATGAGGAACATCTTGTTGCCACCAATGATTATGGCGACCTGTACATGAACAGCGATGAACGATATGTCTATTTTATGGTAGACATTCGGGAGGATTCCAATTATCGCTTTGATCAAGATTCGCTGTTTATTCCGATTGACTCGATTGATGGACAGGGAAATACAAAAATGAATGACACCGGTTTGGTGTTTGACAAAGAAGCCGATTTTGTTGTTTGGATAAACGGAAAAGAGAATTCCCGGATTGTTGTGGATTCCTATTATGATGCACACCACTTCCTGTATGGCGAACAATATAAAATGATTGATCCGGTAAGCGATATCACAGTCAAAAACAGTGGCCGGTTCAACCGCATGATGCTTTGCACCGGATATGAAATGACAATACCAACAACCAATCAAACCATCGGTTTTGACAGTTATGAAACCGGAAAACTCACGTATGGAAACGGAGATCCTTCCAGCGACAGTTATCAGTCGCTTTCGGATTTTATTTACAATGAAGAGCAAAATATTCTGGAAATACGAATTCCGTGGCAGCTTTTGAATGTGATGGACCCTTCCTCCAGACAAATCATGAACGATTTTTACAGCGAACAGAATATTACGCCTGTCGAATTTAATGGATTTACAGTAGGATTCGGCGTTTTGCAGGAGAATAATCAGTCAATATCGCTCAATGGCACATATAAGTATGATACTTGGAAAATGCCTGTTTACCATGAACGGCTGAAACCGGCATACTATGTATTGCAGGATGCGCTGAAGGAGTTGAACTAAACTTGTCTAAAAAGATGGTTGTCATGCTGTCGATTGCAGCGGCTGTGGTTGTATTGGGTGCCATCTTCGTAAAGATTTTTTTGAAAAACGAGGCGCCGCTGCACGAAACAGACAGCAACTCTCTCAATGCCTTTTTGCAAACGATTGACGGAATTGATACCGGCGGCATCACTGTGTCGTTCCGGGCAGTAGATCGTTATTTTTACAGCTTGGACGCGGCAGAGTGGAGGGCGTCTTATTTAAAAGGCGTCAATATGGGACTGACAGAAGCGACAACGGACCTGAATAATCCCAATGTATCCTACGAAACGTATCGGGAATGGCTGAAACTGATTGCGGACATGAACGCCAATACAGTGCGTGTATTCACGGTGATGCCGCCTCAGTTTTATAAAGCTTTTTACGATCACAATGCGTCGTCGGAAAGTCCCTTATATCTTATGCAGGGAATCTGGTTCAATGAAAATGATATGTATGAAGGCGCGCATGCGTTTGCAGACGACGGCCGCATCGTTGAAGCGTTTAAGCGTTCGGCAAGAGAAACGATTGATATTATCCACGGCAACAGTGATTATACATCTTATGGAGAGATTGAAAATGCGGTTTATGCGCATGATGTGTCGCAGTATGTAGCGGGTTATATTTTAGGGCTTGAATGGGAACCGGGCTTTGTTGAGCGAACCAATGCACAGCCGCAAAAAGCAGGATACAGCGGCAGTTATTTAAAAACAAACAAAGAAGCCACGGCATTTGAAAGCTTTCTCTGCGAGGTAGGAGACTACCTGATTGCGTATGAAACAGAGACGTATCGTGCACAAACGCCGGTTGCCTTTTTGAACTGGCAGACCACCGATACACTCACACACACCAACGAGCCGTTTGAAGAAGAGGATCGGGTTTCGGTCAATACAGAAAACATCGCTGCGACAGACACATATTACTGCGGGCTGTTTGCTGCCGTTGATATTTATCCGTACTATCCGGAATTTATGAATCATCAGCCGGAATATCTCAAAGAAGACGAAACAGGCGAAATCAATTCATATCAAGCGTATCTTGCCGATTTGCGTTCGCAATACAGCGTTCCTGTGATTGTGGCTGAGTTTGGCACACCGACCAGCCGCGGCACTGCACATAAGTCCGTGATGGGAATTGATCAGGGCGGAATGACAGAAGAGGAGCAGGGGGAAGCCATTGTTGAAATGATGCAGGATATCGCACAGCAGGGATATGCCGGCTCACTGATTTTTTCCTGGCAGGATGAATGGTTTAAGCAGACGTGGAATACGTTTAAATATGCGCCTGATGACGCGGCTGTCCGCACGCCGAATGTGCAGTCAGCAGAACAAAGCTACGGCTTGCTGGCAATGGAACCCGGTGCGGATATGGCGTGCTTGATCGACGGCCTTACGGATGACTGGAGCGGAATTTCTCCCGTGGTGAAAAACGGCGGAAATTCTGTTGCCGTCAAGTGGGACGAAGCTTATTTATATCTGAAAGTTGAAATGAGCAATGTTGATTTTTCGAAAGAACAGCTTTTGATTCCCATTCAGATAACAGGGCGCGGCAGCACCTTTGCGCAGGAGTATGATGTTTCGTTTGCGCAGGCGGCAGATTTTCTGCTGGTGATAGACGGCGAGCGTAATACGCGTGTGCTGACGGATGCATATGAGGATCTGTTTTACTACACATATGCACGTGAAAAGGGTGTATTTGAAACCGATAGCCGTTTGGAACAGCAGGGAAGCGGAATCTATCATCCGATCCGGCAGTTTATTTCCAATGAAATCGTGCTGCCGCTGACCGGAGAAGTAATTGAACCGCAGTATGTTGAAAGCGGATTGCTCACGTACGGCATCACCGATCCGGACAGCCCGAATTACAACTCGCTTGCAGATTTTTATCAAAACGGAAATGTAATCGAACTGCGCATCCCGTGGTATTTGTTGAATGTTATGAACAGTACAATTGGTGTATGCTTGGATGATTTTTATTCCATCGGCGGAATCGATGTGACGGATATCCCCGGTATGAAATTGGGAGTAGGGGTTTCCGGTGATCAAAACATTGCGCTGCAGGATGTCGGATACTTTACAAAAGAGCAGTCCTCGTTTCACACGAGACTGAAAAAATCTTATGCAATCGTTCAAGAAGGCATGGAAAGCCTGACGGACTATATAAAATGATATGTCGTTTCACGGCAATAGGAGGTATAGCGATGAATACATTAAAAAAGGCATTTCGTGGATATCGTACAGCCGATGTAGATGAGCTGGTGCACAGTTTGGAATCTCAGCTGGAGTCAGCATCATCCCGCTGTACAGCGCTGGAAAAACAATTGTCCGAAATGAGTGCGGCAGCGGATGAAGCAAAGGAAAAGGCTTTAAAAGCGGAAGAAAAATGGAATGCAAGCGAAGAAAATCTCAAACGTATGCGCTGGGAATGCGAGCGGATGCGCGCAGAACTGAGCAAAAAACAAAATGCAGCGGAAACGGTCGGCGGTATTTATATCAAGGCGTTTGAAAACGGCAGAGAAATTGTTGCATCATCGAAAACAAAAACAGAGCAGTTTTTAGACAATGTGGAAGGCGCTTCGAAGACAGCTCAAATGCATTTTTCTGAGGTACAAAAGGAATTTGCCGATGCAACAGCACAGATTTCCGCAATGATTGCCGAAATTAACCGGCATACGGAATTGTTAAACCAGCGGATCACAGAACTTGCTGCGCATACAGAGGCGATTGGCTCTGCATACAGTGATTTTGATGCGATCAGAAAGGAAACAAAAGAAAACATTGCTGAAATACAAAGAAATTACGATCACATCATCAATAATTTTTTGAATGTTTCTCCCGCTTCGCCTGTTTTGAGCAAAGCGCCGCAGCAAGTGCATGCAGTTGAGGAGGAAAAGCCGACGAAACAGCTGCCGCAGGAAACAAAAACGGTGATTATTCCGATTCCGCAGCGGCAGACAGAAGAAACAGATCAAATGATAAAGGAAGAAGTGTCCGCAAAGCAACAGGAGCTCAAGACGGAGAGCCAAGTGCAGCGTTCGTCGGAACCGGTTGCTGATCAAACAGACTTCACGGATACCGCCGCTGATTTTCGGGATGATATGGATTTTGACACTGAAGATGCATTTGAAGAAGGTGCCAAAGAAAGCGGCAGCAAGTTAGAAGAAGTTGTGCGTGGACAAAACATATTAAGCCTTTTAAGCAAATATCAGAAACAGTAATTATTTCTTTAAAAGGAAATTTACCCGAAAAATGTCTTGGTATATTTCTAAAATTTACGATTTGTTCATAAATCCATAAATGATTCGTATTATAATATAGATACAGAATAGTAAAGTGAAAAAAGGCAAACTGTCAGAAATGGCAGGACGCAAAATCATGGGCCTAAGGTTTCTTTTACACATTTGATGTATTGAAATGATGGTTGCCAGACTGCTCCTTTATCTGAATGGAAATTTAGAAAGGAGTCTTTTTATGAACGTGAAAAAATTGTCGGCATTGTTTCTTTCCCTGGTTATGGTTGCAGCGTGTATGTTTGCGACAACTTCGGTCAGTGCAGAAGGATCTGACTTGACGTTGGTCAACGCTTATGTACGGCTTGACAATGAGATGAAATCGTACGACGGGGATACAGCAGCTTATGAGATGCGCGCACAGGCATATCTTAAAGTGGCTGAAGAATGCTATGATACGAAAAACGGTGTTGCTGACCGTCTTTCCAGAGAGCCGTCAGTGGTAGCTCCGGAGGGAATGAAGGTTTTCTGGTATGAAATCGTGCAGGAGAACGGAAAATGGCGGATGCATGGTGTGTTTGTTTCTGACTTGACGTTGGTCAACGCTTATGTACGGCTTGACAATGAGATGAAACCGTACGACGGGGATACAGCAGCTTATGAGATGCGCGCACAGGCATATCTTAAGGTCGCTGAAGGATGCTATGACACAGAAAACGGTGTTGCTGACCGTCTTTCCAGAGAGCCGTCAGTGGTAACTCCGGAGGGAATGAAGGTTTTCTGGTACGAGATCGTACAGGAGAACGGAAAATGGCGGATGCATGGTGTGTTTGTTCCTTTAGAGGAAGCGGGAGAAACGGTTGCAATGGGTATTGTCACACCGAAAAAAATGTCTGTACAGTTTGAAGATGGGAAGATCTATCGCAGCGGCGACACTCTTAAAATAGAGATCGGTGAGACATATCGTTTTCGAATGTGCTCAAACAACTGGGAAAATGATACGTATGATGACAATGGAAACGGTTTGGCGGGCACTGTGGTATACAGCGTCAGAGTGTCAAATCGGTATGATGAACGCAGTTATGACGAGGAAACCAAAACGTTCGTTCTTCCCAAAGGTGATCCTGTGCTGAGAACGGATATTAATTCCTGCTTTATGGCGTATCGTTATCATTTCACCAAAGGGGACTACAACAAACAGACCGGTATTCAGCAAGTGGTGGAGCCTACGGAGAGTTTGTCGGTCAACCTGCCGCTCGGCTCTACGATCCAATCTGATGCTTATAAAGCATTTAATCAGATTGATACCAAAAATGTGTTCATTGAGCGCGGCGAGGATTTGACGTTGTCGTATACTGATTATTATTGGGAGTACTAATTTGTTAAATACCGTTTGAAAACGGGCATCATAGGAGAAGGCATCTCAAAAGTCAGGAACAGTGCAAAAACTGACTGCGAGGTGTCTTTTCTTGTTTGACGAATATGCTTGCCGCCGCATTTCTGCGGTTTTATTTCATTCACAGGAGGCGTGATTTATGGGGAAAACAAGAAGAAAACATCATTCTATATTGCATAATATACGATTTAATATTCTTTTGTTTCTGCTTCTTTTCTTTGTGGAATCAGTCAGCTATCAGGTGCTGCGGATTGCGCTGCTGCAAAATTCGCAGGATCTTGGAACAGCGCTTGCTGAAAACTGTGCGTCTGATAAATGGAACACGCTCACCATTTATGAAACGCTCCTCACCTTCGGCACAGACACGCTGGACGAGCAGATTCGAACAGGAAGCAGTCCGCAGGAGATGGAGGGATGGCTGCAGACATATTTTCAAAGCGTTCAAACGTCGTTGGGAAAAGATATTATTGATCCCTACGGCGTCGTAAACGGAAAGATTGTGGCAGCAAATCCGTGGGAAGGCGATGCGACTTATGATTATGTTCAGTCTGACTGGTATCAGCGGGCAATGGCTGCGGGCGGTCAGGTGGTTTTCACAGATGTGTATATAGATGCCATCTCCGGTCAATCAATTATTACCCTGGCACAGCAGGTGGGAGACGGAGAAAATGTGCTGGCATTTGACGTTTTTCCAAATAATTTTTCTTTTTCCGCAGAGGAATTGCAAATTCCGGTGGGCGGATCACTTTTCCTGTGTGACAGCAAAGGAACGATGATTCACAAGCAAACACAGTCCATACACAGCGATGAAGAAACACAGGCTTATCTCGACAGACTGGTAGACAGCATTCAGCGAGGAGATCATACAGAATACGATTCGAGCATTGAGGATATGGACGGAAACCGCCGAGGCGTTTACTACAGTTTTATGCCAAATGGATGGATTGTCATCGTCACAATTCCGTTTTCCAGCATTCTGGGGAATTTATCATACTTAACAATTGGATTTTTGATCGTCTTTGTTATCCTGCTTTTGGGATTCGGTCTTTTGACATGGAAAGATATGCGGACAAAGCAGAAAATGGAGCGTACAAATGAAACGGTGCGTGTTCTGGGAAATTCCTACTATGCGCTGTACCGAGTGGATTTCGGGCGAGGCACATATGAAATGATCAAAGGCTCGGATTACATCCGGGATCGGCTTACGCCGACAGGAGCGTATGAGCGTCTGCTGCATGCCATCAGCGAGGTGCTGGAGGATGATGCACGTGAGGAATACATGCGAAGCTTTTCTCTTGAAAACATTCGGAATTTGGTAAAGAATCGTATCCGTGATTTCGGCGGTGATTTTCTGCGGCGGTTTGGTGAGGAATATCGCTGGGTGAATATTCGTGTATTGTTTGATGAGTCTTTGGAGCCTGAGGAAGTGGTGCTTTGTTTTAGAGAGGTCGACAGGGAGAAGCAACAACATCTTCAGGAACTTCGCCTGTTAGAGAATGCGCTGGAGGCATCCCGGCAGAGCGAGCAGTCAAAACAGTCGTTTTTCAGCAGAATGTCCCACGATATGCGTACACCGCTGAATGCAATTATCGGTTTGTCTGAGCTGGCGGCACGAACAGTCGACGATCGTGAAAAAACGGCCGGATATCTCAAAAAAATCGATCATTCCAGCCGTCAGCTGTTGGAACTTATCAACGAAATTTTGGATATGTCCCGCTTGGAACAAGGAAAGATTGTTTTAAGCAACAAACAGTTTGATTTACGGGAATGTGTGGAGGAATGTGTGGACACGTTCCGATATCAATCACAGAGGGAAGCCAAAAAGTTCACGGCGAAAATTGACATCTCAACGCCGCTGGTACTTGGTGACCCATCACGCATTGTCCAAATACTCAACAATTTATTATCAAATGCATTCAAGTTTACCTCTGAAGGTGATCGAGTGTCGCTGTCCGTGAAACAGTCAGAGGGACAGGAGTATTATACTCATACGTTTATCATCGAAGATACGGGCATTGGTATGTCCAAAGAGTTTTTGTCCAGAATCTATGAACCATATGCCAGAGAGACAAGATTCGGTACCAAGCATGTGGAAGGCACCGGACTGGGGATGGCGATTGTCAAGAGTCTGGTGGAGCAGATGAACGGAAGGATTACCGTTCAAAGCGAGCAAGGAAAAGGAAGCACGTTTACAATCATTCTGCCTTTGATGCCTGTGAAAGAGGATGCGCAAGCAAAAGCGCGTAAACAGCGCGCGGACGCACAGACAGACAATATATCTTTGCAAAACCGGAAAATTCTTTTGGCGGAGGACAATGCCGTCAATATGGAAATTGCGACCGAAGTATTGTCCATGAACGGCGTTGAGGTTACGCAGGCGTGGAACGGAAAAGAGGCGCTGGAAATTTTCAGTGCATCGGCTCCGTTTGCATTTGATGCGATTCTCATGGATATGCAGATGCCTGAGATGGACGGGTGTGAAGCGACCAGGAGAATCCGGCGGCTGTCACGTCCGGATGCAAAGGCGATTCCGATTATTGCCGTCACGGCAAACGCCTTTGCGGAAGATATCGCGGCGACAGCGCAGGCGGGAATGAATACGCACATATCAAAACCGATCGATTTCCAAAGTTTGTGCAAGGAGTTAAGCAAATTGCTGAGCAAGGCGCAATGAGCAGTTTAGCGCTGTTGTCAGTGTTGGTGGTGCGAACACGTATCATGCGCTGTATATGGAAATAAAGAAGGCGCCCCATTGGGGCGCCTTCTTTTTAAAATTTTCGTTCAATCTCTGCTGAAAAGATAATCAAGTGACACATTTAAAATTTTTGAAATTGCATCAATTTCAATATCTGTGATAGCGCGCTGTCCGTTTTCAATACGGGAAATTGATCCGCGGCAAGTATATACCGCAAGCAACTCTAATTTTTCGGAAAGTTGCTTTTGGCTCATTCCTGCACGGATTCTGGCTTCTTTGATACGTGAGCCGATTATATTGATTTTTTCGGAATCAATCATTCGTTTCATAGCAATTTAGAAGTTCTTCATGGAGAAGTCTTGTGTGAAATATGCTTTATCATTTGATTTCTTGTTCCAAATCATTGAAAACATCCGAAGAAAAGAATTCAACAATTGAGATATTTAGTCCATCGCATAACTTTTTGATTGTTGCGATCGTGGTACTGTTATTTCTGCCGCTGACAATATTATTGATCGTGGATTGTGTTACACCACTGATGGTACCAAGTTTATTGATTGTAATATTGCGTTCAGCGCACAATTCTAAGATTCGTTCTTTGACAGCACTGCCGATATTCATGCGATCTCTCCAAGTTAAATATTTTAAACTTAGATTAACCGTTTGGAGTTAAAAAGATTACCTCAATTGAGTTGATTTTTGCGTTGTATTTATATAGAATTAACTCAATAGAGTTAAAGAGTGTAGCTATGAAAATTGCAGTGATTGGTTCAAGAGGTTTGAGGGTATCGGATTTGGGACAGTATCTGCCGGATGGCGTGACGGAGATTGTATCGGGCGGCGCAAAGGGAGTGGATGCCTGCGCAAGAGAATATGCCCTCACACACGGGCTCATACTCACGGAGTTTCTGCCCGACTATCGGCGATACGGCCGCGCTGCGCCGCTAAAGCGCAACGTGCAGATCATCGACTATGCCGACTGTGTGCTGGCGTTCTGGGACGGACAGTCGCAGGGCACAAAATACGTCATTGAGCAATGTCAAAAGAAAAACAAAAAAGTGACGGTCATTCTGACCGTCACAGAAGACATATCAAGAGAAAAATCAAAAGAGCAGTGAGTAAAGCTGTGTATAAAACGGCCACGGCGCATCCTGTCCGTGTGCGGGGAGGCAGTTTTTTTCCCGTCCGTGGAACAGACGAAGATTTTCTCGTTTGGTACTGCGGTGATGCAACATATGATTGCGCCGCAGGGCGGGGATGCGCCAATCGAGAGTATTGTGCGAGTGGGTCCTCCTGACGGAGAATCATTTCTCTGAACAGGCGCGCAAACTGGATATTTTTCTCACTTGCCCAATTAGACTGAAACGAAATTTCTCCGTGTGAAAGTTTGTTGCGCTTGTGGCGGAGAGCGATTAGAACCGAAAGATATTTATCCCAATTTTTTACATAATAAGAACCACGCGTACCGCAGGATTTCATTTTATTGATATAGTCTGTTACACCGTGACGCGTACCGTATATTTGGTTGCAAAGCTGTTCAAGCTCGCCAAAGGCTTCGATCAGTCCGGTGTTTAACTGTAGATTGTCCATGAATTTCACCTCAAACAAAAAACCGCAAGGAATTCCTTGCGGTTTTTCTATCGCGGCCGAAACCGCAGGTATGGCGGAGAGGGCGGGATTCGAACCCGCGTGCGGTTGCCCGCAAACTGATTTCGAGTCAAGTGCTAAAAAACGAACTTGGCGGAATTTGACGGAAGATAATATACCTTAACCGAATCCCTGCAATCCCCGTGATTGCGGGCTTTTTTGCACCTGAAATCTGCCGAAGCACCGCTGTTATTTAAGTCGTAGATTTTTCTCATGATATAGCAGTTCTAATCAAAATCCAATGAAAATGATTAGAACTCCGCATAGAAATGCCTCTGTTTTGGTCTGGATATTACCCATTTGGCAGTGCATTACAGAGACGGTGTTACGCCGCACAACACCAAAAGTCGTGTGGGATGGTTCCCTTTAAAAATAAAAACTCATTTCAGCAGAGGATTCTATCTCGTATATTTGAAATGTCATAAAATCTATTGGGATTTAATATTGAAATGTCATTACTACTTTGCTATAATATATTTGAAAAGTTTCGACGGAGGAATATTTTATGCTATATCGTAAGATAGAATCTCTCATTGAAGAACATTTAAAATCTGATTCTAAAAAGATTCTTTTAATCGACGGCGCCCGTCAGATCGGCAAAACCTACATCATCAATTATGTTGGGAAAAAGCTCTTTGAAAACTATATCGAAATCAATATGATTGAGGACTCTTTAGGCGACCGTCTTTTTGAAAATACGAAAACCGTAGAAGATTTTTATCTGCAGGTCAGTATGCTCGCAGGGGATAAAATGAAGAGTAAAGAAAGCACGCTGATTTTTATTGATGAAATACAGGCTTATCCTCATTTGCTCACTCTGCTGAAATTCCTGTCGCAGGATAATAAGTTCACCTATATTGCGAGCGGATCGCTTTTAGGTGTTACGCTATCGCAAACCACATCAATCCCAATGGGCAGCATCCGGAAGGTCAGGATGTATCCGCTGGATTTTGAGGAATTTCTCTATGCGAACGGAATGAACGAACTTGTGATTTCCTCCATGCGTAAAAAGTTTGAACGGTTGGAGGCATTAGATGAGTCTATGCACAATAAAATGCTGGATTTATTCCGCAAATTTTTGCTTGTAGGCGGATTGCCCGATGCGGTCAACGCCTATCTTGAGACAAAAAACATTCAGGCAGTCCGTGATATTCAAAATGAAATTCACGATTACTATGCCGCAGATGCTTCAAAATATGACGATGAAAAAAAATTGAAGATTCGCAGAATCTATGATCTGATTCCATCTAATATGGAGAATAAGAAAAAAAGAGTTGTCGTACAAAGCATAGAGAATAAGAGGGGTAAGACGTTTGGTCATTATGCGGATGAATTCGATTATCTGATCGGTGCGGGTATTGCACTGAATGTTCAGGCGATTTCCAATCCGACATTCCCGCTGATCGAATCTACCGGAAAGAATCTGCTGAAGCTTTATCTGAATGATGTCGGTATTCTTACGGGTATTCTTTACGGAAACAATATCAAAGCTGTGCTGAATGATGAAAGAAGTATCAATCTGGGTTCTGTGTATGAAACGGTTGTTGCCAGTGAATTGATTGCGCACGGTCATAAGCTCTTTTATTATGACAATCGCAGCAGGGGTGAGGTTGATTATCTGATTGATGATTATGACAGCCTTTCTGCCGTACCGATCGAAGTAAAGTCGGGTAAGGACTATACCGTGCACAGCGCATTGAATACATTTGTTCAAAACGAAGATTATCATATCAAAAAAGCATTCGTTGTATCCAACGAAAGAAAAGTCACGCAAAAAGGCAAGATAACCTATATACCGATCTACTACATTATGTTTTTTAACGCGGATTGGGGTAATAAGAATTTGCAGTTCTGAAGTGAAGGCAAATGCTGATTATGTTATTTTCTTTGACGAATATACTTTTGAAAGGAGAAAAATGATGAAACGCGTCTATGATTTTTTGAAAAAAGCAGAGACCTATTATCTCGCGACGGTGGAGGGAGATCAGCCGAGAGTGCGTCCGTTCGGGACGATAAACGAATTTGAGGGGAAACTCTATATCCAGACAGGCAAGGTAAAACCCGTCAGCCACCAGATTGCCGTAAACCCAAAGGTGGAGATCTGTGTATTTACAGGTGGGGAATGGATCCGTGTTGCCTGTGAGCTTGTGGAGGATGACCGTATCGAGGCGAAAAAGTCCATGCTGGACGCGTACCCGAATCTTCGCGGGATGTACCATGAAAACGACGGCAACACACAGGTATTCTACATGAAAAACGCAACGGCTACCATCAGCTCCTTTACCAGCAAACCTGTTGTGATTGAGTTTTAACGGATATGAAAATTATGTTTGTGTGCCATGGCAGAATCCGTACTTTTGTCTGAAGTGGCTTAAAATCAAGGCTTTTGGGGAATGAGAATGGTATTTGTACCCCCATTGTACCCCTATTTTGCGCGAGTGTACCGCGACAACCTAAAAGCAAAGCTTTCGGGTTGGAATTTGTTAACCGGACTGTCCTCGATAAAAATGAATATGATTTGTGGTGAAAGAAGTTCCTGCGGGGAGGAGAGAAATGCTGGCAGGATGCTTTGGTGCAGATGGACCGATTTTGAAAAACTCTGTATCAATTTTCTTTACAGATAAACTTTGTTCATAGATTTATGGTATAACCAGTTTAAGCGCTTGAATAAAGGAGATGGTTATACCATGAATCTGTTTTGCGAAGAGGTCCATAAACTGGAGGCGGAATTTAAACAATGCCGGAAGCTGCTGAACGCTATCGGGGATGAGAACCGCCAGCACCTTATATGCGTCATGATGAATATGCCGATTGATGGCGGCCTTGTATTGGAGATTGTCGAGCAGACGCATCATCCGGGCTGCCATTCCTTGATATGAAAAAGATCACAAGGGAGTCACTTAAGAAAGCCGAAAAACCTTCAATACGGTGACAGAACACAAAACCACGGGCAATACAAAAACCCATATACAAAGATTTGAACTAATCAGGCCAGGACAGTTTTATTTTGATGCCTGCTACAACCCGTCCAAGACCGCATTCCTGAAAAATGCTGAGAAGAAGGGCTGCAAAATTCTGAATGGTCTTGGTATGTCCAGTTCCAGAGGGCTGCTCAGATCGAATTATGGACCGGACAGAAGGCTCCACTGGATGTGATGCGAAAAGAATTAAAGGAGATTATCCGGGAAGAAAATGAGAAGGCGCAGACGGAATGACTCTGTAATTCTGTCACTTCATGGGAGATAAATGTTATAGTGAATAGAGAAATGCGATAGCGTAGTAAGCAATAATTTCAGATGATCCAGGTTTGATCAGAGAGGAGAAGAATATGAACAACTATTGTATGATCCAGAACTCCAAAACGTTTGCATTTTCCGCAGAGAATCCAACCGGTGTACGCGCAGGTGGTTCCCAGGGCGGTGACTGCACCAAGCTTCGTCCGACCGTGACGATTCCTGCAGGGGAAACCGTAACTCTGGTAGATGCTGCAGGACCGGGTGTGATCCAGCATATGTGGTTTACCGGATATGTCGGGCACCATTTTATCATCCGTATGTATTGGGATGATCAGGAATATCCGTCTGTGGAAGCTCCGCTCTCTGCATTCTTCGGATGTGCATATGATGAAAATTTCGTGGACCGGGATGGCAAATATCCGGTGTTGAATTCTGCCATGATGCTGGTAGCTCCTGGTCGCGGCTATAACAGCTATTTTGAGATGCCGTTCCATAAGAGAGCTCGGGTCACGATGGAAAACCGTGGTGACAAGGATGAAAATCTCTATTATATTATCACCGGAGCTTATCAGGAGATTCCGGCGGAGGCTGGTTATTTCCATGCCACCTATCGCCAAGAGCACCCGGTTCAGAAGGGTCGTACCTACACAATCGTTGACGGAATCGAAGGCAGGGGACAATTTGTTGGTGTGACTCTGGCAACTGGTATGAATGGCAACAATACCTGTTGGGTAGAAGGCGAAGCCCGCATGTATCTGGACGATGATCCGTATCCGTCTATCCACTATACCGGAACTGAAGACTACTTCGGCGGTTCCTATGGATTTGGAAATGACATCATCATCAAGAGCTATCAGACCTTCAGCGGCTTATATACCGGCATGTATGCAATCTATGGAGACAACCGGGAATTCTATAACGGACAGCAGAGATTCCTGCTGTATCATTTCCATATTGCAGACCCGATCCGTTTTGAGAATAAGTTTCGTATGACACTCGACAACATGGGCTGGACCGGACCGCGTTACGATGATTACACCAGTGTTGCTTATTGGTATCAGACCCTGCCGTCCGCACCGCTGATGCCACTGCCGACAGATGCAGAGATGTGTATGAGATAATAGAACCAGATTGGAGATGTCAGATAGATTGGTTTTAACCTTGCGATACGTTGCATCGGTTATATCGGACTGACATCAGAGATTTGCCGGAAAGGATAGAGGTATTATGTTACTGGAAGAGAAGTTTTTGGAATTTCATCGTTATGCCAGCAGCCACAATCTGCCGCTGGAAGCTATCAGTGTCGGAGATGAGAACAAGGTACTCTGTGAGATGCACTACGCAGCAAATGCACCGAGAAATATTTATTCACATACCAAGAGTTTTACGGTAACAGCAGTTGGACTCGCAATGGAAGAGGGAAAACTAAGCCTGGAAGATCATGTGGCGGAAGTGTTTAAAGATAAACTTCCTTCAAATCCGGATCCAAATCTGGAGAAGATTCAGTTGAAACATCTGCTCTGCATGTCCAGTGGCTTTGGTAAGGCACTTCTGATGAATGCGGACAGACGTCCGGGCGTCGGCGCACCGGATTATGAGAAATATATGATGGCACAGCCGGTTCCTGTGGAGCCAGGCAGTGCATTCTGCTATTCCTCTGCCGACAGTATTCTGGCTGCTCATATGGTAGAACGGGCCGTTGGCAAGCGGATGGGAGAGTATCTGTATGAGAAGGTATTCCAGCCCCTTGATATGGGATGGCCGCTCTGGGAGCATGATCCACAGGGACATCCGAATGGCGGCGGAGGTATGTATCTGACTTGTACCGAGATGATGAAACTGGGACAGCTCTATCTGGCTGAGGGTAACTGGAAGGGCGAGCAGATTGTCAGCAGGGACTGGGTGCAGGAGGTGTCCACCCCGAAATTTACCTTCGAGCCATCTGCTGATCTCTGGCATGTAGGATACGGCTATCAGTTCTGGATCAGTCCATATCCAGGATCCTATCGTGCTGATGGCGCATTCGGACAGATTACAACGATTCTCCCAGAGAAGGGATTGGTTGTTTCCATCCAATGTCCGGAGCGAGGTAATTTCGATCAGGTGAAACGTGCGCTGCATGAACATTTTCTGATGGAATTGTAAGAATAGACTTGCAACAATATGCTATAATTTGCCCAGAAACCGTACTTTTGGCTGAAAAGGCTTAAAATCAAGGCTTTTAGGGAATGTGGATGGGATTTGTCCCCCCCATTGTACTCCTATTTTGTAAAACAGTAGGATCATCAACCGGACTTCCCTCGATAAAAAAGAATATGATTTGTGGCGAAAGAAGTTCCTTCGGGGACTTCTTTTCACTTACATAAAAATGTCGGTTTGAATGTCGGTTAAGTGTCGGTTTGTTTATGATATTTGACTGCAATACATATTATGTGGTTGTACTTTTAATAATAATCGTATACCTTACCTAAATATGCATAGAAACCAGGTCGATTATAAAGAAATAACATAAAATATGTTATTATGAATGAAATTATGTTACAAGGAGATCATCACAACAAATCGGAATGCGTCGGCTACATCGTAACAGTGGACGGCGTTTCGGTTTATTTTGCCGGCGACACCGGAGAGACAGAGCAGATGTCGCATCTGGAAGAACGAAACCTTGATTATGCTGTTTTACCGATGGATTTTACCTACACCATGGATGTTCCGGAAACGATCCGCTGTGCGAAGCTGATTGCTGCAAATCATACAATCCCCGTGCATATGTCGCCCGGAAAGCTGTTTGATATGGACCGGGCAAAAAAACTTGCAGTACCCGGCGCTCTGATTGTAAAGCCCGGCGAATCAATCAGATTATAAACATTTTTCTCTGGACTTTTTACCTCCTTTGTGGTATGTGTTTGTATTGCAAAGGAGGTATTATCATGGCACAAATCAGCATAGAAGAATTATACCGGGGCGAGGGCGGCGGTGAAAAGTACGGTGCCGGCGGAATTATGGGAGCGGTTATCAAGGATTTGTTCACGAACGGCATTCCGGACGGTTATGACGGATTGCTTTGGATAGAGCTTCTCACCGTAAAACACACGCTAATAACGGCAGAAAAAATGAAACAAGAGGGTGACTTTGTATCGGGAATGACCGATGCAGAGCCGCTCTCTTTGCGTGAGGAGGAAGTTTCAGATGACAACGCTTGAAGATTTATATTACGGAAATATTCATCCATATGAGCGGGATATAAAGAAGACCGGCAGAGAATCCGCGCTGCTCCGTCTCGTAGTCAAAAACGAAAATGACCTGTTGGCAACGCTCACAGAACAGCAAAAAGAAATCTTTCAAAAGTGCAAAGATGCAGAAAGTGAAATGCACTGTTCATTCGAACTGAGGTCGTTTATAGAAGGGTTTCGGCTTGGCATGAAGCTGACAGTGGAAGGAATGTACTGCACGGAGGAAACAGATGAACAGTAAAACAGCATCAAAGGCAAGAATTTATCTGTATGATGAAGAAAATATTATTAAAAAGATCACTTACATTTATGATGACGGCAGTGAAAGCAAACCACTAACAGTATTTAAGCATATTGGAATGTTTAAGGACTCACTGCTGTTCGGGGAAGAAATGAATATATGCTTTCAGATACTGTCTCCGCATCGGCTTCAAAATTACTGCTCCGATGTAGACGAGTTTGAAATCATTAACGAATCGGAGCATACAGTGATAGTATCAGCCTTTGGAAAAACAGCAGAAATTAAACCGTATTCAACCGAAACCGTTAGAGCTTAAAAAAGTCGGAGGCTATTTTCCGAATAAGCCGATTATAGCCTCCGACGGTGCATTTACAACTTAAAAATGTCGATATTGAAAATGCGAAATTTTTTGATATAATATGATTACTTAAAGGCGTAATACTTTAAATTTGAAACATTGTATCTTGGTGTTTATTCCTGTTTATGCAAGTGAACCCGAGTAAACAAACAGAAACAAAGAATTAAATTTAATGTTTTATGTCTGACAGTAGCTTTCCTATTCTCACGGGGAAAGTGTTTTTGTCAGACTTTTATTATGCCTTTTGGTAAATACATAACCGAAAGGATTTTTTATTATGGAACAAGAATTAGTATGGAAAATGGTGCAAGGGCAAATCGGATATGAATTTAAAAATTTGGATTTGCTGAAACAAGCATTCACCCGTCGATCGTATAGTGAGGAAAACGGCGGAGAAAACAATGAGGTACTTGAGTTTATCGGTGACAAAGTACTTGATCTTGTGGCCGTGAAAATATTGATTCAAAATTACGGTCATTTGGCAAACGGCGACCCGGTTGACGGAACAAAGCTTTCTGTTTGGGAACAGGAGTTCAAGCGTAATCAGCCAGGTTATAAAGATCCTGATATCAATTCATTTAGCTGTGATTGCAACGAAAATGATCTTACGAAAATCAAAAGCCGAATGGTCAGCAAAAAAGCTTTGGCCGGGCGTACGGATGAACTTGGATTTTCAGAATACCTTATTATGGGCAAAGGCGATATACAAAATAATGTCAATGAAGAATATTCTGTAAAAGAAGATCTGTTTGAAGCGATTGTCGGAGCAGTGACCATTGATTCAGGATGGAATTTGAATGCATTGCAGGGAGTAATAGAAGCAATGCTTGTGCCTGAGGATTTCTTAAGTGACGATACCGACACAAACTACGTTCGCATGATTCAGGAGTGGGAGATGCAGGAAAACGGATGCATTCCCTGGTATAAGTATCAAGAGGCTTCCTATACCTCCACCTGGTATATGAAACAAGAGAACACAATATATCAGAATTTTCCGTTGGGATATAATTATTCTAAGCTGAAGTACCATTGTTACCTGAAACTGCTTGATTCATTGCCGGTGTTTTGCGGCTTCGGATCTTCCATCAGAGAGGCAAGAATGGCCGCGTGCAAACTGGCGTATGAATATCTGGTAAAGCACGATATGGTTTTTACCATTCGTGATGAAATTGAAGATCCTAACCGGGATATGGCGATCAATCAATTGGAAACGTTAGCACGCAGAGGATATTTTTCATTGCCCACCTATGAATTTGAGGAAACATATGATGATAACGGAAATCCACTTTGGAAATGCGAATGCCATATAGAGAAGGAAGAATATTATTTTGATGAAGTTTCTTCATCGAAAAAAGATGCAAAAAAGGGTGCCGCATACAGCATGCTTTTGTATGTGCTCGGATTGGAGGAATAACGATTATGCCAAAATGGTGTTTTAACTATGATTCCGGCGAATATGAGTGGATCGAAAAAGACGGATTTAGTTCAGACCGAGGAGAGTATGTATATAACTGGGACGATAGCGAATATAGGCGCGAAGACGAAGAAAATTGCAGTACACTTTGGGATGACGATAATGATTAAAGAATAAAATCTAAAATGCCGGTGTGTTTTTTGCACACCGGCATTTACTGTCTACAACACAGATTTGGCGCTCTTTATATGACACAGCTTTTTACATCAGCCATTCTCCGGCGATCCGATACCGGCACACGCCGAAGCTCTGCTTTTGCCGTTCCATAATTTCAGACGGAATTTTGCTCAGCCACTTGCGGCTGAAAGAAGTCGTGCCGAAATAAGCGTCAAAATTGCTGACGGGAAGCACAACCCAGTCGGTATCATCCGGCTTGTTGGCGATATAATATCGGACCAGCGTCGGAAGGACATCGTCACGGATTTCCGGTACGGCTGAAGCAAGACGATCTGTCAGCTCCTGCGGCAGTGATATTTCTTCCTCACGCAAAGCGCCCAGTTCCAGTGCATCAGCGATGATGTCATCAAACCGAATGATCCAGCCGCCCTTTGTCTCCGGCGAAAACAGCGGAACCTGATACTGTACAACCTTTTTGCGCCATTGCCTGTCCCAGCCTTTGTAAATGAGTTCCGCTTTTTTATAGGCTGTTTTGCTGACTTTATCGGGATGACTGAGTACAAAATCTGAGATACCGTGAACATGGCGGTAAAACCAGCCTGCTCCGTCACTGCTTACAAGTTCGGGGAACTCATCGTACAGATCACGGAAATCACTTTGAAACTGCCACTCCTCTTTCGGAGCGGCTTTTTTACTGTCCGGGATACTGCACCAGGCGCAGAGCGCCCGGTGCGCATAGCCGGCATCACAGTCAGAACGCCACAGAAATCCCCGTGCGATAACGGTCAGGACGCGGGCAAGCCCTTCGCCGTCCAGAATACTGTCAAAGGTAAATCGTCCGAGATAAGCGGAGTCCTGTTTGTCTTTTGCTGTATATGCCACCGTTCCCGTGTATGCATCAAACTCTTCTTTTTCGTTAATCACGGCGCACCTCCGGTACACGAACATTCTCTGCTGCTTTGTCGAGCAGAACATCCCATATAAATTCCCGTTTACCGAGAGCCGCGGCATAACGCACCGCAAGGCTCGGGCTGATATATTGCTCAAGGTACCGGCGGCATCCCTTGGCTGTCGCCTCCCGATAACTCTCCACCGGCAGTTTTGTTTGGTAGGACTCTAACATAACAGACATGAGATCAGAATCTCCGTCACGGATTAAGCGCCTGCGTTCCTGGTTCTTGTTTTCGTCATCAATGTCGCAGATCAGGTCGCCGAGAATCCGATAACCCCCAAAGCGAAAATCACACAGCAATCTGCCGTAATCGTCAAAGATGTCCTCCGGCAGATTATCACGCAGAAAACACTCCCGCTCGCCTGCATCCATCATGTGCCATTCCTGCTCGCGGAGCATATTTCTGAGCTGTGAAATGTGTTCCGGCTCCAATACCGAAAATGCGGCGTACAGTTCATCGGTAGTATAAGATTCCTCCTGACCGCGGGAAAATAAAATCCGTTCCATGTCATTCTTCTTCTGACGGTTTTTAACCGGCGCCTTGCTGATACGGATACGGCTCAGACAGGAATGGTACTCGCGGATGATATTTTCCGTCAGAGAAAGGAGTGACGGATCGAGACTGTCTTTCCAAGCGGGATCGGCGGCAAACGAAAACAGTTCATTGTCAGGCGCAGGCTTTGCCTTGATTTTCGGCGTGCATGCTTTCAGCTTGTAGGCAAGATAGGGAAGTCTCTCTAAATTGGAATCGACCTTGCTCCAGTCAGTGCTTTGTATAAACGTCTCCAGCTTCTCGCGCGGCGTCGGCTCATACCATTGGGATCTGCCGCTGTTTTTTTCTATCAGGTATTTGTATTTTAAAAACAGATTCCGCTTGAAATCAGACTGCCCGAGATATTCCGATAAGTCCGGTTTCACACCGCTTTTTGCCGAGTCAATTTCAAGTCCTGTCAGAATGGCCAGTGTTTCGGTTTCTTCCCGGCAGCGTTCCTGCTCCGCAACGTCCGAGTTTTCATTGTAGGCAATAATGCCTCGGTCAAGCGCAGCGTTGGAGATTTGCCCGACACGGGAGGAAAAAGTATTCTTCACGGTTTCAAACCGTGCATGCCAATCGTCAGCATCGCAGATGCGCGGCTCTGCCGCAGGAATTTTCAGAAACGGCATATTGCTTGTGTTGTCAAGCTGTGATTCAAAGTCATAGTTCCTCTGAACGCATGCATTCAGCACGGGATCGGCAATCGTTTTGATCATATCACCATCGTAGTCTGCACCGCCGAGACGTTCGGCCGCATACATCTCAGCGTCCACCATCACCACATCGGAAAGATGCCCCAAATAGTATTTGCGGAGCGCTTCTTCTTTTCCGTACGGGCGGAGCAGGATTTCCTCATTGCGTGCAATGTGCGGACTGCGCAAAAGTGTGCAGGTCTCCGGCTGTTCATATGCCGCTTTCGGTGCATAAAAGGAATTCCCCTTAAAGGTCAAAGCGCTCAGAGCCGCGTAGTGCCTGCGCTGGACGGCGTTCATTTTTCTGATGTCGGGATCGATGAGAAGAGTCAGAAAGCGCAGTAAGTCTCCGGACAGGAACCGGTTGTCACCGGCGATGCGCAAAATCCCCATGGAATAATTGCGGCAGACCTTTTCTGCCAGTGCATCAAGCTCATCCGCATATACTGATTCACCGATAAACGCCGGATTCTTTTTCAGAATCTGTCCGAGCAGGTACGGACGGCTGTTTTTATCGATGCCCCGAAGAGAAAGGGCAGAAAGAAAATGCTGTCTGCGGTATTCGCTGTCGGCGCATAGTCGGTAGTATTCCGTTTCGGTCTGCTTGGTAAGCCAGTTGCGGGAATCGCTTTCGGGACTTACCGTCCAGCCGTCAGGCAAATCAGCGGGGCGAAACTCCTCCGCTTTCATGGAGACGGTATTCAGAAACTGATAATTCAGCTCAGTGAATTTCTGCGGTTTTTCCTTGCTTACATTGGTGATATACAGTGCATGACGATAACGGCGGAATGCATCCCAGTAATCTTCCCACGTCATTTGGTTTTCGGTAAGCCAGCCGTATCCTTTGAACATGCTTTTTGTCAGGATAATATCCACATCCTCTACCGGATGACGCACACCCCATATATCGGTAATTTCCTTTGTGCCGTACTCGTGCAGGAAATCTTTGAAATCCACCTCGTGAAGCATTCCTTTCACATAGGGCATACGGATCTGAAAAGAAGTATGGATATGTTTTCCGCAGTAAGCCTTGTCAATCGTCTTGGCGTATCCCTTTGCGATGATTCCTTCGCCGTCAAATTCCGTTACGGTACTTTATTTTATGTCTTGCATCCAACTGTCTAAGTCTCTCTGAGCCTTGGGCAGATGAGACAATACATGAACCGGATTAACGTAATACATAAAACATAAGACATCCCTGGCCGTGCGTTGCTTTTCTGCTACAGAGAGATGACTGAAGAAACTCAGCTCTGGTGCGCCTTGTACACTTTCCTGAGAATGGCTCTCGGTATTCAAAACTAAACGATACATGGAGTGTTGGAAATATTCTCTTTTATTTTGATCTGGAATTAAGGTTAGTACATGCGGATTTAGGCTTACTTTCTCAACCCCTTCTTTAAATGTGAATGTTGCAAACGCCTCCAGAACTCGCCTTGTTATATTACCAATAGTTAGTTCCATCTCAACATCAGCATTGCAACCATATTCGTATACACAACGCATTAACCGTGTATATTCACTATGAGACTTAGACATAAACGGATTTATTGTTTTATTAATGAGTTGAAACGAACAATATTCGGCATGTTTTCCTACTCCGGCACAGTATGATGAAATTTCTTCCATGGCCTTCTGCAAATCGAACATCACACTTACATCATGCGTCATCATGAGAATTTTAGTTGTTGCACAGGAAGAAAGCACTTGGCTCAATTTATATCTTAAGAAAGACAAAATCCCTACTCGGTTTTCGACATCAAAACTTGAAACAGGATCATCAATGACCAAAAGCATTTCATCATAGTATAGCTTTTGAAATTCCGTTTCTTTTGCAATTTCTGTAAAGAAGTAGCTTAATGCTAAAGCATTTCGTTCTCCACAAGATATTTTATCTGGAGAGACGGCTTTCCCATTCACCTTTAAATGATACATCTGATCATTTTCCAGATGTAACGAAATTCGGCTATCACTATAGAAAATATAAGAAAGAGATCTGTTAATCTGCTCAACAGCAATTTGAAAATTCTTTCGCTGCGCGTCTAAGTGGTGCCGCTCTTTTATCAGATCTGCTTGCGATTGAACCAACTTATCAAGTTCGTCTTCTGCCGTTTGTTTTGCTAATCGCTGTTGCAGTAGAGATTGATATTCAGCATCGATTGTATAATGTGCTATTTCGTCATTTAATTTCAGAAGTTCGCCCTCTGCAGTCCCCCTATCGGCAATAATTCCATTATAAGTATCTCGTTTGTTTTCTAAATCCAATAAAATCCTGTTTAGTTGGTTATATGCTTCTATCAAATCTTCTGGGTGGTTATATTTTATCTGAGAAAGCGGGTCAGCTATCTTATCTTGAACTGCTTTGTTGTGGTTTGCGACTAGCTTATTAACAGAGGATATCTGTATCATAACTTTTCCTAAAAGTTCAGAATCCAAAACGCTATAACCTTGATAAATGTCTGTTTGTACTTCAGGCAATATCAAACCTTTTAATTCGTCACGGTACTCTTCTACTTCACGGTTTAAGATATTCTCAATTTGCTGTAGAGATGTTGTCCTATGACTTTCGGGAATTGACTGCAAGCAAGTTGGGCAAATTTGATATGATTTTGCTGACAAGAAACCTTTGGCGTTTGAAAGTACATCAATTCCAAGTGTCTGAAGCAGCTCTTGCTCTCGCAAGGTTAAAGTCGGCTTCTGTGGAACTTTTCCTAACAGTTTTTCACTTTTCTCAATTACACTCTTTGGCGGCACAATAATTTGAATTGGCGGAGTAACAGGTGTTACAGAAGTATTGACACTATCAAAGACCTTAAATAACTCATCAAACTCTGAGTGTGTTGTTGCTTCATCTTTGCGTGGTTTTAGTCTACCCAATCTATCAACTTCTGCATCTGTTACCCGCGTTTTAATTTGATTCTTTTTTATTCGTATACCACTTGTTTCGGCCCAACCGCCTTTTACCTGCAATTTCCTAACTATTAAGTTTTTCCAGTATTGTGGAGCCAAAATATTATTTTCTAAAGTATAGTGTTCAATAAATTCACGTTTAGAATCAATATCGTTTTGAGTTTGAGCAATTTGCTTCGTCACTTCTTCTAATCGTTTTTCGAGTTCTATTTGTTTACCTAATAGGACAATTGTCCCCAAGCCATTTTCTTGTACTTTGATGTTCTGGGAGATATATTCTTCATCAAAAACAAAGATTTTTTCCGCCTTCATTCCTGGGGACATTTTGATAATTGCTGTTCCCACTGAAGGACTTAACTCTACTGTTCTGGGAGATACCGATCCCTGATACTCTCTAAATCCTTGCGCAATTGTGCTTTTTCCACTTCCATTTGCCCCGTAGAGAAGTGCAACTCGGTTTTTTTTCGGTGCGCTGGGATGAGTGGGAAACAACTCGAGCGCTGAAGGCCCATCGAAAAAAGGGGATTTTATTACTATCCCTGTCATACTATCAATTGTTGTTGACATAATCTTTTCCCTCAATTTCTTTTATTAAGCAAAGAAGCTCTACTATTGTAATTTGCGAAATTACGCTTTTGAATAAAATACAAACATTTTTTTGATAAAATTATACCATATTCCACATCTTCTTCTCAACCGTTTGACAATAAACCACGTTGATTCTATTTTTATTTGTCGAAAGCGAATGAATCCATTTCGATAGAATACCCGGTGGAGATTAAACAAAATGTTATTCAGTGTTACGAAAAAGGAGACCTAATCAAAGATCTTAGCCAAAAGATTCATATTTTACAGAGCACGTTTTTCATAGCAGAAATTATGCTGTTCTATTCAGAATATGCAACATACCCACACGTCCAAAGAGATTGACATGCTTTCGCAGAAGCTTGAGAAGATTGAGCATGAACTGGGGATTATTTGTCTCTCCAGATACATTGTTGAAAAGCCATTCTAAAGGAAGCGTGAAGTGCTGGAAAACATCTATCATGAAAACCAACGGTTTATCGCACATGAGCAGTACGAAAACCTATGCGTTGCCTAGAGTACTTTTTACAATCGCATATTTCAGCAACAACGAGAGGAGAGTAGACGGGCTGATGTCAAAAATGCAACAGATTTTTGATGGTAGTCAACAATGCTTTGACACTATGTACACGGACAGTTGACCTCAGATGAAATAAAAAGGCTTGGAGCACGTTTGGCTCCAAGCCTTGCTTGGCGGAGATGTGGGGATTTGAACCCCAGCGCCGGCAGAACCGACCTACCGGATTTCGAATCCGGACCCTTCAACCACTTGGGTACATCTCCGTATCTGTTAACTCGCATTCGCGAGGTTAACGCGTTATTTAATTTTATTAGAATTTTCATTAGAACTCAGCGTGTTCTGAGGCGGTCGGTATGCCGTAAACCCGCATGGTTAAAGGCTTTGTTAAGTTTTGACTTCTCAAAACAGCGCAGCATTTCGAGTCAGCCCCGTTATGACCACTTCGATACCTCTCCGAATAATTAAGCATTCGAAATCGAATGCTTAATTATTATAGCAGATTTTATCTTGCATTGCAAGTGTTTTTTCAAAGAAAAAAGCACGTTCTTTCGTAAAAAAGAACGTGCTTTTTGCATTTTTTATCGAATTGCTTTGGTGCGGATCTCTTCGTCGAGTTTTGCAAACAGTTCGTCGAGCGAAAGCTGACCTAAATCGCCGTCTTTACGCGAACGAACGCCAACGGTGCGTGCTTCGACTTCTTTGTCGCCCAGAACGAGCATATACGGCACTTTGTCAAGCTGTGCCTCGCGGATTTTATATCCGATTTTCTCGTTGCGGTCGTCAAGCTCCACGCGGTAGCCGTGTGCACTTAAGTGTTCGAGCAGCTCGTTTGCATATGCGTGCTGACGCTCGCCGATCGGCAGGATTTTGACCTGTGTCGGTGCAAGCCACAGCGGAAATGCGCCGGCATATTTTTCGATCAGCAGTGCGAGCGTACGCTCGTAGCAGCCGATGGAAGTACGGTGAATAATGTACGGCGTTTTCTTTGTGCCGTCTGCATCGGTGTACTCCATGCCGAATTTTTCTGCGAGCAGCTGGTCGATCTGGATGGTGATGAGCGTGTCCTCTTTGCCGTGAACGTTGCGGATCTGGATGTCGAGTTTCGGGCCGTAGAATGCAGCCTCGCCGACGCCTTCCACAAACGGAATTTCGAGGTGATTGAGGATTTTGCGCATCATATCCTGTGCTTCGTTCCACTGCTCCTCGGTGCCGATGTATTTTTCACGGTCGTTCGGGTCCCACATCGAGAAACGGTAGGACACATCGTCATAAAGACCGAGCGTTTTGAGCATGTAGATCGCAAGTTCAAGGCAGCGGCGGAATTCGTCCTCGAGCTGTGCCGGTGTGCACATTAAGTGACCTTCGGAAATCGTGAACTGACGAACGCGGATCAAGCCGTGCATCTCGCCGGAAGCCTCGTTGCGGAACAGCGTCGAAGTTTCGTTATAACGAAGCGGCAGTTCGCGGTAGGAACGGCCTTTTGCAAGGTATGCCTGATACTGGAACGGGCAGGTCATCGGACGGAGCGCAAAGACTTCGTTGTCTTTCTCTTCGTCGCCTAAAACGAACATGCCGTCTTTGTAGTGATCCCAGTGACCGGATACTTTATACAGGTCGCTTTTTGCCATAAACGGTGTTTTGGTGAGCTGCCAGCCGCGTTTCTGCTCCTCGTCTTCGACAAAACGCTGCAGAAGCTGAATGACGCGTGCGCCTTTCGGCAGAAGAATCGGCAGACCCTGACCGATCAGGTCGGAGGTTGTGAAGAAGCCCAATTCACGGCCGAGTTTGTTGTGGTCACGTTTTTTTGCTTCTTCCATGCGGCTCAGATGTTCTTCGAGCATGGATGCTTTCGGGAATGCAGTACCATACACACGGCAGAGCATTTTGTTTTTCTCACTGCCACGCCAATAAGCGCCGGTCGAGGACGTCAGTTTGAATGCTTTGATCGGTGCAGTTGTCATCAGGTGCGGACCTGCGCACAGATCGACAAATTCGCCCTGCTCATAAAAGCGGATCGGTTCGCCTTTTTGTGCGTGTTCTTCACACAGCTCCACTTTGTACGGCTCATCCATCTCACGCAGTTTTGCGAGTGCTTCGTCCGGAGAGAGTGTGAAGGTGTTGAGTGCGAGGCCTTCTTTGACGATTTTTTTCATCTCAGCTTCGATTTTTACAAGATCGTCCGGAGAAAACGGCTTTTCGACGTCGAAGTCATAGTAAAAACCACCCTCGATTGCCGGGCCGATTGCGAGTTTTGCAGCCGGGAATAAGCGTTTGACTGCCTGTGCGAGGACGTGGGATGCAGTGTGCCAGAATGCTTTTTTGCCCTCTGCATCATCGAATGTGAGAATCGAGAGCGTGCAGTCTTCAGTAAGCGGGGTGCGCAGGTCGCAGATCTCGCCGTTTACTTCGCAGACGCAAGCGGCTTTGTAAAGACCCATGCTCAGCTCTTTTGCAACGTCTGCGGCAGTGATGCCGGCTTCCACCGTTTTGACACTGCCGTCTTTTAATGTGATGTTCATGTTCGGATCTCCCTTTCTGTGAATCAAGTCGTCGTTTTGACGGGAAAAAGAAAAGCACTTCATCCCGTCACACAAGGGATGAAGTGCATAACACTCCATGGTTCCACCCAAATTGCCGGACAATCCGGCCACTCATACCTGCAATAACGGACAGGTTCGCCCGGCACGGTTCCTCAAAATATTGATTGCCGTGCACTCCGAGGGTGGTAGCGGTTTGCCCTGTTCGCTCAAAAACCCTTTCAGCCGGTGGGGTTTCTCTCTGGCTGAGGAAAAAGGCACGCGTCCCTCATCGTCGTTTGGCTTTATGATAGCACGACCCGTTTGCAAAGTCAAGCCAAAAAAGGTTTACAAACTGTCCATATCCCGCAATTTTGTTATGCTATACTGAAAAATAACGATCATTTATGAGAATGAAGGGGAGAAGCGAAGATGAATCGATTGTTTGACTTTCTTCGTCGGTTTTTATACGGCCGGTACGGCAATGATGCACTGGGATTTGCGACGCTCATTGGCTATTTGATTTTATCCATTTTGTCGAGTGCGTTAAACAATCTCATTCTGATGATTCCGGCACTTTTATTACTGATTGTATATTTTTATCGGTTTATGTCAAAACGTACAGCGGCACGTTATCAGGAAAATCAGGTGTTTTTGCGGATATGGGGTGGGGTAAAACGGTTTTTCACCCATCCGATTGCGTTTTTTAAGGATCATCTGCACTATGCATATTTCACCTGCCCGACATGCAAGCAAAAACTGCGTGTTCCGCGAAAAAAGGGTAAGGTGCGGGTGCGCTGTCCGAAATGCGGGACAGAATTTCTCAAAAAGACATGAGGAAGCCTATAATGAAGCAAAGACGTGTGACGGTTACGATTGACCGTCCGCTGGGAAGCCGTCATCCGAAATATCCGCATCTCATTTATCCTGTGAATTACGGCTATGTGGAAGGTATCATGGCGCCGGACGGCGAGGAACAGGATGTGTATGTACTCGGCGTGGAGGGAGCGGTTTCTTCCTTTTGCGGGACGGTGGTCGCCGTCATCCATCGGGCGGACGATGTCGAAGAAAAGTGGGTGGCTGTTCCGGACGGCCGTACATACACGCGCGACGAAATCGAAGCGGCGGTTTCGTTTCAGGAGCAGTATTTTACACATGAAATCATCATGTTAAAGCCATAATAGCGGTTTCTGCCAAGAAAAACAAAAGAGCCCGTCATCAGACGGGCTCTTTTGCGTTTTGGCTTTTCGTTTTTACATCCATTTGACCTTTGCTTGATAGAAGACGCATCGGAACCCTGATACCATAGACACAGAAGATTGGCTGTTTTAAAAAACGAAAGGGGACAGGGTCATGCGGCGTGTCAGATTGCGTGTTATGCGGGTAATTTTCAAGGGAGGCTTCGGGCTGATTCTCGCGCTTTTGGTGGTGAGTACAGTGATTCGGTTTTTCCCGTCGCTTTCATTTTTTGTGATGCCTGTGGTTATCACAACCACAGCGCTTGCAGCAGTTATGATTGCGATTTGGTTTATTTTATATCGGTGCCCAAATTGCAAAAAGCTTTTGCCGCTGTGCGGATACGGCAATGAGGGACGCATGTGCCATCACTGCGGAAAATGATATCGATAAAAAAGCGCATGAACCATTTGGTTCATGCGCTTTTGCTTATTTGATACAGCCTGTGCCGTCAAATAACGGAATAAAGCTTTCTTTTTGCGTGCCGCCTTCTTGGATGAATGCGTTTTGAATGCCGATGCGTTGTGCAAACGAAACGGCTTCGTCATATTCCTCTGCCGTAATCGTCCGGTAAAGCTCGGGAAAGTCTTTGCAGTGCGGAAGCGGCGTGTACTGATTCATGAGGCTTATAAAAATTTGGTCGCCGTACGCGTCATAAAGATCGCGGAGAATCTCCTTTGTTTCGCTCATGCGTCCCGGCAGCATCAAATGCCGCACAATCACACCGCGGCGCATCATCCCGTCTTTGTCCCATTCGATTGGTGTGCATTGGCGTACCATTTCCGCAATCGCCGCACGTGCCACTTCTGGATAATCCCGCGCACTCGAATAGCGGGCGGCATAGTCCGGGTGGTCGTATTTGCAGTCAGGGAGATAGATATCGATGAGCCCGTCGAGCATTTTGAGCGTTTCGACGGATTCATATCCGCTACAGTTATATACAAATGGGATAGAAATGCCATGAGAATACGCATAGTTAATTGCTTTAATGATATGCGGGACGTAATGCGTCGGCGTCACGAGATTGATATTATGCGCACCTTGTGCTTCTAATTCCAAAAAGATTTCGCCGAGCCGCTCGGCTGTGATCGCAACACCATCATGCACGGTACTGAGTGCGTGATTCTGGCAGAACACGCACCGCAGATTGCAGCCTGAGAAAAACACCGTTCCCGATCCTCGGCTGCCGCTTAAACACGGCTCTTCCCAGAAGTGGAGCGCCGCCCGTCCGACCATCAGCGTGTCGGTCATACCGCACACACCCGTTTGGCCGGCCGTTCGGTCAACATCGCACATCCGCGGGCACAGCGTGCAGCGGCGGTATGCGTCGGTCATTTGCCCCACCAGTATCCCGGCTCCTTATTTCCGCGCAGAACATCCAGGCAGAATTCCATCGAGCCGTGCTCCCACAGCTGATCAACACCGTATGGCTTGACATCTCGCTCAAATGCGTCCAATAGCCGCGCACGCTCGTCACTGCCTTTTTCGGTGAGCAGAATCCGTAAATACCGCACCGCCATACGCTCCCGGCGAATCCGCCACAGGATTGCCGGAGAAGACGCCGTGTTTTCCATGCGGTTAAACAGCGATTCGCACTGTTCCACCAGTTCCGTGGTGTGCCATGGTTTGTCCGGATGATTGAAACAGTAGAGATGACAGCCTTTGTCGAGCGCTGCATGATAAACCGTTTCCATGTATTCTTTCATGAGCGGTGCTGCCGGACCGTATAAATAGGTGAGGAATTCGTCCTCCGCTTTTTGTTCGTCGGTATCCGGATTCCAGAGGCATTTTGAAATGATGTAAGCACGCAGATTTGTCATTTCGCCGCCGTTTGGCTCCGGGCATCCCTGTTCAAAAATGCCTTTGACGCCGTGCTCAATGAAAAAGCGAATGTTGTCTGCGAGCACATGGAAGTTCGGATGCGGCATCCAGTAGTGCGAGAAGTTTGTCACATAGTCCCAGATGTACAGCCGGTCGCAGATTTTGCTCCAGCCGATGATATCCTCCGCAAGGCTCACCTCTCCGTTTGGCGTAGGTGCATCCGGATCATCGGTGCGGCACTCCCGCAGCGGATGGATAAAGCAGCATTCAATCGTGCAAAGACGCACACACACGTTTTTGCGCGGTTTTGTTTTCTTCGGCGGGGTGCGGGTGAACTGATATGCGAGCGTGTCGATGATGACATTCGGGAATTCTTCCTCAATGGCTTCGGCGATCTGGTTGACAAACCGAATCATTGCGCCGGCATGACTGCCTTCTTCCTCGTCGATGGCGCGGCACTTGTCACAGGTGCAGACATTATAGTTATCGTCCTGCGAAACAGAGAAAATCGTCGCGTCCGGCTGACGGCGCAGTTCTTCTTTCACGCGCTCGATCACCAGCGCCAAAACCTCCTGGTTGGAGAGACACAGCTGTGTTTTTTCACGCAGGCGCTCGCCGTCACGCAGGGCGTAATATTCGGGATGTTCGTCGAAATACTGATCGGGCGGCAAGAGCTTTGTCACTGTGTGGACAAAAAAGCCGTCTGCATAGCGCACACTGCCGCCATGCTGTGGTTCAAACGGGACAGACCATCCGTTTGCCCGCCGGCGCACTGCAAAATCAGGGTGGTGCATCATTTCGCCCATGTGCGGGTCGCGGTACTCAAGTACCGGATGATACGTGCAGTCGGTGTGGTCCGGTACGTCGATCGTCGGCTGTTCGGGTACATACGTGTCGTTTGGTGTGAAGAACCGAACGCCCAAGCAGTCCTCCAAAAACGAATAGACGCAGTAGAGCGCGCCGCGGCCGTTTCCGCCCAGCACCAAATTGTCATCCACCACACGGATGAGTGTGCCTTCTTGTCCGAGCGCCAAAATTTCTCCGGTGAGCTGGAGTGCATCGGTGCGGGGACTTGTGCCGACCAAAATCTCAGGTCCCGTTTTTTCCATGTGACCGGTGGAAACCGGGAAGGTATCACCGCAGATCTGCGACAAAAAGTGCGAAAGTTCCTGAGCGGCATACCGAATCGGCTCGCTTGCATCCGGTGCAATCTGGATGGACGCACATGCGCGTCCATTTTCCGATAGTTTCATAGCTGATGTGCCTTCTTTCTGTTATGCACGCGCTTTTTTCAAAAGATCATGCTTGATGTCATAAAGCTTCTGCGAGAGGTCGACATAATAGGTGTGCGGATTTTCAAAACGTTTGACTTCGTCCCAGAGTGTTTCGATCTGTTCGGCGCAGTAATTGCGGATTGTTTCGATGTCGGGCGACTCATACACACATTCGCCGTTTAAGAACACGGGAACCAGCAGTTCTTTTGCGACAAAGTCAGTCACTGTTTTGCGTTTCCAAGTGGCCTCCGGATCAAACAGCTCGAGCGGCTGGGTTTCGTCAATCACTTCGTCGTGTACGCAGAGAAGATCGGCGATTGCTTTGCCGGTTTCTTTTTCAAACAGGCGGTACACCTTTTTAAAGTGCGGGTTCGTGATTTTGGCGGTATTTTCGCTCACCTTGATTTTCGGAATGATCGTATCACTGCCTGCAGGCTTTACCGCACTCAGTTTATAAACGCCGCCGAATACCGGTGCGCTCTTTGAGGTGATGAGCCGTTCACCGACGCCGAACGCGTCGATTTTTGCGCCCTGTTCGATGAGCGTTTCGATGATATATTCGTCGAGCGAGTTCGACGCAACGATTTTGCAAAACGGCAGTCCCGCGTCGTCGAGCATTTTGCGTGCTTTGCGTGATAAATAGGTGATATCACCCGAGTCGATGCGGATGGCACACGAGGTGATGCCCTGCGGCAGCAGTACTTCTTTGAATGCGCGGATCGCGTTCGGCACACCGCTTTTTAATACGTTGTATGTGTCGACCAAGAGCGTTGCCTGGTGCGGATACGTGCGGCAGTAGGTGACGAACGCGTCGTATTCGCTGTCGAACATCTGCACCCACGAATGTGCCATCGTGCCGCCAGCCGGAACACCGTAAACACGGTCGGACAGCGCACAGGCAGTGGAAGCACAGCCTGCAATATATGCCGCACGCGCACCTAAGACCGCGCCGTCAGCACCCTGTGCCCGGCGGGAGCCGAATTCGGAAACAGGACGGCCCTTTGCGGCACGGACAATGCGGTTTGCCTTTGTGGCAATCAGCGACTGGTGGTTGATCGAAAGAAGCAGAAATGTTTCGACGATCTGTGCCTCCATGACGGGTGCACAGACAGTAAGGATCGGTTCATGTGGGAAAATCGGTGTGCCTTCCGGTACCGCATAGATGTCACCCGTGAAGCGGAAATCTTTTAAAAGCGAGAGAAAATCCTCCGAGAAAAGCTGCTTTTGACGCAGGTATTCGATATCCTCTGCGGTGAAATGCAGGGATTTGATATAATCGATCACCTGTTCAAGACCTGCCGCAATCGCGAAGCCGCCATTGTCCGGAACGGTGCGGAAAAACAGGTCAAAATAGGCCGTGTCACCGCTGCGGCCGCTCTCAAGATAGGCGTTTCCCATCGTAAGCTCGTAAAAATCGCACAGCAGTGTATAATTTCGTTCGGTATATGCATCCATGAAGAAAAACCTCCTAAACCGTTCTCAGCGTTTTTTGCGCTTGAGAATTGTCACAAGAATCTGAATGATTAGTTTTAAATTAAAGATCAAAAGCCCGATCACCAGAACAGCTTCAATGAACATCCAGCCGGGAACTTCAAAAATCATGACAAGGCTTTGAATCAAAAGAATGACGGTATTGATCGTTGTGCGCATGGGATAAACGCGCATTTTGATGAATTTGCGCGCGGTGATGACACGCAGGATAAACACCACAAAGTAGCAGAAGAACGTTGCAAATGCCGCACCGTTTACACCCCAGACAGGAATCAGGATGAGGTTCAAAACGACATTGATAACAGCGCCCACAGAGATCGTCAAAAACGAGAAAATACTCTTTTTCTCGACGGTATACACACTGCCTGCAAATGCGCCGAAGCAGTTGAACACGGTTGCCAGCACCAAAAACGGGATGTATGCCCATGCGCCGTAGTAGCTGTCCTGTGCTAAAAGTATAACGGCGAGCTTTGAAAACGGGATGAGTGCCGCGCCCGCCATGAAAATGAGCGCACTGTATGATTTAAAGATTTTTGAGAAAAAGCGGTTGCGCCCTTTTTCCTCGGTGATGGCGGAAATCTGCCATGCGCTGATGAAAATGGTGGAGCATACGTTGATGATCGTCGGCAGCTTATAGGACACCGCATATAAGCCGTTTGCTTCGTTGCCGAGCATATATGATACAATAAAGCGGTCGGATACGTTTGTGATCCACCAGCAGATCATGTTCGGAATGAGCGGCAGAGAATAGACGATCATCTCTTTCCACAGCGAGAGATTGATGTGTTTAAAGTTTACATAGCGCCACAGGCTTGCGATAAAGAACAAGAAAATCGAGGACAAAAGGTCAGAGCAGACGATCGCCATAATATAGCCGATGACGCCGAATTTAAACACGACAAGGAATAAAATGTTGAATAAAATCGTGGTGATGGTGCTTAAAATGCCGTCGAATGCAAAGAGCTTGACAAGTCCTCTCGCCCGCACAAACTGTGAACAGATAGACCGAAGCGACGAGGTCAGCACAAAGATATAGACAAGCAGTGTGTGTCCTGCGATGGTTTTGACCATCGAAATGAGCGGCGCAAAGCATAAAAGCAGGATAAAGCCAATAAGCAGCGTCAAAAGTCCGTTTGTGAGGACCTCGCTTTTGCGTACGGATTTATCAAGGCCAAAGCGGATGATCGCATTGACGATACCGAGTGTGACAAGCGGCAAAAGCAGGTTGCCGCACTGGACAATCAAGTCAGTGACGGAATATTCGGCAGGCGACAGCGCCCAGGTATAAAGCGGCATCAGCAGAAAGACCAAAAACTTCGAGCTGAATGTACCGATTGCAAAAATCACAGTATTTGAGGCAAGACGTTTATATTTGTCCACAATACTCCTCCTGTCAAAACGCAAAACGCGTTTCCATTATTTTGTGCATTTCTTTTGTTTGATTATACCACATCTCCTTCACAAAAAGAAAGAGGAACGAGAAAACTCATGCGAATTTTGGCGAAAAAACAGTTGCAAAATCAAAAAGGCGTGCTATACTTGCAGTAGCAATATCGTGCACAAGCACGAAGCGGAAGAGAAAGGAGCATTTTCATGCTTTATAAAGACAAAAACGCACCGATTGAAGCGCGTATCCGCGATCTTCTTTCCCGCATGACCTTAGACGAAAAGCTCGATCAGATTGATCAGGATTTTTCGACGATTGACTGGGATAAAATCGAAGAACCGCTGCGCAGTGAGTGCAAAGAGAAAATGGAAAAACGCAAATCGGATTCCCGCGTGCACAACGCGTTGCAGCGCTATGCTGTCGAGCATACACGCTTAGGCATTCCGTATTTTATCCATGAGGAAGCGCTGCACGGTCTGCATCGTTCGGATGCAACGATTTTCCCGCAGCAGATCACACTGGCAAGCACGTTTTCGCCGGAACTTGCATACGACATGGGACGCGCCATCGCAGAAGAATCCCGTGCAAAGGGCATCTGTGAAGTGTTTGCACCGGTGCTTGATTTGGCACGCGACCCGCGCTGGGGAAGAACCGAGGAAACATACGGCGAGGATGTGTATTTGAGCACAAAACTCGGAACTGCTGTGGTCAAAGGCTTGCAGAAAGACGGCGACGTGTCTGCACCGGATGCCGTGCTGTCGGAGCTTAAACACTACACCGGCTACGGCAACCCGATCGGCGGCTTAAACTGTGCACCGACCACCATGGGCCGTCACGATGTGTTTTCCTATTGTATGCCGGTGTTTGAATCGGCAGTCGTCGAGGGCGGTGCAACGAACGTCATGGCATCGTATAACTCGATTGACGGCTTCCCGGTCATTGCCGACCACGAGATTTTAACCGAAGTGCTCCGTGACAAATGGGGCATGCCGGGATTTGTCCGCGCGGACATGACGGCAATCATCATGCAGCACACCGCACACCACAACGCTGCAACACCGAAAGAGGCACTCAAAAACTCGGTGAAAGCCGGTGTTGACGTGCAGTTTGCCGACTATTCGCACGAGGACTACCGCCGTTTGATGAAAGAGATGCTCGAAAGCGGCGAAATCACGATGGACGATATCGACACGTCCGTTTCGCGTATGCTGCGGTGCAAATTCATGCTCGGACTGTTTGAAAACCCGTATGTGGACGAAGAAAACGAAGCAAACGTCATCCATAGCGAAGCACATCAGCAAAAAGCGCTTGAGATCGCACAAAAGAGCGTCGTGCTCCTTAAAAATGACGGCATTCTGCCGCTTTCGAAAGAGGTCAAAAAGATCGCAGTCTTAGGTCCGAATGCGGACCGTGCCGTCATGGGCGACTACTGCGTCGAACCGGATTACAAAACCGTGAGCCTGCTCGACGGCGTACGCCAAATGGTCGGTGAGAACACTGAAGTGGTGTATGACAAGGGCTGCAACATCTTAGGCGCTGAAATCAAACCGGTTGAGCGCTGGTGGATGCACGCAGTGCCCAACGAAGCTGCCGGCATCCGCGATATCGACTACGGCTTCACCGGCGAATACTTTAACGGCCCGGACTTCTCGGGCGAACCGGTGCTCACACGCCTTGATCCGCAGATCAACTTCAACTGGATCTACCATAAACCGCACGATGTGATCGATTCGAAACAGTTCTGTGTGCGCTGGACAGGCACACTGCATCTTGGAAAAACATTCGACGGCCGCGTCGGCCTTTCGAGCCCGGACAGCATGCGTCTGTATATCGACGATGAACTGATCGTAGACGGCTGGGAGGAAAAGGACGCAAACCAGATGGTGCCGTTCCATTTTGACAGCTTCCGCGAGTACCGCATCCGTGTTGAATTTCGAAACGATGCACGCGGTGTGCGCGTGATCTTCGGCGTCGATGACGGCGAGGAAACGATTGATCGTGCCGTTGCACTTGCAAAAGAGAGCGATATTGCAATCGTTGCACTCGGCGATTCGACCGAAACAAGCGGTGAAAACTTCGACCGCACATCGTTTGACCTGCCGGGCAAACAGCTCGACTTCTTGAAAGCTGTCTATGAAACCGGCACACCGGTCGTGCTTGTCATGAATACCGGACGGCCTGTTTCGTGCACATGGGAGCAGGAGCATCTGCCGGCAATCGTGCAGGCGGGCTTCAACGGTGAAAAAGGCGGACTGGCAGTCGCACAGGTGCTCTTCGGCGATGTAAACCCGTCGGGCAGGCTGACGCTTTCGTATCCGCGCACCGTCGGCCAGATTCCGTGCCACTATGCACGCAAACCGGCGGGCGGCAGAAAATATGTCGAGATGGACTGGAACCCGCTGTATCCGTTCGGCTACGGTCTGTCGTACACAAGCTTTGCATATGAAAACCTGCGGCTTTCGGCGGATACGATCAAAAAAGACGGCACGCTTACCGTCAGCGTTGATGTCAAAAACACAGGCGACCGCGCAGGCGACGAGATCGTTCAGCTGTATGTGGACGATCACTACACCTCCGTTGTCCAGCCGATCATGGAGTTAAAAGGCTTTGCGCGCGTGACGCTTTTGCCGGGTGAGCAGAAAACGGTTACCATGACGCTTACGTCAAAAGAACTCTGCATCTTAAACCGCGATTACGAATGGGAAGTCGAGCCGGGTGCCTTTACGGCAATGATCGGCAGAAACGCCGGCGAAATTTTGCTTTCGGCAGATTTTGCAGTGGAAGAATAATCGGGGAATCACTTTTTGTCATGCATTTCAAAAAACTTTGGGAATGACTTGCTTTTTGATGAAGGATTTGGTATACTCGAATCAGAAAGTTGTCCGGTGCAGCATCAGAGCGGTTTTCCGGGAAATACAGACAGAAAAAAGAGGGGCACACGATTCGTGCGTCCTTTTTTAATGAAACGGAGGAAATGGTTATGACAAGGAAAAAAGTGTCGATCATTGTGGGCGTTGTGCTGGTACTTCTTCTTGTACTGTGGTGGATTTTTGCGTCAGTGAGCGATTCGATTGCGATTTCGCTTGCGGGCGGAAGAGCAACTTCCTCCTATGTAACGACGATCACCCACGCATGGGATGACGTAAACGGGGAGTACAAGGTGATCCGTACGGAGACAAACGATGAAGGCAGTAGACCGATGCTGCTGCATCTAAAGAAAAATGCGCTCGGATTCTGGGCGGCGGAGCGCGTGAAAGCAGCCGCTCCCGATGATTTGTGGGCGGGCATCGGGTGGTTTGAGGACGCGGAAGGATATGTGGGAGTCTCGGATGCTGTCCACATCGTCTATGCCGGAAACAATGCGGTCAAGAAGATCGAGTTTGATGAAAGCGAACTGCCGCGCGGTGTGGCGGTGAACGTGTCGCAGTCTGACAACAGCTATGTGGTACATCTTGTTTCGTATGATACGGAATTGCTGGACGGTACGGTTGAAAAACTGCTTGCGGGTATGGTAGAATAGTGCTATAGAAAAACCATAAGGGGATGTTTTAAAAAATGGCACTGTTTCATGTAAACTTTTTCTCGGAAGCGCTGTCGATGTGCATGTCGATGGACGTGATCCTGCCCGAGCAGACGACGGCACAGATCGGCATGAAGGGCGTTGCAAGCGGAAAACCGTATAAAACGCTTTACCTGCTCCACGGCATGAGCGACGATCATACCATCTGGCAGCGGCGCACTTCGATTGAGCGGTATGTGAGCGAATTGGGCATCGCGGTCGTCATGCCGACCGTGCACCTTGCGTGGTATACCGATATGGCGCAGGGCAATCGTTACTGGACGTTTATCAGTGACGAACTGCCGAAAAAATGCCGCAGCTTTTTTGCGAATATGTCCGACAAACGTGAGGACAACTTTGCGGCAGGCCTCTCGATGGGCGGCTACGGCGCGTTTAAGCTTGGACTTTGTGCATCGGAATCGTTTGGTGCGGTGGCGTCGCTTTCGGGCGGACTGGATGTGGTCGATACCTGCACAAAAAACAGTGATAATCCGATTTGGGCGCAGATTTTCGGTCCTGCCGATCAGGTCAAGGGCAGTGAAAATGATCTGTTTGCCGCAGCAGAACGATTGAAAGCATCCGGAAAGCCGCTGCCGAAGATGTATCAGTGGTGCGGCACGGAGGACTTTTTGTACGAACAGAACGTGCGCATGCGCGATCATCTGCTGTCGCTTGGCTATGACCTGACCTATGAGGAATCTGCCGGCGATCATGCATGGAACTACTGGGACGAAAAAATCCAGACGGTACTGCGTTGGCTTCCGATTGAACGATAAACAAAGAAAAGCCTGAGAGAACGAGTTTCTTTCAGGCTTTTTTGTGTTGAATCATGGATAATTTTTTCAAATTAGCCCACTAATATTGTAAAATCATATTCTTGATTTTACCAGTTATGCATAATACAATAGACACATAGTACAAAACTGTACTGACGAAATTAAAAAATGGAGGAAAAACGCAATGAAAGCAACAAAGAAAAGTCTTTGGCTGAGCGCTGTTTCGATGATGCTTTGTGCAGTGATGCTTCTGGGCACAACATTTGCATGGTTTGCAGACAGTGTAACAAACGAAGGCAACGTTATTCAGGCGGGAAATTTGAAATCAGGTTTTTATTATCGTGGTTTGCTGGATACCACTGATGACGATTATAAGGAAGTAAGTGAAAATCCTGCATTATTTGAAGGAATCGAGTGGGAACCAGGAAGATCATTTGGTTATGATTTTAAAGTTGTGAATGAAGGTTCTTTAGCGTTTGATTATGAGATTTCTCTTCAGAATATTGAATTTGCAGGAAACAACAACGTAAATATTGCTGATGTAATTGATGTGTACGTTATTGGTATTGGTGATACGTCACTGAACGGACAACCTCATAACTCACTTGCTTATTATATTGACAAACAGCATAGTGTTATTCGCGGCGGAAAAGTTACTACAGAAAATAAGGAACACCGTTTTTCTATTGTCTTTAAAATGAATGAGACTGCAGGAAATGAGTATCAGGGTGCTTCTATTGATTTTGATATCGTTCTGAAAGCAAAACAGGCTGTCTGGGAAGAAGACGGCTTCGGTTCGAGCGATTACGACAAAGATGCTGTTTATGATCAGGTGAATGTAGATGCTACCGGCGATGCAGCAGCAAATGGTGCAAAATTGCAGGAAGCAATCAACAACGCAACCCCTGGCTCAATCGTATTTGTCGGCGCAGGCGAGTATGATGCTCCGCTTACAGTGGACAAACCGCTTACAATCGCAGGAAGTAAAGACACAAAAATTGAGGATAAAATTTTTGTAGATTCCGATGGGGTTGCATTTGAAAATATTTCATTCCGTTTTGAAATGAATAGTGCAGATCAAAATGCACCAATTAAAACAAACAATAAGGATTTAACATTGGAAAACTGTAGTGTTGAGCGCACAACTGAAACAGCACAACCGTATGGAATGTTGGTTGACGTTGGAACAGGCGTGTTAACCGCTGCTGGAACAACTTTTATTGCACCATATGATCCGGAAACAGCATTTAATGCTTCTCCAAGTGTTATCCATGCAGGAGAAGTTTATTTGGACGGTTGTGTGATTGCCACCGATGGATACGGTTTATTTTCACAGCATGTTACAACAGGCGTCATTAAAAATACGCGTTTCACTGGAATTGATGGTCGTCCGACATTAGGATGCCTCAACAGCACATTGTTAAATGGTTTAGTGTTTGATGGCTGTACATTTGAAATGGGTTACAACAGCACAGTAACTGCTGGAAACTTTACAATCAAAAATTCCACCTTTGATTTCACCAATACACCAGCAGGTGGAGCCGGAAACGGCATCAATGTCTATTCGCAGAATGGTGAAATTATTTTGGAAAATAACGTCTTTAAATTAATAGATGGAAAAACTGGAATCAATTTAACATCAGCTTCCTGGGCATCGGGTGGACATGATGCATCTAAAGTTACAATTCGAAATAATCAGTTCGAAGGAGAAAATATCACACAGATTAAAGTTTCCGATGCGTGGGAAAATGTTCCGAGCGAATGGGAGTAAAATGAAATAGCTTACAAAAGCAAAAAAGAACGCTTCGATTGAAGCGTTCTTTTTTGCAATCTTTATTCTTTTTTCTGCACTGCCGGTTCTGGCGGTGCTTTTTTCTTTAGGGAAAGACGGCGGCGCACCTCTTCTTTCCCAAGTGCATAGAGCACCGAACAAATCGGTACACTCACAAACATTCCGATAATTCCGCCGACAGCACCGCCGACTGTGACAGCAAACAGCACCCACAGTCCCGGCAGTCCCACCGAGCTGCCCACCACATGCGGGTAAATGAGATTGCCCTCGATTTGCTGCAGGACCAAAAACCAAACGACGAACCAGATCGCCTGTATCGGATTTTGCACCAGAATCAGCAGTGCGCCTACAATACAGCCGATGAATGCGCCTACAATCGGAATCAGCGCTGTGACTGAAATCAAAACGGAAATCAGCAGTGCATACGGCATCCGGAACAGCGTCATGGAAACAAAAAACAACGAACCCAAGATCAAAGCTTCCAAACACTGCCCAGTCAGGAAATTGGAAAAGGTACGGTTGGTGAGTTCTCCGATGTGTGTCAGGCGGCCAAGCAGTTTTTCCTGATCATACGCAGTCAGTACACGCCGGAACTGACCTGCAAGCGTTTCTTTCTGTGCAAGCAGATAAAACGCAAAGATAATGCCGAAGATCGCCTTTGCAGCACCGCCGAACAGCAGGGAAACAAAATGGAACAATCCGGTGGTCAGCAGGGAGACTGAGCCGCCGAGCATTGAGAAAAACGACTCGATTGTTTTTTCAAGATTCAGGTTCAAAGACGAGGCCTGACCGGTGATTTCAGGGAGCTTTTGATTGATGTTGTTAAACAACTCTTCGATCTTGGTTAGAAACAGCGGAATTTGTGCGGAAATAGAGCTTGCGGTGCGAATCAGCTCCGGTACGATCAAAAAGACAAGAATGCCAAAAACGCCTAAAAAACATAAAAGAGTGAGCACCATTGCCGCGGGACGGCGCAGCTTTTGAGCGATTGGGTGCTTTGTGCTGGGCCAGAGATGGCGTTCAATGGCGCGCATCGGAACATTTAAAATAAACGCAATGCAGGCGCCGATTAAAAAGGGCGTAAACAGCGACAGCACCCAAAAAAATGTTGTTTTTGCGGCGGAGAAATTTTCAAATACCCAGAATACCGCAACGCTGAATGTGATCAAAAGTGCAATACGAAGCATGTTTCGTCGATTGAGTTCCATGAGATCATTCGCTTTCTGTTTGAATTATTTTTAGTGTACCATATTTTGAAAAGAGAGAAAACATCTTTTTGTAAAAAGATGCAATTTTGAATTTACAAAAAAGATACGAATGAGCGGGAGATAAACATATTGTGATGCACCGGACTTCATTTATGCGGACAGGCAGACAGCATGGGTGAGAAGATGCAAAAAACAGGCGGAATCAAAGGAAATAAACAGCGGAAAATTCAAAAGATTCTCACAGGAACCTCTTGTCACAGCGGCACGGTTTGTGTATAATGAGGATAGTATATAGAGAGGAGAGATCCTGTTATGGTTAATCTCATTCCACAGCCGCTCCACGTGGACGAAAAAGTGGGCGGCGTGTTTTTTTCCAAAAAAACAGAGCTTTCGGGTGCATTTGCAGAGATTTTTGATGTGCTCAAAACAATGCTTCCGGAGGCAGAAGACGCAGAGGAAAACAAACTGACCTTTGCAGAGGACAAGACTGTTCCGGCAGAGGGTTACCGCATTGCATGCGAAGCCGGTGACATCAAAATCACTGCTTCCGACAAAGCAGGCGCATTTTACGGCGTGATGACGCTTTTACAGCTGTGCGACGGTACAGACAGCTTTGATGCTGTCGAAATTGAGGATGCACCGCGTTATCATCACCGCGGATTCATGCTCGATTGTGCACGTCATTTCTGGACAGTGGACAAAATCAAACAGATTTTAGATGTCATGGCGAAAATCAAAATGAATATTTTCCACTGGCATTTGACAGAAGATCAGGGCTGGCGCATCGAGATCAAAAAGTATCCGCTGCTGACCGAAAAAGGCTCGATCCGCAAGAGCACCGCGCTTACCTTCACTGGCTATGAAGAACACAAAGAGCCGCGCGATTACACCGAATACGGCCGCGGTCTGTTCTATACACAGGACGAGGTGCGCGACGTGGTCTCTTATGCGGCAGAACGCCAGATCAACATTATCCCCGAAATCGATATGCCGGGTCACTTTGTGGCGGCAATCGCATGCTATCCGGAGCTTTCGTGCACCGGTGAGCAGGTTGAGGTTTCCGACCGCTGGGGTGTGCTTGACAACATTGCTTGCTGCGGCAAAGAGAATATCTACAATTTCGTGAAAGATATCATTGACGAGCTGTGCGAGCTGTTCCCGTATCCATATTTCCACATCGGCGGCGACGAAGTGCCGAAAGGTCACTGGGAAGTTTGCCCGGCATGCCAGGCAAAGATCAAAGAGCTCGGTTTGAAAGATGAAAATGCATTGCAGGGTTACTTCAACAACGTCGTTTCTGACTACTTGAAATCCAAAGGCAAACACACCGTCGGCTGGAACGAGATTTTGGAGGCAAGTGAGAATCTTGACCGCAGCATCATTCCGCAGTGGTGGATTTTGATGGAAGGTTCAAACCGCGAGAAACAGTGGCTTGATGACGGCGGAAAAATGATTCTGTCGCTTGTGGACTATGTGTATATGGATCATCCGTATGCGATCCGTCCGCTCGAGAAAACATACAGCTACGGTCCGGAAACAATGGGCATCACCGATGACTCGAACGTGCTTGGTATCGAAGCACCGCAGTGGACTGAGTATATCCGCGATGAGGAAAAATTGGATATGAACACCTATGCGCGTCTGCTTGCAATCGCAGAGGTTGCATGGACCGCGCCGGAGAATAAAGATTACGACGATTTTGAATCGCGTCTTGAGCATCTGCGCGAGTATTTCGCATCGATCGGTGCAGTGCTGGCACCGTCGTGGATTTACCGCGGCGACACACTCGGCGAAGTGCCGGAGGAAGAGCGCATCGAAGCAGGCTGGAAAGCATGGAGAGATGACTCCTACTTTGAAGTCAAGCTGATGAACCGCACAAACTAAATCGTTTCGCAGAAATAAAAACGGATATCCTGTTTGGATATCCGTTTTTTGTTGTTTAAAAGACTTCCGATGTGAGTGCCGAGACGATGTTTGCCTTTTTGACCTTTGAAGAAGCGTAGAGCATTGTGAGACTTACGATGAAGAAGATGGTGCAGACAGCAATCAGAATCGGTACAATCGGCAGGAAGAACGGGAATGTAAAATCGTTCCGCAATACGCTGTACATCAACGCACACAGTGCAATACTCACCGGCAGACCGTACAGCAGGGATTTTAATCCGTAAAAGACGCTTTCCAGGCGGATCATGCGGTTAAATCCCTTTTTCGTCATGCCGACGCTTCGGAGCATTGCAAATTCGCGTGTGCGAAGTGCAATACCGGTCGAAACGGTGTTGAACACGTTCGCAACCGTGACGAGTGCGATAAGTGTGATGAATCCGTAGAAGAATACACTCATCAAATCGATCATGCGGCGGCTTGAACGCAGTTGCTCTGCAAGATCGTTGACGAAACCACGATATTTTCCGGCATAATTTTCATCGAGGATTTTTGTCAGTGCAGTAGAATCCGTGCTTTGAAACGATGTGAACTCGCAGGTGCGTTCATAAATATTGAAAGATTCAAGGCCATAGGGTTCGTTTTTAGGATCGAAAAGGAGCGTATGCGTGCTGTCATCGATGCTTTTCAAGAGGGTATCATACGTTTCTTTGGAAACGATCAGTGTCGGTAATTCCGAATTAGCGTCTACATGGAGTGGGCGCACATCGGTATAGGCGGCCAATGTGAGATCAATGCCCGGAATGGTTAAAATATGTTTCTCATACTCTCCTGTGGATGGGTTTTCTTCACCGTAGCCTTCGGCCCAAGCAAGCGGAAGCGTTTGCCCGATTTCCTCGGAAAAGGCATTCATTCGTATGCGCTTTTTTTCTTCATGGAAATAAATCTGTATGGGATTGACGACAATCGCGGCATTCGGCGCCTCCAAAATATCCGCCGGCAGGTTTGCCTCCTTGCAGTATTCAGCAAGACTTTGCTGATCAAGCGTTAAGAGCCTTAAATAAAATGAATCTTCGTCTGCATTTTTTTGTTTGCGCAATGATTTCATATCGTCGGAAAGTGCATCGCCGTTTTCTGTATACAAAAAGATTTCGGATCCGTTCTGCATGCGAGTGACTGTGCTGAGCGTGCGCATTTCGCGCAGAACGTTGGGTGGAAGCGGTTCATCTGCCCCCTGATAATGAGAGCGCTCATACACCACATCAGCCTGTATGTTGGGCCGTGTCATGGCGATCAGCTGTCCCATATAAGATGTAAACGTTGCGGTTGTCAAAAAGAGAACAATGCTCACCGTGAGCGAAAAAACGGTGGCGCGGTATCGTTTGGCATACCGTTTCAAGTTCTTGAGTGCGAGCGTGCCCTCGAAGCCAAACAGCTTTTCGATGAATTTCGGCGTTTTAACCTTCTTGGCACGAAGCTTGATGTCGGCGGTCTGACGGATGGCGTCGATTGGTGTGGTGCGTGCTGCACGTCTTGCCGGAATCCATGCAGACACAAGAATCGTCACGGTAGAGAACAGAACAGCGCCAAGCAGTGCCAGCGGAACGACCTTGACCTGCAGAGGCACCGTCATGCCGAACGCTTCCATCATCCAGGGCGATATCGCCCAGAACGTGATGCCGATGCCCACAATGCCGCTGATAATGCCGATCGGGATGGCGATGGCACCGAGCACAAGCCCTTCAAAGAAAACAGCGTTGCGTTTTTGTTTGCGGGTGGCACCGATGCTTGCGAGCATGCCGAACTGACGGCTGCGCTCCGAAACAGAGATCGAAAATGCGTTGTAGATGAGCATGATCGAAGCGGCAAAAATGATGAATCCCACAATGGCCACAGGAATCATCAGTGTTTCCATGATGCCGCTGTCGCCGAAGATTCCGCTGTGATAAAGCAGCGTGGTGTGCGTCTGTACACCGATTTCTTCGGGATAGTTTGAAAGGGTTTCATACAGCGAAGCGGGGAGCGGATCAATGTGGAACGTGAAGTTTTTTGCCGGCAGTGCCTCAAAATAGGCGGTTTCCTTAATGGCAAATGTAGTCAAACTGCGATTGAAAAAACCGACCACAGTGAATGTTTCGGTTCGTGTGGGGGACAAGATCTGCTGTGTTGGATCATCCGGATTTTCGACTGCTTCGCCGATTGGCAGGGTGATGGTCTGCCCGATGGTAATCGGACGATCGCCCTGTACACGAAAATCTTCTTGTAAGATGATTTCGCCCGGTTTATTCGGAAGCCGTCCTTCGGAAGCCTTAATACCGTTTAACGATAAGACATTTTCTTCACAAAAGATAATTGGTTCCGGAATTTTACTGCCGGTGTAGGCCTCAAATGATGTGTCCTCCTCTGTGCTTCGTCCGGCACGGTCGATTGAAAAGTCGGACTGTGCCCGTTTGATTTCTTCATTAGAAGCGTTCCGCAGAGAAACGTGCCAGTCGCCGCTGGAGTCAATTTCCTGCCGGTAGAATAAATCGGAAAACGATGCCGAAAACGTCGACACGGCGGCGATCATGGCAGTCGACAAAATGATGCCGATGATCGTGACAATCGTGCGGCGTTTGTTCTGCCGGAGCATGTTTAGAGTGATTCGATTCATGATGTTCATGCGCGAACCACCTCGTCCCGGGAAATTCTGCCGTCCTCGATAGCGATGATGCGGTCGGCCTGTAATGCGATGCGCTCGTCGTGGGTGATGACGATGAGTGTCTGATTCATTTCACGGTTGAAGTATTTTAACAGCTCGACGATTTCTGCGCTGTTTTTGCTGTCGAGGTTGCCGGTCGGTTCGTCTGCGAGTACGAGTGCGGGATGGTTGATGAGTGCGCGTCCGATGGAAACGCGCTGCTGCTGACCGCCGGAGAGCTGGTTTGGCAGATGATTCACACGGTTTTGAAGCGAGAGCATCGAAAGAAGTCCGGAAAGCTCCTGTTCATCGACCTTTCTGCCGTCCAATCGCAGCGGCAGCGTGATGTTTTCTGCCACGGTGAGCACCGGAATCAGGTTGTAAAACTGATAAATGAGCCCGATCTGACGGCGGCGGAAAATGGCGAGGTTTGATTCATTTAATGCGTAGATGTCGTTGCCCTCAATGCGTACGGTGCCCGAGGTGGGACGGTCCACGCCGCCTAAAATGTGTAAAAGCGTCGATTTTCCCGAACCGGACGGTCCGACAATCGCAACAAATTCTCCTTTGGAAACGGAAAACGATACATCATCAAGTGCGCGTACAGCCGTATCACCTTTTCCGTAAATTTTCGTCAAATGTTCAATCGTTAAAATTTCCATCATCCGAAATCTCCTTTCGTTGTTGTTTGTCTTTATGATGCCGGTCGGGAATGACAGCCGCGTGACTTTGCGGATGACAGTTTTGTCATAATATGAGTTTGTAAAACCGCACAATGAACTGCGCGCCGGAATCGACGTTCTGTGCGGAAAGCTCGGCGTTTTGGCGGTTTAAAATTGCCTTCGAGAGCGCAAGTCCAATGCCGACGCTGTCGCTTTTGGCATCTTTTCCGCGGTAGAACCGTTCAAAAATATGCGGCAGATCTTCCGGTGTAAACCCGCTGCCCGTATCGGTGATGCATAGTTCAAAATGAAGCGGGTTGTTTGTGCATGACACTGTGACGGTTCCGCCGCTTGGTGTATGCTCGACGCAGTTCTTAATGAGATTGGTGATCGCTTCGGCAGTCCAGCTTTTGTCACAGCAGAGAAGCGCGTCGGCCTGTCCGACCGTTTTGATCATCACATCTTTTAACTCCGCACGGATGGTAAGCGGTGAAACAGCGGCGTCAATCAGCGCGGCAGCCGGCACGTGCTCCTCGGCAAACAGTACTGCATCGGCATCTAACCGCGCCATTTTCAAAAGCGATTCAATGAGCCACTGTGTTTTGGCAAGCGAGCGGTTGATTTCGCTTAAAAAGGTCTGCCGCTCCTGCTCGGGAAGTGACGGGGCTTCGAGCAGTTCTGCCATTACCATCATGGAAGTGAGCGGCGTTTTTAACTGATGAGAGATATCGGCGAGGGCGTCGGCCAAATATTTTTTGTCCTTTTTCAAAAGTTCCGCCTGCTCGCGCAGCTGTACAGTCAGCTTGTACAGGTCATTTTTGAGCTTAGAAAGACTGCCTTCCTCGTTGTCGCGGATGTCTAAGTCATACTGTCCGTTTGCGATTCGCCGCAGATACATGCACAGCTGATCGATTTTGCGGTTTGACTGCCATACGCCAAAGAGATAGAGGATGCTTGTAAGTCCTGCAAATCCTGCGCAGAAAAACAGAATCTCTGTCGAAGCGCCTAAAATAAGCAGCGAGAGAAGCAGGAATGCGGCGGCAAGCAGACAGAACAGAATCCCCCATTTGATATTTTTGTTTCTCATGTGTCCCCTCCTCATATCTTATTGCTCACCGAACCGGTAGCCGAGTCCGCGGACAGTATGAATATAGCGGGGAGACTGCGGATCAGGCTCGATTTTTTCGCGCAGCCGTTTGATATAGACGGTGAGGGTGTTGTCGTTGACAAAGTCGCCCGCTGCGTCCCAGAGGTTTGAGAGAATCTGTCCGCGGGAGAGCACCTGCCCCTTGTGAGAGGCAAAAATGAGCAGCAGCCGGTATTCGAGCGAGGTGAGCAGCACTTCGTTTCCGGCACAGAACACACGCGCCTCATTTGTATAGATCGTAAGATCGCCGACGGTAATCTGATTTTTCTGTGCTTCGCCGCCATAACGCCGCAAAACAGTGCGGATGCGGGACAGCAGCTCGCGCAGGCGAAACGGCTTTGTGATATAGTCGTCGGCGCCGATGTCAAGTCCCATGACGACATTGCCTTCATCGTCGCGTGCAGTGAGAAAAATGACCGGCGTGTCGCTTTTTTGTTTGATCTGTTTGCAGAGTGAAAAGCCGTCACCATCGGGGAGTGATACATCAAACAAACACAGTGCAAACGACTGGTTTTTGATGGCATCGGAAGCGGCAGAGAACGTCGGGCAGTGTATGACGTTATAGCCTTCTTGTGTGAGGGAATAGGTGAGGCCGGCCGCAATGACGCGGTCGTCTTCTACGAGCAGTAAATTCAAGAAAGAGCCCTCCTTTTTGATTGGTTTGCATTTATTATACTGGATTCCACACGGTTTTGCATGACAATTTTGTCACGCAAGTGCCGAAAAGAAGCGTTTTTTTCTTTGAAAAAAGCATGGTTTCGCGCGGAAAAATAAAAAAATAAATTTTTTTGATAAAAACGCTTGACATTCACAGATTCACATGGTATTATATATGAGCACGTTAGGTGATGCGCCGGTAGCTCAGCTGGATAGAGTGTTTGACTACGAATCAAAAGGTCGGGGGTTCGAATCCCTTCCGGCGTACCAAGTCCCGATACAATGTATCGGGACTTTTTACTTTGGGCCCGTAGCTCAGCTGGGAGAGCGCTGCGTTCGCAACGCAGAGGTCAAGAGTTCGATCCTCTCCGGGTCCACCAGAAAGGTTGCATAAAATAGATGCAGCCACGAAAAACCTCGATTTTATCGAGGTTTTTTGCTATATATAGGCCCAAAAAACAATAGGGTTGACTCACAGATGAAAAAGCCCTTTTTCGATGATTTTAGAGAGTTGAACTCTCGTACAACCGGATATAGAACCGCAAAGGCAGATAGATGAAAAATCTATCTGCCTTTTTTACTGCCCGGAGTTTTGCAAAAGACTCCGGGCTTTTTTCATTTCACAAAAAGGAGAAAACCAAAATGTATTTTAATCCCGCCGACACTCCTGCCGGAAGATGCCACGAAAGTAAAACGGCAGCTCCGCACAGCAGCCTACTGCCGGGTATCCACGGATTCCGATGACCAGGAATTGAGTTTTGAGGCACAGGTAAACGCCTATACCGACAAAATCATGAGCAATCCCGAATGGTCACTGGCTGGAATATTTGCTGACGAGGGCATCAGCGGCACGCAGGCATACAAGCGCAAGGATTTCATGAAAATGATTCGGATGTGCCGTCAGGGAAAGATTGATCAGATCATCACCAAGTCGGTATCACGGTTTGCCCGCAACACGGTTGACTGCCTGACCTATATACGCGAACTGAAAGCGCTGGGAATCCCTGTGATCTTCGAAAAGGAAGGTCTCAATACCATGCACATGACAAGTGAAATCTACATCAGCATGCATGGGATTTTTGCCCAGTCAGAGTCCGAATCTCTCAGCGGGAACGTCAAATGGGGCAAGCAAAAAAGTGCCGAAAAAGGCAATGTGGCGATCAGCTACAAGAATTTTCTCGGATACCGCCAGGGAGAGGACGGGAAACCGGAAATCGTGCCGGAAGAAGCGGATACAGTACAGTTCATCTATGAGCGGTATCTCGAAGGGGACAGTATCAGCCTGATCAAACAGAAGCTGGAAGAACAGCACATTCTGTCTCCGACCGGCAAGCAGACATGGAGCACCACAACGATCCAGTCCATCCTCCGGAATGAAAAGTATAAGGGGGATGCGCTGCTGTGCAAGACCTATGTGGCAGACTGCATCAGCAAGAAGAAATGCAAAAACACAGACCGGCCGCAATACTATGTACAGAACAATCATCCGGCCATCATTCCGCGGGAAGTATTCGACCGCGTCCAGCAGGAAATGGCGAGGCGTTCCAGTCTCAACCGGAAAAAGCAGAAAGACGTAAAAACCGAACTCGGAAAGTATTCCAGCAAATATGCCTTAACAGAACTGCTGGTCTGTGGAAAATGCGGCACCGCCTACCGCAGAGCCGTGTGGAGTAAAAATGGCAGGAAGAAAGCGGTGTGGCGCTGTATCAGCCGGATGGAGTACGGCAAGAAATACTGCCCTGACTCCCCAACCCTTGAAGAAACCGCCGTCCAGCGGGCTGTGGTCGATGCGATCCGGGAGGTCGTAAATGATGACGGATGTCAGGCTGCGCTCAAAAACCTGCAGCTTCACATACGAATGTTTTATGGTGCGGCTGACGAGAACAGCATCGTAAATGACGAGATGAGGCTGGAACAGCTCAAAAGCATGGTCATGGAGATGGCAGGCAAAGATAACATCGCAGGTGAGGATTTCATCGCCCTGTCAAAAGAGATTGCTGAAGTCAAAATGGTTATTGCAGAAAAGAAAAAACGGCAAGTGGACGCAGGTGCGGATCAATCCAGAATGGACGAGGTGCTGGTAGCCCTCAATGCCCTGAAAAACCATCCGATAGATTTCGATGACACTGCCGCCAGACAACTGATCGACTGCATCAAAGTGCTTTCCAAGACCGAACTACTGGTCATATTTAAAGGCGGAATTGAAAAAACAGTAGCGATGGAATGAGGGATAGAAAATGATATATATACAAAGTTTTTTCATATGGCTATATACAAAATCCCCTTTAATATGCTATAATAAAGACAAATCAATTGGGTTCGATCTTTGCGAGAGTTCAATCCTATATCGTGAGGGGTTCATTTTATGCTGCCCTTCCAAAAATCGACAAGTCCCGCCAGGGACTTGTCGATTTTTCTTTTCCCGATTCACGAATTGATTTTTGAAAGCGAGGAGCAATGGGAAATCGTGAAGAAGTGCGACGTGCATAGATAAAACCGGGCGTGCCCGGTGCGGTCGGCAGTTCGCGCACCGCAGGTTTTTCTTTTGCTTATCATAAGGTGCCCGCGGCGGAAGTTAGGGAATCGTCGGGTGTAATCCGTTGAGTCTGGAGCTAATTTCGTGCTCCCGGCTCTTTTTTATTTATCATAAGAGTGCTCGTGTGAGAACCATGCGGATCTAAGTAGTTTGTCAGAGCCGATAAATTGACAGTGAATTCCCCTGATGATATACTGAAACTGCAATACAGCAAGTCGGAATTTGACGGAGGGAAACAGTATGAATTATCGGATACGGCGCGTAAATAAAGAAGATGCCGCCGCCCTTGCAATGATTCAAACAACCAGTTGGAAAACGGCATTTCGCGGTATCCTCTCGGATAGTGATTTAGAAAGACTCACAGACATAAAAAAGGCTGCTTCCATGTATCAGCGTTTACTGGATGAGGGAATAGGCAATGGGTATATCGGCGAAGTAGACGGGAAAGCCCACTGTATGGCTTATTGGGACAGCGCAAGAGATGCAGATATGCCGCAATATGCGGAGATCATTTGTATTCACAGCCTTCCGAATAATTGGCGAAAAGGCTTTGGCGGACAAATGATGGATCGAATTCTTTCTGATATTTCGCAGGCGGGCTTTCAGAAAGTCATGCTGTGGGTGTTTACGGAGAATTTGCGCGCCAGGGCATTTTATGAAGCAAAGGGTTTCCATCCAACAAATAAAACGAAACCATCCTTTGGGACAACGGAAATCTGCTATGAAAAAGAAATATGATTGAGAAATTTCGCAATATTTTATTTTCATAAAATATCCTGTTTAGGAGAAATGGCGTGCGCGGATAAAACCAGGCGCGCCTGGTATTGAAAAACGAGGATTGATACGGTATAATAGCTTTGAAAACGGGGAAAATTCCCGAACAAACAGGAAAAAACGGAGGAACTGCCATGAAACAGGATATGATTGTTGTCTTGGATCTCGGAAGCGAAGAAAACCCGAAGATTGCCCGTGAAATCCGTGCACTCGGCGTTTACAGCGAGATTCATCCCCATGATATTACCAAAGCAGAGCTTGACGCACTGCCGAACGTCAAAGGCATCATCTTAAACGGAGGTAAAAACCGTGTTGTCGATGGTGTGGAGATCGACGTTTCAGACGAAGTCTATAACTATTCCGTACCGGTGCTCTCGGTTGACCACAAAGGCGGCGAGCCGTGGCCGCAGGACGACGATGCCCGCACAGAAAAACTGCGTGCATTTTTGTTTGACACCTGCGGTGTACAGGCAAACTGGAATATGGAAAACTTCATTGCCGATCAGATCGAACTGATCCGTCGTCAGGTCGGCGACGGAAAAGTGCTGCTGGCGCTTTCCGGCGGTGTCGATTCTTCCGTTGTTGCCGCACTGCTCATTAAAGCAATCGGCAAACAGCTTACCTGCGTCCATGTAAACCATGGTTTGCTGCGTCAGGGTGAGCCGGAGCAGGTTGTACGTGTGTTCCGCGATGAGATGGACGCAAACCTTGTATATGTCGATGCGGTTGATCGTTTCCTCGATAAACTGGCAGGTGTTGCAGATCCGGAGCAGAAACGTAAAATCATCGGTGCAGAGTTTATCCGTGTCTTTGAGGAAGAGGCACGCAAACTGTCGGGTGTTTCGTTCCTTGGACAGGGCACCATTTATCCGGACATCATCGAAAGTGGTACAAAGACCGTGAAAGTGGTTAAATCCCATCATAACGTCGGCGGTCTGCCGGAGGATCTTGACTTTGAACTCGTCGAGCCGCTCAAAATGCTGTTTAAAGACGAGGTTCGCGCATGCGGTGCAGCACTGGGCTTGCCGGATAACATGGTATATCGTCAGCCGTTCCCGGGTCCGGGCTTGGGCGTTCGTTGCCTTGGTGCAATCACACGCGACCGTTTGGAGGCTGTTCGTGCTTCCGATGCGATCCTGCGTGAGGAGTTTGCGGCAGCAGGCCTCGAGGGAAAGGTTTGGCAGTATTTCACCGTTGTGCCGGATATCAAATCGGTTGGCGTCCGCGAGGGCAAACGTGCGGACGAGTGGCCGGTGATTCTGCGTGCGGTCAACACGATCGATGCAATGACAGCGGAGATTGAAGAGATTCCGTATGCGCTGCTCAAAAAGATCACTGCACGAATCACCAGCGAGGTACCGGGTGTGAACCGTGTGCTTTACGATTTGACACCGAAACCGACTGGTACCATCGAATGGGAGTAAGCTGAGCAATTTTTATTGATAATAAACGACAAAGAAGCGATCAGGATGAAAATTCTGGTCGCTTCTTTGTCGTAATCGATTATTTTACTGATCTAACAAGAAGTTGAAATATTATGCGCAACCGCTTCAAATTTGCGCTGGATGACAGCAGGAAATCTCGGTAAGCTTTTTTGACACAGGCCCGTATTTGTTCCATCATTGTGGATTCTCTGTCCGATCAGATCGTCACTGTTTATATATAGAAAACAGTTATAAAGCGATAAAATATATACTATGAATATTTAAAATACTACATTAAGATTTATATTATTTGCGTTGCATATCTTACACAGGGCAAACGTATTGAGCATATACTGCAATGTATGCCAGTCAAAAAGGACGAAAATCATTCACTTAGAAGCTTAGAATCAATACAATGATTTTATTAAAAATAGTAGAAATCGAAACCGTTCTAAAACAAATAGCGTGAAGAGATACAGATTGCAGTTGACTACATGCATATTGATAAGTGTAGCGTTGCGTTTGCGTTTTTATGTATAGCAGCGGTATCTCGGATTCAAATCGGATTTTTGAAAATGAAATTTACGTTAAATGCATATAGTAAATCAGTTGATTTTTTTGATATGTTATGGTATAAATTTTTATATAAAGTATGTATTTACTACGTTTTTTAAAAAACGAAATGTAAAATTATTCCTATTATACAAGTTTGCTTAAATCACTCAATCATATTAGGGATCGGTTTGTTTTAGGTCATAACCATTGGATGGTTAAGGTACATCGTGGTGGACATGATAAAGGAGTGATTCACTGTGAAAACACCGTGGAGAATAAAGCCGCTTCAGAAGGATTTTATTGAACAGGCTGTCGCGATCAATCAAAAGTTTTTGCGCATTGGTGCAATGGTTGTGGTCGTTGTTGGGCTTTTTCATATGATGCGCGCATTCCTTTTTACAACTATGGAGCTCACAACACTGAACGACCAGATTTATTTTGGATTTTATCTGTTCAGTTTTGTTTGCGGCGTTATCTTTTTAATACTTGAATATTGTGTAAAACTATCATTAAAGATGCGGTATCGTATGTATATGATCAGCAGCGTTCTGATTTTATACTGTCATATGACTTTCAACATATACAACCTGTACCATAGAGGAATATCAAGCTGTCTTGTTATTATTATAGCGATGGCGTTCTTTTGTGGTCTGACCATGCTGAAGCCCATTAGTACGCTTGTGAATCTAGGGTGCAGTTATCTGATTTTTCTGATGCATTTAATCGTTGTATCCTATTGGAGCCAAATCGTTGCCTTTTCGGTTGTTGCGTGTTTGTGTATGCTGATTTATTTGAATCGCTATCGATATCTTTGTTTGGAAATTACGCAGATGAAAAGGCTCGACGGGATGCGGCAGGAACTGACAGATGTAAAGCGTGATTTTCGGTTGTCAACGGAGCAATATGCGCTGATTCAGGAAAAAGGAAAATATATTACATTTGAATGGGATATTCGTGAAGATTGGATTCGTTTTTCGAAAGAGTGGAATGAGGTGTTTGGAGAGCCAGAGGATATTCCGGATTTTTCAAAATATATCAATAGCTTGCGCGTGATTTCTGATTCATTGAAATCGGATTTGATTCAATGTCTTGAAAACGTCAAAAGCGGCATTAACTTTCAAAAGTATGAATTGTTATTGCCAACACAGAGCGGCAAAAGTGAATGGTTTGAACTGCGTGTCGTCACACAGGTGAACACACAGGGGGTGCCAGCGTTTGGAATCGGAATGCTTTCAAATATTACAGATCAAAAACAAAAAATCAGCCAATTGGAACAAGAAATCCATATGGATTTGTTTGCTGGTGTTTTAAATAAAGCGGCAATTGAGTCCTATGGACAAAGAAAGATAAAAGAGCTTCCAAACGGAAAAATTTTGGCGATTCTTATTTTGGACATGGATGATTTTAAAGGAATCAATGACCGATTTGGTCATCCGGTGGGAGATTATGTTTTAAAAGAAGTGGCAAAAATTATGCGCCAGAAAGCGCCGGTGGGTGCAAGAGTCGGACGCATCGGCGGTGATGAGTTTATTGTTTTGTTCCTAACGGATTGCTTGGAAGAATTTTGTGTGTATGCGCGTAAGCTGATCGATATGGTTTTGCACATCGAATGGAATGGCGCCTGTATTGGAGCAAGCTGCAGCATTGGGATTTCTGCAGCAGATTCATGCGAGTGGGATTATGCCAAATTGTATCAGACGGCAGACAGCGCGCTGTATCGGGCGAAGCGAAAAGGTAAGCATCAGATCTGTTGTCAGATAGAAAATTGCCGGCAGGATCGTGTGCAGCCAGAATGTATAACGGTTTAAATCCGGTCTTAAAAAATGGAAATGAGTAAAGTCGCAGAAAAACGGTGAAGTAACGCGATTATGATCGCTAAGCTGCAAAAAATGGGTGTGTTGATTGCACGGCAGTTTTTTCAGCTTTTTATTTAAGATGATTTTATAAGTGAAATCGATTGTGAGTCAATCAGTATTTCGAAAAGCTCCATTAGTCGTACAGGGAAACATCATGGCCTCATGGCGGAATTTTTTTACTGTTAGAATGACAAACAGAAGACAAAACTTTGCGTATCAGCAATATTTGTGGTAATATAAAAATAGAGAATTTGTTTGAAGAACCGACACAAATGCATCAGCATGCGGCCGGTATGCGAAGTGCAGGAGGCAGTCATGGATGAAAAGAAGTTGAAAAAGCAGCTTGTTCGGATGAGTGCTGCTGTAATTACCGTGAGCATGATACTGTGTGTTGCGGTATTTGGTGTTTTAACATATGTTTTAGATGCTGCACATGACGCGGATCATGTGCAGATGAAAGCAGAGGCATTGGAATATGAAAGCCGGATCTTAAAGCAGATTGACAAGAATTTTCAAATTTTAAATACGATGGCGAAATCATATGAGATCAGCGGGATTATAAAAGATTTTGATGAGTTGGAGAAATCCATTTCTGAAGCCAATCGCGTCAATTCGTTTGTCAGCGTGTTTTACCTTCCGATAGAGGGAACGGGTATTTTTGACCTATACGGTCAGGACACTTACCGTAACTTTACACTTGAGGATTGCAGCCCACAGACGAAAGAAACGATTCTTCGGGCACAGCAGGGTGAACAAGCGGTATCGAATATGTTTGAGAGTATGGCATATGACGGAAGAATCTTTATTTACAGTGTACCGGTGTATGAAAACGGAGAAATTATCGGTGTGCTTTCCGCAGGTGATACGCTGGAGATTTTTGAAGATATCGTAAACGGCAATTTTGTCATGAATGGTGAGGGATATGTTCATCTGCTGAATGAAAATGGGGATTTTTTGGTTCGTTCGGAAAATACGATCGTAAAAGAAAATATAAATACGATTTTTGACGGATCGTATTTGACAGGCGAAACAAAACGAAAAACATTAGATGCGCTTTCGAATCAAGAGTCGATATATGGAGATTTTGAATATCGCGGCGAGCAATGTCACTTTTATATCGAGCCGATGGGGTTAAACGGCTGGAACCTGTTTTGTGTCGATAAATTGTGGGGATCGACATTGTCTTTCGGACGGATTATTTTCATAGTGGCCGGTGTTTTCTTTTCCGTTTTAATCATTTTGCTGGCGTTTATGTTCTATGCTTACTATAGATTTCGGAAAAATGCAGCTTTGCTGCTTCATTTTGCGTATTTTGATACGGTGACAGGTGCCAGAAATACACTGAAATTTGATCATGACCTTCAGGAGTTTACCAAAAAGCATAAGGAATACAGTATTGTTGCGTTGAACATCCACAATTTCAAAGGGATCAATGATCTGTTTGGAAAAAATCAGGGTGACAGGGTGCTGTGCTATCTTAAAAAAGTGATTGAAGATCATTTAAATGATGAAGAATTGTTCTGCCGTGATTCGGGCGATCTATTTTATTTATTGCTGACAGAGACTGACCGGACGGTTATCAAAGAACGCTTGGAAGCAATCATCGGGCAGGTCAAACAGGAGTCTTCTCATGCGGAATACAGCTATGAAATCTCACTGTACGCTGGGGTGGCAGTGGAAAAAGATCGTGAAAAGGCACTGGTGGCTTTGCAAGGTATCCGTCAAAAGCATCATATCAATATTACATTTTATGATGAAGAGCTGCATGAAAAGCTTCGGAAAAGAGGAGAAATTGAATCTTATATGCAGCTGGCACTTGAAAATCGTGAGTTTAAGCTGTTTTTACAGCCCAAAAATGATTTGAAAAACGATGAAATCATTGGCGCAGAAGCGCTTGTGCGCTGGCAGAAGCCGGACGGATCATATCGGTATCCCAATGAATTTATTCCGCTGTTTGAGGAGAACGGTTTTTGTATTAAGCTGGATATGTATATGTTGGAGCGGGTGTGTGAACAAATCCGCGCATGGATTGACAGCGGGATCGAGCCAATTCCGATTTCTGTGAATCAATCAAAGATGTTGTTTGCAAACGGAAACTATCCGGAAGTGCTGACACAGCTCGTGAATCGCTATCAGATTCCGCCTTCGCTGATTACACTTGAAATTCTCGAAAGAACTGCGGTGGATGATTTTGAGCAAATCAGCAGTCAGATTGATGTTTTGCGCAGTAAGGGATTTAAAGTGTCCATGGATGATTTCGGGAGCGGATATTCTTCGCTGAATATGCTATATCAGCTGAATGTTGATGAATTAAAACTTGATCGCGGTTTTTTGCGACAAACGTCGCACGATGATAATGATCGCCGTCTGATCATATTGGAACAAATTATTTCGTTTGCGAAAAAGCTTGGTGTTTCGACGGTTGCAGAGGGAATTGAGACACAGCTGGATAAAGATACAATGGTGAAGCTGGCGTGTGATTACGGACAAGGATATTTTTATGAGCGTCCAATCAGTGCAGAGGAATTCAGCGAACGGTATATGGCCATTCGTGTGAAGAAAAATCGCGGATCATCTGATAAAAAGTAGAAGCTATTAACAAAAAATACGCCGGATCATCGAATGAATTCGTTGAAACATTCGATGATCTGTGCTATACTAACATTGAAGACAGGCAGCAGAGGGGTGGATCAGATGAAGGGAAAATGGATTGTATGTTTGACGCTGTTGTGTATGTGCTTGTTTACATTGCCGGTGTCAGCAGATATGGGACCGAAACCGTCTGTGACCCTGAATTTTACAGGGATCGACACGCCTTGTTATGCAACGCTTCTGTCAGAAGAAGCGACCACAGGGCCATATTCCGTTTGTGCTCCATCAAAAGAAAATGCCATGTATCAGCCGACCGATCCGGATTATGAGATCTATCAAGCATTTGTCTCGTACCGGGATGCTGACGGGTACTACTTTTTGCAATACATGGGTGCTTGTTCAGATGAAACGCCGTTTGTTTGGGGGTATTATCCGCCGCAGACGTTCAAAATACTGTTGTATTTTCCGCAGACTGACCGGTTTGCGGTGAGCAGTCTCATCTATGAGCGGGATGCATTCCACAGTCACTATACGGTCAAGGTTGAAAATGAGTCGATTCAGCAAGTTGTTTCCGAACAGGCTGTCACAACACAGCGTATTTACCGAACAATCAAGGAGATTGGTACACTTGTTGTGCGTATGGCACTGACGATTGCGATTGAAATTGGGATAGCGTTTGTGTTCGGATATCGGAAGAAGCAGCAAATTCTGCTGATCGTTGGTGTCAATATTGTCACACAGCTGATGTTGAATGCATTGCTTTTGCTTGTCAATCATACGGCTGGCGGCGCGTGGGCAATGGTTCTGTACCTGCCGGTGGAATGTTTGATTTTCCTGATTGAAGCGGCAGTTTATGTGTTTGCGATCGATCATCTGGTTAAGCAGGAGCGGGAGATGCATCGGGCGATCTGGTTTGCGATTTGTGCAAATGCTGCATCGTTTATGATTGGGTTCGGTGTATCATACGTCATTCCGTGGATTGGATAATAAAAAAACTGCGGCGCTTTATGCGCCGCAGTTTTTGTTTGCGGATCTGTTATTTATTCGATAAGTACTCGTCGATGGCTTTTGCTGCTTTTTTGCCGGCACCCATTGCCAGAATGACGGTTGCCGCACCGGTCACTGCGTCGCCGCCGGCATAAATGCCCTCACGGGAGGTAAGACCTGTTTCTTCCTCAGCAACAATGCAGCCGCGGCGGTTCGTTTCGAGTCCTTTGGTGGTCGAACGAATCAGCGGGTTCGGCGATGTGCCGATTGCCATGATGACACAGTCTGCGTCCATGACAAAGTCGCTGCCTTCGATCACAACCGGGCTGCGGCGGCCGGAAGCGTCCGGTTCGCCAAGCTCCATTTTCACACAGCGCATGCCGCAGACTGCTTTATTTTCGTCACCGATGATTTCAACCGGGTTGGTGAGCATATCAAAGATGACGCCTTCTTCCATCGCGTGTTCGATTTCCTCGCGGCGGGCAGGCATTTCTTCGAGCGAACGGCGGTAGACAATATGTACTTCTTCCGCGCCCAAACGCATTGCACAGCGTGCCGCATCCATTGCAACGTTGCCGCCGCCGACGACTGCGACCTTTTTCGCATGCTGAATCGGGGTGTCAGCGCCTTCGCGGTATGCTTTCATCAGGTTTGTACGGGTCAAGAACTCGTTTGCGGAATAAACGCCGTTTAAGTTTTCACCTGGGATCTTCATAAAGCGCGGCAGTCCGGCGCCGGAGCCAATGAATGCAGCTTCAAAGCCGTATTCGTCGAACAGCTCATCGATGGAGAGCACCTTGCCGATGACCATGTTGGTCTGTACATGCACGCCGAGTGCTTTTAAATTGTCGATTTCTTTTTGTACGATCGCTTTCGGCAGACGGAATTCCGGAATGCCGTATACCAGCACGCCGCCGGCTGTGTGAAGCGCTTCAAATACCGTCACGTCATAGCCGGCTTTCTGCAAATCGCCTGCGCAGGTGAGACCGGCAGGACCTGCACCGATGACAGCGACTTTTTTGCCGTTGGAGATCGGTTTTTTGACGGCTTCGGTGCTGTGTGCCATGTGCCAGTCTGCGACAAAACGCTCAAGCCGGCCGATTGCAACCGGCTCGCCTTTGATGCCGCGGACGCATTTCGATTCACACTGTGTTTCCTGCGGGCACACACGTCCGCAAACCGCCGGAAGCGAGCTCGATTTCGACAGAATGTCATAAGCAGCGGCAAAATCGCGTTCTTTCACCTTTTCGATGAATGCAGGAATGTCGATGCACACCGGACATCCCGACACACACGGTTTATGTTTGCAGTTTAAGCAGCGGTTTGCTTCGTCAACCGCCTGTTCTTCTGTATAGCCGAGCGCGACCTCGTCAAAGTTGCGGCTGCGCACTTTCGGGTCCTGCACCGGCATTTCATTTTTGGTAAGCGACATATTCGGCATGATCAGTTGACCCCCTTAAACAGGTTGCAAGTTTCCTCGCGTTTTTTTGCTTCAAACGGGCGGTACATCGCACCGCGCTGCATTGCCTCGTCAAAATCAACGAGATGGCCGTCAAAATCCGGACCGTCGACGCAGGCGAATTTTGTCTCGCCGCCGACAGTCAAGCGGCAGCCGCCGCACATGCCGGTGCCGTCGATCATGATCGGGTTCATGCTGACAACCGTTTTGATGCCGTATTCTTTTGTGAGTTTGCAGACGAATTTCATCATGATCAGTGGTCCGATTGCAATGACTTCGTCATACTGCTCACCGCTTTCAATGAGTGCTTTGAGCGCGTCGGTGACAAGGCCTTTGTCGCCGTAGGAGCCGTCGTCTGTCACGAGCACATAGCGGTCGCTTACTGCGCGGAAGTCGTCTTCCAAAATGACAAGATCTTTGTTCCGGAAGCCTACAACCGAGTGGACCTCAGCGCCCAGCTCGTGAAGCTTTTTCGCAACCGGGTAAGCGATTGCACAGCCCACGCCGCCGCCGATCACTGCCACTTTTTTGAGTCCCTCAACATGGGAAGCAGTGCCCAAAGGACCTGCAAAGTCGCACAGGCAGTCGCCTTCGTTTAAATGGTTCAGTTTTTCGGTGGTTGCACCGACAATCTGAAAAATGATGGTAACCGTTCCGGCTTCGCGGTCATAGTCGGCAACGGTCAGCGGAATGCGTTCGCCGTCTTCGTCGACGCGGAGAATGACAAACTGACCGGGCTGTGCTTTTTTCGCAATCAGCGGTGCATCAATGACCATGCGGGTGACCGTCGGATTGAGTGATTCTTTTTTGACAATCGTATACATGATGTTTCACCGTATTTCTTTCATAAAATTCAAGATAAAATGAATAATAAGGGACAGTATACACCGTCCCTTATTATATTATGCCGCGCAAAGACGGGTTTGTAAAGCGTTTTTTGCAAAAACAAACGCAAAATCCTGCATATTTTTAAAAATCGACAGGCAGATCGTAGTAGCACGCGGACAAAAGACGCTCCATGTCCTCCTGTGACGGAATCCGCGGGTTCGAACCGGTGCAGGCATCGCTGATTGCGAGTGCGGCAACGTCGTGAAGTTTTGCTTTGAATTCCTCTTCGGGCACCATGCCGTTTTCATATTCTTTGATGCACGACGGAATGTTCAGCCGGCGGTTATAGTCGCAGATCAGTTCGCACAGTGCGTCGACCTGTTCTTTGACGGTTGGGCGGCTTAAGCCAAGTGCCGATGCAATCTCGCCATATCGTTTTGCGGCCTCTTCGTTTTTCGCATTGTACTGAATGACCTTGGGCAGATACATTGCGTTTGCACAGCCGTGAACGATGTGACCGTTTTCGTAAGCCGCGCCTGTTTTGTGTGCCATGGAATGGACGATGCCGAGCAGTGCGTTCGAAAATGCCATGCCTGCCAAGCATTGTGCGTAGTGCATGGCTTCGCGTGCATCGTGGTCACCTTCGTACGAATCGGCAAGCGAAGCGACAATCATCTGGATTGCTTTGAGCGCAAGCGGATCGGTGAACGGTGAGTGCGCAGTCGATACATATGCTTCGATTGCGTGGGTAAGTGCGTCCATACCGGTGTGTGCCGTCAGCTTTTTGGGCATTGTCTCGGCGAGATCCGGATCAACGATTGCGATATCCGGCGTGATATTGAAGTCAGCCAGCGGATATTTGACGCCTTTTTGGTAATCGGTGATGACGGAGAATGCGGTCACCTCGGTTGCAGTGCCCGATGTCGACGGAATGGCTAAGAATTTCGCTTTTTGGCGCAGTGTCGGAAATGCAAACGGTGTGATGAGATCTTCGAACTTGGTGTTTGGATATTCGTAAAATGCCCACATTGCCTTTGCAGCATCAATCGGAGAACCGCCGCCGATTGCGACAATCCAGTCCGGCTCAAATTCTTGCATGACAGCCGCGCCGCGCAGGACGGTTTCGACCGACGGATCGGGTTCTACCCCCTCAAAGAGACGTGTTTCGATGCCTGCTTCTTTTAAGTTGTCAAGCACACGATCCAAAAAGCCGAACCGTTTCATCGAACCGCCGCCGACCACAACGACCGCGCGTTTTCCGGACAGTGTTTTTAATGTGTCAAGTGTTCCCCGGCCAAAGTAAATGTCACGGGGGAGAGTGAAACGAGCCATAAAAAACCCTCCTTTATGGGCAGAAACTTTAAATAAGTAACAACTGAAGTTGTGAATCTTTTCACACTTTTATTTTATCATTGTTTTTAAAAAGCGGGTAATGTATAATTGTGATATCTGATATCAATGAAAAGAATAACGCGGAAGGAGGCGGCTTTTTGAATTTTCAGCAGCTTCGCTATGTGGTGGAAATCGAGCGAACCGGTTCGATTTCCAAAGCGGCAAAAAATCTGTTCATGGGACAGCCGAACTTGAGCAAGGCAGTCAAAGATCTTGAAAATGAGATTCGCATCACCATTTTCAAACGGACGGCACACGGGGTGGAACCGACGCCGATGGGCGAGCAGTTTCTCTCCTATGCGCGCACGATCCTTTCCCAGATGGACGAGCTTGAATCGCTTTATAAATCGGACGGACAGGAGTCACTGCAAATGACGGTGAGCGTTCCGCGTGCAAGTTATATCGCATCGGCATTTACGTCTTTTTTGGATCGGGTGCCGTCGGATACCGCGCTTGAAGTCCATTTTAAGGAAACGAATGCGATGACCGCCATCAGCGATGTGGCAGGCGGAGAATCTGCGTTCGGCATCATCCGGGTACAGAATGCCCACGAGGAATATTTTTCTTCCTATTTAAAAAGCCTCAAACTGGAGTTTTCCACACTGTGGGAATTTCGGATGTGCCTTTTGATGGCGAACAACCATCCGCTTGCACACGCGTCTGTGATTCCGTATCATGTGCTCGACGGATATCCTGAAATTGTGCACGGTGACATTCAGGTGCCGACGATTTCGTTTTCGCAGATCAACCGCGACGCCGTATTAAAAGGAAAGAAAAAGCGGATTTACGTGTATGACCGCGGCAGTCAGCTGTCCCTTTTGCAGAATTTGTCGGGCAGTTATATGTGGGTGTCGCCGGTTCCGTTTGACTTTTTAAGCGAGCACGGGCTCGTGATGAAAGAGTGTCCCATGGCGGACAAGATGAACAAGGATTTAGTGATCCACCGACCGCGTCATTTGTTTACCGGCGCTGAACAGGAGTTTTTGGATACCGTGCGCCGGCTGACATCGCAGATGGTGGAAGCATAGAGAGGAGAGTTTGGCAGGATGAAGATCGGATTTATCGGATTTGGCAATATGGCACAGGCGATTGTGCAGGGGCTGATTGCGGCGAATGCTGTTTCACCGGACGAAATCTTTGCGTGTGCCGCACATTACGAAAAACTCAAAACAAATGCTGCGTCGTTTGGTATTCATGCCGAAGAATCGGCAAAGGCAGTGGCAGAACAGGCGGATATGGTGGTCATTGCAGTAAAACCGTATCAGATCGAAGCGGTGATCGAACCGATCAAAGAACTGCTTCTTACAAAAATCGTCGTGTCGATTGCGGCAGGACGGCCATTTTCGTGGTATGAGCAGGTGCTTTTGCCCGGTACACACCACATCAGCACGATCCCGAATACGCCGGTGTCCGTTTGTGAGGGCATCTTTGTCTGTGAGCAGACGCATTCACTCACCGAGGACGAATGGAACGCATTCTGCAATCTGTTTTCGGCGATTGCACTGATTGAATCGGTCGATTCCGACCATCTTTCGATTGCGGGAACGTTAAGCGGCTGTGCACCGGCATATACAGCAATGTATATCGAAGCGCTTGCCGATGCGGCAGTCAAACACGGCGTTGCCCGTCAGACGGCATACCGCCTTGCCGCACAGATGGTCGTCGGCACCGGTACCTTACAGCTTTCCACCGGTGCGCATCCGGGTGCAATGAAGGATGCTGTCTGCTCACCGGGCGGAACAACGATCAAAGGCGTTGCCGCGCTTGAGGAAAACGGCTTCCGTAATGCCGTCATCAAAGCGATTGATGCCGCAGAAAGCTGAACGGCTTTCGGTGGAATATACGAGAAAAAGCCCGCTTTTGCGGGCTTTTTTTATCAAAACAGAAAATGAAACAAAGAATGAGAAACAGAGCGTTTTGGAGCATTTTAAAGAGAAATCGAGAGAATGAGGTGTGTAAATTAAAAAAACAGACTTTTTGTTCTTGACAAGGAGGTCCGATGCCGATATAATAGGGAGCATGCTGAATAAATATTGGAGGTTCCTATTATGTCTACTACAATGGCAAAAGCACAGACAAGCCGGAAATGGTATGTCCTCGATGCAACCGATGTGCCGCTGGGCCGTCTTGCTGTGAAAGCCGCTGTTTTGCTGCGCGGCAAACATAAACCGGATTTCACCCCGAACGTTGACTGCGGCGATCACGTCATCGTTGTCAATGCTGCTAAAGCAGTGCTCACCGGCAACAAACTTCGCAACAAAAAATATTATCATCACACCGGCTGGATCGGCAACATGAAAGTCGTCTCCGCTTCCGACATGATGAAAAACAATCCGGAAAAAGCAATGACTCTGGCAATCAAAGGCATGCTGCCGGATACCGTTTTGGGCAGAACACAGCTGCGCCGCCTGCGTGTATACGCTGGTGCTGACCACAGCCACGCTGCACAGAAACCGGAAGTTTCCCCGTTTTAATTCTTGAACTTTTAAAATAACATTAGGAGGCAATTCAGATGTACGAATCTCGTCCATATTTCTATGGCACCGGAAGAAGAAAAAGCTCTGTTGCAAGAGTTCGCGTATATGCCGGCGAAGGCAAAATCACCATCAACGGCAGAGACATTGACGATTACTTCGGCCTTGAGACACTCAAACTCATTGTAAATCAGCCGCTCGAGCTGACCGAAACCGTCGGCAAATTTGACATCGTCTGCACCGTTGCAGGCGGCGGCGTAACCGGCCAGGCTGGCGCAATCCGTCACGGCCTGTCCCGCGCACTGCTGCAGTACAGCGAGGAACTGCGCCCGCTGCTCAAAAAAGCTGGCTTCCTCACTCGTGACCCGAGAATGAAAGAGCGTAAAAAATACGGCCTCAAAGCTGCACGCCGCGCTCCGCAGTTCTCCAAACGTTAATCGAATTTTATCGTTTTTCAAAAAAGATTCAACCACTTGCGGTTTGAATCTTTTTTGTTTATTGGTGTGAAAATAAAGGAGATCAATATGGAATCAAAGCATCCGACAAACAAAGCGGCGTTTTGGCTGCTTCGAATTGTGCAGGGCGCGCTCATCGGCGTCGGTGCAGTATTGCCGGGCATTTCGGGCGGCATTCTGTGTGTCGTGTTTGGTATTTACAAGCCGGTGATGGAGCTTTTGTCGAATCCGATCCGCCGGTTCCGCACGCATGTGCCGCCGCTGCTGCCTGTGCTCATTGGCGTGGCAGTTGGATTTTTGGGTATTGCAAAACTGCTTGCCTTTTTCCTTGAAACATATCCTGCAGCGTCGGTTTGCGCGTTTGCAGGCATGATTATCGGTATGCTTCCCGATTTGTTCAAAGAAGCCGGTCAAAAAGGCCGCTCGAAAGGGTCGTGGATTTCGCTTTGCATTGCAGGCGCGGCATTGCTTGCATTGCTGCTTAGTCTTCGTGCATTCGAGGTGGAAATTGCACCGAATGTCGGCTGGTATTTGTTCTGCGGTTTTTGCCTGGCGCTGAGCATCATTGTACCGGGTATGAGCTTTTCGACACTGCTGATGCCGATGGGACTGTATACACCGTTTGTCGCAGCACTCGGCGGCTTTAACTTCGGTGTCATCGCTGTTGCAGGTGTTGGTGCAGTCGTTACGGTTGCACTCCTCTCGAAAGCAGTGAACCACCTGTTTGAACGGTACTATTCGTTTGCATTCCATGCGATCATCGGTATTGTGATTGCATCCACACTGATGATTCTGCCGTATCAGAGCTTTGTTTCTTCGCCGGCGGCATGCATTGTGAACATTGTCTGCCTTGTCTGCGGTGTGTTGTTTGCATGGGCGCTCGGCCGGTTCAACAGCCGCTTTTCCAAAGAGGACGCATAACAGGGAGGGACGTATATATGAAACTCACATTCAAAACGCCTGGCGCCGCATACAGTATCGAGAGCATGGCGCAGTTTCTTGCGGAGCCTGGGCAGGCAAACTGGGCAGAAATGTTTTTTGTCTTTTATCCGCAGCTTGACCGAAAAAAGCTGCTTTCCGGAACGAAAGCGCAACGGCAGCGTCATCTGACTGAGGTGGTAACGGCGGAATACGCGTCACAGGAATCGGAAATGATGCAAAAACAGGCGTTCTATCAGGCGCATTGGAATGCGCACGAAGCGGAGATTCAAACTGCGTTTTCGGAAATTTTTTCGCTTGACTTGACCGGACAGTTTGACGATATGACGGCGAATATCACACTCAATCCGATTTGTCCGCGGTATCTTTCGGCGCATTCGTTTGACGTGTTTTCCAAAAACAGTCCGTCCGGTGCGCTTGGCATGGCATTGCATGAGATCACGCATTTTCTCTGGTTTGATGTCTGGGCAGAGGTGTTCGGCGAGAAATCCCCCGAAGAGTATGAAACGCCGCATCTTCCGTGGATTTTCAGCGAGATGGCGGTTGATCCGATTTTAAAAGGGGACAAGCGGCTGTATGCACTCGACCCGTATTCACAAAATGAGGGCAGCGCGTATGAATGCTTTTATACGATGCAGATTGCGGGAGTACCGATTTTGCAGACGCTCGGCGAATGGTATCAAAATATGCCGATCCGCGAATTTATGAAAACGGGATTTTCCTTTTGCCAGGCGCATGAAGCGGAAATTCGCGCACAGATGATATAAAAAAGACCTCGTTGAAAAGTCTAACATGCTTAAAACATAAACAACTTGACAGGACGTTACCAGAACAGGGATCAGACTTTTTGGGTGATGCTTGTTTCACGTAAAAAGCAGTAGATAATCTTACGGGATATATGTGTCATATTAGTTTCTATCACTTTTAAGATCAAGTATATATGAAGTAAGTCGTTATATCTTGAAGATTTAGAAAAAACAGCTTTCTAGTATAGCGTTTTAATCGTTGACATTAGTGCGTGAAACTGGGACCTTCATTGCTGAATCGTTTATATTTATTGTTCGTGTTTTTCGTTTGATAAACTAACGATCAACAGCTTGTTTAGTTGAAGTGGGTTATTTATTATGATACAATTAAAATATATTGAGGAGTGAAAAAATGGGGAAAATTTGTACAATTTTGAAATCTCAGATTTTGTCTCACAAAGCTTTTCTTTTATATGGTATCATCAGCGTTTTTGTTACACTTATTGATGTCTTAACGTGTCGTATATGCGAAATATGGATTTCTTCTGTTACTGCAAATACCGTTGGTGTTATTACAGGATTTGTCATACAGTACTTTCTTACTGCACGACATGTTTATAACAAAAATAATATAAAATCTTTTATTGTATTTTTATGGACTTTCTTTGTCGGACTTATATTCGCTAATTCGATCGTATATGTTTTCCGTACCTTTGTGTTCAGCGGGTCTGACAGCAGTCTGGCATTTTTAGTGAGTAAGGGGTTTTCCATTGTTTTACCATTTTTCCTGATGTATTTTCTCAGAAAAAAATTTATGCCCGTTGCAAATAACAATTAAGGAGAGAAAATGAATGAAAAAGATTTTTGCAATTCTGCCTTGTTACAATGAAGAACTGAACATAGGCGCTTTAATCGGTGAATGGAATCAGCAGAAAGATGCTCTTTACGAAGAAGGATATGATCTTAAAGTCGTAGGAATTGATGATTGCAGTCGCGATCATACAAAAGATGTCATATCACAAAAGGCAGATACATATGAAAATGTTACACTTTTGCCTCATGAAACAAATAAAGGTCTTTGTGGTGGACTGAATTCTGCAATTTCTTATTTCCTTAAAAACGGCCAAAAGGGTGATTTGATGGTTCTTATGGATGGAGACAACACTCATAATCCTGTCTATGTCCATGATATGCTTGAAAAATTACTTGCAGAGTCAAAAGACTGTGTGATTGCCTCAAGATATTGTTCTGCATCAAATATTGTAGGTGTTGCTGCGCACCGCGAATTCATGAGCGATATGGCTAAACATTATTACAGCATGGTATTAAAAGTACCGAACGTCAAAGACTATACTTGTGGTTACCGCATGTATACCTATAATATTATTGAAAAACTTGTCAGCGAATTTGGGGAAGATCCGATCATTGAGAAAAGTTTTGCCTGCATGATGGAACTGCTGTATAAATTATATATTGTCGGTGCACAATTTGGTGAAGTTGGTTTTGAACTGAGATATGACAATAAAAAAGGCGAAAGTAAAATGCATGTCATTACCACAATGAAAAAAAGTCTTACAACCGCCCTCAAACTCAAACACATCAATAAAAAAAGGAATCACGCAAAATGCTGAATAAATTAAAACGCCATTCTATTCCTATTATCTTTTTACTTGGTGTCGCCTGTGTGTTTTCTTTTTCTACCTTTTTCTGTTTTTATTCAAAGGAAACATTCGGTCACGATGCTGGAATATTTGCTTATATTGGATATGCAATAACACAGGGAAAACCGTTATATACGGGTGCATGGGACAATAAGGGACCATTACTTTATATCATTGATGCATTGGGAATTCTTATCAATTATCGATATGGTATTTTTATTCTTGAAATTACTGCTCTTTTTGCTACATTGCTGTCGATGTATAAAACAGCTTTATTCTTTGTTCCGCGTTATGTTGCTGCCATCTGTGCTGTACTTGCTTTTATGCCGCTTACTACGGCGCTGCAAGGCGGAAATCTCTCAGAAGAATGGGCATTGCCGTTTACTACTATTGCTTTCTATTTTATTGTTAAATTTTTCTGCAATCATTATGCTTTAAAAAAATATGAAATGATGATCGTCGGTGCTTGTGTCGCAGCAATCATTCTTTTAAGACTCAATATTATCATGTTTATTGCAGTTGCTGTTCTCGGTGTTATTATTGTTCTTGTCAAAACAAAGCAAATAAAAACACTGTTGAATGTCACATTGTTTGCGTTGTTAGGCTTTTTTATTTTTCTTGCACCATTTGTCATCTATCTTATTCTAACCAATTCTCTTTCTGCTTGTCTTGAAACAGCCTACTTCGGAACACTTGGGTCGTTTTCTCAAATTACAAAAATGCAGCTGCTCATCAACATCTCTGCAATGATATTCAGATTTATCGAAAGCGGCGGATTTTTTATCATTATTTTGTTTGTAGCAATTTTCCCCTTTTATGTTTATAAAACAAAAGGGCAGGACAGTGTTTTGAAAACTTTACTGTTCATTTGTTTTTTTGGTCTTTTTGCGACCTTGATCGGCAATTCTGTTTCTGGTGCAGACCATATGCATTATTTCATGTGTTTTATCCCGGTAATGCTCCTTCCGACTGTATGGTTTTCAAAAGCAATCTATTCATTTTTCTGTACCAACCGTGTAAAGACATTCAGTGCAACTGCTGCAGTTGCAGCCTTTGCATTTATTATTTCGATGAATTCAATACCGGTTCTCAGAAGCAATATTATCAACAATCTTCGCGATGGTACAGATTCTTATTTAAGTGCTCAATGTATGAAAGTCAGCGACTACGTTAAAGCACATTCATCACCTGATGATACTGTCCAATTGATCGGTGATGCAACCGCTGTCACCTCATATTATAGGGCGAAACGAATTGCAGCATCAAATTATTTTTACTATGCGAATGGACGTTTTTCAGAAGAGGCTAGAAAAACATTTGCAAACGAAATATTTAAAGATATCAAAGAAAATCGTCCAGCAATTGTTATGTTTACGAATAAAGATAAGTTTCAAGATTTCACACAATGTCTTGATTATCCCGATGATTTTACAAAGTATCTTGAAGAGCATTATACGATTGATGAAAATGATTTTTCGTATGTCACATACTTGCGGATTGGAGGTTAATATCCGATGAAAAAAATTATGCTTGTGTTCGGAACACGCCCGGAAGCCATCAAAATGTGTCCGCTTGTCAATGAGCTGAAGTCACGTGAAAATATTAAAACAATTGTATGTGTTACCGGTCAGCATCGCCAAATGCTTGATCAGGTTCTAAAAGCCTTTTCTGTTGTCCCGGATTATGACTTGTCTATTATGAAGGACCGGCAAACCCTTTTTGACATTACCTCCGGAATACTCAATCGAATTAAATCCGTTTTAGAGGAAGCAGCTCCCGATATTGTATTGGTTCATGGAGATACTTCTACCACATTCGCAACAGCTCTTGCTTGCTTTTATATGCAAATTCCGGTAGGACATGTTGAAGCCGGTCTCCGTACATATGATATTTATTCTCCCTATCCGGAGGAATTTAACCGGCAAGCTGTAGGTATTATCGCAAAATATCATTTTGCTCCCACTAAACTTGCACACGATAATCTTGTGCGTGAAGGAAAATCAGAAGAAAATATTTATATTACCGGCAACACTGCTATTGATGCACTTAAAACCACCGTTATGGAGAACTATTCTTCTGATGCGCTTGAGTGGGCAAACGGAAGTCGATTGATTCTTATAACTGCGCATAGACGAGAAAATCTCGGTGAACCGATGCATAACATGTTTAGAGCAATCAGACGTATCATTGAAGAGCATCCGGATGTTAAGGCGATTTATCCCATTCATATGAATCCTGTTGTAAGGAAAGCTGCTGATGAAGAACTTGGCGGATGCGACAGAATTCATATCATTCCGCCACTCGATGTTCTTGATTTTCATAATTACATGGCAAGAAGCTTTATGATTCTGACTGACAGCGGTGGTATACAGGAAGAAGCTCCGGCGCTGGGCAAGCCGGTTCTCGTAATGCGTGACACAACAGAACGTCCGGAAGGAATTGAGGCTGGAACGTTGAAACTGGTTGGAACAGACGAACAAGTCATTTATGATAATTTTAAAACGCTTCTTGAAAATAAAGAAGTTTATGATGCAATGGCACATGCAAGCAATCCATACGGAGATGGTTTCGCTTGTAAGCGAATTGCGGATATTCTTGTTGCTGAATGAAGTGAAGTATATAAACCGTAAAAAAAATTATGATATTCACAGAAATTCGCACACAGATGATATAAAAAAGACCTCGTCAGCTGACGAGGTCTTTTTTTATGATTTATCATGCGAATGAAAGAGAAGTGCTACCAAAACAGCAAGCAGCATCGCCGCCGTAATACCGCCGCTTGATGCACACAGCCCGCCGGTCAGTGCACCAATGAGCCCTTCGTTGTCGACGGCTTCTCTCACACCGTTTGCAAGTGAATAGCCAAACCCGGTCAGCGGAACGGTCGCGCCTGCACCGGCAAATTTGACAAGCGGCTCATATAGTCCGATGCCGCCTAAAATCACACCGGATACGACAAATGACACAAGAATCCGCGCCGGTGTGAGCTTTGTGTAATCGATCAAAATTTGTCCGATGGCACACAGCAGCCCGCCGACAACAAACGCTTTGATACAGTCTGTTAGCAGTTCCATGAAATATCCTCCTTTGAAGCAGTCAGCAAAACGGCATGCGAAATGCCGGGAATCGATTCGCCCTGCTGAATGCTTGTCGTTGACATGAGCGCGCCTGTTGCCGCAAACAGTACGCGGTGAAGCCGGCGGCTTTTTAGCCCGCTTAAAATATACGAGCACAGCACGGACGCACTGCATCCGCAGCCGGATCCGCCTGCGTGAACATCCTGACTTTCACGATTGAAGATCATCTTGCCGCAGTCGTTGTGGACCGGTTCAATCTGAAATTGTTCCATTCGCAAAAGCTCGCACAGCAGCGATGAGCCGACAAACCCGAGATCCCCCGTTAAAATCAAATCATAATCATTCGGTGCGGTTTTTGTTGCAGACAAAAACCGCTTGATTGTGTCGGCGGCGGCAGGCGCCATGGCAGCACCCATGTTGTTGACGTCGGTAATCCCGAGATCCCGGATGCGTCCGGCTGTGACTGCCGCTACATAAGGACCGTCACCTTCTGCACAAACGAGCGCGGCGCCTGCACCGGTCACCGTCCATTGTGCGGTTGGCGTACGTACACCGCCGTATTCCAGCGGAAAGCGGAATTGACGTTCCGCCGAGCAGAAGTGGGAGGATGTGACGGCGAGTGCACGCGAAACAGCGCCTGAGGCCGTCATCAATGAGGCGAGTACGAGTGATTCAGCCATCGTGGAGCATGCGCCGTACAGTCCGAACAGCGGAATGCCCAAATCACGCAGTCCGTACGTCGAGCCGATGCACTGATTTAAAAGATCGCCCGCAAACAACAGCGAAACATCCTCCGGCGCACAATTTGCCTTTTTGAGCGTACGGGTGACTGCCTCGGTTTGCAGCCGGCTTTCCGCCTGTTCCCAGGTGTTTTGGCCTAACTTTGTATCGGTGAAAATATGGTCAAAATAACTGCTAAGCGGACCTTCGCCCTCTTTTTTTCCCACAACTGCCGAAAACGCATTGATCGATGGCGGCGAATCAAAAATAAATACGCCGCGTTCTAATTGCTTCATGTTCTGTTTGCTCCTTTGTTAAAATGCTGCGGTGAAAAGCCAGTAAATCACGCCGTAAATGACGGATGCAATCGTTCCGTATGCGATGACAGGACCGGCGATGATGAAAATTTTTGCACCGACGCCTAAAATAAATCCCTCGGATTTAAACTCAAGTGCAGGGGAAACGACGGCGTTTGCAAAGCCGGTGATGGGCACAAGTGTGCCGGCACCGGCGTATTTTGCGATGTTGTCATAGATGCCGAGTCCCGTCAGCAGTGCGGACAGTGCAACAAGCGATGCGGCGACAAGCGTGGCAGTGTGTGTTTGGCTGATATCGAGCGACAAAAACCAGGTGCGCAGCAGCTGTCCGACTGTACAGATCGCACCGCCGATCAAAAATGCCTGGATAATCGTTTTAGGAGATTTGGATTTTGGGCTTGCCCGTTTTACGAGTGTGTCATATTGCGTGGGAGAAAGATTCATACCGGCACTCCTTTTTTGTTTTATTGGTAGTATCGGCAAAATCTTTGCGCCTATGCACGGCATGAAGCGAACGTTTGATGCATATAAGTAAAACAGCTTATCTTCGGAAAGGGGAACGGATATGAAACGAATCGGGATGCTTGTCGCCATGCTGCTCTGTGTGACAGTGCTGTTTGGCGGATGCGGCGGTGCAGATGCCGCGCTGTATGAGGAGGTGAAAACAGTACTTTCGGGTGTGCAGTCGCTGACAGGCGGCGAATGTGCACTTTCGGTGTCGTACGAGGAACCGCATAACAGCGGCGCGTATACAGGGACATTTGTGTTTTTGCGGCAGGAATCAGGAGCACTTTCTTACTGTCAGACACAGCTCGATCAAAATGACCAAGTGGTGTTCTGCGAGTTTTCGGACGGCGAAAAGGCAGAACAGTGGATGATCGGTCAGGGATGGCGTGCGGTTTCGCACGAACCGTATACGGATACGATGCGTCATCCGTATTTGCAGATGCTGTCTGCGCAGTATGAGCGCGCAGAGATCCGCGAGATTCAAAAACAGGTGGATGCAAGCGGTATTTGCTATACTCTGCATATGGATGCAGGCAAAGTGACGAAAAAACAGTATGCAAACGATACTGCCGCAGTTGCGGTCAAAGAACAGACGATTATACTCCAAGTCAATACAGACGGGCAGCTTACATCGTATGAGGAGAACACAACGCTCACCGAATCGCAGATTGATTCTTCCTACAGCGTGCATGTAAATCTCACAAAGCACAACGGCATCACAGAAGTAAAAAAGCCACAGCTGCGTGAGAAGTTTTACTGATTTGACGAACCGGATGATGCCGTGATACAATGGGGAAAAACGAAACGAGGCGGCAATGTGGCACAAAAAACAGTTTTGATCATCGGCGGGTCGCGCGGCATCGGTGCGGCGGCATCATCCCTTTTTTATGAAAACGGGTATCAGGTGGGGATTACATACAACAAGTCGAAAGAAGCGGCACAAACGCTTTGTACGGCGCATCCCGGCATGGAAGCGTTTTTCTGCGATGTGGAGTCGGAGGCGTCCGTGCAGGAGGCAGTTGCGCAGATGACGGCGACGTTTGGGAAAATCGACGTGCTCATCAACAACGCCGGCATCGCACTCATGAAGCTGTTTACCGACACGACATCGGCGGAGTGGGAGCGGATGTTCTGCGTCAATGTGACCGGTGCCTATTATGCGTGCAAAGCGGTATTGCCGCAGATGATCCGCCGCCAAAGCGGCCGGATCATCAACGTATCCTCGATGTGGGGACAGACGGGTGCGTCGTGCGAAGTGGCATATTCCGCATCAAAGGCCGCGGTGATCGGATTCACCAAAGCACTTGCCAAAGAGGTGGGGCTTTCGGGCATCACGGTCAACTGTGTGGCGCCCGGTGTTATCGATACCGATATGAACGCGGCACTCACAGAGGAAGATCGTGCCGCACTGTGCGAGGAAACGCCGCTTGCACGAATCGGTTCGGCAAGAGAGGCGGCCGGAGCCATGCTGTTTTTGGCAGGCGAGCACGCAAGCTTTATCACCGGTCAGGTGATCGCGCCAAACGGCGGTATTGTCATCTAAAAAGAAAAAAGAACGCTTCAGCCGAAGCGTTCTTTTTTGTTATGTCCGGATTTGCTTTTCCATGCGGTAGTGGGGAAGTCCTACTTCCATGAACGGCTCGCCCACTGTTTGATAGCCGAGCATCTGATAAAAATGGACGGCAGTCATACGGGAGTCGAGCACAAGCTGCGAAAATGTAAGCGTTCGCGCTTCTTCCTCCGCATAGAGCATCATCTGATGGCCGATGCCTTTGCCGCGCTCGTCCGGCGCGATCACAACCTGGCGCATGCGTGCGCGCGTATCGGTTTCGGGTGTGATGATGCAGCAGCCGATCAGCTTGTTTTGGCGGTAGACGCCGATATGGTGGTCGAACACCTCCCGCGAAAGGTCCTCGTCAAACAGACAAAGTCCGATCGGCACGCGCATGTATGCATTCCGAAAGGAAAGCATTTCCCGGTATTCAGCGCTGTCATGCCGGATGGGTTTAAAAAGAATGTCATTCATTGGTGTACTCATCGTCCCGCCTCTTGCAGTAAAGTGATATATTCTTCCAAACAAAGACCGTGTTCTTTCATATATGCCGCATGTTCCGTTCCGACATAGCGGTAGTGCCACGGTTCATAGTTAATCTGTGTGATGTCGGTTTTGTCTTCCGGATAGCGCAGAACAAAGCCGTATTCTGTGCAGTGTTCGACGAGCCATGCATAGCCGTCGGTCTTTGCAAATCGGTCATCCAGCGTGTAGACATCGCGCTGGTATTCCTCTGTTAAAATATCGAGTGCCAATCCGCTGTGGTGTTCGCTGTGGCCGGGTTCTGTGTAGTATTCGCGCGTTTTTGCTTCGGCCTCTTCGCGGGACATGCCCTGCTGCATATATTTGTTGATGTTGCTCTCGTAATATGTTTTTTGCAGGGAAACGGGACGATATCCTGAGCGCAGGAACAGATGAATGCCGTCTTTTTCGGCGTCGGTTACCATCTGGCGGTATTGCTCAGCGATGCGTTCGTCTATTTTCTGACCGTCAAACGAAGCAAACGACAACGGAAGATCTTCGTCAATTTTGTTCTGCGGTTCGGGATTTAACAGAATCAGGTTCCAGTCGGACAAGCTGCCTGCTGGGAGCGTATCCTGCTCCTGTTCAGGCGAGGATTCTGTGACAGCAGAGCTGTCTGTCGAAACGGAAGATTCCGGGTTTGAAACGGCGGGAACTTCCGTGCAGCCTGCAAGCAGGACAGAACACAGTGCGAGTGCGGCAGCGGTGAGTCGAAAACGATTAAAGCGGCAGTCCATAAGAGCGCAAAACCTCCTTTGCATGTGAAACGTCCTCTGCGGACGGCGGGGATACTTCTTTTAATGTGTAAGGGCGGTCGATTGTTTCCCATTTATATTCGCCCATTTTGTGGAACGGATTGATTTCCACACGTTCGATGCACGAAAACGACGCAAGCGTTTCTCCCATTTTATGAAGCTTTTCGTCCGATAATGTGTAGCCCGGAAGCAGGACGTGCCGAATCCAGACCGGTTTCTTCGTTTCTTCGCAGTAGGAGAGCAATGCGAGCGCGTTTTCGTTTGTCTGGCCGGTGAGCGTTTTGCAGTCTTCTGCGTCAATGTCTTTGATGTCGAGCAGAATCAGATCTGCGGCATCGATCGTGTCACGGCAAGTCGAAAGCGGTACAGCGCCCGAAGTATCGACGGCGGTGTGGAGTCCTTCTTGCTTGCAGCGCAGGAGAATTTCCCTGCAAAATGCGGGCTGCATGAGCGGTTCTCCGCCGGAAATGGTGACACCGCCGTTTTTGATGAAATTTTTATATTCACAGATGGTCGAAACAACCGCCTCGGCAGAGGTGAGCGTGCCGTCTGTTTTGATCCACGTGTCGGGATTGTGACAGTATAAGCATCGGAGCGGACAACCGGACACAAACACGACAAACCGCACGCCCGGGCCGTCTACAGCGCCGAAGCTCTCATATGAATGGATATAACCCTGTATTTCTGCCATAGAAAAGACCTCATTTCATTGTTCTGCTTCATTATAATACACAAACGGTGCAAAAGACAACTTTTTTCATCGAAACACGGAAAACAAAGGCGTATTCATAAAAAAGAAACAAAATGAAGCAGAAAAACAGGCCATTAGGGGTTGCAAAACAACGAGAATATGATATAATGGTTACAAACAGGTTACAAAATGTAATAATTCAATCGGGAATCCGATACAGATATAACAGGAGCATTTGTTGTTATGAAAAAGAAAAATCAGGCAGATTATATTGATGTGCTGCTGACACATTTCTTGAATGGAATGATGGCGGTTGGCACGTTTTTGATGTCGTTTTTTATACTGAGCAAACGTGCGGCAGCTGTGGTATATCAAAAGGTTCTGCGCACGCCGGTGCTTTTAATCAAGCATTTCTTCTTAAAGCTTCGCAAGCGGGAGTCGATGCTGTATCAAAAATGGCTCAAAACCATTTATGGTATGCGCCGGTTTGGCCGTTCGATGGTGAACGTGATTCGTGCAGGCTATCGCGCACACCCTGAAAAACCGGTCGTTTATCGGGTGGGATCCTCTGTTTCCGCATTTTTTCATGCGGCACGCCGTCATGTGAATCTTGTATTCAAAGCACTCAACTACCTGGTGCCGGCAGCGGCAGCAGTGGTGTTTGTGTTTGTTGTGCAGTATACATTTTCGCTTAATTTTGCGATCGGTGTTCAGTATAACGGCCAGCATCTTGGATATATTCAGGATGAATCGGTGTTCCAGGAAACTGAGGCAAAAATTCAGTCGCGTCTGATTTATCAATCGGAGGATCAGGAGCTTTCGTATGATCCGACGTTCACGCTGGCGATTGTGCCGACCGGCTCGCTTATGACAAGCACAGAGCTTACAGATACCATCATCAGTGCATCCGGCACGGATGTTGTGGAAGCGACGGGTCTTATCATCGACGGAACGTTCGTCGGTGCGGTAAAAGATATTTCCAGCGTCAAAGAACATCTCGACAGCAAGCTCGCAGCGGCAAAGGAGTCAGAAAATGACCGTGTTGAATTTACCAAAACGGTTGAGATGGAAGAAGGACTCTATTTTAAAAGCAATGTCGTTTCCTCTGACGATTTGATTACACTTCTTGACTCAAACACAAAAGTCGACCGGTATTATACCGTGCAGGAGGGCGATGCGCCGCTTTCCATTGCAGAGAAAAACGATGTGACACTCAACGAACTGGTGGCGCTTAATCCGGATATTCTCACAAACTGTCCGATCGGCAGAAGCGTGCTTGTGAATAAATCAGAAAGCTATCTGCCAGTCAAACGGATTATAACTGTTTCGTATGAAGAGTCGATTGCGTATTCGACCGAATATGTCGAAACCTCTTCGCTGTATAAAGGACAAAAACAGACAAAAACATCCGGCAAAAACGGAAGCCAGACGATTACAGCCGATATTTCCTATGTTGACGGCGTGGAAGTCGGACGTGAAATTCTTTCGACCGTTGTGACAGCACAGCCGGTCAATGAAGTGATTCTGAAAGGAACTGCATCGCTGCCGAGTATTTCGGGCGGCGGCGGAAACCCGTCGAAATACGGTCTGATCTGGCCGACCTCCGGCCCGGGACGGTATGTTTCGTCACCGTACGGCGGTTCGAGAAACCACAAAGCAATTGACATCTGCTACTATGGCGGCGCATATGGAAAAACGATTGTGGCCGCACATTCGGGTGTCGTGACATATGCAGGCTGGAAACCTTCCTATGGCTATGTTGTATTCATTCAAAGCGGATCGGTGACGACAGTATATGGTCACTGTTCGAAGCTGGCAGTGTCCACAGGACAAACCGTGTCGCAGGGACAGTATATCGCGAATATCGGAAACACCGGCTATTCCTTTGGTGCACATGTCCACTTTGAGGTACGCATCAACGGCACACATGTGAACCCTGCACTGTATTTGCCGTAATAAACAATAGAACAATTCATTTTGCCTTTCATTATCATTGAGAGCGCCCGCTGCACGGCACGGGCGCTTTTCTTTTTCTTATGAAGCAGGCGATAAGACCGCTTTTGCAGCAGAAAGTGCCGATTCATCCGGGTAGACTGCCATGATTTCCGGATGGTGTGCGCCGTCAACGGCGATCGGTTCATTGACTGTGAAGACACCGCCGGTGAAATACGACTGACGCAAAAGAAGATCATAGCGGGTAAGCGTCGTTTCGCATTCTGAGAAAATGAGCGAAGAGAACGATTCATACGAATGTTTTACAGCTTGTATGCAAGTGGGTAGAATGCGGCTTGTCCATTCAGTCTGCGCTTTTATGTCGGGAAGCGCATCGCCGCCTGTTTGAAAGAGAAGCGCCGAAAGCTTTCGGCCGGAAAGCTGCTGTTCGCCGGGATAAAACTGTTCTTCCCCGATCGTAAAGGCGGAGGAAATCGTGCATGAAATGCCTCCGCCCGCATCGAGCAGGGCGGAAAGCCCTTCTTGATCGGTACGCAGATAGCGGTCGGGTTCATGACCCGTCAGCTCGGCGATCGCGCGCCGCAGACCGAGAATGCCGCCGTACGAATAATGACCGGCAAGTGTATCGGTGCGGTCAAGCGAGGTACACAGAAGATACGGAGAAAACAGAATCGTGTCAAACTGTTTCTTTGCAGGTTCATAGGAAAACAGTGCCAAAAAAGCAGGCGGATCGGAAACGGTGGGGGAAGCGATCATCAAGAGGGAAAGCGATTCCTCTTCTGTGGCGGCAAGCGGCTGTGCGGCGGGCTGTTCGGTTTCCTGCTCCCGTGTGAGCGGCAGCCAGACTGCCAGCAGAAGCACAAGGACAGTGCCGAGCGTCACCAGTGTGACACACAGAGAGATCAAAAACAGCTGCGTGCTGCGTTTGGGTTGATGCATAGCGCGTGGCTCCTTGTTTGTTGTTTTTTCATTATAGTATCGTCGGGATTGGCTGTTTCATTCATTTGTTTGTTCATTTGCGTCATTGTGTGGTATAATAATGCTTAGAAACATGAATGAATAAAGGAGAACCCGAATGGATACAAACAAGAAAGCTGTCTTATTTGATTTAGACGGAACACTCATCGATTCAAAACCCGGCATTTTTAATGCGATTGACTATACGATGGAACAATTACATCTGCCGATGCTTTCCGAGGAAACAAAAGACCGTTTTATCGGTCCGTCCATTGGTACGTCGTTTCGTGACGTGTGCGGCTTTGATGAGGAAACGGTGCAGACGGCGATCACACTGTTCCGCACTTACTATAAAGCGCAGGGAATGTTTGAATGTGCGCTGTATCCGCAGCTTGATGCGCTGATCCGGTTGCTTCGCAGTCAGGGGAAAATGATTGCACTGGCAACGAAAAAGCCGGAAGTGTTTGCGATTGAGATTTTGAAAAAGCTTGGCATTTTCGAGCTGTTCGACGTCGTGTGCGGCGCTGATTATGCGGATACCTCGGCGCACAAAACGTATATCATCGAACGTGCGGCGAAGGCGTGCGGCTGTCCGAAGGAAGCATGTGTGCTATTGGGCGATACACGGTTTGACTGCATCGGTGCAGGTGAGGCCGGTATCGAATGCATCGGCGTGTCCTATGGATACGGCACGGGGGAAGAACTGCGGGAACATGGTGCTGTTTCGATTGCCGCGGATGCGAACGAATTGGCGCATCTGCTCTGCGGTGTGTCATTGTGAGAATACAATTTGTAATATTTGTTTTATATAATACAAATAGCAGTGTGCATAAATACGCACACTGCTATTTTTTCATGATGTGATTTGATTAAAATAGCTTTGCACCGGTTTTTGGATCGGTCGGATAGGAGGCGGAACGCGGTTTTCCGTCGGTGGATGGATGCGCCGGTGCCTGGTCGGGATAACCCCAGCCATCCACACCGCTGCGCCGCAGTGCGCCGAACATGCGATATGTGAATCCGCGGTCAGTACGTTCCCGTTCGCGCAGAAACTCTTTCATATCCTGTCGGGAGGTGACACCGTCTGCCGGACATACGCTTTTGACAACCGGAAGCTCAGCGCGTTTGACTGCCGCCGCAACATCTTTTTCCGGTGCAAAGACGAGCGGACGAATCATCGTGAGATCTTTGCGGGAAAGATAGGTCACCGGTGCAAAACAGCCGATGCGGCCTTCGTTGAACAAGTTCATCATGAACGTTTCCACCACATCGTTATAGTGGTGACCGAGCGCCAGCTTGTTGCAGCCGAATTCTTTTGCGGCGTCGTGCAGTGCACCGCGGCGCAGTCTTGCGCACAGCGCGCACGGATGCTTTTCTTTGCGCAGATCAAACACGATTTCGCCGATTTGCGTGCGCAGAATATGATATTCGATGTCGAGTTTTTTGCAAAGCTCTTCAATCGGGGAATAGTCGGTTTGCTGTCCGCCGAATCCAGGATCTAATGTGATGGCGACGATGGTATAGTCGATGCCGATGAACCGTCTGAGCATCGAAAGTCCGGTTAAGAGTGCGACGGAGTCTTTTCCGCCGGAAACACCGACAGCAACCCGGTCGCCGTTTTCGATCATTTTAAATTCTGTGATGGCTTTTCGCATATAGCCGATGACACGCTGCATGAAATTTGATTCCTTTCTTTTTTCTTTGTGATAAAACGAATGAGAAGCCGGCAGAGGAAAAAGGCGGCAAGCACACCGGCCATATCAATGAGAACATCCTGCACACAGCCGGCTCTCCCCGGGACAAATGTTTGAATCCATTCGTCGCACACCGCCCACGCAGTGCCGATAAACAGGACACTCAGATCAAACGGCCGGAGCAGCAGGCGGTATTGGTGTGCCGACACGCACAGAAGTGCGGAGAAGACAAAATATTCCGACACATGTGCCGCCTTTCGCACAAGGACGGAGAGTACATCGTGAGAAATGGGGAGAACCCGCTGCAAAAACGAAACAATCCCGTCGCTTAACTGTCCGGAGTCGGTTCCGGTTTTTGATGACTGCCAGAAAATGAACAAGCCCCACAGCAATGCGACCAGCGGAATGAGTACGCGTTTTCTGTTTTGCATCGTCAGTTTCCTCGTTTTTTCGAGAATTTTTTGCGGTATTGTTTCGGCGTACAGCCCTCGTACCGCTTGAACAAAATCGCATAGTAGGAAGCGGACGAAAAGTGGTAATCGAACGCAATGTCGGCAAATGGCTTCTGCGTTTTGACAAGTGATGTTTTCGAATGCTCAATTTTCGCGCGCAGGATGTATTCTTTGGGAGAAAAGCCGATCTGACGCTCAAACTCTTCGGAAAACGATGCGACGGAGCGGTGCGTTTGATCGCAGAGCTGTTCGATGTCGATTGCTTCGTGCAGATGCGTCATGATATACTGCTTTGCACGGTCGATGTCGGGCGAGAGAATCTGTGCTGCTTTCGGCGCTTCAAACAGCGACAGCAGTGCATAGACAAACAGCGCCTGCCCTTTGATGTAAGAGACGGTGTCGCCGCGCAAAAGCAGTTTAAAGCTTTCCTGAAACGACGAAAATACCGCCGGAGAAATGCAGAACAGTCTTGTCTGGCAGGAAGAAAGCTTAAACTGAACAAAATCGCTGATTTGCTGCGGCAGATTGAGCAAGTTGCCCTCTGCGTTCAGCTGAAACCACAGCAGTTCGCCGCTTGTTTTGGTAGGACGATCGGCAAAGTGCGATTCATTCGGGCGCACAAAAAACGCGTTGTTTTCATAAATCGTATAGTCCACGCCGTCGGCGTGAAAACAGCGCACACCGTCTGACAGCAGCACGATCTCATATTTGTCCTTGTGGCTGTGCGGAATCAGCGGCAGCGCCGCGTCTGTGCCGCTGCTCCGGCCAAATGCGGGAACACCCTGCATGTGATGTTCCTGCTGTGTGAGCACCGTGCGGAATGATTGTGATTTCATAGGATCAAAACCTCCTGCCAAAACAAAGATGTGCGTATTTCTTTATCATATCGTTTTTTTGAAAAAAACGCAACGGGTTACGCACAAAAACAAAAAATCCCGCACATGATGTGCGGGATTTTTGATGCGGTGATTATTTTTTGTCAGAAGCCATTCGCTTGCCGAATACAAAATAGCCAAGCACAACGAGCGCCGCCGAAACAATGAGCGGAATCCACGGAGAGGAAAGGAATCCCATGCACAGATAGCCGATACAGCACGCACCTGCCACCAGTGTTGCATATGGCATCTGGGAGGCGACGTGATTTAAGTGCGGACAGCCTGCACCTGTGGACGAAAGAATCGTCGTGTCGGAAATCGGGGAGATGTGGTCGCCGTAGACAGCGCCGGCCAAAATTGCACCGAAAATCGGAATCAGCAGGTGACTGGTCGAATCGGTGACGCAGATTGCAGAGCCGATCGGAATGAGCAGCGCCATGGTACCCCACGAGGTGCCGGTTGCGAATCCCAAAAAGCCTGCGACAACAAACAGAATGACCGGAAGGACAAAAATCGGGAATTGGTTGTCGTTGACGACATGTCCGACAAATCCGCCGGTGTTGAGGTGGTCGATGTCACAGATACCGCCGATGGTCCATGCGAGAATCAGAATGATGTACGCCGGAACCATGGATTTGACGCCGGTAGTGATGGCGCCCATGAATTGACGGAACGAAAGCACGCGGCGCGGCAGATAAAACAGCAGGGTAAAGATCAGTGTCAGCGTGCCGCCCAGAACGAGCGAGAGCGATGCATCCGTGTTGCCGATGGCTTCAAACGGGGAAATGCCCTGACCGCTGAATGCGCCGCCGGTATACAGCATAGCGATGATCGTGAACACGATGAGTGCCAGAATCGGCAGAACAAGGTCGATGACCTTTCCGTTTTTGCGGACTTCCATCTGACCGAGGCTTTCTGCGTCTGCATCCGATTCATTTGCACCGAGATCATTTTCCATCATTGCGGCACGTTCGAATTTTGCCATGGAGCCGAATTCCCGTTTGCCGCCACAGACGATTATAATCATCAGAATGGTGCACAGTGCGTACAGGTTGTAGGGAATTGTCTGGATAAACGCGGTCATACCGTTTTCCACACCGGAATTTTGCATATAGGTGGCAACAGAAGCGCCCCAGCTTGAAATCGGTGCGATGATGCAGATCGGTGCCGCTGTTGCGTCGAGCAGGTAGGAAAGCTTTGCGCGGGAAATGCGGAATTTGTCGGTGACCGGCCGCATGACAGTGCCGACGGTCAGACAGTTAAAGTAGTCGTCAATAAAGATCAGACAACCGAGCGCGCTTGTTGCAAGCGAAGCACCGGTGCGCGATTTGATTTTGGTGGATGCCCATTTGCCGTATGCGTTGGAGCCGCCCGCCATGGTGACGATCACGACAATCGCGCCCAAAAGGCCAAGGAAAATCAGAATGTTTGCGTTGTCGCCCATTTTAGTACCCATGACCTCAAACGTGGTGGTGAGCATATTGACCGGGTTAAAATGAGAGAAAATGAGCGCACCGGTGAAGATACCGATGAGCAAAGAAGAAATGACTTCTTTTGTGGTGAGTGCAAGGAGAATTGCAATTACCGGAGGCAGAATGGAGAGCCATCCTGCGTTTGGTGCAAGCAGTGCTTCCATAAAAAGAAACCAACCTTTCTATTCGTAAAATGTGACGTATATATGAACATATTATAACAAACCAACACGAAAAATCAATCAAAAAACGACAAGTTGGGCTGAATCTGAACAGGAATTCAGTGTGAAGATGTATATAATTCATTTTCTGTCCATAAAAAGCGCGGTGAAATCCGCTATACTAAATAAAAAAGGAAGGTGCGCAGATGAATACCCCTATCAATCATCGATTGGATACCAAAACGAAAAGCCGAGTCGATATTTTAAACTGTATTCGGCATTATAAAGCATGCTCGCGGGTGGATATTGCCTCCTGTCTGGGAATTGCGAAGTCGCTTGTGACCGTTTTGACGAACGAGATGATTAAAGAAGGGATTCTCTCGGAGTGTGGCGAAAGCGCATTTCAGACACAAAAGCGCGGCAGGCGAAAAGTACTTTTGAAAATCGATGAAAACTATCGCTTGGTATTTGGCGCAGTGATCGAAAAAGAAGGGATCACCGTCGGGCTTACCAATTTAAACGGAGATTCGCTGGAAAAACGCCGGATGCCGCTTGGAACTACATACCGCGAAACGCTGTCGCAGATTGTATCGGCGGTTGAGCAGATTTGCAGAGAAAACTACATTGTATTAAAGCGTGTGCTTGGTATCGGCGTGTGTTTAAGTGACAATGCGGCCGATTTGGTTGAGGGAGCGGGCAGTGCCGAGCGGCTGACGCGGTTAAAGCGTGATTTGTCCCATGCGCTGACGATTCCGATTATTACCTCGCGCACCGTTTCGGGAATGCTGATTGCACAGCGGCTGTTCGGCGGAAGCAATATGCGGCACGCGGCGCTTGTGCGCTGCTGCGGCCAGACAACAGAGGTTGGTATCTTGGTAAACGGCAAGCCGTACAGCGGCAGCCGCGGACTGGTTGCTGCGCAAACGGATGAAAATGAACCGGCGATCGATCCGGTGCATAAATCGGCACAGACTGCCGCAGTATGTGCCGGCGTACTGGACCCCGAAAAAATGCTGTTTGGCGGAACGCTCATTTTAGCTGAGGAGACATTCCGGGCGGTTGCCGATGAAATGCAGCAGCTGCTTGGAAGAAAGCTTCCCTGCGAGCGGGCATTTGCAACAGAGGAACGGATTTATCTTGCCGGATGTGCGATTGCGGTGGAACGGTGCTTCTATTTGGACAGCACGTGGGATGTGGCATAATAAAAAGAAACCGGGCGGAAAATTTCCGCCCGGTTTTTCATATTGAAGAAAGAAAATGGGAGTTAAAGATCCTCCTGCGGATCGTAGGCATACCGAAAATTGATACCAGGAGATGTAACGGAAAGATAGATAAAATCATGATCTGTTTGATTGGTAACGCCATGAATGTCTCCTTCTGCAAATCGAACAACATCTCCTTCTGAAAAAACTTTTGTTTTCTCGTTTTCGAGCAGCAAAATGCCTGTTCCTGAAAGAGCGACCCATATTTGTTCGGAAGTATCATGACTGTGCCGGCCGTTGGTTTTGCCCGGATGAACATACACCTTCGTGATCGTTACGCGCTTTGAGGATGAATTTTCGTTCCACAGTAATTGATGGGAATCCTGAAAATCTGATTTTAAAACAACAATCGACTCTTTGTTGATGTATTCCATAGTCATGCCTCCTGAATGTATTTTTATAATAATTAAAAATCCCGAACACAGTCCTGCGTTCGGGATTTTTTCTGGTGATCCACCGGAGATTCGAACTCCGGACCCTTTGATTAAAAGTCAAATGCTCTGCCAGCTGAGCTAGTGGATCATGCGTTTATATGAACTCGAGATTCGGAATTTGCTTTGTTTTGTTTGCCCCGTCTCTCGAGTGCTTGTTTATTATAGCAGATGGAAATCAGGATGTCAACACCTTTTTTCGATTTTTTTATTTTTTTTTGCGAAATGTTTTAATTGCGGGAAAAACGCCTGTATGATATAATAATAAAGATCATGAAAACCCGCGTCATAAGGGAGTTTTCCCGTGTTGGCGCAAATTATACAAAGAGGTGAGATGTTTGTCGGACAGACAAAATAAAATCCGCAATTTCAGTATTATCGCGCATATCGACCACGGAAAGAGTACGCTTGCAGACCGTATGCTCGAGCTTACCAGTGCAGTCGAAAACCGTGAGATGGAAGAACAGCTTTTAGATAATATGGATATCGAACGCGAGCGCGGCATTACCATCAAAGCCCGCGCCGTTACGATTGAGTATAAAGCACAGGACGGCGAAACGTATCAGCTCAACCTGATCGACACACCCGGCCATGTCGACTTTAACTATGAGGTATCCCGTTCGCTTGCAGCGTGCGAGGGCGCCATTCTGGTAGTCGACGCATCGCAGGGTGTCGAGGCGCAGACGCTTGCCAATACGTATCTTGCAATCGATCACGATTTAGAGGTTGTGCCGGTTGTGAATAAAATCGACCTGCCGGCGGCTGATCCGGATACTGTGTGTCAGGAAATCGAGGATGTCATCGGCATTCCTGCAATGGATGCACCGCGTATCTCCGCAAAAACGGGCGTGAATATCGCTTCGGTGCTTGAAGCAGTTGTGCGGGACGTGCCGCCGCCGTCGGGCGACGAGAATGCACCGTTCAAAGCGCTCATCTTCGATTCCTATTACGACAGCTATAAAGGCGTTATCGTCTATATCCGCGTGATGGACGGCGAGCTTCATGTGGGCGACACCATCCGGATGATGGCATCGGGCGGTGAATATACCGTCACAGAGCTTGGTTATATGGGTGCAAAAACATCCATCCCGCGCGAGGGACTGTATGCAGGTGAGGTTGGCTATATTGCGGCAAGTATTAAGGATATCGGCGATACGCGCGTGGGCGATACGGTAACACGTGCCGATCGTCCGGCGGCAGAACCGCTCCCAGGCTATAAAAAAGTCAATCCGATGGTGTTTTCCGGTATTTATCCGGCGGACGGTGCAAAATATCAGGATCTGCGCGATGCACTGACGAAACTTCAGTTAAATGATGCGTCGCTCACGTTCGAGCCGGAAACGTCGATTGCGCTCGGATTTGGTTTCCGCTGCGGCTTCTTGGGCCTTTTGCATATGGAAATTATCCAGGAACGGTTAGAGCGTGAATTTAACCTTGATCTCATCACGACTGCACCGTCGGTTGTGTACCGGCTGACGCTGACAAACGGTGAGGTGCAGATGATCGACAACCCGACCAACTATCCGGACGCTGCACTGATCGCGCAGGCAGAGGAGCCGTTTGTCAAAGCGAACATTTTGACGCCGAACGAATTTGTCGGTAACATCATGGAGCTTTGCCAGAACCGCCGCGGTATCTTTAAGGATATGAAATATCTCGATGTCACCCGCGTCGAAATGCACTATGAACTGCCGCTCAACGAGATTGTGTACGACTTTTTTGACGCACTCAAATCGAGAACGCGCGGTTATGCGTCGTTTGACTACGAGCTGTCCGGTTTTGTGCAGTCGAAGCTTGTCAAACTCGACATCCTCTTAAACGGCGAGATCGTCGACGCGCTGTCGTTTATCGTTCATGCGGACAAGGCGTATGAGCGCGGCAGACGCATTGCAGAGAAATTAAAGGACAACATTCCGCGCCAACTGTTCGAAGTGCCGATTCAGGCGGCAATCGGCGGAAAGATCATCGCGCGCGAAACCGTCAAGGCAATGCGCAAGGACGTGCTTGCAAAATGTTACGGCGGCGATATTACCCGAAAGAAAAAGCTGCTTGAAAAGCAGAAAGAGGGCAAAAAGCGGATGCGTTCGCTCGGCAGTGTCGAAGTGCCGCAGGAAGCATTCATGGCAGTGCTCAAACTCGACGAATAAAGAGAAAAGACAAAACGGAAGCGTGGTTTGCAGATGCAGATGATGCTTCCGTTTTTTATCGATGGGATTCACAGAAAATAAGGTGTATGACGTGAGAAAAGATGACATAAAATAGAAAAACACAGCGCGCCTAATGCAGCTGACTTGACAGTTTTTGTGATTCGTTATACAATAATAACTACAGTAGATGTACGGAGAAACTGTAAAAAAAGAAACAGCTGCCGAGGCAAAGAGATCGGATGAAAAAGAAAAACGGCAGGCAGCCACAGAACAACATCATCTTGTTCCCGTTTCTTTTGATTTCACACAACGAAAAACGAATACATATTCCGGATACCGACTTTGATTTTTCAATATATAAGGTCGGCTTTGGTAGTTGTACCTTTTTATCCGGACGATGAACAAAACCGAAGTGAGGGAACTGACATTGCGCAAGAATTACGCATCATTTAATGAAAACGACGGAATGGCACCGTCTGAACAAAAACAAACCAAAAAGCGTTCACCGCGTGTGCCGAACGGAAAACGCGCATTCAAGCCGCTGAATCCGGAGGCGCTTTTGGCAGATTTGCAGCGGGAACAGGCAGGCGAACCGCAGAGAAAAACACAGACTGCGAACAAAAAACAGAACAGACCGTCTGCACCGCGGAAGAATACACGCCGCACACCGCAAAGACAGGCGAAAAAACCGCCGATCAATATCATTCCATTGGGCGGACTCAATGAGATCGGCAAGAATATGACCGTGTATGAATGCTGCGGCGATATGTTTATCATCGACTGCGGATTGGCATTCCCGGATGCGGATATGCTGGGCGTTGATCTGGTGATTCCGGATTTTTCATATGTTGAACAGAATATCGATAAAATCCGCGGCATTGTGATTACCCACGGACATGAGGATCATATCGGTGCGATCCCGTATCTGCTTAAACGCGTTTCGCTTCCGATTTATGCGTCACCGCTTGCAATCGGACTGATTAAAGGCAAGCTCAAAGAGCACGGTCTTTTGAATCAGGCGAAGCTGTTTGTCGTCAACCCGCGTGATACCATCCAGATGGGATGCATGAAGGTTGAGTTTATCCATATGAATCACTCGATTCCGGACGCAATGGGCATTGTTGTCCATTCGCCGGCAGGCATCGTGGTGCATACGGGCGACTTTAAGATCGACTATACCCCGATCGAGGGCGGCGTGACCGACCTTGCACGTTTGGCTGAGCTTGGCGAAAAAGGCGTGCTGTGTCTGTTGTCTGATTCGACGAACGCGGAGCGTCCCGGATCTACACCGAGTGAGCGGAAAGTCGGCCGTTCATTTGAAGGATTGTTTACCAATGCAGAAGGACGCCGCATCATCATCGCGTCGTTCTCTTCGAATATTCACCGCATTCAGCAGATTATCACGGTGGCGGAAAAATTCGGCCGCAAAGTGGCAGTTTCCGGCAGAAGTATGGAAAATGTCGTGTCGGTTGCAGTGGAGCTTGGCTATTTAAGCGTTCCGGAAGGACTGCTCGTTGACATCGACACGATTTCCCGCTATCCGCAGGAAAAGGTGGTCGTGATTACAACAGGAAGCCAGGGCGAGCCGATGAGTGCGCTGTCCCGTATGGCAACAGGCGATCACCGCAAGGTGAATGTCACCGCACAGGATTTCATCATCATCTCTGCAACGCCGATTCCCGGCAACGAAAAGCACGTCACCCGTGTGGTCAATGATTTGTTAAAGCTCGGCGCAGAGGTCGTATATGAAGCGATGTACGAAGTGCACGTTTCGGGACACGCCTGCCAAGATGAATTAGCACTCGTCATGACGATGACCAGACCGAAATTTTTCATGCCGATTCACGGTGAATTCAAGCACTTGAAAGCAAGCGCAAAGCTTGCAAAAACGATGGGCATTGAGCCGTCTCACGTCATGATCAGTGACATCGGTCAGGTGATTACCGTGTCGGAGGATGGCATCAGCCAAACAGGCACCGTGCCGTCGGGACGTGTGCTCGTGGATGGACTGGGTGTGGGCGATGTCGGCGCAATCGTTCTGCGCGATCGTCAGCATCTTGCAAAAGACGGCTTGATTATTGTGGTCATCACAATGGAGAGTTTGACCGGTACCCTGCTTGCAGGACCGGATATTGTATCGCGCGGATTTGTGTATGTGCGCGAAGCGGAGGAGCTCATGACCGAAGCGAAACAGGTGGTCAAGAATATTTTGGATCAGTGTTTGGATTCGGGAATCCGCGATTGGAGCACCATTAAAATGAACGTCCGTGACGGACTTTCGAATTATATCTATAAAAAGACAAAACGCGGCCCGATGATTCTGCCGATCATCACAGAGGTGTAACAGGTGCCGCAAGGGGGCTTTTTTATGAAGCAAAAACGATTTTGGCTCATCAGACCATTATATGCACTGCTTATTTTGATGACACTCGTGCTGTGGGGTCTGTTGTTTTTGGCGGATTGGCGGCTGTTTTTGATCACAGCGCCGTTTGTTATCGTCGTGGATACGATTGCGGCGATCAAAATCTTCCGGATTCAGCAGGACCTGCGCAAGTCGATGTCCTCGATCGGCAAAATGCTGTCTGATTCACAGGAAACAGGACTGCTGTATTTCCCCATGCCCGTGCTTTTTTCAACAGAGGCGGGGGAGATTGTTTGGTATAACGAGATGTTTCGTTCGGTGGTGCTCCATGACGGTGATGATATTTTCGGTTATGGATTAAGCTACCTGTTTCCGGATTCACCTGAGGATATTGCTGAAAACGGTCCGCGCATGATCGGCTGTCAGGGTGGATTTTATCAGACATTCTGCATGAAAACGGCCGGCCCCCAATCGTTTTATGCGATGTATTTTGTGGATGTGACAAGGCTTGAAAACAAGCGGCGCGAAGAGGAGAAAAAGCGTCCTGTCATTTTGTCCATGCTGATTGATAACTACGAAGAAACCATTAACCGTGAACCGGAGAGCAACAAATTAAAGCTGTTAAACGATGTACGCAATACCATTCAGGAATTTGCGGATAAAACAAGCGGATTTATCCGCCGGGTTGACCATGACCGCTACGTCATGGTGGTTGAGAGCCAGGATCTTGACAAAATGCGGCGCAATCGCTTCCAAATTCTTGACCAAGTGCGCATGGTGGAAACGGAGAACCGCACGCCGGTTACATTGTCAATCGGTGTTTCGCGTGTGACGGATAATATGAAGCATGCCGAGAATGAAGCGCGCCAGGCGCTTGAAATGGCGCTCGGACGCGGCGGTGATCAGGTTGCCATCAAAACAGACGGCGGATACGAGTTCTTCGGCGGCTTTTCAAAGGGTGTCGAAAAACAGACAAAGGTCAAAACGCGTATCGTGGCATCCGCACTTGCAGAGCTTGTCAAAGCCAGCAGCAATGTGCTGGTGATGGGACATAAATTCGCCGATCTGGATGCGCTCGGTTCTGCGATTGGCATGGCGAAAGCGGTGCGCTGTCTTGGGAAAAATTCTGCGATCGTGCTGGATTCGAGACGCAATCTTGCGGATGTGCTCGTGCAGCGGCTGGTTGAGCACAAGGAACAGGATTTGATCTGTCTGCCGGATGTGGCACGCGACCTTGTGAATGAGAAAACACTGCTGATTATCGTGGATACGCATACGCAGGATCTGATTGAGAGCCCGGCGATTTATGAGGCGTGCAAGCAGGTGGTTGTCATTGACCATCACCGGAAAATGGTCAACCATATTCAAAATGCGGTGATCTTTTACCATGAGCCGTTTGCGTCGAGTGCGTCTGAAATGGTGACAGAGCTGATTCAGTATTTAGGCGATGCATGCAGACTCGGCCGCATGGAAGCAGAAGCGCTTTTGGCAGGCATTATGCTCGATACAAAGAGTTTCGTCGTCAAAACGGGCGTGCGCACGTTTGAAGCAGCGGCGTATTTAAGACGGCTCGGTGCAGATACCGTTTCGGTCAATCAGTTGTTTGCTTCGACGATTGAGTCGTATCGCCGGCGGACACAGATCGTGTCGAACGCGGAGATTGTCAAGGGCTGTAACTGTGCGATTTCGGTGTGCGATTTTGCAGCGGATGATATGCGCGTGATCGCACCGCAGGCGGCAGATGAACTTTTGAATATCAACGGAGTGAAAGCTTCGTTTGTATTATATCAGGAAAACGGAAATGTCAATATTTCCGCACGCTCCATGGGCGCGTTTAACGTGCAGGTCATCATGGAACAGCTTGGCGGCGGCGGACATCATACAATGGCCGGCGCGCAGATCAAAGATACCGAATGTCATTTGGTACGAACAAAGCTGGCGGCGATTATTGAAGAATACGTTGCCGAACAAGAGAAAAAGGAAAGAAAGGCGGAAGCATAGAATGCAGGTTATTTTAAAACAGGATGTCAAAGGAACCGGAAAAGCAGGCGAGCTTGTGAAGGTATCCGACGGATATGCAAAAAACTTTTTATTAAAACGCGGACTGGCTGTAGAGGCAAGCGCTGCGGCGATGAACGAGAAAAAAACAAAAGATGAGGCAGCAGCACACCACGCACAGGTTGCACTTGATGAGGCAAAAGCGGCTGCAGCACAGATCGACGGCAAAACGATCACCGTATTTGCAAAAGCAGGCACAGGCGGCCGGCTGTTCGGCGCTGTGACAGCAAAAGAAATTGCGGATGCGGCAAACGAGCAGTTTCAATTGAATCTCAACAAAAAGAAGATTTCGGTGAAATCGGATATCAAGACGTTTGGCGAGTACACCTGCGAAGTCAAACTTCACACAGGTGTGACCGCGACACTGAATGTGAGTGTCAAAGAAGCACAATAACAACCGAAAGAGAGCCTGTCCCGGCGGATAGGCTTATTTTTCGTTTTTGGGGTGTTCAAAAAAGGAGGCGTTTGCATGGAGCAGCAAAACACCATCACGGCCGAAACGCTTGAAAATCTGCCGTACAGCTTAGAGGCGGAGCAGTCCGTACTCGGTGCGCTTTTGCTTGAACCAGATCGGATTGCAGTGGTGCTTGAGCAGGTTTCGCGTCCGGAGATGTTTTACAGAAGACAGCATCAGGAATTGTTTTCGATCCTCATTGGCATGTTTAACCTAAGCCGCACGATCGATTTTATTACAGTGCTTGATGAGGTTGTGCGCGGCGAGGTGTTCGACAGCGCGGAAAATGCGAAGCTTTATCTGGTGCAGCTGATGGAGATTGTGCCGACAACGGCAAATCTGTCGGAATACTGCCGGATTGTGAAAGAAAAGTATTATCTGCGGTCGCTGATTACGGCATGCGGCGACATTGTGGCACGTGCGCGCGACGGTGAATATGCGGCGGAGCAGGTGCTTGAATATGCGGAACAGCGCGTCTATGATATCCGTCAGGGAAGAGATGACACCGCGCTTGCGAAGATGGATTCCGTTATTATCGAAACGTATGACCGGCTTTTGAAAATGACCGGTGAGGATAAAGAGCAGTACTTGGGCCTGCGCAGCGGATTTTCGCAGCTTGATAAGATGCTCGGCGGTTTAAACCGCTCCGACCTGATTTTGCTGGCGGCACGTCCGGGCATGGGTAAATCGAGTTTTGCGATGAACGTCGCACTTAACGTGGCAAGACGGTATCCGCAGAAGGAAGTCGTCATGTTTTCACTCGAGATGTCGAACGAACAGCTCGTTTCGCGTGCAATGTCGTCCGAGGCGCGAATCGAAAGCCATAAGCTTCGTGTGGGACAGTTGACCGCCGACGAATGGGTTCAGCTTGCGAGCTGTGCGGATGTGTTAAGCCGGATGAACTTCTATTTCAGCGATGCGGCAGGCGTCACGGTCAACGATATCAAAGCGCGGCTGATGCGGCTTAAGAACTTAGGGCTCGTCGTTATCGACTATTTGCAGCTTATGTCGACCGGCAAGCGGTCGGAAAACCGCGTGCAGGAAATTTCCCAGCTCACGCGTGGCTTAAAAATCATGGCGAAAGAACTTGACGTGCCGATTCTGCTTCTTTCTCAGCTTTCCCGTGCGGCAGAACAGCGTCAGGGACACAAACCGATGCTCTCCGATCTGCGTGACTCCGGTTCAATCGAGCAGGATGCCGATATTGTTCTGTTTTTGTACCGCGAGGATTATTACGAGGAAGATACAGAAGACCGCAACGACGCACAGTGCATCGTTGCGAAAAACCGTCATGGTTCTACCGGTGATGTGGATCTGCGCTGGATTGGTCAGTACACTCGGTTTGAAGATGTGGAGAAATACCGCGATGAACCACCCATGTGAGCAGGCAGTCAGACAAAGCGGTGCAAAGCCGTGTGACGGTGTCGTCGTGGGCGTTTCGGGCGGTGCAGATTCGAGTGCGCTGCTGCATGCGCTCGTTCGATGCGGATATCAGGTCACGGTGTGCCATGTCAATCATCGTTTGCGCGGCGAAGAATCCGATGCGGATGCACAGTTTGTAAAAGAGCGGTGCAAAGCATATGACGTGCCGTATTTTGAACGGTGTGCAGACGTCGCTCAGCTTGCAAAAGAGCAAAAATGCACCGTGGAGGAAGCAGGCCGGCTTGTGCGGTATTCGTTTTTTGAAGAAATCCGGCAGAAAACGGGTGCCAAGTTCATCATGACGGCGCATACCAAAAACGATCAGGTCGAAACGGTGCTGTACCGGATGGCGCGCGGCACCGGACTGCACGGCTTGTGCGGGATTCCGAAAAAACGCGGAGTGATTCTGCGGCCGTTTTTATCGGTGACGCGCGAGGAGATTGAAGCGTATTGCCGGGATGAACAGATTGCATACCGGACCGATTCGACGAACAAGATGACCGTTTATGCGCGAAACCGCGTGCGGCACGAGGTGATCCCGGCGCTTTGCACGGTGCATCCCGGCGCAGTGCAGGCGATTGCGCGGATGACACAGTCGTTATCGATTGATGAGGACTATTTAAGTCTTCAGACAGCAAAGCGGCTTTCTGCCATGCGCATGGCAAACGGGAAATATGACTGCCGCAGTCTTGTGCATGAGCATCCGGCAATCGTACGGCGCGCAGCGCTTGCGATTTTAAACGAAACAGGCGCGGGCGAGAGTGAGATTCTCTGCGAACGGCTTTGCGCGCTGTTTTCGATGGCATCCGGCAGCATGACCGCACAAAACGGTGTTTGCTTTTTTATCCGCCGCGGTGTGCTGACTGTTGGCGAATGCATACCCGCTTCGCCCTATGCATTTACGCTGTCACCGGGGATGACAGCCAATACGCCGTATGGCACGGTGCGGTGTGAGAAAATGACGCGTGATGACGCAGATGTATACCAAAAAGTTTATAAAAATTTATTATATCTTGCACTTGACTATGATACAATAAAGGGACAGATCACACTGCGAAGCCGTGCAGACGGCGACCGGTTTTGCTCTGCGAAAACGGGTGTGACCAAAAAGATCAAAAAGCTGTTTTCGGAGGCGGGATTTACACCGCTTGAAAAATCGGCAGTACCGATTGTCTGCGATGAAACCGGCGTGATCGGTGTGACTGGCTTTGGTGCAAAAAAAGGAATGGAAGTAAGCGGTGACACAACAAATGTCCTGCTTTTTATCATTGACAAAACGGAGGAATGACAGGTGGAAAACGATATCTTAAACGTACTCATTTCAAAAGAAGAGCTTGCAAAAAAAGTGCAGGAAATCGGTGCACAGATCAGCAAAGACTATGAGGGCAAAAATCTGATGATGGTCAGTGTGCTCAAAGGTTCTGTTGTGTTTATGGCAGACTTGATGCGTGCAGTGACCGTTCCGGCGGAGATCGACTTTATGAGCGTTTCGAGCTATGGCTCGGGTGCCAAAACAAGCGGCGTTGTCAAAATCATCAAAGACTTGGACATCGAGCTTGCCGGCCGCGATCTTTTGATCGTCGAGGACATTTTGGACTCCGGTTTGACCCTTTCGTATATCAAAAAAATTCTGTTGGAGCGCGGACCGCGTTCGATCAAAATCTGCACACTGCTTGATAAGCCGGAGCGCCGCAAAGCAGATATTTTTGCAGATTACAGCGGATTTGAGGTGCCGGACGAATTTGTGGTGGGTTATGGCCTCGATTTTGCGGAAAAATACAGAAACCTTCCGTATATCGGTGTATTAAAACCGTCGGTATACGAAAAATAACAAACACAAGGGAGTGGATTTGATTGCAGAATAAAAGAAAGACCATCTTTATCTATCTTGGTCTGATTGTTGCATTGATGCTCGGTGTTTATATGATGTCGTCGATGGTCAAACCGACCGGCGGCGACACGTATCAATATTCGGATGTCGTCTATCTGTTCAAAGACGGATTGGTTGAGGAATACTCACTCGATTTGGGCAGCGGACAGATCGAAATGAAAATCGATATGGACAATCCGAAAGCCGAATCAATCAAAGCAACGGCCACAGATAAAGATGGAAACAAGTATGTCAAAACGCAGGTGGCATACGTTACGAAATTCTTGGAAGACATTGATCCGTATGTGGAGCAGTACAACATCGACAATGCCGGCGAGGAAATGAAATACCAGTATATCGCGCCGACCGATACGTCGTGGATTTTTCCGCTGATTTCGATTTTGGTGACCGTGGGACTGCTGGTACTCTTGTTTTTCATGTTCTCTCGTCAGGCAGGCGGCGGAAAAATCAATCAGTTCAGCAAGGCTGGCGCGAAAACACTGCAGTCGGGCAAAAAGACAACGTTTGCCGAGGTTGCGGGTGCCGATGAGGAAAAAGAAGAATTAAACGAGATTGTACAGTTCTTAAAACATCCGGACCGCTTCAACAGTTTGGGTGCACGCATTCCGAAAGGTGTGCTGCTTGTAGGCCCTCCGGGTACCGGTAAAACGCTGCTTGCAAGAGCTGTTGCAGGCGAGGCAGGCGTGCCGTTTTATTCGATTTCCGGTTCGGACTTTGTGGAAATGTTCGTCGGCGTCGGCGCATCGCGTGTGCGTGACTTGTTCTCGACTGCAAAGAAAAATGCACCGGCAATCGTGTTCATCGATGAGATCGACGCGGTCGGCCGTCAGCGCGGCGCAGGACTCGGCGGCGGTCATGATGAACGCGAGCAGACATTAAACCAGCTGCTCGTTGAAATGGACGGCTTTGGCGAAAACGAAGGCGTTATCATCATTGCGGCAACCAACCGCCGTGATGTACTCGATCCGGCATTGCTGCGTCCGGGTCGTTTTGACCGTCAGGTTGTTGTCGGCTATCCGGATGTCAAAGGCCGTGAGGAAATTCTCAAAGTGCATGCACGCAATAAACCGCTTGGCTTTGATGTGGATTTGAACAAAATCGCACGTACCACCGCGGGCTTTACCGGTGCGGATCTTGAAAACCTGTTGAATGAGGCGGCATTGCTTGCGGCAAAGAATAAACGCATGGCAATTACTGAGGAAGATATCGAAGCAGCAACCATTAAAGTGGTGGCTGGTCCGGAAAAACGGTCACACAAGATCAATGATCACGATAAAAAAATCACAGCATACCACGAGGCCGGTCACGCTGTTGTCACCTACTACTGTGAAACACAGGATAAAGTGCACGAGGTGTCGATCATTCCGCGTGGTATGGCGGCGGGCTATACAATGAGCCTTCCGGCGGATGATCAGATGCATATGTCGCGCCGCAAGATGGTGGAAAACCTCGTCACATTGCTGGGCGGCCGTGCAGCAGAGGAAACAGCGCTTGATGACATCTGCACCGGCGCGTCGAACGATATTGAACGTGCAACACGCATTGCGCGCGAAATGGTGACACGTTACGGCTTCAGTGAAAAACTCGGCCCGATCGTCTACGGCGAGCCGGAGGGTGAAGTCTTCCTGGGCAGAGATTTCGGCCATCAGCGCAATTATTCCGAAGAAGTTGCACAGCAGATTGACGAAGAAATCCGCAAGCTGATTGACGATGCATACGATCAGGCAAAATCGCTGCTTGCAGCGCACAGAGACCAGCTTGACCGTGTTGCAGTTTATCTGATTGAAAACGAAAAGATCAACGGCGATACGTTTGAAAAACTGATGCGCGGCGAATTGGATGCACAGGCTGCATCTGCAGAGGAACCGCAGGATGATTCTGCTGATTCCGACGCTGAGCAGGCGAGCGAAGAATAAATGCGCCGATTCAAAACAGAACAAAAATACCGGGGTTTCTTACCCCGGTATTTTATTGTGCATAAAAAGAAAGTAAGTTTTAGCAAAACGCTTGACATATCGGTGAAAATATGATAAATTATACACATTGAATCTGTTTGAAAAGAAAAGATTGCAAAAGTGCTTATTCGAATATCGGAATTTCATATATTGGCTTTTGATTGGGTATTCTTTTAAGGGGAGAGAAACAGAAGGCCTTTCATATGATAAAACACGGTTTGAGATTTCCTCAAACCGTGTTTTTAATTTATTGGCATAACAAAACCCGGTCGAAATTGATTCCGACCGGGTTGTTTTCTTATTTTGCGTATTCGATTGCGCGGCTTTCGCGGATCAAGTGAACTTTGATCTGACCCGGATAGTCGAGCTCGTTTTCGATACGGGATGCAATCTCACGTGCAACGACGATCATGCGCTCATCCTTGATATCCTCCGGACGAACCATAATGCGGATTTCGCGGCCTGCCTGGATTGCAAACGATTTTTCAACACCCTCATACGAACATGCGATTTCTTCAAGCTTCTGCAGTCGTTTGATGTAGTTTTCGAGGTTTTCGCGGCGTGCAGCAGGACGTGCAGCGGAAATTGCATCTGCAGCCTGTACCAGTGCGTCAATCACGGTCTTGATTTCGACATCGCCGTGATGTGCCTGAATTGCGTGAATGACCTGTGCGTTCTCTTTGAACTTGCGGCAGACTTCCACGCCGATCTCAACGTGCGAGCCTTCGATTTCGTGGTTTAACGCCTTGCCGATATCGTGCAGAAGACCTGCGCGGCGTGTGAGATTTGCGTCAACACCCAGCTCGCTTGCCATGATGCCTGCAAGATACGACACTTCAATGGAGTGGTTCAAAACGTTCTGGCCATAACTTGTGCGGTAGCGCAGACGGCCGAGAAGTTTGACGATTTCATTGTGGATGCCGTGGACGTTTGTTTCCATGACAGCACGCTCGCCCTCCGCTTTGATGCGCTGATCGACTTCGCGTTTTGCTTTTTCGACCATCTCTTCAATGCGGGTCGGATGAATGCGTCCGTCCTGAATCAGGCGCTCCAGCGCGATTTTTGCAATTTCGCGGCGAACCGGATCGAAGCAGGACAGTGTGATTGCTTCAGGCGTGTCGTCGATAATCAGATCGACGCCGGTCAGCGTTTCGATTGCGCGGATGTTGCGGCCCTCGCGGCCAATAATGCGGCCTTTCATTTCGTCGTTCGGCAGTGTTACAACAGAAACGGTTGCCTCGGACACCTGATCGGCAGCGCAGCGGCTGATGGCAAGTGAAATATATTCACGCGCCTTTTCTTCACATTCTTCTTTTAATTGTTGCTCATAATTTGAAATACGGACGGCTTTTTCGTGCGTAAGCTCATCCTGTAAGCTTTCTAATAACTGTTCTTTTGCCTGTTCGGCGGTCAATCCGGAGATGCGCTCCAAATTGTCAATCTGGCTGTTTTTAATGCGCTCAGCCTCCTGCAGTTTTTCATCTGCACTGCGCAGTTTCTTTTGCAAAAGCTCGTCTTTTGCTTCGAGTGCGTCCATCTTTTTGTCGAGTGTTTCCTCTTTCTGCACCAGGCGGCGTTCCTGGCGGGAAACCTCGTTTCTCCGCTCTTTGATTTCACGGTCTGCATCGGTCCGCAGTTTGTGAATCTCATCTTTTGCCTCGATGATGGTTTCTTTCTTTTTTGTGTCGGCAGCGTGATAAGCGTCTTCTACAATTTTTTTCGCCTGTTCCTCTGCGCTGCCGATCTCAGCTTCAGCGATTTTTTTTCTATAACGAATGCCCAGCTTAAAAGCAATCAGTCCAAAAATAACACCGGATGCAAGAAACGAGATGACGCAGTATAAAATCGTCATCAATGGATCCATGAAAAAATAAAACCTCCTTTTTCATAATAAATAATGATACTGTTGTTTGTTTTTTTAAAAAAGAACATAGAAAGATATTTCAGTACTTTGAAAGTTATCAGTTCGCTACATTTAAATATTTTAACGGATTTTGTTCATTAAGTCAAGAGAAAACGGCCTCAGACGATGTGTTTTTGTGTATGATTTTGACGATTTGGTGTCATAGCATGTTTCGCGGATGGATTGTGCCGCACAAAGCGCCAAACCGCCGTTTTTTGCGCAAAAAACGTTGACAAAACACTGGGGATTGTGCTACAATAAACATACCTCGAATGGGGTTTATTTTTTTGTGCCCGTTTTTCGGGAGCTGCCCCTCAAGAGGGAGGCAAAAATTATTCCGTAGTAAGCAGGAGGTGCCGATAATGAGAGTTAAAATTACATTAGCTTGCACAGAGTGCAAACAGCGTAATTACGACACAGTCAAAAACAAGAAAAACGATCCTGACAGACTGGAAATGACAAAATACTGCCGTTTCTGCAGGAAACACACCACTCACAAAGAGACGAAGTAACGGAAGGTGGAAAGTATCATGTCGAACGAAAAAACCACCCAGGCAAAACCGGAAAAAGCAAAATCGAACAAGGCAAAAAAGCCTTCCTTTTTTTCAAAGGTTGGTCGTTACTTCAGAGATCTTAAAAGTGAATTCAAAAAGATCGTTTGGCCGAGCAAAAAGCAGATTATCAACAACACGGTTGTCGTTTTGATCTGCATGGCAATCACAGGCGTTGCAATCTGGATTTTGGACTGGGCATTTATCAATTTGTTTGCCCTGATCTATTAAAACCCATTTCGGAAGGACGGATATCATGTCTGAAACCGCAAAGTGGTATGTCATTCACACCTATTCCGGATATGAGAACAAGGTGGCGAATAACATTGAAACCGCCGTTGAAAATCAAAACCTGCGGGATTTGATCGAAGAAGTCTGCGTACCGACAGAAAAGGTATTGGAGCTTCGGGATGACGGCAAAGAACGGGAAGTGGAACGGAAGATTTTTCCGGGCTATGTTCTTGTCAAAATGATCTTAACCGATGATTCCTGGTATGTCATCCGCAACATCCGCGGTGTGACCGGATTTGTCGGCCCTGGTTCCAAACCGGTTCCGCTTTCCGAAAAGGAAGTTGCGGCGCTCGGTGTGGAGAAGGTCCACGTGGAAGTCAACTACAAAGAAGGCGACAGCGTCCGCGTTGTGTCCGGTCCGCTTGAAGGCTTCAGCGGTGTGGTTGATGCAGTGGACATCGAACGCAATATTGTGACCATCACAGTATCGATGTTCGGACGCGACAATCAGGTGGAGCTTGCGCTCAATCAGGTTGCCGCTGTGTAACAAAGGCAGAGTTTCTGTCTGCACGGGTTTTCGTGCAAGCGCGCCCTGTTTTTTTTAAGGAATGGTAACGGGACAGGGGCGTTCGTGGGAGGAACCGCTTGGTTCCGCCGTTTACCACAATTTTTGGAGGTGCAATTATGGCGCAGAAAGTTACAGGTTATATTAAACTTCAGATTCCGGCTGGCAAAGCAACTCCGGCACCGCCTGTAGGTCCGGCTTTGGGTCAGCACGGCGTCAACATCATGGCGTTTACAAAGGATTTTAACGAGCGTACAAAGAACGACATCGGTCTTCTCATTCCGGTGGTCATCACAGTATATGCTGACCGTTCTTTCACCTTTGTGACCAAAACTCCGCCGGCAGCAGTTTTGATCAAAAAAGCTTGCGGCATTGACAGCGGTTCGGGCGTGCCGAACAAAACAAAGGTTGCAAAAATCACCAGAGAGCAGGTTAAACAGATCGCAGAGCAGAAAATGCCTGATTTGAACGCTGGCAGCATTGAAGCCGCTATGAGCATGGTGGCTGGCACAGCACGTTCCATGGGCGTTGAAGTTGTCGACTAAACGACCCCTGGTGGGAGGAACATTCCGCTATCGACCACGTTAAGGGAGGAAAATTGATAATGAAACACGGTAAAAAATATATCGAAAGTGCGAAACTGATCGACCGCTCCAAAGCATACGACACAATGGAAGCATTGGAACTGGCAGTTTCCACAGCAAAAGCAAAATTTGATGAAACAGTGGAGCTCCACGTCAGACTGGGCGTTGACTCCCGTCACGCTGACCAGCAGGTCCGCGGCGCTGTCGTTCTTCCGAACGGCACCGGTAAAACCGTTCGCGTTTTGGCACTGTGCAAAGGCGACAACGTTGAGGCTGCAAAAGCAGCTGGCGCTGAGTACGCAGGCAGCGACGAGTTCGTTCAGAAAATTCAGGGCGAAGGCTGGATGGAATTTGACGTCGTCATCGCAACCCCGGATATGATGGGCGTTGTTGGCCGTCTTGGTAAAATCCTCGGCCCGCGCGGCTTGATGCCGTCCCCGAAAGCCGGCACAGTTACTCCGGATGTTGCAAAAGCAGTCACCGAAGCAAAAGCTGGTAAAATCGAGTACCGTCTCGACAAAACAAACATCATTCACTGCCCGATCGGCAAAGTTTCGTTTGGCGCCCAAAAACTGAGCGAAAACCTGGAAACACTGATGGGTGCAATTGTCAAAGCAAAACCGGCTGCTGCAAAAGGCCAGTATCTGAAATCCTGCGCTTTGACCACAACCATGGGTCCGAGCGTAAAACTGAACACCGCAAAATATGGTGTTTAATGCTTGACAAACGCGTAAACTTGTTGTAATATAGTAGATGCTGTTTATTCTTTAAGACAGCAGGTGTGCGTTGCACATAATGGGTTATCCCGCCTGCCGAGGGAATGCGTCAGATTTTTTAGCTATCGCAAGATCAATGATGATGCCCTTTCCCTGTCTTTTGGGAGAGGGCTTTGTTTTTAGGAATAGCAGCATTTCATAGTATTCCGATGAAATGAGGTGAATCCATGCCAAGTGCAGAATTACTCAAACAGAAAGAGCAATATGTCAAAGAACTGACTGAGAAACTCAAAGGCTCTGCAGCAGGCGTTTTGGTGGATTACAAAGGCATCACTGTTGCTGATGACACCAAACTGCGTAAAGAGTTCAGAGAAGCAGGCGTTCATTACACTGTTGTGAAAAACACAATGCTGCGTTTTGCTGCAAAAGAAGCAGGTCTTGAGGGCCTGATTCCGGTGCTCGAAGGCACAACCGCTCTCGCACTGTGCGAAGAGGATCCGGTTGCTCCGGCAAAAATCGCTGCAAAATATGCTGATTCCATCAAAAACTGCTTCACAATCAAAGGCGGTTTCATGGACGGCGAAGTGCTCGACGCTGCAAAAGTTGTTGCAGTCGGCAAACTTCCGTCGAAAGATCAGCTCATGGCACAGCTCGTCAGCGTACTCACCGGCAATATCCGTGGTATGGCTGTTGCGCTTAATGCAATCGCGGAGCAGAAAGAATCCGCATAATTGACAAAAATTAAATGGAGGTAAATTATCATGGCTTCTGAGAAAATCACAAAATTTATTGAAGACATCAAAGCACTGACCGTTCTCGAACTGAACGAACTCGTAAAAGCAATCGAAGAGGAGTTTGGCGTTTCCGCAGCAGCTCCGGTTATGGTTGCAGGCGCTGCAGCAGCAGCTCCGGCTGAAGAAGAGAAAACCGAATTTGACGTTATCCTGGCTGACGCTGGCGCAAGCAAAATGGGCGTTATCAAACTGGTGAAAGACATCACTGGTCTGGGCCTGAAAGACGCAAAAGCTCTGGTTGACGAAGCTCCGAAACCGATCAAAGAGGGCGTTTCCAAAGCTGACGCTGAGGACATCAAAAAGAAACTCGAAGAAGCAGGCGCAAAAGTCGAAATCAAATAAGAGATTTCTTTTATCAAAAAAGCACACGGTTTTAAGCGCGGTGAGATAAGAAAACAAGCAAAAACCCTTATATCATCGCGTTTATGGACAGCGGGCAAACAGGTTACAAGTGAATAACCAAGCAAAAG
>CASGAN010000003.1 GCA_949299455.1 uncultured Oscillospiraceae bacterium
TCGGAGCGACTTGATTATTATATCATGTCGTTTTCAGTTTGTCAAGTACTTTTTTCGAAGTTTTTTCGAGGTTTTCGCTCCCGCGACTCTCTCGATATTCTCTTCTTATTTCCTCGTTTTTCCTGTCCTCCGTGACAGCTTTATTATAATACCACACCACCTCCACTTTGTCAACACCTTTTTTCATCTTTTTTTGACTTTTCTTTCTTATCATAAAAAAGAGGCACACAGCCTTAAAACTGTGTGCCTCTTTTTCTATTTCTTACGAAGCAATGAATGCGCAGAATGCACGGTAGGTCGAGTAAACGTCGATTTTCGAGGTTACTTCAAACGGAGAGTGCATCGAGAGCACCGGCACGCCGATGTCGATGGTGTCGATGTCAAGTGCTGCGGTGCAGAATGCAACCGTTCCGCCGCCGCCCTGATCGACTTTGCCAAGCTCGCCAGTCTGCCACAAGACGTTATTTTTGTCGAGCATATGCTGCACTTCGCCTGCAAACTCAGCCGACGCATCCGATGTACCGGATTTGCCGCGTGCACCGGTGTATTTTGTGATCACGGCGCCGTAATTTACATAGCAAGTATTGCGCGGCTCATTGACCTCTGGGAAGTTCGGGTCAAATGCTGCGTTGACGTCTGCCGACAGGCATTTCGAATTGGACATCACAACACGGCCGTTTTGACCGAAGCACTCTGCCAAATCTTTTAAGAAGTTCGGCAGGTATGCAGCGCTCATACCAGTTGTGCCCTCACTGCCGGTTTCCTCTTTATCTGCCATTACGACAACAGCGGTGCGGCGCGGTGTTTCTGCACCTAACAGTGCAGTGAACGCGGTATATGCGCACACGCGGTCGTCCTGACCGTATGCGCCCACAAGACTGCGGTCAAAGCCGATATCTTTTGCCGGGAATGCCGGAACTGCGGTGAGTTCTGCTGCACGGAAGTCTTTTTCGACGATGCCGTATTTTTCAAACAGCGCTTTCATGAGATTCAGTTTCACGCGCTCGCTTGCCTCGTCGTCACGGAACGGATGCGAACCGATCAAGACGTTGAGCTGCTCGCCTTTGATGCCCTCATGCAGGGAAAGTTTAACCTGATCGGCAGCCAGATGCGGCAGAAGATCGGTCACACAGAACACCGGATCGCCTGCATCTTCACCAACGCGAACGGTCACGCTGCTGCCGTCTGCGCGGATGATGACACCGTGCAGAGAAAGCGGAATTGCAGTCCACTGATATTTTTTGATACCGCCGTAGTAATGCGTTTTAAAATAGCCGATTTCATTGTCCTCATAAAGCGGATTGACTTTTAAATCCAGACGCGGCGAGTCGATATGTGCGGTCATCAGGTTGACGCCGTTTTCGATCGGCTCGGTGCCGACCACTGCAAAGATAATTGCTTTGCCGCGATTGTTCATATACACTTTGTCGCCCGGTTTGTAAGCCGTGCCGCGCACAAATGGTACAAAGCCTTTTTCCTCTGCCATTTTGATGGCACGGGTGACTGCTTCGCGCTCTGTTTTTGCATCATCCAAAAACGCTTTGTAGTCCTCGCAGTAAGCCTGCACTTCGGAAAGCTCTGCTTCACTCAGCACAAGACCGCCGTGTTTTCGTTCCATGAACAGCTTTTCTTTTAAAAGCTGTGCTTCTGTTTTTTTGTTTTCCATAAAAAACACTCTCCTTTTTATTTTTGATCCGCAGGCAAAATCCCATCGGGATACAAAGAAGTATACTTCTCATACGCCTGCATCACTTTATGAACATAATGTGCCGTCTTTTCAGACGGAATGGTATGAAGCGATTCGCCGTCGTGGGAAAGCGAAGGATCATCAACCCACTCGTTGACTGCACCGCGTCCCGCATGATACGCCGCTGCCGCCATTTCATAGGAGCCGAACTCCTCATAGAGATAGTGGAGAAAATACGTCCCATAGCGAATGCTCACCTCAGGATCAAACAAATCCGAAAAGACAGTATCCTCTTCCTGAAGCTTGCCTTTAATCCAATCAAACGTGGTTTCGGCAACCTGGGTCAGTCCTCTGGCGTCTGCCTCGGATACGGCATTCGGGTCAAAATCGCTCTCTGTTTTCATCACCGCATACACAAACAGCGGGTCGATCTCATATTCTGCGGCATATTTTGTGACGATCTCTGCATAAGGTGTCGGATAGTGCTGACGGTAAAACCGCCGGATCCCGAAATGCGTACAGATGCCGCCCACGATCACGAGCAGAATCAAACTGATGATGAGTACACTTTTACGAATGCAAACAACCATGAATCCTCTCCTTGATTTTCATTGCAGCATCATGCACCTGTGCGGCAAATTGCTCCTCGGTGCCGTTATTCTCGATGAGAATTGCGCAATGCTCTTTGAAAAATGATTCGGGATACTGGGAATTCATACGCGCCTGCGCCATCTGCTCGTCAATGCAGTCGCGTGCCATAATGCGTGCCTTGCGGCGGTCAGCATCGGCACAAACAGCGACAATCAGTGCACAGATCTTGTCCATCCCGCTTTCAAACAGCGTCGGTGCATCGAGAATGACTGCTTCTTTTCCCTGTGCAGCGGCTGTTTGAATGAGCGCCTCCACACGTCGGGTGATAAACGGAAAAATCGTATCGTTTAAAAGTGCACGTGCAGTGCTGTCAGTAAAGACGCGTTTTCCGAGCGCTTTTCGGTCAAGCGAACCGTCCGCGCACAGAATCTCACGTGAAAACACCTCTGTAAGTGCGTGCAGTCCATCGCTTCCCGGCTCAACCACCTCGCGTGCCACGCGGTCACAGTCAATGACGAAAAATTCTTCTTTTGAAAGCATAGCAGACGCCGCCGATTTCCCGGCACCCGTCTGACCGGTCAGTCCGATAATGAGCGGATGGTTCACAGCCGCACCACCTCAAACCCTGCCGCACGCAGCAGCCGGTTATAGATTGCAAGTCCCATGCCGTCACGCTGCGGCATCCGGGCATAGATCGTATCTACGCCGAGCTTGTCCACAGCACGCAGACTGCCGAACAGCAGTTTTGCCTGCATCATGGGATCATCTGCCGCGCCGTATGTGACACACGGCACTTTGAGCATCGATTCCTCACCGGAAAATACGAGTGCACCCACCCGCTCGTCGGCATGACTGTTGACAAACGACACAAACGACGAAAGCGGTACATCGAGAATAATGACATTCGTTTTCGGAGAATAGTGCTTGTGCATCATGCCCGGCGAAAGCGCCTGCGTGCCGGCTTTGATCTCGTGCAGAACGCCGTCGTCAACTGTGACATGCGGTACCGTTTCGCGCAGCATCTCGACGGTCACAGCGCCCGGACGCAGAAGCACAACCGCATCTTCTTTGAGCAACACGACGGTCGATTCGAGTCCGTAGGTACACGCACCGCCGTCGAGAATCACCGGAATTTTTCCGTTTAAGTCGTTATACACATGGTTTGCCGTTGTCGGACTCGGTGCACCGGAGCGGTTTGCCGACGGAGCGGCAAGCGGCAGTCCCGATTCACGAATGAGCGCCTGTGCCACCTTGTGCGACGGACATCGCACCGCAACAGTCGAAAGACCGGCAGTCACTGCAAGCGGCACGCGGTCGCTCTTTTCGAAAATCATCGTAAGCGGTCCCGGCCAAAACCGCTCTGCAAGCTGTTTTGCAATCTCCGGAACACGGTTTGTAAGCATCGGCAGCATATCGATCGAATCAATGTGAACGATCAGCGGGTTGTCCTGCGGACGTCCCTTCGCCAAAAAGATTTTCTCGACAGCGGCTTCGTCAAACGCACTCGCCGCAAGTCCGTACACCGTTTCGGTCGGCATGCCGACCACCTCGCCCGATTCAATCAGCCGGGCGGCATATGCAATATGTTCGTTGGTTGGAAGCAATACTTTCGTTTCCATTTCTTCTTCCTCCAATCTGTTTTCTGTTATTCCTGCTCCGCAGAGGCAAGCTTCTCCGCCTGATCGGCTGTGATAAGCGCGTTAAACAGCTCATTCAAATCGCCGTCGAGCATGGAAGCAAGCCGGTACGATGTAAATCCGATGCGGTGATCGGTCAGACGTCCCTGCGGATAGTTATAGGTACGGATGCGCTCACTGCGATCACCCGTTCCCACCTGGCTTTTGCGTTCGGACGCAATCTGTGCGTTCTGTTCGGCGACTTTTTGCTCATACAGCCGCGAACGCAGAACTTTCATTGCCTTTTCCTTGTTCTTAAACTGACTGCGCTCGTCCTGGCATTCCACCACCGTGCCGGTCGGCAGGTGCGTAATACGGATCGCGGACTCGGTCTTGTTGATATGCTGACCGCCCGCGCCGCTTGACCGGAATGTATCAATCTGCAAATCGGCAGGATCGATCTGAAAATCGACTTCCTCGGCTTCCGGCAGCACTGCTACCGTCACGGTCGAGGTGTGCACACGTCCCTGCGATTCAGTTTCCGGCACACGCTGCACACGGTGCACGCCGCTTTCAAACTTGAATTTCGAATAAGCACCCGCGCCGCTCACGCTGAAACTAATTTCCTTGATACCGCCGAGTTCCGTTTCGTTTAAACTTAATACTTCGATCGTAAAACGCTCCGATTCGGCATACATCGAATACATGCGAAACAGCGAATGTGCAAACAGTGCCGCTTCCTCGCCGCCCGCACCGCCGCGGATCTCGATAATGACGTTTTTTTGATCGTTCGGATCTTTTGGCAATAATAAAATCCGCAGCTGTTCTCTAAGCTGTTCGGTCTGTGTGCGGCTTTCGTCCAGCTGCTCAGAAGCAAGCGCTTTCATCTCCGCGTCCAAACCGCCCTCAGAAAGCATCTCCTTTGCTTCCTCAAACTGTGCAAGCGCTTTTTTATAGTCGGCAAAACACGAAACAATTTCCGACAGCGCGTTATGTTCAATCGTTAAATCACGGTACACGGCAGGATCCTCAAATACTGCCGTGTCCATCATTTTGTGGCTGATTTCTTCAAATCGTTTTTCAATCAAACTGAGTTTTTCAAACATGAAATGTCCTCCATTGTATGTTTTGTTCTATGTTCAGATAAACACACACAATGCTAACCGCGTTCGATTTTTTTGATGTGACGTTCAATCTTGCTGCGGGGCGTCATCAGTTCCCGTCCGCATTTTAAGCACCGGAGTTTAAAATCCATACCAGTACGCAAAACCAAAAACCGGTTTTCCCCGCACGGATGATTCTTTTTCATCACAAGAATATCGTTTACTTGTACATCCATGCTGTTTCACTCCTTTTTTCTGATCATTTTATTATATCATGTTTTCGCTCAAAAAAGCAAACGAATTGTATGAACATTCCTGTCTCTGTCTGCGCCATGATTTGCCTTGTATGCAAGCGTTTCTTTCGGCAATGCTATAAAAACAAATCAATCAAAAAGGAGTTTTCCCCATGAACCAATATATCTGCGCATTTTTTAACACCGAAGATGAAGCGCTTCTCGCCGCTTCGAAGCTTAAACAATCTGCACCCTGCGAAATGATTTCCATCCGCGAACAAAACGACACCGTCGCCGAAAAAGACGCACCGTTTTCCGATCTCTTTATTCCGTTTTCCTCCGAATCGTACAGTTCGTTTTCGCTGATTCCCGAAACGTTCAATTTTGATGCTGTGGCAAAACATGATCACGCTGCCGCACGTCATCACGCAAATACGCACGCGGTCGTGTCCGTCAAAACGTCCGCGCCACACGCTTCGGCAGTCGAATCGATCCTGCTTTCATGCGGCGGACAATCTCTCTCCAAAACGAATATTCCGTAAGCGCTTTTCATACAATTTTGTATCGAACAAAAAAGAGGAGGCTTTTAAAATATGGCAACCTATCTGCCTGAGGGATATCGAACCCAATGCGCATCTGCTGCGAATTTTCATACGATCGCATCCGTGCGCGATGCAATGCTTTCCCGCCAGATTTTAGAATCGCGTGCACTGGTATGCGATGCCGGCCATAATCTGATTGTGGATCTCGGCTGCATGAAAGGAATGATTCCACGCGAAGAATGCGCCATCGGCATTCGCGAAGGAACGACACGCGACATCGCAATTTTGTCAAAGGTCAATAAACCTGTCTGCTTTCGCATCACGGATGTGCGGTCGGACGAAAAATTTCGTCCTTATGCACTGCTCTCCCGCAGAGAAGTGCAGGAGGAGTGCCGCAGTCACTATCTGTCGACGCTCAAAGCAGGCGATATCATCTGCGGAAAAATCACGCACATGGAGTCATTCGGCTGTTTTGTCGATATCGGCTGCGGCGTAATTGCACTGCTGCCAATCGACGCCATCTCTGTTTCACGCATCAGTCATCCGCGCGACCGCTTTTTCACCGGACAAAACATTTACTGCATTGTCCGCGCTGCGGAACCAAACGGCCGCATTTCACTTTCCCATAAAGAACTGCTTGGCACCTGGGAGGAAAACGCGGCGCTGTTTGCACCGGGTGAAACGGTCGGCGGCATTGTCCGTTCTGTCGAAAGCTACGGTGTGTTCATTGAACTCACCCCGAACCTCGCCGGTCTTGCCGAATGCAAAGAGGGCGTAAAAGTCGGACAGCATGCCAGTGTGTTTATCAAAAGCTTGATTCCCGAGCGAATGAAGGTCAAACTCATTCTCGTGGATTCTTTCGACAGCGACGAACCGCCCGCACCGCTTTCCTATTACATCAAAGAAGGACACCTTGACCGTTTTATCTATTCCCCTGCCATGAGCAGCCGTGTGATCGAAACGGTATTCGAATCAACGGAAGCATCACCGGCAGTCGCATGCAGTGCCTGCATCGGCCAGCATACATAAGCGACAAAATCCCCGCTCAAAACATTCTGAGCGGGGATTTTCATGCGCATAATAAAAGCCAGAAAACGCCGCCCGTTTTTTTAAAAACGAGCGGCGTTTTTTAATGGTGAATCACTGCACGCAAGACAGGTGCGGCCAGACAGAACAGCATCGGCCAGAGAAGTTCTTCAAATGAAAGCGATACGGTCGAAAAAATCATTTGCAGCCACGGGACATACATCACACAAAACAGCACCGTCACCGAAACGGCTGCCGCGGCAATCAGCTTTTTGTTATTGAAAAACGAAATCGAAAAGATCGATCCTTCCTCTGTTTTACACTCAAACACATGCAGAAGCTGTGCAAAAATGAGTGAAAACAGTGCGGCAGTCCGCGCATGCGTCACATCGCCAGTCATGCGATACACGCACACAAACGATCCGAGTGTCGTCAGTCCGATTAAGATGCCGCACATGACAATCCGAAAGCCAAGTCCGTTTGAAAAGATGGATTCCTCCGGTTTACGCGGCGGCTTTTTCATGACGTTTTGATCATAGGGCTCAAGACCCAATGCAATCGCAGGTAGTCCGTCCGTCACAAGGTTTACAAGCAGAATCTGAATCGGCAGGAGAATCACCGGCATGGAGAAAAGCATACCAAGAAACATCGTGAGTACCTCGCCGATGTTGCACGAAAGCAAGTAGCGGATAAACTTGCGGATATTCGCATAAATACTGCGGCCCTCCGCCACTGCTGTCATCATCGTCGAAAAATCATCGTCGAGCAGAATCATGTCGGCGGCTTCCTTGGTCACATCGGTTCCCGTTTTCCCCATGGAGACGCCGATGTCTGCTTCTTTGACTGCCGGAGCATCGTTGACACCGTCGCCGGTCATCGCTGTGATCTGTCCGCGCTGTTTAAATGCACGTACAATCCGCAGTTTATGTTCCGGTGATACCCGTGCAAATACGGACGTCTGCATCACGGTGTTGCGAAGCGCACTGTCATCCATGCGGTCAAGCTCCGCACCGGTTACAACACGTTCGCCCTCGGTTAAAATACCCGTTTGCTTGGCAATCGCGGCGGCGGTGTTTTTATGATCGCCTGTAATCATCACGGTTTTAATCCCTGCCTGCCGTCCGCGAAACACCGCCTGTTTGACACCATCCCGCGGCGGGTCAGTCAGTCCTGCAAATCCTAAGAATACAAGCCCTTCCTCGGCGGTATCCGTTTCATCGGCTGCCTGGCGGTACGCCGCACCGATCACTCGCATTGCCCGGTCAGCAAGCACGCTATTCTGTTTTGCAAGCTGAGCACGTTCCACTGCACCAAGCGACACAATCCGATTGCCGACCTGTACGCTACTGCATCGCGAAAGCAGTACATCCGGCGCGCCTTTTGCATACAGCGTATAGCCGCCGCCCGGCGTTTTCATCAGGACGGACATACGTTTTCGCGTGCTGTCAAACGGAATCTCCGCAACTTTTGTCATCAGCGGTTTTTCTGTCAGTTCAGCAGAAGCACAGCGGTAAAGCGCCTGCTCGGTCGCTGAACCGTGCGTCGGCGCATCATCCTGCACCGCAGTGCACACCCGAAAACAGACAAGCATCTGTTCGATTGCTTCGTCACTGCGGTCCAGTTTTTCACATTCTTTCGTCTGCATTGTGGAAAACGCGTGCACACTCATCTGATTTTTCGTAATCGTTCCCGTTTTATCCGAGCAGATCACTGTGGCACAGCCGAGCGTTTCCACCGCATGAAGCTTTCGTACCAAGGCATTTTGCTTGACCATCCGGCTCACAGCAAGTGCGAGTGAAATCGTCACAACGGCACAAAGTCCCTCCGGCACAGCTGCCACCGCAAGGCTCACACCGGTAATCAGCATCGAAAACAGGTCTTCCCCGCGCAGAACGCCGGTGATGCTGACGATCGCACAGATAAGCAGGCATCCCGCGGCAATATATTTAGAAAGTCCCGCCAAATGTTTTTGCAAGGGCGTCGGTTCTTCGGCAATCTGATTGAGCATTCCGGCGATTTGTCCCATTTTGGTGCGCATGCCCGTGTGCTCCACCAAAAATTCACCGCGTCCGCTCACAACAGTGCATCCCATATAAACGGATCGTTCGTCTTCGCCTTTTTTGACTGCAACCGACTCGCCGGTCAGCATGGATTCATCGCACGAAAGCGCTACAGACGATACAAGCGTACCATCCGCCGGAATGCGATCGCCTGCTTCGATCAGCACAAGGTCGCCCGGTACCAGCTCGGATGCCGGCTGACTGCACAAAACACCGTCGCGAAACACATTGGCATGCGGTGCTGCCATTGCCTGCAGTGATTCAAGCGTTCGTTCTGTCTTTCGCTCCTGCAAAAATCCGAGAATGCCGTTCATCAGTACAATCACCGCAATCGTGATCGCCTCAACATATTCCCCCATAAAGAGGCTTGCAGCGGTACAAACAAGCAGAATCATCGTCATGATATCTTCATACTGTTCAAAAAACAGCACAACCACATGCTTTTTTCGTTTTCCGACCAGGACATTTTCCCCATACTGCTTTTTGCGGCGGAGTGCTTCTTGTCTGCTCAGTCCCCGCGGTTTTTCGTCGCGGATTGGTTCTCCTCCCTGCGGTTTTTTCTCAGGCGGCACGGATGATTCCTGCGGCAAAAATTCCTGATTCAAAACATTCATCCACTTCATGGTTCGTTCCCTCCCTGCCGAACATACGGCTGTTTCATCTATATGCACCGCATAAATCGTTCATGCTGTCTTTTCTTTTTGAAAAAAGCGTGCTACAATACAAAAAAGGAGGCTTTTTTATGGAACAAGAACGTTTGAATCGGTTATCGACCGCACTGGACCGTCATCGGATCGGCTGCACACCGCTTTCTTCTTCGAAAGAACTGCGCGGTATTTTGGAATCTGAAATTCCGCAAGGCAGTGTCGTTGCCTTTGGCGGCTCTATGACTTTAGCAGAAACCGGCACGCTCGAACTTTTGCGTGAATGGGACAAAGCCGGCCGTATCACATTACTTGACCGCGGCAAACCGGGACTTTCACCGGCGGAAATCGACGAGGTTCTGCGCCGTTCTTTTTTTGCAGACGTATATCTTACTTCCGTCAACGCATTGACAGAAGATGGATTTCTTTACAACGTGGACGGAAATGGAAACCGTGTCGCCGCAATGATTTTCGGGCCGAAAAAGGTACTTGTCATTGCGGGTACAAACAAACTGGTGCCTGATCGCGAAGGCGCAGTTGAGCGTGTGCGGCAGATTGCTGCACCCAAAAACGCCAAACGGTTAAACCGCGGCACGCCCTGCGTGCAAACCGGTCACTGCTGTGACTGCCTGCATTCCGACCGCATTTGCTGCACCTATACATTCTTTGGGCTGCAGCGTGACCCAAATCGAATGCATGTGATTCTCATTGATGAGGTGCTCGGATACTGATGGCGAAAAATATCAAAAAAACAAATGCACTGCGGCTGCTCACACAAGCACAAATTGACCATACCGCTTATGAATACAGCGTATCAGACGGCAAAACCGATGCCGTTAGTGTTGCAAACAAGCTGGGCGTTTCACCGGACATTGTGTATAAAACACTTGTGACTGTCGCGGACACACACGAACACTTTGTGTTCGTGATTCCCGCCGCATCCACGCTCGATTTAAAGGCGGCTGCCCGCACAGCAGGTGTCAAATGGGTGGAAATGATTCCGCAGGCAAAGCTTTTGCCGCTCACCGGATATGTGCACGGCGGATGTTCGCCGGTTGGGATGAAGAAACTATTTCCTACCTTCATTGATGCTTCCGCCGAATCGCTTCCGCTGTTTTTCGTGAGCGCAGGCAAGGTCGGAATGAACCTCTCCGTTTCTCCGACAGCGCTCGCCGGCTTGATCGGCGCTTCGTTTGCAGATGTTGCACATTAAAAAAGCAGACACCGCAAAAAGGGACGCTTTGCAAGAAAGCGTCCCTTTTGTCATCCTTCGGGTTATAATTAAATATGATGGTTTGCCAAAAGTTATATAGTCCTAATTTTGCTATGAACTATCATTATGGTGAAACAAGCAGAAATTTGCGGAGGTTCTATATGGTTAGAGAGATTAAAGAAAACGAGCGAAACGAATTGTTAAATTTGTATTTATATTTACATGAGCAATTTATGCCGGAAATAACTGAACAGCTGAAAAACACATGGGAAACGATTATGAAAGATAAAAATCATCATATTATTGTAAACGAGGTTGACAATAAAATAGTATCCTCTTGTGTTTGTGTGATTATCCCGAATTTAACAAGAAATATCAGGCCGTATGCATTGATAGAAAATGTTGTTACCCGTGAAGATTACCGTGGAAAGGGTTATGCCACGGAATGTTTGAATTACGCGAAAAAAATCGCAGAAAAAGAAAATTGTTATAAAATAATGTTGCTCACTGGTTCAAAGGAAGATACAACACTTAATTTTTATCGTAAAGCAGGTTATAACAGTACTGATAAAACCGCTTTTATTCAATGGCTTAAATAGATTATACCACTTCCCGTTTATCGAGAAATTCAGCATATGGGATGATACCAGTATGGTTATAGGCACAAATATAACGAGTATCGGATTTTGATATCAAAATTTAATCATTGAGGCACCTCCCTTACGGAAGGTGCCTCAATATGTTTGCTTTTCAATGAAACAAAAAACGGACAGGAAATCCTGTCCGTTTTTTATGCGTGTAGTAAATCAGTTCAATTAGCCGATTGCTTTAACAACGACGCCCGAACCAACTGTACGGCCACCCTCACGGATAGCGAAACGCAGGCCTTCTTCGATAGCGATCGGAGTGATCAATTTAACTTTGATCTCGATGTTATCGCCCGGCATAGCCATTTCAGCGCCGCCCTGGAGCTCGATGGTGCCAGTAACGTCGGTTGTTCTGAAATAGAACTGCGGTCTGTAGTTGTTGAAGAACGGAGTGTGACGGCCGCCCTCTTCTTTTTTCAGGACGTAAACCTGGCCAACAAACTCAGTCATCGGGTGGATGGAGCCCGGTTTAGCAAGAACCTGGCCGCGCTCGATCTCGTTTCTCTGAACGCCGCGGAGCAGTGCGCCAACGTTGTCGCCAGCCTCAGCGTAGTCAAGAGTTTTACGGAACATCTCCATGGATGTAACGACAACTTTTCTTCTCTCTTCGGTCAAACCAACGAGCTCAACCTCGTCGCCAGTGTTCAGTTTACCTCTCTCAACACGGCCTGTAGCAACAGTACCACGGCCAGAGATGGTCATAACGTCCTCGACCGGCATCAGGAACGGCAGGTCAGCTTTACGATCCGGAGTCGGGATGAAGGTGTCAACAGCTTCCATCAGTTCGTGGATGCAAGCGTATTCCGGAGCGTTCGGGTCTGTAGAAGAAGACTCGAGAACTTTCAGAGCGGAGCCACGGATGATCGGGGTGTCGTCGCCCGGGAACTCGTACTCGTTGAGGAGCTCGCGGATTTCCATCTCGACGAGGTCCAGGAGCTCTTCGTCGTCAACCTGGTCAGCTTTGTTCATGAATACAACAATGTACGGAACGCCGACCTGACGGGACAGAAGGATGTGCTCACGAGTCTGCGGCATCGGGCCGTCAGCTGCGGAAACAACGAGGATAGCGCCGTCCATCTGAGCAGCACCGGTGATCATGTTTTTGACGTAGTCAGCATGGCCGGGGCAGTCAACGTGTGCATAGTGACGGTTTGCAGTCTGATACTCAACGTGTGCGGTGTTGATTGTGATACCGCGCTCGCGCTCCTCCGGAGCTTTATCGATGTTTGCGTAATCAACGAACTCTGCATCGCCTGCGAGACCGAGAACTTTGGTGATTGCAGCGGTCAGAGTGGTTTTGCCGTGGTCGACGTGGCCGATGGTGCCAATGTTGACGTGCGGCTTGCTGCGTTCAAATTTTGCCTTTGCCATTTGAATTTTCCTCCTTTTATGTGTGGGTAAAATACACAACACGATACGCTATCTATTTTACCACGTTTCCGTTAAAATTCAAGCGGTTTTCTTGAATTTAATCTTTTTTTGCGCGCTCACTGATGAGTTTGTCCGAAATGCTCTTCGGAAGCTCAATATAGTGGCTCGGCTCCATAGAATACTGGCCGCGTCCCTGGGATTTGGAACGAAGTGCATTGGAATAACCAAACATCTCGGACAGCGGAACAAATGCATTGATCTGCTGTGCGCCCGGACGGGATTCCATACCCTGGATCTGACCACGGCGAGAGTTGATATCGCCGATGATATCGCCCATGTATTCTTCCGGAACGGTAACGACAACTTTCATGATCGGCTCGAGGATGACCGGATCTGCTTTGCGCATAGCCTCTTTGAAAGCCATGGAACCAGCGATCTTAAATGCCATCTCAGAGGAGTCGACCTCATGGTAAGAACCGTCGAACAGGGTGACTTTTACGTCAACAACCTGATAGCCGGCCAAAACGCCTGCCTGCATTGCGCCCTGGATACCAGCATCAACTGCCGGGATATACTCTTTCGGGATCGCGCCGCCGACGACTTTGTTGATAAACTCATAGCCTTTGCCGGATTCGTTCGGCTCAACAATGATTTTAACATGGCCGTACTGACCTTTACCACCCGACTGACGAGCGTATTTGTGGTCAACGGTTGCTTCTTTACGGATGGTCTCTTTATAGGAAACCTGCGGAGCGCCGACGTTTGCCTCTACTTTGAATTCGCGGAGCAAACGGTCAACGATGATCTCCAAGTGGAGCTCGCCCATACCACCGATGATGGTCTGGCCGGTCTCTTCGTCGGTGTAGGTTTTGAAGGTCGGATCTTCTTCCGCCAGTTTTGCAAGGCCAATTGCCATTTTCTCCTGGCCTGCTTTTGTCTTCGGCTCGATTGCCAGGTTGATAACCGGCTCCGGGAAGACCATGGACTCGAGGATAACCGGATGTTTCGCATCGCAGAGGGTATCACCGGTTGTGGTGACTTTCAAGCCGACTGCTGCTGCGATATCGCCCGCATAAACGGTCTCGATATCGGTTCTCGAGTTTGCGTGCATCATCAGGATACGGCCAACGCGCTCCTGTTTGTCTTTCGTGGAGTTTAATACCGGGCTGCCTGCGTTGAGGGTACCGGAATATACACGGAAGAAGCACAGTTTACCAACGAACGGGTCGGTAGCAATTTTGAATGCGAGTGCGGAGAACGGCTCTTCGTCGCTGGACGGACGATCGGTCTCTTCACCGGTTTCCGGATTCACACCTTTGATCGGCGGAATGTCGGTCGGAGCCGGCATGTAGTCAACGATTGCGTCGAGCAGTTTCTGCACGCCTTTGTTACGGTAAGAAGTACCGCAAACAACCGGTACCAATGTGTTTGCCAAAGTACCCAGACGAATACCGCGTTTGATTTCCTCTTTGGTGAGTTCTTCACCTTCGAGGTATTTCTCCATCAGTTCTTCGTCCTGCTCCGCGACTGCCTCGATCATAGCTGCACGGTATTCCTCAGCCTGCTCGCGCATATCCTCCGGAATCTCTTCGACACGCATATCGGTGCCCATTTCATCATAATAGATGTCTGCGTTCATTTCGATCAGGTCGATCACACCGCGGAATGTATCCTCGGAGCCGATCGGCAGCTGAATCGGAACAGCATTACATTTCAAACGGCTTTTCATCATGCCGAGCACGTTGTAGAAGTCCGCGCCCATGATGTCCATTTTGTTGATATAAGCCATTCTCGGAACCTGGTATTTGTCAGCCTGACGCCAAACGGTCTCAGACTGCGGCTCTACGCCGCCTTTTGCACAAAATACGGTGACAGAACCGTCAAGGACACGCAGGGAACGTTCAACCTCAACAGTGAAGTCAACGTGGCCCGGGGTGTCGATGATGTTGATGCGGTGTTCTTTCCAGAAGCAGGTGGTAGCAGCGGAGGTAATGGTGATACCGCGCTCTTTCTCCTGCTCCATCCAGTCCATGGTGGAAGCACCGTCATGGGTCTCACCCATTTTGCGGTTTTTACCTGTGTAAAACAGGATACGTTCGGTCGTGGTGGTTTTGCCGGCGTCGATGTGCGCCATAATACCAATGTTTCGAGTCTGTTCAAGGGAAACCTGTCTTGGCATAAAAACCTCCTCGTTAATCGGGACATTGTCCCACATGCGGATTTACGGAAAACCAGATTAGAATCTGTAATGAGCAAATGCTTTGTTTGCTTCTGCCATTTTGTGTGTATCTTCGCGTTTTTTGCACGCGCCGCCGGTTCCGTTCATCGCATCAAGGAGCTCGCCTGCCAGACGCTCTTTCATGGTTCTTTCGCCGCGGTTACGCGCATAAGCGGTCAGCCAGCGAAGGCCCAGTGTCTGACGTCTTTCCGGACGGACTTCCATCGGAACCTGGTAGGTCGAGCCACCGACACGGCGAGCTTTAACCTCCAGCAACGGCATGATGTTCTCCATCGCCTGCTCAAAAACCTCCAAAGCGTCTTTGCCGGATTTCTCAGCAACGATTTCAAATGCACCATATACAATCTTCTGTGCCACGCCTTTTTTACCGTCCAGCATTACGCTGTTAATCAGGCGGGTCACTTTCTTTGATTTGTAAAGTGGGTCTGGCAAAACATCACGTTTTGCAATTTTACCTCTTCTTGGCACTTTACTTCCCTCCTTCATAAAATGATATCATAGGTACTCGAAAGATTCGCTTCCGTTGGCACCAATGCAGAGGCTTTCTTTATATATTATATAAGAAATGCCGCTATCATTGGGCAAGAATTACGATCTTATTTCTTTGCCGCGCCAGCTTTCGGACGTTTTGTGCCGTATTTGGAGCGGGATTGTCCACGGCCGTTTACACCCTGGGTATCGAGTGTACCGCGGATGATGTGGTAACGAACACCCGGAAGGTCTTTGATACGACCACCGCGGATCAGCACGACGCTGTGTTCCTGCAGGTTATGGCCGACACCCGGAATGTACGCTGTAACCTCAAAGCCGTTGGACAGACGGACTCTGGCAACTTTACGAAGAGCCGAGTTCGGTTTTTTCGGGGTCATAGTTCTGACAACCGTGCAAACGCCACGTTTCTGCGGAGCGCTCTGATCAGTCGCCTGTTTCTTCATGGAGTTGTAACCTTTCTGAAGAGCAGGAGCGGTCGATTTCTTCTCGTTGACAAGTCTGCCTTTTCTGACTAACTGGTTAAAAGTAGGCATATCGCACCTCCTTAAATAAAGAATAAAAATAACACAGGCGGCTAAGCCTGCATTGGCCGAGCCGCCCGTATTTCACGGTATACATGCTCAACCTATCTAATTAAACACTGTTTTTTAGTGTTTGTCAATAGGTTTCGCAAATATTTTTTGAATATCCGAAAATTCCTTAGAATTCTTCCGGCATTTCGATGGATTCATCGAGTTCCAGCTCTTCATGTTCTGCAGCATCAGCAGCCAAGCTGTCTTCTGCTGCCGGTACAGCCTGCGCATGTGCAGGTTCCACCGAAACATCGCGGTAGCAGTTCATGCCGGTACCAGCCGGAATCAGTTTACCGATGATGACGTTCTCTTTAAGACCGGTCAGCGGGTCAACCTTGCCTTTGATTGCAGCTTCGGTGAGCACGCGGGTGGTCTCCTGGAACGATGCTGCCGACAGGAAGCTGTCGGTTGCGAGCGATGCTTTGGTGATACCCAGAAGCACTGCCTGATACTCGCATTTTTTGAGCGTTGTTTCGCCTGCTGCAATGCGTGCATCGATCTCGCGGTTTGCTGCTTCCACCTCGGAACGGTCGGTCAGCGACCCCGGCAGCATTGCGGTGTCGCCTGCATCGGTGACGCGGACTTTACGCATCATCTGACGAACGATAACCTCGATGTGTTTATCGTTGATATCTACGCCCTGCATACGGTATACCTTCTGAACCTCCATGTTCAGATAGTTCTGTACTTCCTGCTCGCCGCAGACAGCCAGCACGTCATGCGGGTTGATCGAACCCTCGGTCATCGGCTGACCTTTTTCGATCTCCTGACCCTCTTTGACTTTGATGCGGTAGCCGTACGGAATCGGGTACACGCGCTCTTCACCGTCTGCTGCTTTGACAGTGATCTGACGGGTACGTTTCACATCTTCGATATGGATACGGCCGGAAATCTCCGCGATGATTGCAGCGTTCTTCGGTCTTCTGCCCTCAAACAGCTCTTCGACACGCGGAAGACCCTGTGTGATATCCTCTGCCGACGCGATACCGCCGGTATGGAACGTACGCATGGTCAGCTGTGTACCCGGCTCGCCGATGGACTGTGCCGCGATAACGCCGACAGCCTCGCCGATTGCAACCGGAGCGCCGGTTGCCAGGTTTGCACCGTAACATTTCGTACAAACGCCCTGTTTCGACTGACAGGTGAGGATCGAACGGATCTTAACCGATTTGGTTCCGGTTGCGATGATTTTGTTTGCATCGAACTCGTCCATGAGTTTATCTTTGGAAACGAGCACTTCGCCGGTCTGCGGATCGCAGAAGTCCTCGACCAGATAACGGCCGATCAGACGGTCAGAGAATGGCTCGATGATCTCTTTGCCTTCTGCAACCTCATAGACTTCAATACCTTCGTGCGTGCCGCAGTCATCCTGACGGATGATGACGTCCTGCGAAACGTCAACAAGACGACGGGTCAGGTAACCCGAGTCTGCTGTACGAAGCGCGGTATCCGCCAAGCCTTTACGTGCACCACGGGAAGAAATGAAGTATTCGAGGATGTTCAGGCCTTCACGGTAGTTCGAACGGATCGGCACCTCGATGGTTGCACCGGAGGTGTTTGCAATCAGTCCGCGCATACCTGCGAGCTGACGGATCTGGTTGATACTACCACGCGCGCCGGAGTCCGCCATCATGAAGATCGGGTTGTATGCATCCATGTTTTTCTGGAGTGCGTCGGTGACTTTGTCGGTGGTATCTGCCCAAGTTTCCAGAACGAGTTTGTAGCGCTCTTCGTTGGAGATAAGACCCATGTTGAACTGGTCTGTGATCTCCTCGACAGCAGCCTCTGCTTCTGCCAGGTATTCTTTTTTCTGCGGCGGAATTGCAGCGTCGCAGACTGCAACGGTAATTGCACTCTTTGTGGAATATTTAAAGCCCAATGCTTTGACTTTATCGAGCATTTCAGCAGTGATCGCTGTGCCGTGGACACGGATGCAGCGGTCGATGATCTGGCCGAGCTGTTTCTTCTTAACGATAAAGTCAACCTCGAGCGCAAACTCGTTTTCGGAGTTGGTGCGGTCGACATAGCCAAGATCCTGCGGAATGTTCTGGTTGAAGATCAAACGTCCCATGGTGGTGTCGATAATCCGCGAAACGGATTTGTCGCCAACCTGTTTGGTCATGCGGACTTTGATCTTTGCATGGAGCGAGATGACGCCTTCGTTGTACGCCATCATTGCCTCGTTGACGTCGCGGAAGATCTTGCCTTCGCCCTTGTCACCGTCTTTTGTGATCGTCAGGTAGTAGGAGCCGAGGACCATATCCTGGGTCGGAACAGTAACCGGACGTCCGTCAGACGGTTTCAAGATGTTGTTTGCAGCAAGCATGAGGAAACGTGCTTCTGCCTGTGCCTCTGCGGACAGTGGCACGTGCACAGCCATCTGGTCGCCATCGAAGTCCGCGTTGTATGCGGTACAAACGAGCGGATGGAGTTTCAATGCACGACCCTCAACGAGCACCGGCTCAAACGCCTGGATGCCCAAGCGGTGCAGCGTAGGCGCACGGTTCAAGAGCACCGGATGATCTTTGATGACGATCTCGAGTGCATCCCAGACTTCCCCTTTTGCACGCTCAACCATTTTGCGTGCGCTCTTGATATTGTTCGACTGGCCGGTTTCAACCAGACGTTTCATGACAAACGGCTTAAACAGCTCGAGTGCCATCTCTTTCGGCAGACCGCACTGATACATTTTGAGCTCCGGTCCGACGACGATAACCGAACGTCCCGAGTAGTCAACACGTTTACCAAGCAGGTTCTGACGGAAACGGCCCTGTTTACCTTTGAGCATGTCAGAAAGCGATTTGAGCGGGCGGTTGTTCGGACCGGTAACCGGTCTGCCGCGGCGTCCGTTGTCGATGAGTGCATCGACTGCTTCCTGAAGCATACGTTTTTCGTTGCGGACGATGATGTCCGGTGCGTTTAACTCGAGCAGACGAGCCAAACGGTTATTACGGTTGATGACACGGCGGTACAGGTCATTCAAGTCGGACGTTGCAAAACGGCCGCCGTCGAGCTGGACCATGGGACGGATATCCGGCGGAATGACCGGAACCACGTCGAGGATCATCCATTCCGGACGGTTTCCGGAAGCACGGAATGCCTCCACAACCTCCAGACGTTTTAAATAACGAACGCGTTTTTGACCGCTTGCGGTTTCGAGCGCGTGTTTCAATTCTGCTGCCAATGCATCGAGGTCGAGCTCAGCGAGCAGGGTTTTGACCGCTTCTGCGCCCATGCCTGCTTTGAAATCATCCTCATAGCGCTCACGCATGTCGAGATATTCCATCTCGGTGAGCAGCTGACCTTTTTCGAGCGCAGTGCTGCCCGGATCGGTCACAATATATTTCGAGAAGTAGATAACCTCTTCCAAACGTCTCGGCGAGATATCCAAAAGCAATCCCATACGGGACGGGATGCCTTTGAAATACCAGATGTGCGAAACCGGTGCTGCCAGCTCGATATGACCCATACGTTCACGGCGAACTTTTGCACGGGTGACTTCAACGCCGCACTTATCGCAGATTTTGCCTTTAAAACGAAGGCGTTTATATTTACCGCAGTGACACTCCCAGTCCTTCTGCGGCCCGAAAATCCGTTCACAGAACAATCCGTCCCGCTCCGGTTTCAAGGTGCGGTAGTTGATGGTCTCCGGCTTTTTCACCTCGCCGTAAGACCACTCGCGGATCTGTTCGGGAGAAGAAAGTCCGATTTTAATCGACTCAAAAGTGTTAAATTCCATTACTCAGACTCCTTTCACTGCGGTGATCAAAACAAGTCGTCATCCTCGTTCGAGAAATCAGACGGATCAAATTCAAAATCATCGGTGTCCTCTGCATCGGTCACGCTGTAACCGTCAAATTCACCGTCTTCCACATATTCGCTGTGGTCTTCAAAGGATGGTGTACCGATATCATCATCGTCAAATGTCTGTTTTAAATCAATCTCCTGATTGTCTTTATCAAGTACTTTGACATCAAGACACAGCGACTGCAGCTCTTTAATCAATACCTTAAACGATTCCGGAATACCCGGTTTCGGTACGTTTTGACCTTTGACAATCGCCTCGTAAGTCTTCACGCGGCCTTCCACGTCGTCAGATTTAACGGTAAGGATCTCCTGCAAGGTGTATGCAGCGCCGTATGCTTCGAGCGCCCAAACCTCCATCTCACCGAAACGCTGACCGCCGAACTGTGCTTTACCACCAAGCGGCTGCTGTGTAACGAGCGAGTACGGACCGGTGGAACGTGCGTGGATTTTATCGTCGACCAGGTGGTGCAGTTTGAGGTAGTACATGTAACCAACGGTAACCGGGTTATCAAAATACTCACCGGTACGGCCGTCAATCAGCCATGTTTTGCCGTCCTCGGACAGACCTGCTTCACGCAGACAGTCGCGGATGTCGGACTCGTGTGCGCCGTCAAATACCGGCGTCATGATCTTCCAGCCGAGCGCTTTTGCCGCATAGCCCAAGTGCACTTCGAGCACCTGTCCGATGTTCATACGAGACGGCACGCCCAGCGGGTTTAACACGATGTCAAGCGGTGTGCCATCCGGCAGGAAGGGCATATCCTCCTGCGGAAGAATGCGGGAAACGACACCTTTGTTACCGTGGCGGCCTGCCATTTTATCGCCGACAGAAATCTTACGTTTCTGTGCGATATAGCAGCGAACCACTTTGTTGACGCCCGGCGAAAGCTCGTCGCAGTTGTCGCGAGTGAACACCTTGACATCGACGATGATGCCGCATTCGCCGTGCGGAACTTTAAGCGATGTATCGCGGACTTCGCGTGCTTTTTCACCGAAGATCGCACGCAGCAGGCGCTCCTCAGCGGTAAGCTCTGTCTCACCTTTCGGTGTGACTTTACCGACTAAGATATCGCCGGCACGAACTTCCGCACCAATGCGGATGATACCGTTTTCGTCGAGGTCTTTGAGTGCGTCCTCGCCGACGTTCGGAATATCTCTTGTGATTTCCTCCGGACCGAGTTTGGTATCGCGTGCTTCTGTTTCGTATTCTTCAATATGGATCGAGGTGTACACGTCGTCGCGAACGATCTTCTCGTTGATCAAAACGGCGTCCTCGTAGTTGTAACCTTCCCAGGTCATGAAGCCGATGAGTGCGTTTTTACCCAAGCTGATCTCACCGTTGCAGGTTGCCGGACCGTCTGCAAGCACGTCGCCGACTTTGATCTGCTGGCCTTTGGACACGATCGGGCGCTGGTTTGTACAGGTACCCTGGTTCGAACGTTTGAACTTGAGCACTTCGTATTTGTGAAGTGCGCCTTCATTGTCACGGATGGTGACATGGTCTGCATCGACCGAATCAACAACACCTTCGTGTTTGCTGACAACGACAACGCCCGAGTCAACAGCTGCTTTGTACTCCATACCGGTGCCGACGATCGGCGACTCTGTTTTAAGAAGCGGCACAGCCTGACGCTGCATGTTTGCACCCATGAGTGCACGGTTCGCGTCGTCGTTTTCAAGGAACGGAATCATCGAGGTAGCAACAGACACAACCATTTTCGGCGAAACGTCCATGTAGTCGATGTTTTCGCGGTCAGTTTCCAGAATTTCGTTGCGGAAACGTGCGTTAACACGTTTTCTTGCAAAGGTGCCTTCCTCGGTGAGCGGTTCGTTCGCCTGTGCGACAACAAACTCGTCCTCCATGTCAGCAGTCATGTAGACCACTTCGTCGAGCACTTTGCCGGTTTCTTTGTCCACACGACGGAACGGTGCTTCGATGAAGCCGTACTCATTTAAGCGTGCAAACGATGCCAGATAAGAGATCAAACCGATGTTCGGTCCCTCCGGTGTCTCGATCGGGCACATGCGGCCGTAGTGGCTGTAGTGTACGTCGCGGACTTCGAATCCTGCACGGTCACGGGACAGACCGCCCGGGCCGAGTGCGGAAAGACGGCGTTTATGCGTAAGCTCTGCAAGCGGGTTCGTCTGATCCATGAACTGCGACAGCGGCGAAGAGCCAAAGAACTCTTTGATTGCTGCCACAACCGGACGGATGTTGATGAGCGCCTGCGGGGTGATGGTATCAAGATCCTGCGCCTGCAGTGTCATACGCTCGCGGATGACACGCTCCATACGCGAAAAGCCGATGCGGAACTGGTTCTGCAAAAGCTCTCCGACCGCACGGATACGACGGTTGCCCAAATGGTCAATGTCGTCGGTGGTGCCAACCTCATAATCGAGGTTGTTCATATAGTTGATCGACGCAAAGATATCGTCTTTTGTGATGTGTTTCGGAATGAGCTCGTTTACGCGTTCTTTGACCATCTCGCGTGCTTCCTCGTCAGAGGATGCTTTCTCGAGAATGTCCATAACGATTTTGTAGCGAACCATCTCATAGATGCCGCAAGCCTCTTTGTCAACGCCCGGAATGTAGTCGTCAAGATCGACCATGCCATTGGAGATGACTTTTACGACTTTCTGGCCTTCTTCAACCAGAAGGTAAACGGTGTCGACGCCTGCGCGCTGAATATCCATTGCGAGCTCGCGGCTCACTTTGGTGTTTGCTTCCGCGATCAGCTCGCCGGTTGCCGGATTGACAACAGGCTCTGCCAGGATGTGGCCGGCAATGCGTGCGCTGATCTGGAGTTTTTTATTGTATTTATAACGGCCGACTTTCGACAGATCGTAGCGGTGCTCGTCAAACAGCAGCGGAACGATGTGTTTGACTGCCGATTCGAGTGTCGGCGGCTCGCCCGGACGCAGTTTGCGGTACACTTCGAGCAGTGCCTCGTCACCGTTTTTTGTTGCGTCCTTATTGCCGATTGTCTCAACAATGCGCTCGTCCTCGCCGAAGATTTCATAAATCTCAGCGTCGCTTCCTGCATAGGACGAAAGGCCCGGTGTGTAATCCTCCGACAGCACATCTGCGCTCACATCGTCGCGCACACGCAGCATCGCACGGATGAATGTGGTGATCGGAATTTTGCGGTTTTTATCGATACGAACATAGAAAAAGTCGTTCGAATCGGTTTCATATTCAAGCCATGCACCGCGGTTCGGGTTGATCGTGGACGCATACAGCTTTTTACCGGTTTTATCGTAGGAATCATTGAAATAGACACCCGGCGAACGAACGAGCTGCGAAACGATAACGCGCTCTGCGCCGTTGATGACGAAGGTGCCGCTTTCGGTCATCAGCGGAAAATCGCCCATGAAGATTTCCTGCTGTTTGACTTCGCCGGTTTCTTTATTCAAAAGCCGTGCTGTCACACGCAGAGGTGCTGCATAGGTAACGTCACGCTCTTTGCATTCACCGACCGTATATTTCGGCTGATCGTCCAAACGATAGTCAACAAAGTCCAAAACCAGATTTCCTGTGTAGTCGCTGATTGCAGCCACATCACTGAAAACCTCTTTGAGACCCTGTTTTAAAAACCAGTCATACGAATTTTTCTGTACCTCGATCAAGTTCGGCATATCGAGCACTTCGTTGATCTTGGCAAAGCTCATGCGGGTGTTTGTACCCAGTTGAACGGGCTTGACATTTACCATAGGCTAATCACTCCATTCGTGTATTCCAAAGGCCGATTTAAAAATATGTGAAAAACAGAGAAATTCCAGATGAAAATTTCTCTTTTTTCTACACATCAGCCTTGCTTTTTTATTTCAGATGTGGTATACTACTTTCGTATTCAAACGCACACCTACCCATTGTGATACAGTATATAATTATACTTGAAACAAAACAGCTTGTCAACTGTTTCTTTCGATTTTTTCAAAAGAAACTTGACAGGCTTTTTTTATGCAAAAATGCGTGGCTTTCTCCGGCTTGTTTTTTATTCTTTCATTGACATTTTTCTTACAAAGTATTATTCTGAGGTTAGAAAGCCAAATGAAAGGTGTGATCCCATGAAAATGTTCCAGCAAATGTGCTGTTTGCTGATTCTTACACTCCTCCTTACAGGGTGCGGCCAATCCTATATCGATTTATTTCCCGAATCGCCCGCAATGCCGCGTGAATCCTCCGTGGAAACGGCGCCGGAATCGTCGGCCACACAGCACGAAACCGAAACCACACCCGATCTGACGATTGGGCTCTACAACGAACTTGAAAATACTGTGGAAATCACCGTCGGCGTCTATGACACACCAAACATTTCCACGCCGCTCGCTGAAGCGAAATTCACTACCGGCGCTTTCATCGATGAGGACACGCCGCTCCCCCTGCAAAAATACCAGTCCTACCGGAGCACGATTCCGGGCACAGTGGTTTCATCCTGTTCGGGCGACACCTTTTATCTGAAATTCACCTACACCAAAACCGACGACACGACACAAAGCCTCGGCAGTATTCCTGTCACCAAACAGGAATGCGCAACAGGCGAAGTGTTCCGTGTGAGCACATGGGCGAAAGAAGAAGGCAAGGTCCCGACCATTATCACGCAGGGATAACGAACAAAAACGCACATTCTTGTTTTGAGAATGTGCGTTTTTACGTTTGGCTTTGTCTTTGCAAAACAAAAAAGCAGTACAGAATTTCTGTACTGCTTTTTTAAATTCAGCTTAATAAAGAAGCCGGCTGTTTACAATTAGCCCAGTCTCTCTTTGAGAGCGTTCAGCTGATTTCTGAGTTCCTGCGGCAGTTTGTCGCCGAATTTAGCATAGAACTCTTCGATGCCTTTTGCTTCTTCTTTCCACAGCTCAACGTCAACATTAAGGAGACCTTTGACTGTTTCGAGATCGATGTCGAGACCTTCGATGTTGATGTCTTCCGGTTTCGGCTCGTAACCGATCGGCGTCTCAACAGCGTCAGCTTTGCCTTCGCAGCGGTCGAGGATCCACATCAGGACACGCATGTTGTCGCCGAAGCCCGGCCAAATGAAGTGACCTTCGTCGTCAGTTCTGAACCAGTTGACGTTGAAGATTTTCGGAGCTTTGTCGCCGAGTTTCTCGCCCATTTCGAGCCAGTGTGCGAAGTAGTCGCCCATGTGGTAGCCGCAGAACGGCAGCATAGCCATCGGGTCACGGCGAACAACGCCGACTGCACCGGTTGCTGCTGCAGTTGTCTCGGAAGCCATGGTCGAGCCAACGAATACACCGTGGTTCCAATCGAAGGACTGATATACCAGCGGAGCAGTTTTTGCACGACGGCCGCCGAATACCATTGCGGAAATCGGAACGCCTGCCGGATTGTTGAATTCCGGAGAAATGCACGGGCAGTTTACTGCCGGTGCGGTGAAGCGGCTGTTCGGATGAGCGCCTTTTTCTGTGGACTCTTTGCCGTTCCACGGGTTACCCAGCCAGTCAACAGCGTGCTCCGGCGGATTTTTGTCGAGACCTTCCCACCAAACGGTGTTGTCATCAAGATTATGCACAACGTTTGTGAAGATGGTGTTTTTCTTTGTGGACTCGAGTGCGTTGAAGTTGGATTTTGCGTTTGTGCCCGGTGCAACGCCAAAGAAGCCGTTCTCCGGGTTGATTGCATACAGTCTGCCGTCTGCGCCCGGTTTGATCCAAGCGATGTCGTCGCCGACAGTCCAAACTTTGTAGCCTTTGTCTTTGTAGACAGCCGGCGGGATGAGCATTGCGAGGTTTGTTTTGCCGCAAGCGGACGGGAATGCAGCAGTGATGTATTTGACTTCACCCTGCGGGTTCTCGATGCCCAAAATCAGCATGTGCTCAGCCATCCAGCCTTCGTTTTTGCCCTGGTAGGAAGCAATACGGAGTGCGAAGCATTTTTTGCCGAGCAGAACGTTTCCGCCGTAGCCGGAGTTGATGGACCAGATGGTGTTATCCTCCGGGAAGTGAACGATGTAACGGTTCTCCGGATCGATGTCTGCTTTGGAGTGCAGGCCGCGAACGAAGTCGTTGGATGTTTCGCCCAGGTTCTCGAAAGCCTGTTTGCCCATACGGGTCATGATATCCATGTTCAAAACGACATAGATGGAGTCTGTCAGCTCAACGCCGACTTTTGCAAGCGGGGAACCGATCGGACCCATGGAGTACGGAATGACATACATGGTGCGGCCTTTCATAACGCCGTCATACATCGGAGTCAGTTTTGCGTACATCTCTTTCGGATCACACCAGTTGTTGGTCGGGCCTGCATCTTCCTCTTTTCTCGAGCAGATGAAGGTACGTGCTTCAACACGTGCAACGTCGTTCGGGATGGTTCTGTGCAGCAGGCATCCCGGGAGTTTTTCCTCGTTCAAGGTCTCCATTTCGCCGGTCGAGACTGCTTCTGCTCTGAGTGCTTTGAGCTGCTCTTCCGAGCCGTCAATCCAGACAACTTTGTCCGGTTTGCAGAGTGCAACCATCTCGTCAACCCAAGAAAGGACATTCTTGTTGTTTGTCAGCATGATTTTTTCTCCTTCCAAATCGTAAAAATCCTGAAAGTTTCGCTGCAAGCAGCGATCGAAAGTGTAAAAACAACTTTCCTCGTATACCATTATAAACGCACGATTGCCCGCCGTCAAGTCGTTGCGGCGAGAACTTATGACCAAACCGTTAATTTTTTGACAAGCAATCGATTCCTTCGCGGAAAAATGTCAAAATGCGTTCTCTTCAATCGGGAGCGAAGCAACCGCATTGAGCTCCATGAAGGCACGCACGCCGGAAATGTACTCATAATACGCCTGTGCGCCGATCATTGCCGCATTGTCACCGCAGTAGCAAAGCGGCGGCATGTAAAGCGTCAGCCCGCGTGCCTCACACTCGGCCGACAGTCTTGCGCGGATACCGCTGTTTGCGGAAACGCCGCCTGCCACCACGATCGTTTTGGCACCCGTTTCCTCTGCCGCCGCCATCAGTCGGTCACTCAAAATATCGCACACGGCAAGCTGGAAGCTCGCGCATAAGTCGTCGCGGTTTACCTCCTCGCCTTTCTGAGACGCACGGTTTAAGAGATTGAGCACCGCGGTTTTGAGTCCCGAAAAACTCATGTCATACCGGCTGCCTTCCACGTGTGGGCGCGGCAGTGTATACGTCGGTGTTCCGCGCTGTGCCGCCCGGTCGATCTCAACGCCTGCCGGATACGAAAATCCCATCGCGCGGCCCGCTTTGTCATACGCTTCGCCCGCCGCATCGTCGCGGGTGCGTCCAATGACACGGAACGAGGTATAATCGGTCACTTCGATAATATGCGTATGACCGCCCGACACCACCAGACACAAAAACGGCGGTTTTAAGTCCGCATGCGCCAGATAGTTCGCGGCGATGTGCCCGCGCAGATGATGCACCGGTACAAGTGGCTTGTTCGTCGCCATGGCAAGTCCTTTTGCAAAATTGACGCCGACGAGCAGTGCGCCGATCAGTCCCGGCGCATAGGTCACACCGATTGCATCGATTTCTTCCATCGAAACGCCCGCCTCTTTGAGTGCTTCATTCGTCACGCCGACAACGGCTTCACAATGACGGCGTGATGCAATTTCCGGCACGACACCGCCATACAGCCGGTGCTCCTCCACCTGCGACGCAACAATATTCGAACAGACACGCCGTCCGTCCTCGATGACGGCTGCCGCCGTTTCATCACACGACGATTCAATCGCCAGAATTTTCATACTGTTTCCCTTTCCTCTGTATAAAACCGCGTCATCAGCAACGCGTCCTCGGTTGGTTTTTGATAAAATGCACGGCGCACGCCCACTGATTCATAGCCGCAGGACGTGTACAGCGCCTGTGCCGCCTTGTTCGACATCCGCACCTCGAGCGTCAGAAACGAAAGCCTGTGTGCGGCGGCAAACCGATCTGCTTCCAAAAGAAGTGCTTTCGCAATGCCTGTCCGCCGCATTTCTTTTTTGACGGCGATGTTGTTGATCGTCCCCTCATCAAGCACGAACGAAAGGCTCACAAATCCTGAAAACACACCGTCTTTTTCGGCGACAAGAATTTCACCGCGCGGGTTTTCGATCTCCGCTTCAATGAGTGCGGCAGACCACGGTTCCGAAAAGCACGCCGCACTCAGTTCAGCGACCGCCGCCACATGCGACGCTGTCATTGGAAAAATCCGAATCAAAGGCTCTCCACCGCCAATTCTTTTTTGAAATAATCGACCATCTGCGCACAGCACAGCCGGTATTTTGCGAGGGACTGTCCGAACGGATCGGCAATTTCCATCACAACGATTTTGTTCTCTGTTTCGGGAACGGCGTCAATCACCACGTTTTTATGCTGTTCGGTCATGACATAAATGCAGTCCGCCTCGTCAAGATCCTGTTTCATCACACGGCGGGAACGATGCGATTTGATGTCAATCCCGATTTCTTCGAGCGCTTCAATCGCATATTCGCTGGCAGGCTCACCGTCATAGGCGGAAAGGCCCGCACTCGACACCACAGTGTCCGGAATCGAAAAATCGGAAATAATTTTTTTGATGATCCCCTCCGCCATCGGACTGCGGCAGATATTTCCCGAACAGATGACCAAAATGTGATTCATGATACTGTCCCCTCATTTCCCCTGAAGCTGTTATTTTGCCTCATACCAGCTTTGGCCGGTATGTGCATCCGCCAAAAGCGTCACACGAAGCGACGCTGCGTGTTCCATTTCCTCTTTGACGATCTGTGCGGCACGATCCGCCATCATGGTGGGCGCTTCCACAATCAGTTCGTCGTGTACCTGCAGAATGACGCGTGCATCCGGCAGTTCCTCACGAATCCGATGATGCACCCGAATCATTGCAATTTTTATGAGATCCGCCGCTGTTCCCTGCACCGGCATATTCATCGCCACCCGCTCTGCAAATGCACGCAGATTGTGGTTTACAGAATGGATTTCCGGCAGTTCGCGCCGCCGTTTGTAGATTGTCTGCACATATCCGTCGGTTTTCGCCTGCTCGACGACACGTTTTTGATAATCGGCAACGCCGTGGTACGTTTTTAAATACGCATCAATATATGCTTTCGCTTCCCGAACGGTGACGCCGATCTGTTTGGACAGCGAAAACGCGCCAATACCATAGACAATGCCGAAGTTGATTGCCTTTGCACGGCTGCGAAGCTCCGGCGGCAACATCTCTTTCGGAATGCCGAACACCTGTGATGCGGTTTCCGTATGGATGTCGGCATTTTCGTTGAATGCGCGGATCATCGCCGGATCGTTTGCGATATGCGCCAAAATTCGCAGTTCAATCTGCGAATAGTCGGCATCCACCAGTGAAAATCCCGGACGCGCCACAAAAAAGCGCCGCATTTCACTGCCAAGCGGTGTGCGAACCGGGATATTCTGCACATTCGGCTCGGAGGAGCTGATGCGTCCGGTGCGCGTTTCCGTTTGGTTGAATGTCGAATGCACGCGACCGTCCTCACCAATGACTTTTAACAGTCCGGTGACATACGTCGAATAAAGCTTTGTAAGCTTCCGGTATTCAAGCACAAGCGGCACGATCTCATGATAGCCGCTTAACTCTTCAAGCACCTCAGCGCTCGTTGAATAGCCGGTTTTTGTCTTTTTCCCCGCGGGAAGCCCCAGTGTTTCAAACAGCACCGTGCCGAGTTCCCGTGTCGAATTGATATTAAACGGCGCACCCGCCAGTTCATAGATTTCGTTCGTAATGCGTTCGATATCAACTGCAAGCTGTTCACCGAACTGTTCGACGCCCGCTTTGTCGACCGCAAAGCCCTCGCGCTCCATGTCGGCGAGCACTTCACAGAACGGCATCTCAATTTCAAACAAAAGCGATGTCATATCGCGCGATGCAATCTCTTTCAACATGGCATCGGCAAGCAAAAAGCATGCCGCAAGCGTCTCGCCGACTGTCGGTTCTGCCGAAACGCCCGGAACATACGTTTTGATCAGGTCAGAAAGCACATACCCTTTTGCATCGGGGTCAATGAGATACGCCGCCAGTTCCAAATCCACAAAAACGGGTGTTTTCAAAAAACCGCAGTCGCGTGCTTTTTTATAAAGCGGTTTTGCACCGAACGTATAGACCGTTGGGTTCTTCTCGCAAAACGCCGTAAACAGTGACGCAAACGCTTCGTCCGACGAAACCGGTGCATAAACGGCCTCATTTGCCGCAAACGTTCCGTCCGCTGTTTCAAGCACCACCCATTTTTCTGACGAGAGAACCGCGGACAATTCGCCCGCTTCAAGCGGTTTGACTGCCGGTGCATCTGACGCAGACTGTGCGGTTTTAGCCGCACCGATGCCGAATTTTTCAAAAAAGCTGTTTAACTCGAGCGTTTTGAACACATCGGAAAGCGCTTCCTCATCCGCAGCATTCGGCACAAACTGTTCAAACGCACACGAAACCGGCGCATTTTTCACGATCGTCGCAAGTTCCTTTGACAAAAATGCCTGTTCCTTGCCCTCAGTCAGTTTTTTGCGCACGGATGGTGTCAACTTAATTTCGTCTAACTGTTCATACAGCGATTCGAGCGTACCATACGACGACACGAGCGTTTTCGCCGTCTTTTCGCCGATGCCGCGCACGCCCGGAATATTATCGGACGAATCGCCCATCAGTCCTTTTAAATCCGGCACTTTATCGGCGGAAAAGCCATATTCCTCAAAAAACAGCGCCGGCGTATAGAGCACATTTTCTTTTGTGCGGACAAGGCAGACCGATACCCGCTCGGACAAAAGCTGCAAGCAGTCGCGGTCACCCGAAACGACCACACATGTATTGTCCGACTGCTCACAGTACGACGCCAATGTGCCGAGCACATCGTCGCCCTCAAAGCCCTCGCACTCAACGATCGCATAGCCTGCATCTCGTAAAATCTGTTTGACATACGGCAGCTGCATGCGCAGTTCGTCCGGCATACCATGGCGGTTCGCCTTGTAGCCGTCGTACCGGTCGTTTCGAAACGTCTTGCGCGATACGTCAAACGCGACTGCAACGCCGTCCGGATTCTGTTCTTTTATGAGTTTAAAAAAGATATTGAAAAAGCCAAAAATGGCGTTTGTGTAGATTCCCTCGCGGTTACTTAACAGCTTTACGCCGTAAAACGCACGGTTTAACATGCTGTTTCCGTCAATCGCCAACAGTTTCAAAACGCAAATCCCTCTTTTCCGGTTGAATAATCCGGTTCTTTCCTGTAAAATAGAAGTATTCTGCCGGAATTGCCGGCAGTCTATATTCTTTTATTGTAGCACGAACCCTACATAATATCAACGAAAAAAGGCAGGATTTTCTTGGTGAAACAGATAAAAATCGGAAACGTTTCGTTTCCAAAAACGGCGGCGCTTGCACCGATGGCATCCGTCGCCGACCGGGCATACCGTATCATGTGCCGGCGGTACGGTGCAGCTTACGTCGTGAGCGAAATGGTCAGTGCAAAGGCGCTTTGCTACGGCGACAAAAAATCAAAGCAGCTGCTCACCGTAACAGCCGCAGAAGAACCGATGGCGATTCAGCTGTTTGGCAGCGAGCCGGAAACGATGGCACGTGCAGTACAGATTGTCAACGAATACCACCCGTGCATGATCGACGTGAACATGGGCTGTCCCGTGCCGAAAGTGGCAGGGAACGGCTGCGGCAGTGCACTAATGAAAACGCCCGAAACTGCCGCGGCGATTGTGCGGGCAATGAAAGCCGAAACCGATCTGCCCGTAACGGTCAAATTCCGCAAAGGCTGGGATGATAACTCCGTAAACGCGCCGGAATTTGCAAAACTCATGGAAGAAGCCGGTGCAGATGCTGTCGCGGTACACGGCCGCACCAAAATGCAGATGTACCGTCCGCCGGTCGACCGCGAAATCATCCGCCGGGTCAAAGAATCGGTATCGGTTCCGGTGATTGGCAACGGCGGCATCATGGACGCCGTTTCGGCAAAGCAGATGTACGACGAAACCGGCTGTGATCTTGTGTTTGTGGCGCAGGGTTCTTACGGCAAACCATGGATTTTCAAACAAATCGAAGCGTACCTTACCGACGGCACGATTCTCCCCGATCCGCCGGTAAGCGAGCGGCTTGATATCATGCTTGAACATATTTCACTGATGATCGAGGACAAAGGCGAACACGTCGCCATGATGGAGGCTCGCCGCCAAGCCGCTTTTTACATGAAAGGACTGCCGGGCGCGGCGCATTTCCGGTTCCGGTGCGGTTCCCTTTCGACATACGAAGAATTGCGGGAACTGGTGCGCGAATTAAAACAGCACACCCCGCATGAATGACAAAAACCGTTCCGGAAACACCGGAACGGTTTTTTTACGTTTATTTTCCCTCAAGCGGCAAGAAGCCCACTTTTTTATACACCTTGCGGAGTGTGCGCATTGCAAGGCGGTTTGCCTGTGCGGCACCCTCCTGATAGCACGCTTCCAAATATGCTTTGTCCGCAAGCAGACGGTCGTATTCTTTCTGAATCGGTGCAAGTGTTTCAGCAACGGCGTTGCCCACCTGCTCTTTGAAATAGCCGTAGCCCTTGCCCTCAAATTCACGCTCGATTGCGTCCATCGACGTACCGGTCACTGCGGAATAAATCGTCATCAGGTTGTTGATACCCTCTTTGCCCTCCGCATACCGTACGACGGTATCACTGTCGGTGACAGCGCGTTTGAATTTTTTGACGATGACTTCCGGTTTATCGAGAATCGAGATAAAACCGTTTACGTTTTCGTCCGATTTGGACATCTTCTTGCTCGGATCGGCAAGCGACATGATGCGCGCACCCGTTTTCGGAATATACGGCTCCGGTACAACGAACACATTGCCGTACAAATTGTTAAACCGCACCGCGATATCGCGCGCAATCTCAAGATGCTGTTTCTGATCGCTTCCGACCGGAACGAGATCCGTCTGGTAAAGCAAAATATCCGCCGCCATCAGCACTGGGTAGGTAAACAGTCCCGCATTGATGTTGTCCGGATGTTTTGCACTTTTGTCTTTAAACTGCGTCATGCGCGAAAGCTCGCCGAACTGGGTATAGCACGAAAGAATCCACGAAAGCTGTGCATGTGCCGGGACATGGCTCTGGATATATGCAATCGATTTTTTCGGGTCGATGCCGCATGCCAGAATGAGCGCATAGCTATTAAGAATCTGTTTGCGCAGTGCGGCCGGGTCCTGACGCACCGTCAGCGAATGCTCGTCAACGATGCAGTAAATGCAGTCGTATTCATCCTGCAGCGTCGTCCAGTTGCGCAGTGCACCGATATAGTTGCCGAGTGTCGGCACACCGGTCGGCTGAATGCCGCTGAAAATCATCTGTTTGCGTTCTGTTTGCTGTTCCATGGAAATGTTCCTGCCTTTCCCACCATCTATTTATTAAAGGAGCGAATGACTCAGTTCGCCCAGGATTTTAACACCTTTTTTTAACTGTTCGTCTGTCGGCGTCGAATAGTTTAACCGGAAGCACTGTGTTTTGTCGGTATCCCGCGGCATAAACGCACTCCCCGGCACAACCGCCACCTTGTTTTTGACGGCATTTAAACAAAACGCCGGCATATCGACGCCGTCAGGGAGCTTGCACCACAAAAACAGTCCGCCCTCCGGCTCGTCAAATGTGATTGCAGGATTTAAGTACTGACGCAGTCCGTCGATCATCAGGCTGCTCTTATGACGGTAAATCTTCCGCAGCGATGCAAGATGTGCGGCAAAGTCGGTATCGTTCATAAACGAATGACAGATCATCTGGCTGAGCATTGCGGAGTGCACGTCACTGCCCTGCTTACAGACGACGACTTTCTGAATCACCTCGGACGGTGCAAGCAGATAGCCCACACGCAGTCCCGGCGACAGCACTTTCGAAAAGCTGCCGACATACAGCACGATACCCTCGGTGTCAAGCGATTTAATCGACGGTACGTTTTCGCCTGCAAACCGCAGTTCGCCGTACGGGTTATCCTCGAGAATCATCACGCCGTATTTGACGCACAGTGCATAAACCGCCTTTCGTTTTTCAAGACTCATGGTAACGCCAGACGGATTCTGGAAATTCGGAATCACATACAAAAGCTTTGCGTTCGGATTCTGCTTCATTGCTTCTTCGAGCGCATCGATATTGATGCCGTCCGATTCTACCGGAACGCCGCACAGATTCACTTCATATGACCGGAAGGAATTAAGGCTTCCGATAAAACTCGGATTTTCGCAAAGCAGCGTGTCGCCCGGGTTGCAGAGCACCTTGCATGAAAGCTCAATCGCCTGCTGTGCGCCGGATGTGATGATCAAATCGTCAAACGATTCGCCCAGTCCGTGACGCGTTTTCAAATCGCTTTTTAACAGCGCACGCAGCGGTGCATAACCCTCGGTCACACCGTACTGAAGTGCAGTAATCGGCTGATCTTTAAGAATTTTTGCGGTCAGTTCACTGACCACATCAACCGGAAACGCCTCCGGCGCCGGATTGCCGGCTGCAAACGAAACAACCTCCGGATCGGCGGTGAATTTTAAGATTTCACGAATTGCAGAAGCCTGTAATCCGTTCATACGGCTTGCAAACGAAACATTCATATCAAAAACCCCTCTTTTCTGTTTTTTCACGACAGTAGATTCCTTTTATTATACTACTCTCGCGACTGTTCGTCCAGCGTTTTTGAAAATGCCGGCAAAAACTCCTGCATAAACACCTGCACTTCGGGAAGATCAAACGATGAAAGCATGGAGAGAAGCTGCGCCTTTGCATCTTTAAACTCGCTGTTGCCCGATTTTTCCTCCTCGATACACTTGATCAGCGCCGACAGCTTATCCGCCGCTTTCACATACTGCCAATACACCTCGTCCTCCTTAGCCGGATGAAACACCGGTTCGTAATACGGTTTTAAATCGTCGGGCAGCATCGAAAACAGTGTGCGATTTGCCTCGGCTTCAATCCGTTTATATGCCTCGGTGATCTGCGGGTCATGATACTTGATCGGCGTCGGCATATCGCCGGTAATAATTTCACCCGCATCGTGAAACAGTGCAAACACCGCCGCTTTCATCGGATCAACCGGCTTATCAAACCGTGATGCACCGATGCATGCCAGCGCATGTGCCAAAACGGCCGTGTCCATCGAATGCTCCGAAAGCGTTTCCGGATAAGAGGAGCGCATCAGTCCCCAGCGTGTGATATATTTCATGCGGAAGATCATCGAAAAAAATGCGGAATCCATTGAATCCACCTCGTTTGCTTTTTGCCTATTGTATCAAATTTCCTGCTTTCTTGCAATCGCCATTCCTTCTTGTTATAATGCAGACAGTGATCTTTTTGTTTGAAAGGAGTTTTTTATGACGCTGCATTCTTCGCGCCGGCGGTTTTCTCTTCCTGTCGGCAGCTATCGGTTTGTCTTTTTTCTATCGCTTTTATTAAGCCTGCTGATTTTCCTGCCGTTTCTGCTCATTGACCGCGGATTGTTTTTATATTACGGAGACTTCAATGTTCAGCAGATTCCGTTTTATTCCCTTTCGCACGATGCGGTACAGTCCGGCGAAATTTTCTGGAACTGGAACACGGACTTAGGCGTAAATTTCATCGGCAGTTACTCGTTTTACCTGCTCGGCAGTCCGTTTTTCTGGCTGACACTTCTGTTTCCGTCGGCGGCCGTGCCGTATCTGATGGCGCCGCTTTTGATGCTTAAATTTGCATTCACTTCTGTGACCGGCTATGCGTTTCTGCGCCGCTTCTGCCGTTTTAGCGAAACCGCCACATTCTGCGCACTGCTCTATGCATTCTCAGGGTTTAATCTTTACAACATCTTCTTTAACCACTTCAACGAAGTCGTGATGTTTTTCCCGCTTCTTCTGCTTGCCATGGACGAGCTTGTCATCAACAACCGCCGCGGTGTATTCGCGCTGACGGTCGGTGTGTGCGCATTTGTCAACTACTACTTTTTCTTTGGCGAAGTATTGTTTTGCATTCTTTATTTCTTTCTGCGGCAAAATAAAGCGGACGGCTTCCGCGTTACATTACAAACGTTTCTGCGCGTCCTGCTCGAAGCCGTCATCGGCCTTTTTTTGAGTGCCGCACTGCTTGTGCCAAGTGCGCTTGCCGTACTCTCAAATGAACGGGTTTCCTCGTTTTTATCCGGATATAACCTGTTTGTCTACGGCGACTCCCAGCGTTACGGACTCATTTTCTCAAGCCTGTTTTTCCCGCCGGATGTCCCTGCGCGCCCGAACTTTTTCCCCGATGCAAATGCAAAATGGTCGTCCGTTTCGCTGTATCTGCCGATGATTTCCACCTGCGGCGTCTTTGCATTTCTGCTTGGAAAGAAAAAACACTGGCTTTCAAGAATCCTGATCGTGTGCGCGGTCATCTGCTTTATTCCGGGATTAAACGCCGCGTTTTCGCTGTTTAACTACAGCTACTATGCACGCTGGTTCTTCATGCCGCTTTTGATGATGGCGCTCGCCACCTGCATTGCGCTCGAAGAATGCCGCCCGCATTTCAAAAAGGCGTTTGCGCTGACCGGCGCATGTATGGCGCTTGTTGCGCTCATCGGAATCCTGCCGAAAAAGGTGGATGGCGAATACGTCTTTTTCTCTCTGCCTGAAGACCCTGCACGCTTTTGGGTGTACGTGATCTTTGCCGCAATCGGCTTGATTGTCTGTATCCTGCTCTACGCATTAAAGCTCAGCCGAAAACAGCTCTTCCGTGCCGGATGCGCTTCACTTTCTGTGATGATTGTGCTGTGCGGTGTCATGACACTCTCATTCGGCCGTGGAATCAGTGACCGGTATAACGACGTTGCCAACCGTGCACTGTTCGGTGCAGACAAACTTTCGCTCGATGAGTCAAAGGGATTTTTCCGCATCGACACATACGGCGAGCTCGACAACTTAGGCATGTTCTGGCGGATTCCGACAATTAACGCATTTCATTCGGTTGTTCCGTCGTCGATTATGGAATACTACGAATGGATCGGCGGCGAGCGCGGTGTCGGTTCACGGCCTGAGCCATCACTGTTAGGTGTCCGCGCCATCACAAGTGTGCGTTACGCATTTTCGGACGCCACAGATTACACCCCAATGGACGGCTTTTCGCAAATCGGCATCCAAAACGGCTATACAGTGTATGAAAACGACTGCTTTATTCCCATGGGATTCTCCTATGACACTGCCGTCACAGAAGAACAGGTAGAAGCGACCTCTTGTCCGAATAAAGACCTTTTGCTTGTCCGCGCACTTTTGTTATCAGAAGAAGATTACCAGTCCGTGTCTGACATCCTGCCGCTGCTCTCAGACGACGAAGTTGTAAACGGTGACTTTTCTTCTGATGCCTATTACGAAGACTGTGAAAACCGCGCCGCAACCGCAGTGGACACATTCTCGTACTCCTCAAAGGGATTTGACGCGCAAACGTCTTACGAAACAGACCGTGTCGTCTTTTTCAGCGTCCCGTATGACGAAGGCTGGCATGCAACGGTAAACGGAGAAGAAGCACAGATTTTAAAAGCAGATGCCGGCTTCATGGCTGTCCGTGTACCGGCAGGGGAAAGCAAAATTGTGTTCACGTATCAAACACCGGGACTGTTTGCAGGCGTTCTCACCACCATTGTCGGACTCTTTCTCTTTGCCGGCTATTTGTGGTTGGTTTCCCTCCTTAGAAAACGCGGCAAAATGGAAAACAGTCATCGTTCCATTCACCGCTGTCAGCCGCAGTTTGCTCCAACACTTCCCGCCAAAGAAGCATATACGCGCTACTGCGCGTCCCAGAAGAATCTTCCGCCGGCACCTTAAAAGAAAATCTCCGAATTCTTCGCATCTTTTTTAGAGTCCCGACATGAAACAGTCATCTTTTTTCGACTTGTTTCGTGTATAATAAAGCACAAGGGAGGAACAAACCATGAAGCCACCGGCTGTTATTTGTGAAATCACATCGTTCATTTTCCGTGAGGATGAACCGCAAAAAGCAGATATCATTTTTATTCCGGGCGGTGCCTATGCAGAGATCGCCGAGCATGCCGCAGAGCTGTTTCATCAATCATTCGCACCGGTACTTCTTCCATCCGGGAAACACAGCATCACAAACGGCAGTTTTCTCGGTGCACGCGGTCCGCTCGCTTCAAAATATCCGGGTCCTTACCACACGGAATGGGAATTTTTATCCGACGTTTTAAAGCAAAACGGCGTCGATCAAACGGCGATTTTGAAAGAAGATCAAGCGACCTACACGTATCAAAACGCGATTTTTTCCCGTGAAGCAACGGAGCGTGCCGGAATTCAGGTGAAAAAAGCAATTCTCTGCTGTCAGGCATTTCACGCCAGACGATGCCTCTCGTACTATCAGATGCTGTTCCCGGATACCGAATTTTTCGTGTGTCCTGCTGTTACCCGCAACATAAGCCGTGATAACTGGTATGAAACGCCCGAAGGCGTCGATCTTGTCATGAGCGAACTTACCAAATGCGGCGATCAATTAAAGCCTTCTCTTATCTCCTTTCTTTTTCATAACAAAATATAAAACCCCTAAAACACAAAAAAGGAGCGTCACGCACGCTCCTTTTTTGTGTTTTTCAAGCCATGTAACGCGCAAAAACGACCGCTTAGCGAAATTCTATAGATTTTTTCTGCTGCCCACTGTATACTGTAGTCACAAAAGGAGGTGATCCGATGCAAATTGAAGTCAAGATTGATCCGTCGTGCCATGAACCAAAGCTCATCCTCTGCACCGACAAGCTGACCGATGAAATCACACTGCTCTTAAAGAAACTGTCGGAAGAAACACCGGAAGTGATTGCAGGATTCAGCGGTCAGAATGTGGCACTCCTTGCACAGAGTGACCTGTTCCGGATTTACACCGCAAACGGCAAAGTGTTCGCTCAAACCGAACGGGAAGAATATCAAATTCGTCTGCGGCTTTATGAGCTCGAACAGCGTCTGGATAAACGGATGTTTGCACGGATTTCTCATTCCGAAATCATCAATCTCAAACAAGTAAAAAGCTTTGATTTAAGCTTGACCGGAACGATCCGCGTATCGCTGTCAAACGGCACTGCAACGTATGTTTCCAGACGATATGTTTCAAAAATCAAACAAATAGTAGGCATATGAGGTGACTGTTATGAAGAAAAAAATCTTACTCCGCGCACTCATGGGGATTCCGATCGGGATTACCATCTGTTTTCTCCTGAGTTTAAACGCCTCTTCTTTGATTGATGACGGAACGTTTTATACCGTTGCGCCAAGTCTCATTGAAGCATATGGCTCGGAACTAAACGCCGTATATGTACAAACGCTTGTTGTCATCCTGTATAGTGCGATGTGGGGTGCAATTTCTGTTATTTGGGAATGTGAGCGGCTGAATCTGTTAAAACAAACACTGCTGCACTTTATCATCTGCACGTCTGCGACTTTCCCGGTCGCCTATTTTCTGCACTGGATGGAGCGTTCACTCATGGGAGTTGTCGGGTACTTTTCGATTTTCGTCTTCATTTACTTTGCAACCTGGTTCATCCAATACCTTTCCATGCGCAGAAACATCAAACGATTAAATGAATCTCTCCGAAAATAACGAAACGGTCAAACGCAAATGCGTTTGACCGTTTTCTTTATACACCGGTTCGTTTTAATAATGCAATCGACCAGACAATCAATATGACCACGGCGACAGCACCGAGCACCGACCATCCTACCGCCGGCATTCTCGCACAAAAATCAGCAGCGGTCAGTACAGCATGGGTAAAAAAGTTGGTGTCTGTACGATTGGCAATGACATCGATTACCGGTCCGGAAAGCAGGCACGGCAAAACGATCACAGCATACAAAACAGCATATGCGCCCCGCCCGTACCGCATCATGAGTGCACCGAAGAACCCGAAGAAAATCACCATTGCACCAATCACCAGCGGATATACCCAAACCGGAATAAACTGCACCAGCCAAACACTCTCCATCTGCGGCAAAAACAGCCGCAGTGCCAGCGCTTCAATCCCGCTCATCACCACAAAACCGATCGCAACAGCGCTCCATTCAATCAGCGCACGCACATAAAGGACACTGATCGCCACCCGCCGCGATGTACCAAGCTGCACCAAAAACGATGTGCCGAATCCGAAGAGCGAAAGCGTAGACATAACCGCACAGATAAACAGCACCACAACGCCTAAGATACTGCCGAGCGGAATGATTTCACCGGCAAGCGATGAAAAAATAATTTCTCCGATTAGTCCAATCAGAAACGCACCGGCGACAAACAATGACATCCACTTGTAAGAGGACGTATACACGCCAAACGAAGCCGAAAATGCCCGTTTCCACATAAAACTCCCTCCTTTATCGCACCGCATACCGCCGCACAAACAGCCAGTAAGACAATCCGCTCAGCACGCACGATACAACGACTGCCAGCAGAAATACCCACAGCGGCATGGTGAACATCTGAATAATCGGAAGCATACCGTCTGTTCCCATCACGCCGATCGTTCCGCCGAACACACCGCCGCAGATTGTACACACGGCCACCAAAAACACCATACCGAGTTTTCCGCCGACATGGTGGCTGAAAAATCCCATAAAATCACCAACAGATGCTGCAAGCAATCCGTATCCGAACATGGTAAACATCCCTTCTGCCGAAGACGCTGCCGGCATGCCGGAAAGCAGATTGTTGCACACAATTCCCAGTGCCACCATCAGACTGCACGCAAACGCAACGACAACCTTTAATACCTGCAATCCGATAAACGCCGCACGCCGCGTCGTTCCCATGGACAGTGCAATGCCAAAGTAAATTCCCGGGAACTGAAACAGAATCACAAACGGCACCAGATATGAAAACAGCGTCCATGCAATGGAAAAGAAGCCTGGATTGCCGCTTAGCTGTCCGTACACAATAAAAAACACCATCACAAGTGCGGTTGAACCAACCGTTTTCACCGCAATCCGTACATCATTTTTCACATTACGCATGATCATTGAAAGAAGCATAGCCATTCTCCTCTCCTGCCTGCCGTGTCAGATACACAAAGATTTTCTGGAGCGGGACAGCGCTCACGGTGAGCTCGCCGCGATATTGCTCCGTTGGGAACGACTGACCCGGCTTTAACCGGATGCACACCATTTTGTTACGTCCCATCTGTTCCGTATTCAGCCGTTCATATCCGCTGACTGCGCGGTCCACCACCTCGTCAAGACCATTCACATACAGACACGAATCAATCAGATCCTGTGTGTTTTCTTTTAATCGCACAACACCGTCATTCAAAATGATGATTTCTTCGAGCACGTTCGCCGCTTCCTCGATGATATGCGTTGAAAGGATAAATGTGCGGTTGCTGCGGGCATATTCCTCCAAAAGAAGCGCATAGAACCGGTCACGCATATACACGTCAAGACCTGCGACCGGCTCGTCAAGGATCGTGATCGGCGCGCCCGATGCAAGTGCGATTGTGATTGTCACAAGGCTCATCATGCCTTTGTTCATTTTGCAGATTTTTTTGTTTTTGTCGATGCCGAATTCTTTAATGAGAAAATCCGCATAGGCCGCGTCCCAATTCGGATAAAAGCACGATGCTGATTTTAAGTACTCCTTTGCCTTCAGTGTATTCTGACCGAACAGAATCGTCGGACTTAATTCGCGTGAAAAGCAAAGTGCAGAAAGCGCCGTTTCATTTTCCCATACCGGCTGACCGTTATAAGTAATCTCGCCCGCACCCGCACGGTTTTGACCGGTCAGAATGCTCAAAAGCGTCGTTTTTCCGACACCGTTTCGGCCAATCAGCCCATAAATGTGTCCCGGCTCGATCGTTAAATCAACGCCTTTTAATACCTCTTTTTTCCCATATGATTTGGTCACCTGTCTGCATACAAGACAATTTTCACTCATCATCATACGCCTCCCTGTCTGTTACAGTGTGGATTTTCCCTCCATTGCGGAGGATACCATTTTTAAAAGTTCGTCTTTTGTGATGTTTAAAACATTTGCCTCTGCGGCAAGTCCCACCACATACTGCTTGTAAAAATTCGATTTTCTCTGTGCCACAATTTGTTTCACGGCGCCTGCCGAAACAAACATGCCAATCCCTCGCTTTTTATACAAAATGCCGCGCTCCACAAGCAAATTTAATCCCTTTGCCGCAGTCGCGGGGTTGATTGCACACATCCGCGAGAGCTCGTTTGTCGACGGAACGCGCTCTTCCTCCAATAGGATCCCGCGCAGGATCTGATCTTCGATCATTTCCTCAATCTGCAGATAAATGGATTTTTCATCGGAAAGCTGCAATCGATTCACCTCCATGGTTCATTACTTATGTAATTAACTATATCACCAAGAGTATGCCTTGTCAATAGGGGAAACAAAAAACGATCCGGAAAATTTCCGGATCGTTTTTTCAGTCCAAATTATAACGAAGCTTGACTTCATTTTGTGTATACAGATGTTTTCTTGAGGGGCGCTTTTCATGCAAAAGCCAATCGGTTGTGATCGTCACAGCGTCGTGTCCCTGCTTCATTGGCTGCTGGCACACCGTCGCATTCACAATGCCCGATTCAATATACGCTTTGATATTGTCGGTATCATCCACGGTGATGATTTTGAGTTTTTTCTCCAGTCCGCATTCCTTGACTGCGCGAATCCCCCCGTCAATACCGCCTGCACAAAAATAAAGTGCATCGAGCGAATGATTTTCAAGCATTTCCTTTGTCACACGATAGCCGATCTCGTTGTCGTCCTCTGTTTCGGCAACAGCACGCACATGAATGCGTGGATAATCCTGTTCGCATACCTGCGAAAAGCCGTCCACGCGCTGCTGGTGACCGAGAATATGTGCAGAACCGGTCAGAATGCCGACCGAAATCTCACCCGCAGTGATTTGTCCGAGAAGTTCCGCCGCGGTCTGACCGCTTCGAACATAGTCACAGCCGATAAAGCACAGCTTTGCGAGACCGGTCACGTCCATGTTGAGCGTAACGACCGCAATATCCTCTGCGGCAATCTGATTGAGCCGGTCAATGATACGATGATCGTTGATCGGCGTAATGACGAGTGCGTTCGGCGGATTCTGCATCAGCTCATCGATTTTTTGAAGCTGTTCTTCCACGGAAAAGCCGGTCAGCTCAAACGTTTCGACGGTAATGCCATAAGAGCGAATCTCACGCATTCCGTTTTGAATCCCGCGCCGCACTTTTTCAAAAAACGGGTTTTGTCCGGAGTTTAACAAAATATCAACCCGCAGTTTTCGTTTGGAGATCGCAAGCGCTTTCGCAACCGCGTTCGGCTCATAGTTTAATTCTTTTGCGATGCGGCGGACATGCGCCGCCACCTCTGCGTTCACGCCCGGGCGGTTATTGAGCGCACGGTCCACCGTTCCACGGGATACGCCCGCTTTTTCGGCAATCATGCGGATGGTCACTGCCATAAAACAAAACCCCTTCCACTGTTTGGTTGTCTTTTATTATATAATTATGGTTCCCGCTTTGTCAAGAAAGGGTGATATCACAAAACATGCGTTTTGGAAGAACCAAAACGCATGTTTTCATACCTGTTTATGACACCGATTCCGGCAGTTCTTTGCTGCTGCGCCGTTTTAACAGCTTCGGTTTTGCTTCACCGCGTACCACTTCTCCGGTAATCGTCACTTTTTTGACGTCCGGGCTCGACGGGATCGTGAACATCAAATCGCCCAGAATTCCTTCAAGAATGCCGCGCAGTCCGCGTGCGCCTGTTTTACGCTCGATTGCAAGCTTTGCAATTTCTGCAAATGCATCATCCGTAAACACAAGCTCTACACCATCCATCGCAAACAGTGACTGATACTGTTTGACAAACGCATTTTTCGGCTCGGTGAGAATCCGTTTGAGCATCTCTTCATCGAGCTCTTCAAGCACTGCAATCACCGGAATACGGCCGACCAATTCCGGAATCAAGCCGTATTTGACCAGATCGTGCGGAATGACCTGCTTCATGATATTGTCGCCGGTTTTTTCGTCCTTGGAAAAAACCTCGCCGCCGAAACCGAGCGAACCTTTTTTCGAACGGTTTGCGATGATCTTTTCGATGCCGTCAAACGCACCGCCGCAGATGAACAGAATGTTTTTCGTGTTCACCTGGATATATTCCTGATGCGGATGCTTCCGACCACCCTGCGGCGGCACATTGGAAACCGTACCTTCAATGATTTTTAACAGTGCCTGCTGAACACCCTCGCCGGACACGTCGCGTGTAATCGACGTATTCTCCGATTTGCGGGCGATCTTGTCGATCTCATCGATATAGATGATGCCGCGTTCTGCTGCCTGCACGTCAAAATCCGCTGCCTGCAGAAGCCGCACCAGCACATTTTCGACGTCGTCGCCGACGTAGCCTGCCTCGGTCAGTGTTGTAGCGTCCGCAATCGCAAACGGCACATCCAACAGCTTCGCGAGTGTCTGTGCAAGCATCGTTTTACCGACACCGGTCGGACCTAAAAGCAAAATATTGCTTTTTTGAATCTCGACATCGTCGTCCGCGCCGCCTGCAATTCGTTTATAGTGGTTATACACCGCAACCGCCAAACGCCGTTTTGCCTCGTCCTGGCCAATGACATATTCGTCAAACACCGCTTTGATCTCTGCCGGTTTTAACACGATCATATCGTCGCCGTGTCCTTTTTTGTGGCCGGCCGACGGAAACGGATTTTCGTCGTTTAACATCTGATAGCACAGATAGACGCACTCGTCACAGATAAACGCGCCGTTTGAGTAAAGCAGGCGGTCTACTTCTTTTTCGCTCTTGCCGCAGAAGCTGCAGCAGGGCATTTTTCTTTCATCGTGATTGTTGGGCATAGCCACACCCCTTTTTGCTTATCGTTTGGAAATAACCTTGTCGATGAGTCCGTATGCGCATGCTTCGTCCGCAGACATGAAATAGTCGCGCTCGCAGTCGCGGGTGATCTCCTCCACCGATTTGCCGGTGTTCTCTGCAAGGATTTCATTCAAATGCTTTTTCATTTTGATGATTCGGTTTGCCTGGATCTCGATATCGGTTGCCTGACCCTGGCTGCCGCCGGACGGCTGGTGAATCATCACTTCACTGTTAGGCAGTGCGAACCGTTTGCCTTTTGCACCGCTCGAGAGCAGGAATGCACCCATCGAAGCCGCCATGCCGATGCAGATTGTGGACACATCACATTTGATGTACTGCATTGTGTCATAGATTGCCATACCGGCTGTGATCGAGCCGCCCGGGCTGTTGATATAAAGGCTGATGTCTTTGTCCGGGTCCTGACCCTCGAGATACAAAAGCTGCGCCACAACAAGCGATGCCGACGCATCGTTGACTTCCTCACACAGCATGATGATACGGTCGTTTAACAACCGTGAAAAAATGTCATACGAACGCTCGCTGTTGCCGGAACGTTCCACAACCATTGGGACTAAACTCATTCTCTGAAACTCTCCTTTCAAAAAAGCGCAAAGTATGTCGATTTTTCCATTCAACGAAGAAATGTTTAACACATGAACCGCGAACGCCGCCCGTGTGTTAAACATTCCCCTTCCTGAACGTTATTGATTATTTTACAACAGCGGTCTCTTTGACAAGATCAACTGCTTTGTTGACTGCAACGTCTTTTGTAAGCTCAGCCGCTGCAATGTATTTTTTCACCTGATCTGCTTCCATCTGATACATCTCAGCCAGTTTGTTGTACTCAGCTTCCAAGTCCTCGTCGGAAACGGTGATGTTCTCAACCTCTACGATTTTTTCGAGTGCCAGACGGATCTGCACGCGTTTTTTCGCCTGCTCTTCAAAGGTCTGACGGAACGAAGCGATCTCCATGCCGGTGTATTTCAGGTATGTTTCGAGGTTCATGCCCTGACCCTGCAAACGGTAGTCGAAGTCGCGGACCATGTCGTCGATTGCTGCTTCGTACATCTCGTTCGGGATGTCAGCTTCCATGTTCTCGATCACTTTGTCGATCAGTTTGTTCTCGATATCGGTGTCAGCAGCTTTTTCGTTCTGCTCTTCCATTTTTTTGCGGATGTCCACTTTCAGCTCATCGAGGGTGTCGAACTCGCTGACGTCTTTTGCAAACTCATCGTCGAGTGCTGGTACTTCTTTTGCTTTGATCTCATGCAGTTTGCATTTGAACACAGCTTCTTTGCCTTTTAATTCTTCAGCGTGATACTCCTCCGGGAAGGTGACGTTTACATCGAACTCATCGCCGATGTTGTGGTTTTCAAGCTGCGGCTCAAAGCCCGGGATGAACTGGCCGGAACCCAAAGTCAGGCTGTATTTCTCTGCTTTGCCGCCCTCAAACGGAACGCCGTCTACAAAGCCTTCGAAGTCGAACACAACAGTGTCGCCGTTCTGCGAAGCACGGTCATCCACGTCGATCTGACGAGCGTTTCTGTCCTGCATTGCTTTCAGACGGTTGTCAACGTCTTCGTCGGTGACTTCTTTAACGGTTTTCTCTACTTCGATGCCTTTGTAATCTTTCACGGTAACTTCCGGTTTTACAACGCACACAGCAGTGAAGGTCACGCCGTTTTTGGTGTCTGCTTCTTTCATCTCGACTTCCGGACGCGCAACAACCTCGAGTTTTGCCTCTTCGATTGCTTCTGCCAGAGCAGCCGGGTACAGATCGTTGATTGCATCCTCAAAGAAAACGCCCTCGCCATACAGTTTCTCAACCATTTTGCGCGGTGCTTTTCCCTGACGGAAGCCCGGAACATTGATTTTTTTGATGTTCTTTTTGTATGCTTTTTCGATTGCTTTTTCAAACGCTTCTGCGTCGATGTGAATCGTCAGCTCATGTTTGTTTTTTTCGAGCTCTTTCGTTGCTGTTAAACTCATATTCGTCCTCCATATGAAACGTTGTCATACGGCAGTGTTTGATCTTTTCTATACTGCCGCAGTTTACGTTTTATTATACCATACCCGTTTTCAGAAAAGCAAGCGAAATCCGCGAAATTCTGCGGCTTAGCGCGACTTTTTCAAAAAAGCGGGTGTAAAGACTGCTCAAAGTTCCACCTCTACCGGTGTAAAATCAATATAATCGCACGACACGAGCCGCAGATCGATGCCCTGATACTCGCCGTCGATTGCATAGCGGTGGCCGTTGCCGTGGATGTGACCGTAATAACAGCGCGTAACGCCATATTCCTTGAGCACGTCGAGAATCTCCGTGCATTCATAAATATAGTAAGCCGGCGGATAGTGCATAAACACAATCGGCTCGCCGCCCAGTTTTTTTCCGGCCTCCAGCGAAAGCCGCAGTCTGCCGGCCTCGCGGTTTAACACCTTCTTGTCCACCTGCTCGCCGTGTTCGCTTACCCAGCCGCGTGTGCCGCAGATGACATGATTTTCCCCCGCCTTGAACGCATTGTTAAAGAGAAACGACAGTGTGTCAAAGCCGTTTTGTTCAAAAAACGCGGTCGTCTTTGCATAGGTGGAAAACCAGTAGTCGTGATTGCCGCGGAGAATGATCTTTTTGCCGTTTAACCCGTTTAAAAACGCGAAGTCGGCCTTTGCCTCTGCCAGCGACATTCCCCACGAAATATCGCCGCCGACGACCACCACATCCTCGTCGGACACGACACGGTTCCAGTTTTCCTCAAGCCGTGCAACATGGTCGTGCCAGCCTTTAAAAATATCCATCGGTTTATCGCACCCAAATGACAAATGCGGATCGCTGATGGTATAAAGCCGCACCGGTTTTCCCCCTTTCTGACTATTGATATCGATATAGATTACAGACCTAACATCTGTGCAACCGTTTCTTTGATTGTTTCGCGCGGAATCGAACCGGTGAAGCGCACTGGTTTTTCTTTTAATTCGCTGAGTGCTTTCGGCACCGGAAGACCCGACAGTCTGCAAAGCGTGTCGATCTGGTCATACTCATCTTCCGGCAGTTCGTCATACACAGCACTCAGCACACTCTGTGCGAATTTATACGGATTTGCGGTCGAGGCAATCAGCGTGAGCGTATCGTCGTCTGTCTGGGTTTTGTAATCCTCGTAAACCGAAACTGCCACCGCTGTGTGCGTGTCGCACAGATACGATTCTTCTTCAAATGCTTCGCGGATCGTCTCTTTTGTGCGGGTATCGTCACAGCATCCGCCATAGAAATGTTCAGACAGCTTCTCTTTCACTTCATCGCTGATGGTGAAGGTGCCCGTTTTTGCGAGCGACTCATACCATGCACGCACCTGTGCGTCGTCCTCGCCGCACAGATCGTACAGCAAACGCTCCAAGTTCGATGAAATCAGAATATCCATTGACGGGGAGATCGTTGCATGGAACGCGCGGTTTTTATCATAGGTGCCGGTGCAGATGAAATCCGTCAGCACGTTGTTTTCATTTGATGCGCAGATGAGTTTGCCAAACGGCACGCCCATTTTCTTTGCATAATATGCCGCTAAAATATTGCCGAAGTTGCCGGTCGGCACGCAGACGTTCACTGTATCGCCCAGTTTGATCGTTTCATCCTGCACAAGCTGTGCATATGCAGCGACATAGTAAACCACCTGCGGCACAAGGCGTCCCCAGTTGATCGAGTTTGCCGAGGAAAACTGCTTGCCGTGTTCCGCCATGGATGCACGCAGTTCTTCGTCCACAAAAATCGTTTTGACGGCGGTCTGTGCGTCGTCAAAATTGCCTTTGATTGCGCAGACAGCGACGTTTTCGCCCCCCTGCGTGGTCATCTGGCGTTTCTGCATCGGACTTACACCGTCTTCCGGATAGAACACGATCATGCGGGCGCCCGGCACATCGCAGAATCCCTCAAGCGCCGCTTTTCCGGTATCGCCGGACGTTGCCACCAGAATCACAATTTCGTTTTCGCAGTGCTGAATCTGTGCGGAGGTGGTGAGCAGATGCGGCAGAATCTGAAGTGCCATATCTTTAAACGCACACGTCGGACCGTGCCAGAGTTCGAGCATCTGTGCAGTATCGTTTAACTCCTCAATCCGAATAATCGAATCGGAACCGAATTTTTTCGCCGAATACGCACGCTCCACGCACGAAACGAGCTGTTCATCAGAAAAATCGCTCAAAAACAGCGACAATACCTCGATGGCACGCTCTTTGTACGGTTTTTCGGAAAGTCCCTCGATATCATCGAGTGTGAGTGTCGGAAACGACTCCGGCACAAACAGTCCGCCGTCTGCGGAAAGACCTTTCAAAATCGCTTCGGATGCGCTCACGCGCACCGCGCTGTCGCGTGTACTTTTAAACATCATACAAAATCCCCCTCCGTCCGAGCGTCCGTTTAAAAAATGACGCCGCGTTTTCATAAAACAATCGGTCAGCAACCGCTTGGTCGTACCATTTTACCACACTTTCATACAAGGTGGCAAGCATTTGCGCAGAGTTTGCAAACGAAGGCATCACTGCACCGTCAAAATCGGTGCCGACAGCCACCGTCTGCACCCCGCCCAATGAGAGCATCCGGTCAAGATGACGGTGCACATCTTCCTCGGCGCAGTCCTGTTCACCGTTTAAAAACAGCGGATACAGATTGATTCCGCAGATGCCTTTCCGCCGCACAATCTCCGAAAACTGTGCGTCTGTGAGATTGCGCGGATGGCCGCACACCGCACGCAGATTCGAATGCGTGCACAAAAGCGGACCGTCGTCAACCGAAAACACATCATCGACGCTTTGATCGTTCATATGCGAAAGATCGGGAAGCACGTTTTCTTCCCGCATCTTCGCAAGGCACGCTTTTCCGAATGCAGTGAGTCCTTTTTGCGAACCGACACCGCCTGCCAGATCGTTTTCACCGTTCCAGACGAGTGTCAGCATCCGCACACCGCGTCTTGCGAGTTCTGCCACCCGCGACACCTCGCCGCCGAGCACCGTTCCGCCCTCGACAGAAAGCATCGCCTGACATACGCCGGGTGTCTCCGCACCGTTTGGGTCATACAGCGTGATTTTTTCGGGAAACTGCCGCAGTGTCGCGCGCAAAAGCGCTTCCATTTTGCAAAACCGCTCCCATGCCGCCTCGCCCACGACATCGCTTTCGATAAAGCAGGCAAACGTCTGCACCCACGGAATCTGGAGCGCATTCACCCGCGCAAGGTCAAAATGCCCGCTGTTTTTTATGATTGGTTCGCCGCAGTCAATGCAGCGCGCCAATGTGTCGCAATGCAAATCAAAAATACGTATCGGAACCACTCCCGTCAAACGCCTGCTCCAAATAGACAATCTTTGATGGTGTTTTTAATTCTCCCGCCGAAAAATAGACGGATGCCGCATCAAACCGCAGAAACGTGCAGTCCGGATGCATCTGTACATAGACTGCCGCCGCCTTGATGAGTTTTTTCTGCTTCGACGGCGTGATGGATGCCTCGGGTGTAATCTTCGTGCTCCATTTGCGCGATTTCACCTCAACAAACGCGGTGACATTGCCGTTTTGTGCGACAATGTCGATCTCACCGTACGGTGCAGCATGAAAGTTTGTCTCTAAAATCGTATAGCCTTTTTTCCGAAGAAAGTCGCAGACCGCCTGCTCGCCCGCTTCGCCGCGCTGTGCGGCGGGACTTTTTTCGCCCGGCGTATATTTTTTCAAAAACGACTTCCGGTGCACCGGCGAAACGCCGAACGCATCCAGACACTGATAGTGAAGCGCTGTACCGTAGCCTTTGTGCTTTTCAAACTGATACTGCGGATAATCCGCCGCCAGCTGCTTCATATAGCGGTCACGCGCCACTTTTGCAAGAATCGAAGCCGCCGCAATCGACGCAGAAGTCGCATCGCCCTTGACCACACACTCCGCCGGCACAAGCAATGGCGGCATCCGGTTGCCGTCCACCAGCACATACGACGGCGAAACAGATAGTCCCTCGACGGCACGCTTCATCGCCAAAAATGTCGCGTTTAAAATATTATATGTGTCAATTTCCTCGACAGAAGCGGTCGCGATACAATAGGCAACCGACTGCTCACAGATCACATCAAACAGCGCTTCCCGCTTTTTCTCGGACAGCTTTTTCGAGTCATTTAATCCCTCGATCACGGCGTCCGGCTTTAAAATGACCGCCGCCGCATACACATCACCTGCCAGCGGACCGCGTCCCGCCTCATCGACACCGCACAAAAACGGTGTGTCGAACGTTTTGTCATACAAAAACAAATCCATGATTATTCCTCCGGCGGCTCTTCAAACGTGAGCTTGCCGAGCTTGCCGCCGCGGTATTCGTCCATGACGGTGATCGCCGCACGTTCGGTGTTGACTTCACCGCCCGAAATGAGCATGCCGCGCTTTCTGCCTGCCAACTCCAACAGCTCGTAACCGTCAAGGCCGTCAAGATCCGTCATTTTAAACCGCTCGGCAAGGCGCTGCGGGTAGTGGTCTGCAAGATAAGATAAAAGCCGCATCGCAAGCAGTTCGATATCAACGACGCCATCTTTGACCGCACCGGTAAACGCCAATTTTTCCCCGACCAGCGGGTCTTCAAACTTCGGCCAGAGCACGCCCGGCATATCGAGAAGCTCCACGTCCTTGTCAAGGCTCACCCACTGTTTGCCGCGGGTGACGCCAGGGCGATCCTCCGCCTTTGCACGCTTTGCACCTGCCACGCGGTTGATAAATGACGATTTGCCGACATTCGGCACGCCCACCACCATAATCCGGATCATACGGCCCGCCATGCCCTGCGCTTCGCGTTTTTGAATGAGCGGTGCTAATGTCTGTTTGACAAGCGGCAGAAACGCCGAAATGCCTGCACCTGTTTTGCAGTCGCACGCAAGCGCCGGCACGCCGATTTTCTTATAGTACGAAAGCCACCGCTTTGTAGCCGCAGGATCGGCGTTGTCACATTTATTTAAAACGATCATGCGCGGTTTTGTTTCAATCCAGCGGTCAAGCTCGGGGTTGCGGCTACTCTGCGGAATGCGCGCATCCGTAATTTCGAGCACCAAATCGACAAGCTTTAAATTCGCGCCGATCAAACGTCTTGTTTTTGCCATATGGCCGGGGAACCATTGAATCGAAGGGATCTCGATTCCGCGGGATTCCATCATTTCTTCCATGTCTGTTTCCTCCGTTTTCTGTTATCCGATTGTACTCAATGCATCGAGCGGCCAAATGCGGAAAAACGCTTTTCCAAACACATTCTGGACGGGCACCTCGCCGACTGTCTGCGCACGGGAATCAAGCGAGTTATTCCGATTGTCGCCCATCACAAATACATGCCCTTCCGAAACGGTCAGCGGCAGTACGGTGTTTCCGCCCATATAACTTGGCTCGCGCATCTGTTCGCTCAGATACGGCTCATCAATCGCTTCTCCGTTTAACAGCACTTTTCCGGTATTATAGTCAACGTCAATCGTATCGCCTGCAACCGCAATGACACGTTTGACAAGCGGCAGATCATTTTCACGATGGATTACAACAATATCCCCGCGTGAAAGCTCCGTGTAAAGCGGCGTTGTGAGAATTCGGTCATTATGGTGAAGCGTATCCACCATCGAGTTTCCGTCTACCACCATCACACGCACCACAAACGTATTCAAAAGCACTACAATTCCAATCGAAATTGCAAGTGTCAAAATCCAGCTGATGACTTCCTTTTTGACGTTTGTCGATTGCTTTTCACTCGATTGACTGCTCCGATCAATTTTTTGTTTCGTCGCCATTCTCATGGACGCGCCTCCTTACAATAGAGAAAATAACAAAAAGGGACGGAAAAACCGCCCCTTTCTCACCCAACTCGAGTACCGAACGGTACCGGATGCTGTGTTTAGTTTTTGATTTTGTTTTTAACTTTTGCAGCTTTACCAACGCGGTCACGCAGATAGTAAAGTTTTGCACGGCGAACATGACCGTTTCTGACGATTTCGACTTTCTCAACGTTCGGAGAATGAACCGGGAAAACTCTCTCGATGCCGCAGCCGTGAGCCAGACGACGAACAGTGAAGGTCTCCTGGATGCCGCCGTGTTTCATTGCGATAACGGTGCCTTCGAAGATCTGGATTCTTTCTTTGTCGCCCTCTTTGATTCTGCAGTGCACTTTAACAGTGTCGCCGATTTCCATAGCCGGTTTGTTCTCTTTCATGCTGGTGCCGGCAATCAATTTCAATGCGTCCATGTGTGTTCCTCCTAAAAAATAACGATTCAGACGTTCGTGCCCCAATGTGCAGAGGACCGCCCGCTTAAATATTGAAAAACTTTTCTCATTAATCCCCACGAATACTCGCGGAAGCCGCTTTTTTAAAAAAACGGCCGACAGCCCGGTCAAAACAAATGCACAGACAGCTGTCCATTGCTCGAAGGATACCACCCGTAAACGGGCGCATTTATGCCATGAGCAGATTAATGCCTAACTATGATAGCACAAACAAAGCCGTATTGCAAGTGTTTCTTTCAATAAAAAAGCGAAAAAAACGCCTGAAACTGCTTTCCGACCGAAAAAAGAGGTTGATTATTGTAAAAAGGTATGCTATGATAATAAGGAAAATCGCGGACTTTGCATGTTTTCATGTGTTCGCGCAATACTTTAATTATAAAACGGAGGTTGCCACTTTGGACGCATTGAAAATCGTTGCAAGCGTGCTCTTGCTCATCGCAAGCATCATGATCATTGTGCTGGTTCTGATGCAGAACAGCAAACAGTCTGGTCTTTCTGCTTTAAACGCTTCCGCTGATTCCTACTTCAGCAAAAACAAAAGCAGAACGCTCAGTGCAAAAATCGTTTCGCTCACAAGAATTTTCGTCATTGTCTTCTTTGTTTTAACGATTGCGCTGAACCTGTTTGTTGCACATTTGAAATAATGATTGCAAAAAACGCCCTGTGGTTTTACGACAGGGCTTTTTTTATGTCCTGATTTTGGCTGATAACGTCTATTTTTGATAGGAGAATTGTATGAATGATCAATTAAAAAAGCGGATTCTCTCCGCTTTGCAAGGCGCCGGACGACGCGGCATGCGTTTTTCGGAGCTTTCCCGCCGGTGTTTTATTTCAAGACAGCTTGAAACACAGTTTCGCGCCTGTCTGCGCGTGCTTGAACAGGAAAAGAAAATCACCGACACCCGCTATATGCTTTACCACAACGAGGCTGCCGGCATTCGTGAAGCAGTCGTCACCCGCTTAAACCGTACATTCGGATTTGTCCGCCTGTGCGACACCGAAGAGGAAATGTTTGTCCCGGGCAAGTTTTTCATGGGTGCAATGCTCGGCGACCGTGTCATGGTCGCACCGCTGCCTTCCCGCGGCACATCGCCCGAGGGTGAGGTCGTCCGCATTTTGGAAACAGCACACGCCTCGTTTACCGGAACATTTTTGATCGAGGACGGCATGCCAATGGTACAGCCGGACACAATGATCAAATTCCCGTTAAAAATCGCGCCGCATGACACAAACGGCGCCAAAGAGGGCGACAAAATCCTGTGTGTGGTCATTAAACGCGGAAAATCCCATTCCGATCACATCGCACGTGTTTTACAGACATACGGCGACAGCCAGAAGGCTTCGCACTGCGCCGACGCAATCCTCGATGCAAACGAAATCAAGCTTTCGTTCCCGCATCTTGTCACAGAAACGGCGGACAAGCTGTGCGCACGCGGAATCACACCGCTCGACGAAGAGGGCCGCACCGATCTTAGGCATCTGCCGATCTTTACGATCGACTCCGCCGAATCGAAAGACTTGGACGACGCTGTTTCCATCGAACGCACCGAATCCGGTTACCGCTTAGGCGTTCACATCGCGGACGTTTCGCACTACGTGCAGCCGAACACCCCGCTCGACACGGAGGCATTCCGCCGCGGCACGAGTATCTATTTTGCAGACCGCGTCATTCCGATGCTGCCGCCGTCTCTTTCAAACGGCATCTGCTCGTTAAACCCGAACGAGGATCGTCTGGCATTTTCGTGCTTCATGGACATCTCCGCCGACGGACAGCTTTGCGGATGGAAATTTGAAAAATCGATCATCCGCTCGCGTGTCAAAGGCGTTTATAAAGAATTAAACGCCATCTTGGACGGCTCTGCTTCCGAAGAACTCTTAAAAAAATATGACGGTCTCACCGATGACATCGCTTTGATGAAAGAGCTCGCCGACATTCTCACGGAAAACAAACGCCGCCGCGGTGCGCCTGACATTGAAACCCGCGAAAGCTATATCATCTTAGACGAAAACCACGTTGCAATCGACATCACCGAACGCAGCCGCGGTGCTTCGGAAGTGATGATCGAGGAATTCATGCTTATGGCAAACGAGGCTGCAGCATCGTTCGCAAAAGAAAACAAACTGCCGTTTATCTTCCGTGTGCACGAGCCGCCTGCTGAGGAAAAACTCTCCAATCTGTACACCACATTAAAGGCTCTCGGACAGCCCTGCGCTGATATTAAACCGGGACTTCCTGCCGCCGCACTTGCAGAAGCACTCCGTCAGGCAAAAGGTCTCTCCTGCGAGCCGCTTGTAAACGTGCTGGTGCTTCGTTCGATGTCCAAAGCGAAATATTATGAAGAACCGCTGGGTCACTACGGACTGGTGCTTCAAAACTACGCGCAGTTCACCTCGCCGATCCGCCGCTATCCGGATCTTTCGATCCACCGCGTTTTAAGCGATTTCCTCGCAGGCATTCCGGCAAATCTGCTGTGGGAAAAATACGGCAACTTCGTCAAACGCTCGGCAAAACAGTCGACTGAAACGGAAATTCAGGCGATGACGCTTGAACGTCAGTGCGACGACTGCTACAAAGCCGAATATATGAAACCACGTGTCGGCGAAGAATTTGACGGCTATATCTCCTCGCTCGCACCGCACGGCATCTATGTCGAGCTTGCAAATACCGTTGAAGGTCTCATCCGCATGGACGCACTGCCGGAGGGCGAATATGATCAAAACGAGTTGATCTCGCTTAAGAACCTCACGACAGGCGATATTTACCGCATCGGCGATCCGATTCGCATTCGCTGCGACAAAGCCGATGTCAGCACCGGAAAGATTGATTTTTCACCGGTGTTCTGATTTCACCATCAAAAAGCACCATCCGTTTTAAACGGATGGTGTTTTTTCTTTTCTCAGTAAAATCGGTTCGGGCAGATTTGTGCAGTGCAAAATTTCCTGTGCCTCACGAAGCGGAAGATTCGGAATCACATGCCGTTTTTTCCCTTCGGAAAATGTATCGATCACCACATCGCAGCAACCGGAAAAAAACTGTGTAAAGCTGCGTTTGATCTGAATGCTCACAATGCGCTGTGCCGGAACAATCACCGTCTTAAACCGGTACCAAAACGTGTACTGCAGCGTGTATACGCCTTGTTGTACACCGATTCCGTTGTGAAAAAACGATACGAGCTTAACAATCAGATACCACACACATGGAATCTCGGACATAATCCACAAAAACAGCACCGTACTGCGCAGATCGGGAACCCATCGCCAAACGACAATCCAAACACATGTCACTGCGCCAATCCAAGCAGCGGGCGGAAACAAAAAGCGCGTCAGATAGCGCACACGCGGCCGCACAGTTGGTTTACACCTAGAAAACTCCGGCAGCAAAAGCCTAAGGTTATCCCGAAACGATGCGCGGTCACACGACGGCATCAGCACCGACAGCTCATCTTTTTTCTTTCCGTAACCGTTGGCATGCAGAAAGACCGTATAGAGCCCGAGCGCCTTCGTAAAAAGATTTTGCTGAATCTCAATCAGATTGATCCGCGCCACCGTCAGATCATACAGCCGCCTGGAAAACAGCCCACTTTCAATCCGCAGATATGCACCGCGGCGCGCCGCCGAAAAGCGGAGATTGCGCACAAGATTTTTTAAAAACGATACACTCCATCCGCCGAGAATCGTGAGTCCAATGATTGCGGCAACCGGCGGAATCCCACGCACAAGCACTTGAGTGACGGTAGTGATCTGGTCAAATACCTCACGTTCAATATTGCGTCCAAACACCTTGCCGGCACCGGAAAACAGCGTCGACAAAAACAGCACGCCGCCCAATGAATTGGACGCAATCAGCGAAAGAATCGCAATGTTTCTGTTTTTAGGAAGATAGACGCGTTCCATGCTTCGTTTCTGCCGGACACGGCATCGTTCCACAAGTGTCTGCGCCTCGTCTTTTTTCAAAAGCATCGAAAAATCATAGGAACGCGGGCTGCCGCCGTCCGTATCGGCGCACACATAGACTGCACGCAGCGGCATCAGATAAAAAAGCGACTCCTTTGTCACCACGCTCAGCTTTTCAAACGGCACAAGCTGCGTTTTGACAAAAAAGATCCCCTGACGATATTGGATTCCTGTTTTCTCCAAGCGATATTCGCGTCCATACCAGCGGATAAAGCCAAGTCCCACAATGAGAAAAATGACAATGAGGTCAAGCCATGCACCGCGCAGCCAGTCAATCAAATGATCCATGGTAAATAACAGCGAATAGAGTGCACGCAGTGCAGGAAAAATCAAAAGGCCTAAGAATCGGGACACAGACAGCACAATATCAACCGGATGTGCATGACGATACGATTTCATGAAGCTCCTCCGGACAGCGCATCATACAGCCGCTGTGCATGCTGCTCATCCACCATGTGAATAACCGATGTGCCGCCTGCTGCATGAACAACGATCGTCACAGTGTGCAAAAGCGTGCTGACAGGACCCTGCACCCGTGTGACAAATGCAATCCGTCCGCGGCGCATCACACGTGTTTTCGGAAACAGCACACCGCCGTGGCAGATCAAACGCGATTCATCCAATTCATATACCATCGACAGCCATAAAAGCGGCAGATACAAAAACGAAACAAGCACATACGAAGCGCCGAGCAGCCAAAAAAGCAGATACCAAAGCCATGTGCCCTCTACAAACACAAACACAATGATGCCGGCCAAAAGAATCAGCGCCAAAAACGCCGCACATTCCCACCAAACAAGCACTCGCTTTGTCAATGTGATCTGCTCCATCGCTTTGCCTCCTTACGTTTGATCTGAATGTGGTACACGTCGATTGTACCATGTTTTTTGCCCGTCATCAATTCATATGCAAAAAATACCGACTGAATCAACACACTTCAGTCGGTATTTTTCCATTTTCCTTTGGTTATGATAAGACGTAGATCTCAACGGTTTTTGCACCGAACAAACAGCTTTCGGTATACGTCGAGAAGAACAAGTCAACCAGACACACACCGTTTGTCACGGCAGGACCTGTATCCGCAACCACCGAATATCCATATACGAACGAACCGTCCGGTGTTTTGATATACAGCTTTGTACCGCGCGGGAACTGGCTTAAATTCATTGCCACATGGCCCGGTTTTAATTTGGTCGGCCGTCCGAGTGCGGAATATGCCGTTGCTTTACCGGTCACTTTGTATTTGTAGGAAACCGGGTTGCCGTTTGCATCGAGCACGATTTCATCGCTTGGAACAAGCTGAGAAACCGGTGCGTCCGGATCGCCCACCAGCACATGCGCTGCAACCGGTGAAACGGTCACGGTTTCGCTTAATACTTCCTCTTCGACCAGCACGCCGTCAATATAGGTGCGCTTTGTCTGCGTTTCCTGCACACCGTTTTGTCCTTCGAACAGTGTGCGGGTTTTTCCCTTTGCCAGCGTGCGTGTCGGAAATTCCACCGTGTCAAACGGAATCTCTGTCTGTGTGGTCACTGTTTCATAAGTGACACGGTTAATCGCTACCTGCATGCCGTCATAGACCGGCTCTTCAAGCGATGCATTCATCAAATCGTCGTCTGTCACTGTAAGCGATGCTGCTGCAAGCGCATCGGCTACCGTGCCCTCTGTCAGATACACAACGTGTTCCTGTCCATCAGCAGAAATTTTGATCTCACTTGCGCGTTCAATCGTGATCGTCGCACGATTGTTTTCAAATCCTGAAAAGATATATTTGTCATGCGCTGACAAAGTGATGGATTCCTGTTTTAAAATATCTTCCGGTTCGCTGCAGGAAGTCAATGCCACTGTTTTGGTTCCTTCGTCGTCGATGACTACGGAATATTTTGCAAACGTTGCACCGCCAAAGACGCTGATGAGCATCACGCTGACGAATGCCATTGCCGCAAACCGCATCCACTTCGAATCAAACAGTGTCTTGAACCTGTGTTGAATCGTTTCCATGTGTCGCCCTCCAATGGTTTCGAATTTCAGTACGTTTTATATTTCGGCGAAAAACGGTTTCAATGCTTTTGTAACCATTGTTACCGTTTTGTAAGTATTATATTCAGGAGTGCGTCATTTGTCAAAGGCAAAAACAAGATGCTTTTTATTGATTTTGCACAAGCATATTTCCTTTTTCAGCCATATGAAAGGGAAACAGTTTCCAGAAACAATTGTTTTTCGCGGTAAATGTCTTTGATTTTACAGAAGAAAAAAATCATTGCTGTGCAAAAGGCTGAATCGGGCATTTCATTTTCTATAGTAATATTGTTTTTTATTTTAAACAATATAAATTTATTTTTATGATAAACTCATATAAAAATAAAAAAATAAAAATTACAAATCGTATAATAAAAAATGATATTATTAAAAGTATATATTCATGAATTAAAAATGAATAAGAATCAATATCAAACTTGAAAACAGCTGTTTTTCCGCTCTTTTTCAGCTGACTTTTTTTAAAAAACAAAAAACCGGACAGAAACATTACAAAATGTAATGTTTCTGTCCGGCAAAATACCGACGTTTTTCTCAGCCAAACATAAAAAATAAAAACTGAGCCGCACGGTCATACAGCCAAAACATCAGTTTTGCAGGCGGAAATGCCGAAACAACCGATTGAAACTGTGTCAGCCGCGAAAAAAGCGCTGTTTTTGAAAATGTGTCCTCGCCAAACAGCGCACTCCCCTGCGCACCGGCATCCGCAAGCGTTTCCCCTTGTGCAAACGAATGCATCTGATCATATGCCGCAAGCAGGCCGATTCCTGTCACGGCAATAATGAGCGTAATACACACGGAAATCCAAAAGATCCGTGCATCAATCAATTCCTTCATCTGTTTTCCCTATCCTTTTAATGAGAGCAATGTTTTTGCAAGCGATTTTCCAACCAGTTCACCGCAGTATACCGCCTCTGCAAGTGAGTTCGCATGACCGCCCATCTCGAGCAGAATCGAACCGGTTGTGAGATCCTGATTATATTTACGGTAGCTGAACATGACAGGACGCGTCAGTGTCGGATAGTCCGCCTCCATCTGATTTTGAAGTGCCGCACTCAGCTTTAAGTTTTCAAGGTAGTTTGGCATATTCATCGTACCGTCGTCTGCACCGGAAATAATCATCACCTGTGCACACGGCTTGCCGTTGATGGTCGTTGCAGGTGCAATCATACGGTCGTTTGCGGGCTGGATTGCATCACGGTGTACGTCAAGCACCACCTTGATCGTGGGATACTTTTCAAGATATGATTTGACCGTTTGAGCAGACCGCTCATACGAACCGGTATAGGACGGATAGTCATGCAGTGTTTCATCCTGAATGACGCCGATGCCCGCTGCAACGAGCTGTGCTTTGATCTCTGCGCCCACGCGGCACATATTTTTGCTTGTATCGCGGTTACGCGACGGAAACGACGGATCAAACCAATCATAAATACCCGGCTGATACGACTCTGTGGCATGCGAATGCATAATGAGCACTTCCGGTGTTTTTCCGTCTGCAATAATCGAAAATGCCGGTTTTTGTGCAATCGTCTGCTGAATCGTTTCTGTACTCACCTTGGTGCTGTTTTTAATATATCCGTGTGCCAGTGGGATATACGTACCGCTTCCGCCGCCTTTATACTGCTGACGGACAATCGTCCCGGCGTTTTCCGGCTTTTGAAGCGTTTGATCGTCAAGCGATGTGGTTTCTGTCTGTTCGGAAGAGGACTCCTCTGTCAGATCTGTGCTCTCTTCTGGTGTTGTTTCCACAGAGTCGCCCGACGTCTGTACCTGCTCGTCAAGAGGATCTGCATCACCGCTTCCCGCAAAAACCGCTTCTGTATCAAACCCAAACGAAACCGATGCGGAAAAGAGTGCTGTCTGCGCCAAAACCGGCGAAACAAACGGAATGGTTTTCACCACTGCCAAATAACACAAAACACCGCCGATTCCTCCCGCAATCAACTTGCATATCTGATGTTTTTGCGCATGCCATCGCTTCATTATAATATGATCCTCCCTGTGCATCAAAATTGCGCGGCGGATACTCGTTACAGGATGTCCCCGCCGTCAATCGCCTTCCCGTTTTTCAATGGATATGCACACGGACTTCATTTTATCCCTACGAAACCAATGCAGACAGCTCGTCCACTGTCAAATTCGGATGAAGTGCACAGTTGATCGCAAGCGAAACGGTGCGCGCCGCATGTTCGACTGCCTGGTCAATCTCCCGCGGTGTAATCATCATCGGCATTGACGTTTCCTGCTTTGGAAACGGAACCTCGGTCACAGTCGGCACCCCCACCGCAATCACCGGCACACCGATCGTTTTTTCGGAAAGCTCTGCGCGGCTGTTTCCAACACCGGAACCAGGTGAAATCCCGGTATCACAGATCTGGACCGTCGTAAGCAGCCGCTCTACTTCTGCGGCGGCCAGCGCATCAATCACAATCACACATCCGCCCGCAGCCACATCGGCGATTCGTCTTACAAACGCAGACGACTCAATTCCCGTTTGTCCCATGACGCCCGGACTCACTGCACAAACGCTTCGAAGCGGCGGCAAGGAAGGCAGCGTAAGCTTTTTAAGATGACGCGTCACCAATATTTTTTCGGCGGCAAGCGGTCCCACTGCATCAGGCGTAATCATCCGGTTTCCAAGGCCCACAACCAAAACAGGTGCATCCGGATTGTCCGGCAAAAATTCTGCCAGTACATCCGAAAGCCGCTTAACTTCACCCAAAAAATCAGAGGGTGATTTGCAGAAATTTTCCACCGAAACGGTGGTGTACTTTCCCTTTGGTTTTCCGACCGATTCGGCCGCTTCGTCTGTTAGAATCTCCACTGTATGCACTGATGCAGACTGATTGATTCGAACGCCGTTTACTGCTTTGTTTGGAATTTGCTCCATCGCAAGATCCGTTCTGCGCATGCTTGTTTCCTCCCCGCCAATTTTCAAAAAGAATTTGATGAAATCTGCGAAAAACGCTTGCAATTCACCAAAAATCATGGTATCATATTTGTTGCTGTATAGTCCAAACGTGTCTCTCGTGCTTATCGTTAAAAGCAATCGGACTATAAGATACACAGATAAGCGTATTGTTTCAAAAAACAGCCGCTTTATGTATAACGAGGAGGTGCAAACAGAATGCCGAACATCAAATCCGCTAAAAAAAGAGTTCAGGTGAACGCAGTCAGAGCTGCTCGCAACAAAGCTGCAAACTCTGAGCTGAAAACAGTGCTCAAAAAAGCAAACACCGCTATTGAAACAAACAGCGACGACAAAGCAGAAGCTGTCAAGGTTGCAATCAAAAAAATCGACCAGGCTTGTGCAAAAGGTCTGATGCACAAAAATAAAGCTGCAAGAAAAAAATCGCAGATCATGCGCAAAGCAAACGCGTAATTTTTTCGCAGAAACGCAAACGGAAACGAGGGTGTGTCGTTTCCGTTTTTTGTTTTGCTTGACAAAAGTGGCTCTGTCCGTTATCATAAGTAAAAAGGAGGAATTGCCGATGAAAGAACTTCGTTCATCCGAGGAAAAAACGAAAACGACCCTTCCGATCATTTCCCTGCTGCTCATGATTGCTGCGCTCGCAATGACTTCTGCTTATGTGCTTTATAAATACACAAGCGACCGCTCTTATCGCCGCAAATGGAAAGATTATGACGACTGCGGTCTTGCATGACAAACAATAAAAAACCGGATGCATTTGCATCCGGTTTTTATTTTTGGCATAAAGAAAATCATCCGAACACAATTTGCGTTCGGATGATTTTCGCTTTCTCTGTATCGGTTTTATTTGAGTGTCACTTTGAATGTCTTGATCTCAAACGGTTTGATCTCAAACGACAGGCGGTCAGTGTTTTCAACCGGTGTGCCGATCTCATTTTCGATCAGATCGCATTCGACCATGCGTGCAACCGGAACGTTCCAGTTCATCGTGACCTGGGTACGGCGGTTGTGATCCTCGTACATACGAACGATGACACCGCTGCCGTCCTCGGCACGTTTAACGGTTTCTGCAATGACGTTCGGTGCGTCCACGGTAAACAGACTTGCAAAGGTGAGCGATTCGTCGCCGTCTTTTGTCATGCGGAACGCATATGCCGGAACGTTTAGACAGTATGCTTCATGCTGTACGAATGCTTCGTTGTAGTCGCCTTCGTGCGGCAGAACGGCATAAGTGAACCAGTGCTCTTCCTGGTCGGTGGTCGGATTCGGCACAACACCCGATTTGATGAGTGTGAGCGTCATCTTACCGTCGTGGATGCCGTGACCATATTTGCAGTCATTGAGGATCGATACACCGTAGCCGCCCTCGGACAGGTCTGCCCATTTATGGCCGCAGACTTCGAATTTCGCGCCGTCCCAAGAGGTGTTCTTGTGTGCCGGGCGTTTCAGGCTGCCGAACTGGATGTCGTAGGTTGCTTCGCTTGCATTGACATCCACTTCAAACTCAGTCTTGAGCAGAAGCTGGTGCTGTTTCCAATCCACATGGGTCTTGAAGTCGATGCGGCGGCTGTTTGTATAGAAGATGATATCCTGGTCGATGATCGAATCGCAGAATTTGAACTTGTTACGCAGGACCAGACGAACCGGACCGTTTTCGATCCACTCAGAGGAGAGAAGCTCGTCCACTACCCAGCTCTTCTGAGTGTAATAGATCTCGATATCCCAGTTATCATAGTAAATCGGTTTATCCTCGTACACACGCAGCACGTTGCCGAGTCCGCCTTTACGCAGAACTTCGCGGTTTGCCTCTTTATCAAAGATGCTGACAAACTGGCGTGCGTTATTGAGCTGAATACGGTAGTACGGCGTTTCGATCTCATTGAGTGTATGGATGACCGTTTTTGCCTCCGGTTTAATAGGATCGGTGCACGGTGTGAGCGCTTTATAGCCTTTTGCCGGAATGGTTACGCCGGAAATCATCAGCTTGCCATCGGTGGTGCGCTGTGCCGGAACGGTGCAGCCGCACGGCAGTTTGAACGAAGTGACGTTCTCATAGCCCTCAGCCGGAACAGTGATCTCATCCGAACGATCGAACGACAGGGTGTTGAATACGACGAGATCGTCTTTCTTTGCCTTGATTGCGCCTGCGATTGCTGCGAGTTTTTCCTCGATCAGCTCGTGGCCGCGTTTTTCAAGCGCTTCGTATTCCACTTTGGTGACTTCGTATACTTCTTTGATCGAAGAACCCGGCAGAATGTCGTGGAACTGATTCAGAAGGATGGTTTCCCAGCTGTCGTGAATCTCTTTTGCGTCATACGGCACACCGAGGATGGAAGCCAGGATGCTGAAGAACTCGACGTCCTGCCACAGAAGCTCGCATTTACGGTTGCTGCGTTTGTTTCTTGCCATCGAGGTGTAGGTGCCGCGGTGATACTCGAGGTACAGCTCGCCGACCCATTTCGGCAGATCTTTGTTGTCTGCAACGCGGGCATACAGCTCTTTGAAGTACTCCTCCGAACGCTCCATGCGGACTTTCGGCGAACCGGTGATGCCTGCTTCCATGCGGACACCTGTTTCAACCATTTTTCTGGTCGGGCCGCCGCCGCCGTCACCAAAGCCATAGCAAACGAGGATATCGTTATTCAGATCTTTGTGCTGATAACGCTCCCAGCCACGCATCAGGCAGACCGGGTCGAGCTGACCGTTATAGGTGGTATAGAAGCTGTCTTCCGGCTGATGCTCGTCCTGTGTGGTGATCAAGTGGGTGAAGATTTCGCTGCCGTCGATTCCCTTCCACCAGAAGGTGTCCACCGGCAGTTTGTTGAACTGGTTCCATGCGATTTTGGTCGTCATGAAATATTCAATGCCCGATTTTTTCATGATCTGCGGCAGTGCAGCCGAATAGCCGAATACGTCCGGCAGCCACAGGATTTTATTCTCTTTGCCGAATTCATTGCGGAAGAACTGTTTGCCGTGCAGGAACTGACGGACAAGGCTCTCGCCCGATGTCACGTTGCAGTCTGCCTCGACCCACATGCCGCCTTCCGGCTCCCAGCGTCCTTCTGCAACGCGGGCTTTGATTTTCTCAAACAGCTCCGGATAACGCTCTTTGACGAACTGGTAAAGCTGCGGCTGGCTCGACATGAATTTGTAGTCCGGATATTCTTCCATCAGTTTTAACACCGTCGAGAACGAACGAACAACTTTTTCACGCGACTGCGAAACGGTCCACCACCATGCCACGTCGATGTGGGTGTGACCGATACAGGTTGCGATGACTTCGTCACTGCCTGCCAGGTTTGTGTACACTTCTTCTTTCAAGAACGCGTTGCATGCATCCACGGAATCATAGAACTCTTTCGAGTACGGAACGCGCAGGTCGAGCAGGTTGATTGCTTTTTCGAGTGCTAATTGCAATTTGATGCGGCTCTGGTTGTTTTTATCCAGACGGCTCACAATGCGGTTCGGAACATTCAGGTTATAGTAGCAAGCCTGCACAGCGGCGTCGACTTCCATCATGCAGCCCGACAGACGCAGGTTTGCTGTCGAGCCCTTGTTGTGGTCGTTGTCGCGGCCGGTGTATGCCTGCAAATCGATGACATAGCGGTCGCCGGCTTTTGCACAGTCGGTGATTTTGACTTCCTGGTGGTTGGTGTCAAGACCCTGGGTGATCTCGCCGTTTACAAACAATAAGAACTGCGGGTTGACAGCATCCCAGAAGGTCACCTGTGTGACAAAGTTAAACCACAGCGGTTTCTTATCAAAGCTCTCCGGCACAACCACTTCTGCACGGAACCAATAGTGTGCGTCCGGGCCCGGCCAGATGTCGGATGCAGCGTTAAAATTCTGCCACGGGGTGCTGTCTGCATCAGCCTGTGCAGGGGTCAAGAAAAAGCCCGGTTTCATCTGAAATTCGGGAATGGAAATACTCTGCACAACGGTCAGCGCACCAAGATCTTCGCAGATTTTGTTGACGCGTTCAAATCTGTAATTTTCCATTTAGAAAAACGACTCCTTTCGTTACACAGCAACAGCCAATAAAAGCCGATGCTTTTATTGGCTGTCAGTCTGCATGAAATCTTATAACGAGTTCTCTTTCATGTAGTTGAGAACATCATCCACGGTGGTGAATGCAAGACCGGTTACAGTGTCTGCACAGCCGTAGTAGATTGCGATTCTGCCGGTTTCTGCGTCCGTCAGTGCTGCACACGGGAACACAACGTTCGGAACGTCGCCGACACACTCATACAGTTTCTGCGGAGAAAGCAGATACGGACGGGTGCGGTATTTGACTTTCCACGGCTCGTCCAGATCAAGCAGCACAGCGCCGAACGAATATACAAAGCCGTTGCAGCTGTTTAATACGCCGTGGTAGAATAAGAGCCAGCCTTCGTCTGTCTCGATCGGAACAGGACCCGGACCGATTTTCTTCGACTGCCAAGCGGAACGGTCATCGTTGATGATGCCCATTACATAGCGGTGTTTGCCCCAGTAAACCATATCCGGGCTCTCCGAATAGAAGATATCGCCGAACGGGGTGTGGCCGGTGTCGGACGGACGGGAAACCATTGCATATTTGCCGTTGATTTTGCGCGGGAACAATACGCCGTTGCGGTTGTACGGCAGAAATGCGTTTTCGCACTGTACGAATTTTTCAAAATCGTATGTATATGCGATGCCGATGGTCGGGCCATGGTAGCCGTTGCACCAGGTGACATAGTATCTGTCCTCGATTTTGACGACACGCGGGTCATAACGATATTCGCGTTTTAAGATTTCCGGATCTTCGCCTTCGAATTTGATCGGCTCATCTTCAAATTCCCATTTCAAACCGTCTTTCGAACGGCCAACGAAGATGTCCATCGAACGGGAACGGTTGTCGCAGCGGAATACGCCGATGAAGCCGTCGCCCCACGGCACAACTGCACTGTTGAAGATGGAGTTCGAATCTTTCTGCTCATCTCTGTTGATAATCGGGTTCTGGTCAAAACGCCAGACGATGTCTCTGCAATTTTCCGGTTTGTCCTGCCACGGAATGTTCGGCAGAGCACTACCAATAATTTTTGCCATATTACACCTCGTTCTCCGGCGGTTTTTATAAAATGATAAAAAGACACACGATACCTTTTCCGCCGGCAGATATCGGGTCTTGCAGTGTCGGGGCATGCATCATCATACCGTCCGTACATGTCATTTTCATTATAAACGAAACCGCCGCATTTTGCAATCGGTTTTGTCCATATTTTTGAAAAAATCGTCTACTTTTCGGAATTGAACAAAACGGTAATTGTAGGAATCTACAAAACACAAGAAAAACTCCCGGCAAGAAAAAAGCCGCTTTGCCCCAAAGGCAAACGCGGCCAGACGAATATTAAAGCGCAGCAATGACATAGTTTTTTTCACGCAGTGTATCGATTACATCACCGAGCATCTCTGCGTTGTCTTTTGAAACGCTGTGCAAAAGATAGATTGCACCATTGTGTGCCGCTTCTGTGACTTTCGGAAATGCTTTGTCCACACCCATCTGTTTATTCACATCATAATCTGCATACGCAAAGCTCCAGAACACCGTGCGGTATCCAAGCTTTTGTGTGAGTGCCAGCGTGCGCTCCGACCACTCGCCCTTCGGCGGACGGAACAGTGTCATTTCGTATCCATACGTTTCAAGGATATAATTATGCAGCTCGATGATATCGTTTGCGGCATCCTCCACAGAAATCGTCGGCATCGACTTGTGGCTTGCGGTGTGGTTGCCGATCACATGCCCCTCGTTGATCATTCGTTTGATCAAATCGGGATTTGATTTTGCATAGTGCATCGTCACAAAGAATACAGCTGTGCACTGTTTTTCTTTTAATGTGTCGAGAATTTTTGTTGTATATCCGTTTTCATATCCCTGGTCAAATGTGAGATAAATTGCCTGCTCCGTCGCGGGCATAATAAATGATGCATTATATTTTCGGTATTTTTCCTCATACTGCTCGCAGGAAACGGGACGGTTTTGATCATTGACCTCTTTTCCCTGTCCCCAGCCGTGCAGCGTGTTATCAAGCGATGAAATATCCGAAAAATCGAACGCACCGGCGTCGAGCGGTGCGTTCGTCGGTGCAGTTTCATCGGATGAAGCAGAGGATTCCGGCATCAGATTTGAGTTGAAATCGGAAGTAAATTCCGACACCATAGACTCCCCTTCTGACATAAGCGACGACAGATCGGATTCTGCTTTGGAAGTGGTTTCTTCCTGTTTATTCTTTGTACATCCCGAAAACAGAAGTGATACGGCAAGGCACACACCCACCGCAGCAACGATTGTTTTTCTTTTCATGAGGATTCCTCCTTTCTAAAAACAAGTATGTCCGTCATCGATTTGTTTATGCGAAACATTTTTTAAAAATGAAAAGACAGGAAGCCAGCTGGGCTTCCTGTCTTTTCAATCTGTTTCCTTGGTTATTCAGGCCGGTAGACACTGCCTGCAAAAAGCGGGAGACCGTCGTCACTGGTGACGACAAAAAGGAAGGGACGGTCGAGCACAAAGTCCATCTCATCCTCCGGCGGCGGTGCGGCACCGGCAAAATACATCGCTGTGTAAGCGGCGGCTGTCACACCCTCCTCGTCGATTGCCACGCGTACACCATGACTGGCTTTTGAAACAAAGATGTCCTTCATATTCGTCATGGCGGAAAAATCGGCTGTTTTCTGGTCAAATACATCCGTTACGCCAAGTGATTTGAACACTTCGCGCAGATCCGTCTGCGATGAGATGTCAAACTTCGGCACGGAGAGGTTGATCTTTAACGTTTTACGGTTCTCCCATTTCCCGTTTGACCGCAGAAATTCCATCAATTCATCTCTTTGAAGCAATTCCTGCACACGCACACCCTCCTCCGGCAAAATAAACCACATCGTGCCGCCGCCGTTTTCAAGAGGCTGTGCCACGGCACCGAACTGCTCCGCCCAGTAATACGTTTCCTGTCCCTGGCTGTGCATAAAGTCGCAGGTCATATCACCGGACAGTGAATGAAACACATCCGGCGTAGTATTCTCCTTACTGAAGCCGTTCGCCCACTTTGCCTGATAGTGCATAGCAGATGCGAGCGCCAGCACAGTTTCCGCATCGAATGCGGCATTTTGTGTCTGCTCTTTAAGCAGTCCGCCTGTCTGTTCATCAAGCCATCCCTGCAGTGCCTTATGAAAACCGTCAGACCCCATTTCCCCCTGATACGAAGAGGCATAATAGGTATCCGCCAAACGCTCCATTGTCTCCGGAATAAACGAAATCCCCTCATTGAGCCAGACCGAGTTTGCCAGAATACAGGTGGTGGCACCGTCATTGCGGTACTGACCGTTCCACACGGCATATGCCTGACTGCGCAGCGCTTCGATGCTGTCCGTACCAAGCAGGCTGAGAATCTGCCCGCGGCTTTCCCCGCCGGTAAGCTCTGCCAGCATTCCAAGCGTCATATACGCACTCAGCGGGGCATATACCTTATTTTCTCCCTCTTCGCCGGACAGTGTCTGCCGGATACTGCTTTCAAAAAAGTTCTCAAGCCCATTCGCATATCCTGACGGCTGCTTCTGCGCTTGCACGGAACTTTGCCATGCGTCAAACTGTTGTTCAAAAAAAGGACTCATCTGATCCGGATAGGATGCCATCTGCGGATAAACAGCCTCATTGATCGCATAGGCAGTCGTGAAAAATGACGGATTTGACGCATACAGCCACCCGCTGACCGCTACTGCCGCAATAAGAACTGCCGCCGCTGCCCGCATCCACCACGAGGGTTGGCGGCGATACCGGTTCCTTTGGCTTCTTTCAAGCAGACGTTCATCCGCTTGCCCAATCGCTTGATATAAATCCTCTCTATTCATCGAAAAATCCCTCCTTTATCAAATGCTGCCGAAGCCGTGTTCTTGTCCGGCTGAGCAGCACAGACACATGGTTGCGCGTCATACCATAAGACGCCGCAATTTCACCGATGGGCTCGGTGAAAAAATACCGGCGCAGAAACACATCTCCCTCGCGTACCGGAAGTGTGCGGAGAAAGGCGTTCACAGACTGTGCAAGTTCCTTTGCCGTCAGTGTGTCCTCCACATCGCACGCGGACGGAATACACTGCGACAACTCCTCAAGCGCCAGACTCACCTGACCGCCGCCCCGCTTCTGTGCTGTGCGGTGCCGCCACAGATCGAATGCAATGCGGCGGGTCAGCTTCGCAAAAAACATCCGCAGTGCATCGGGACGGCTCGGCGGAATCGCATTCCACGCATGAAGCCAGGTGTCATTCACACACTCTTCGGAATCCTCTCTGCTTTGCAGGATATGATGCGCAACGGTGAAACAGTATGCCCATATTTCTCATTCGAACGAACAATGGCATCCGGACACCGCCGCCAGTACAGTGCAATAATCTGTTTATCTTCCATAAACGCCCTCCTTTCGTGCCTGAAAAGACTTTCACTCTATAAGACGAAAAAAAGCAATCAATATTACGGTTTATTTTAACAACAGTGTATCATATTTTTACCGGTTTCGCCATTCACGGGCTTTTTATCATAGAATGAAGTTTTGCAATTCCAAAAAAGGAAAAGCAAAAAAGCGTTGACAATCAAGCAAAACCATGATATTATAATTAGACAATCAAGAATATCGCGGGGTAGAGCAGTTGGTAGCTCGTCGGGCTCATAACCCGGAGGTCGCAGGTTCAAGTCCTGTCCCCGCAACCATGTTGTCCTGCCAAAATAGATGCAGGGCGGAAAACCCCAGTAACCATGCGGTTTCTGGGGCTTTTTCGTGTCAAAAAACTGATGTGATTTTTTTGGATGCCAACCTCAAAAAACAGGGGTTGGAGGGGACTTGAACTAAAACATAAGGATTTTAAGGGCAGATTTTGCAATTTAATTCGTAAAGTCTGCCCTTTTTTCGTTTTTCTAATTGTTAAATTTTTATGTCTGAAAGCGGATGTGATAAATGATCATTGCATCCGCTTTTTTTATTTTGTACTTCACTTCCTGCCGAGGTTTCGTAAATATAAAAGGAAGGAGTTATGCCCTATGCAGTATTTTGATAAGGACGGCAGAGAGATAAAAGCCGGAATGAAACTTCTCATGGAAGACGGCAGCATAACACGGTGGATAGTTAACATGGAGCAAAAAAGGCAAAAAGAAGGTTGTATGGCGGTGCTGCAGCCGGCTTGACTACGGAACAAAATACTGTACGGACTCTCTCACCGTGGAAGAAGAACAGTTAAAGAAGGCAGTCGTCAGAACCATTAACAAATTCAATGCCGAAAACGCTGCCACATACCGTATGCTTATGCGTTCTACCATCGGAGAAGCAATCGGCCTCAACGGCGGATCAGACGAGATTGACCTGCTTGAAAGACGGATCGATGCCCTCAACAAGAGAATGCTCGCCCTTGTAAACAGCACCGTAGAAAACGGTGAAGATATCGAGGAATATGAGGATGAATTCAAATCCATCTCCGAACAGATACAGCAACTGCGGAACAGGATAACAGCAATTCAAGAAAGTAATCAGAAAGACGGTGAACTTCAGGAGCGATTAAAAACAATCCAGTCCATTATCGATGAGAGAGAATCGAACAAGGATACCTACGATGAATCCATCGTAAGACAGATGATAGAATGCATCAAGGTGTTCAAAGACGGAAGACTGCTCGTTATCTTCGGCGGTGGATATGAAGTGGAGATAAATATCGAAGAAACAGAATGAAAAGGAGAAAATTGAAATGACCGTAAATGAGCAAATCAATGAATTCAACAAAGAAATATCGCCATTCTATATCGTAGCACACGATAACGGCGACTATAGCCTGTGCCTCGCTTTCAGCTTTCTCGAAGACGAATATGCGGATTACGGGCAGGCAGCCTTTGATGCCTACGCAAAAGAAATCGGACAGCCGGAAAGAGATCGGCAGGGATTCTGCACACACGGAAACGGATATGAATGGGATGCCGCTTTCAAGGAAGCCTTTAAGGACGATCCCAACATTCGCCAAATTCATTTTGACAGTGAAGCCGGCAGTTTTTTCTGCGACAGTCCCGACCTGCCCGTGATCATGGACTTTGCAAAGTGATTCAAAGCATTGGTAGATGACACCGAAGCCTTTACTCCGATTGTATCCGCAGGTATCAGGCAATACGAGAAGGAACAGAGTGAATATGAAGAAATCCAATATACAATAAAAGGGCGCATTATGGATTACAGCGACTGCACCATAGATGTGCGCACCGTACAAGGCGATATCCGACTGACACCCGGAGATATCAAAGACCTGCTTGACAATGAAGTCGAACACATCCGAATCGGGGATGAAACAATCCCTGCAAAACTTCTTGATGCAGGATGCCGACAGAATACAGCGTGACCTATTCAACCCCGGCGTGTATCGGCTTATCACCAATGAAGCATTCGAGATGCAGGAACATCCCATTGAATACAGTGAACCGACTGCAAATGACTCACAGCAAATGTAAAAGCAAACAGCGAACAGACCGTATAATCTGTTCGCTGCCTGCACTCTTTATCTGTTTCAAGAGGCGAATTTAATCCTCATACAGATCATTGCCGTCAAGACAAGGAATGCCCGGATGAACGCTTTCAAATCCATTGATAGAGATAAACCCTATCGTTCCGATTTTTAGTTCTGGGATAGCCTGCACCTGCATAATTTCGGTTTCTATCTGCTTATCGGTCATGGGTGATGCTAAATATTTTGCTTCGTAGATATCAAAAGCGGTTTTTGTTTTGATAACAACATCAAATTCACCATTCTTCTTTGCCTTTGCATCATCGTAATAAAATGTTCCGATGTTGAGAATGCCTTTTCGTTTTCCGCTTTGGACTTGCATGGAAAAATAAGAACGGCATATATCTTCAAATCGGTAAGATATGAAGGTGATAAGGGAATCTTTGATATACGCCTCATAAAAAGCTTCTGCTCCTAAAACCTGCAGGGCGCTTTTATTGCTGTAAACATAGGTGTAAAAGAAACGCAGGAGATTGTCGGTCAGTTCGTATCGAGCCATTTTATTGTTATTGGGCTTATTTATCGGGGCGACTTTGGACACAAGTTCCATGTTCAGCAATACCTTTAATTGTTTACTGAGCAGTCCGTTTCCGTCCATAGACAGTTTCGATTCAATCTCCGAATATTTCTTTTTGCCGTTTGCAATGGAAAACAGAATACGCTCGGCATTGCTGCTTGTAGACAAATCCGAGATCAACAGATTATCCGCATAATGAAAGATTGCACTTGACGGATTGAGGATTGTGGAGATAATATTCTGCTCCAATGATTCTTTCGGATGCAGTAATTCATTGACAAAAGGCGATCCGCCAAACACAGCATACATGGCGGCCTTATCATAAGGAGTCTTATCCGCATAAAACTGTGCGGTTATTTTGTAATCCAATTCTTTCAGACAGATAACGGAATCAAACCTGCCGTACAGAGCATTGCCTTCCTCCAGCAAATCCTTCATGATTGAAATATGAGAACCGGAAATAAAAAGCCGTATGTTTTTGATGTGATTGTCAATGATACTCTGGAACATAGAGTCAACTGTTTTTGCAGGAGTGAACTCTTTCATGTAAGGATACTCGTCAATAACGATATTGAAAGTTTCCGGAAGCGTATTCAGATACGCAAACAGATCAATGAAGTTATCAAAAGACATCCGGACAGGCAGAACCTTTGCCGCCAATAACACCGAAATCAGTCCGTCAACATTATCTTTCATCGGAGCCTTTAAGCACTCGTAATAGACGGTTTTATTCGCATCTTTTTTGAGTGCGTGAGTAATAAGCGTAGTTTTACCTATTTTTCGTTTCCCGTAAACCATAACGCTTGCAGTATTTTTTGAAAGGGCTTTCTTTATGATGGCAAGCTCCTTTTCCCGACCTATAAACATAGCGCACCCCTTTGCTGAATTTATTTTCACTGAAACTAAATTCAGTATAAATTGTTTATTGAGATTTGTCAATACAAAAGTCGTTGAATTAGAAAAAAGTTCAATATTATTTTGCTTCCGATTTCCGAAAATATAATTGTGTTTTACCTGTCTTTCATAGAAACAATACTCATAGGTAAGGAACAAGATGAAGAAGTGGTCTTAAAAACGGAAGTGCAAACAGCGAACAGGCAGCATGGTCTGTTCGCTGTTGTTACTCCTCTTCTGTTTCAAGAAGCGAATCAAATTCCTCCGAATCATCAAATTCCTCTTCGCCTGCATCATTCTCAACCCAAAGAGAAACATCACGCTCATATAGCATACGGATATTAAGGCGATATGCGGCACTTTTCTTTTTTCCGTTGTACTCAATAATCATTGCCTCGGCAAACCCCATAGAACCCGGTCTTCTCTCTTTGGCAATGCGCGTCAGTGCCTTGATGGACATCGCTCCGCACTTCTCTTTGAAAACCTCTTCGTTTAATTGTCCCTTGTAGATGACAACAAGTTTGGCAACGGCATTGAGAATATTGGCAGAAAACGAATTCATATCACCCTCCCACGCACCGATAATCAATCGGAGAACACGACTAAGGACATGAATGCCGTACTTCTGATAAATGGTTTCAAGCGAGGAGACGGCACAGATGACGCCCGGTGCTCTCTTTGCACCGATTTCAAGACCGTATGACTCCACCAAATCACGAATCATAAGCTGATCCTGATTCTGTGCTTCGAGATTAGCCATGAATACTTCGTAAGGCTGCAGAGGTTTCACAAACTTCATCTGATTGGCGAAAATATCGGCCTCGTGGGAGTAGGAAAGATCATCATATATCATGCACCACACCGGCGTCTCCCGAGATCCGGATACCTTTGCAACAATCTCAATGGTATGCTGACCGTTGAAAACATAGTTAATCCCGTCACGGCGGCTGACCTTTACGGGATTGATCTGGTAAAGGTCAAAATTTTCCGCCGCTTTCTCAATGTGAGCTTGGGAAAGGTTTCGCTGATAATCTTGGTTTGAAACAAGGTTTTTTATCGGAATCTTTTCAAAATACACATTGGGGACGAATTGGTCTAAGCAACTCACGATTCATCCTCCTTTATCGCTGTGATCATTTCTTCGACACTGTCCTGCAGAGATTGCAACGCATCCATCAGTCTGTATTTCGCATAGGAAGACACAATAGAAAGATCTGCTCTGCTGCGGGTGCGTTCAATAGAACTCGACCATGACGGAATAGTGAGAATCAGACTGCTGACCTCGGCATCCGGATCAAAAGCCGGCATATCCTTGACAGAAGGCCCCTGCGGTTCGTCATTATCCTCCGACTCTCTCCTTCCCATATTATTAATAGCGGTGCGAGTCCGCTTATACTGAACAAAAGGAGCAGCTTTTGCATCAATTTTACGGTTAACCTTACGCATCTCATCAGGTGACAGCCTTGACAGCTCAACAACATTTTTGTGAGAGATTTTATAATTACCCGACAAAATCTTGTTTACCAGTTTCGGTTCGTGCTTGCCGATCTCATCAAGTGCCCGTGAATAGTTTGCATACTTCTGAACTGTCCCATGCGAGATGTGGTGCTCATCAGCAATTCGTTCTGCAGTGCGGTGCGTTATCTCTGCCATAGTCAGCCCCTCGGATGCATTAAAGTGATCGTCAGCGGTGTATTGATTGACTCCCCGGGCATTCCGCTTGCTTGTCATGATTTTTTCATTCTGATACTGCAAGCCTATCAGGTACTTGCGTGTTTCTTCCGAAATATTTCGTCTTCCGAGCTGATTAGAGCAAATCCAAGCGATAACCGCCTCCCGACAGTCGAAATCCATCTCTTGAATTTGAAAAGGGATCTTGTGCCGATGGCAAATCTCATACCGATTATGTCCGTCAACAATAATTCCGTTCCAAGTGATAATCGGCTCACGGCAACCGTCCGTCATGATATTGCTTTCCAACTGAAGATACTCTGCTTTTCGAAGCTTTGGTATCAACGCCTTAAACTCGGGATCAATTTTTAATCGCAATAACTCCACTTAATTACCTCCCTCGACACGCATCATCGTGTCCAACGAAAAGAAAGCTATCTTCTCATTAGGACGAACTTCTCCCGTCAATCTGTATGTACAGTCCTTCTCTAATTTTGGGAGTAAAGACATCAAAGTTGATACCAACTGTTTGCTGTAAATCTCAAAGGATGCATCTGTTTTAAAAAAGGAATAGTTGACTATATGTGTGTCTTTATCCCTTTTATCAAGTCCCCGGATGGCAACAATTTTCTCCGTAGGATTAACAAGAAGCTGCAAAAACTTAGGTTGTCCGAGCTTCACTAATGTCGTTCTGTGAATGCGAATCCTATCCTTTTTCATGTCAATGGCAAAAGGCACGGTAATTTTGTTCTCATCCATTTTCACCACCTCCGATTAATGTCGCTTCAGAGGGCAAACTCAGCACCGAATCCGCACCGTTATCATCGGAAACAGGTTCAGTATGTTTAGTCGAATTATCTTTAATTGCATAAATAGCGTATCCGTCAAAGATATTAACCTGCATCGACTGCCGATGTTCATAGAAAGGCAAACCAAATTGGTTTTGCCAACCGGATGGAAATACCGGCGTTCTTGATGCTTTGGGCTTTTCACCCTCCGCATAGGTTCTCTGATAAACCTCAGTGGATGACAAGTCGAAAGCAAGCAAGTATTCACCCTTGGAATGGATGACCGTCCCGAGCAGCTTATAGCGGAAATCGGGATTCCACTCCATCATAGTAAATATTTTTGCAAAGAACAGCTTGCAGGTAATCTGCTTCGGCTTCCGCTTTCCCTTAGACATGTAACACCAAGGGAATGAATCCCTTTCACCTTCACAGCAAGGCCGCAGAGCAAGGATCTTCGTCTCACGGTTGATGAGTACCTGCATGTATTCAGTATTGGGAAACTTGGACAGACTTGCGGTGTTAACATAGATCTTGCATTTATTAAAGGTGATGGACGGCTCTCGAAGGTGGGCGAAGAACTCTCTTCTGACGACTTGGAAGTCACCGAAGTCAAAATCCTCACCCATATCAAGTATTTCTTCCCCTTCGGAGAGTATCGGCCTCTTTTCAGGCTCAACCTCATTGCCCGAGGGGAATCGGCTATAGTTTAATTGCTCATCCATATTGCCTTGCATTCCTTGCTTCCTCCATGTTTATCCCTTTTAACTCTTCTTGAATAAATGCCTTTATTTCCGCAAAGCTTGTGATATTGCGTCGCTCCTCAGAAGCCACAATCTGACCTTCCAAACGGAGCATCCAATCCTCCTCGCTTTGCCGTTCCAGTTCGGCAAGAGTCTTTTCGTGAATATAAAACTCCTTGCCGAAAGTGTTTGTCCATGACTCAGGAATCGCACGGATACGCTTCCCCGATGGCATTAACGGCTGTACCACAGGTTTGCCGTCAACGGTTGTGCCTTGCGTGGGCAGCACATAATTTTTGAAATATGCCTCTGAATCCTTCACATCGAAGATATATGCAATTTCACCGTCCTGCTCATACAAAGAACCGAGGATGCGGTATTTATAGTCCGTATTCCAACCAAACAGAGAATAGACAGTCTCGCTGAACGCAGCGGTAGACACATCTTTCGGATAATACTTTCCGAAATCCAACTTAGAGAAAACCACGGCATTACGGTTGTTCGGTGTGGTCGGACGGACGGCAAACTTCCGGCTGATCGGATTGATAAGCAGTTCAACAGCATTGTTTTTATCAAATTTACGGACACAGGCGGTGCTGAATTTGATCTTCTTATGATTAAAAGTCACATTGGGATTGCGTGTGTTCTCAAAAAATTCAGAACGGGTAATCTCAAAACCTCTTAAATCAAAATCACCGGCTTGTACTTCAATATTGAATTCTTCCAAATCCTCTGTTATTTCGGACGGATCGTAGACACTGCGGCAAGCTTCAAAATAGTGCTGTTCCTTGAAACCCGACCACCGGGGATTAATGACAACAAAGCCTTTTAGCATTCCGCTGTCAATGACACGAAGCTCGGGCATGATGCTTTTATTGCCGTACTTCATATTGTCAAGCAGATGCTGAACGGCAATATAATCATCTCTTGAAACGATTCCCTCATGGTGGTCGTAGTACCAACTGTGCGGTCTTGCATTAATATTCTTTGCTTTCTTGTGGCTTTTAAAGCTGACAGTATAAGTCTTTCGGGTAAATACATCTCCACAGTGCCTTTCGTTGCGGAGAATCTGCACAATAGAATTGGATGTCCACAAGGTGGTATTGCCCTTGTAGGAGGCCTTTTCGAGAGCAATAAATGCATCGGCAATCTGCTGCGTGGAATACCCATACAGATACATAAAAAACGCAAGTTTTACGGTGTTTTTCTCATCGGGATTGATGACCAAGTCGCCGTCTGCATTCTGATAATATCCGAGAAGCCCTCGGGTCAGTGGCAGTCCGTTATCCAATCGCATACGCAGAGAGGACTCCATGCTGCGGCTTCGGGTATGGGACTCTTCCTCTGCCATAACCGACTGAAAAGAAAGCGCCATCTGCGAATCATCATTGAGAGAAAATATCGCTTCGCTTTCAAAAAAGACACCGACAGGCGGCTTCTGCTCGGTTAAAGAACGGATGGTACCGAGGAAGTCCTCAACATTACGGGCAAAACGGGAAACGCTCTTTGTGATAATAAGATCAAGTTTATGAGCCTTGGCGTCCGACACCATTTGATTGAACGCATCCCGATGCTTAGTGGAAGTGCCGGAGATACCCTCATCAGCATATATCTTGACAAGTTTCCAATGCGGATGCTTCTGAACAAAGTCCTCGTAATACTTCTTTTGCAGCTCGTAGGAAGTTGTCTGCCGGATATCGTCTGTCGAAACACGAACATAGATGCCCACGTGCTGTTCCACATCGTTGTCGTAAAAATCGATTGGTTTCTCCTCGGGTATGTATTTATATTTACTGCGGTCAAAATCTGCATTAATCCGGCGTCTGACCCGTTCCTTCGCCGCCGCTTTATCTCTTCTCTTATCTGTATTCATCCAATCAAACCTCGAATCGGCTCACCGTCACAGAGCGTTTTATGTCCTTCGGGAAAGAATTCCAAGGAAAACATGTCATCTGTATAATAGGTAGCAAGTGTAAATATGTTTTCTGAAACAAAGTAAATCCCAACCGGATGCTCTTGGGCAGCAAGGATACTTGCAAGAAAGGTTATCTGTCTTTCTCCGTCCTTGCGAACTACATTGGAAACCTTCTGCGTGATAATGAGGTCTATTTTACCCGTAAAGCAATCGTCAATCAGGCGTTTCCACTCGGGAGCATTCTCCATGTTCGGTGCGGTTTGCCCTTCATCAATATAGAAATCAACCAATGTCCACTTAGGACATAAATCAATGGCTTCCTTGAAATGAGCAATGTGCTTCTCAAGATAGTTTTCATGCTTGGTCTGATTGAAATAGCGAATATATACACCGATTTTATACGGATGTGAAGGATGCGGATACTGTTTGCGGATGGAAGCCATCTGCAAGCGGTGAGCGGCAATTCTTTCTGCTTTTTCCGAATCTCCGCCTATCAGCATCGCAACAGAAGCAGGAGCTTCATCGAGAACAAGCTCAGAATCGTTTGCCGTAAGTTTAAGTTGAGTATTGTTTTCTTCCATTGGTTTATCTCCCGAGGTTATTATTTTTCTGAGGGTGTCCTCATTTTCTGAATGATCTGCCGAACATTCAAAAAACAGTCTTAAGTTTATTATATTAGCTTCAGCCGTTATGGAAATAATCCTGTAGTCAACAAATCAACCTATGGTTCAAATTCGACTTAAAAAATTTGTAAAACTGTGTATCGCTGACTCGAATTAAAGGTAAAACTGACGAAAAGCAAACTCTTTGGCATAAGCCCTTGTTGATAATGCAGTTCTATATAAACTATTGAAGCACGATTTATACAGAAAGAAGAATTTTCGGATTTATCACAAAACTGCTGGACTTATAAAAGGTTATGTGGCATTGTTGTGTTGCCCGAAAGGTAAAGTAAAATACGGAGGTAGAAAACCAGTGACAACAGAAAAAAACGATGTAGTCAAGGCAATCGGGACGATATGCCGCACCGCCAAAACAATGATGATAGTAAACGGTGAATACGAGGACGGAACAGTTCCAAAGCTTGAAGAAACGGCTGCCGCCCTTGCAAAGCACTTCGACCTCGGGGATGAGGTGATGGATAAGTACCGGGAAGAAATCGAAGCATCTAAGGAACTTGAATCAACCCCCGGAACAGCGGTAATAGATGTCGAGGATGCACAGGACATTATATTCGAGATGTGCAACAGTCTCACCGATCCGAAGGAGATCATGAGCCACATGTTCAATGCCCGGGAACTGATGTATCTAAGCAACAAAGAACTCGAACAAAGAGAATCACTGTGGTAAAAAAAGAGTGAGAGTGCATCGGCAAGTAGATGCACCCTCGGTTTTCGTTAAATTCAAAATATCGGAAGATAAGCAAACAGAAAAGGACATTTTTCCAACCTTAAAACAGAGTATTCAGACATTTATCCAACTTTGGCGACTGATATTTTATAAGAACGCAAAAAAAAGAAACAGATCAGCGAACTGACCTGTTAGAAATCGTAATTGTCTTTTTTGGAGTGCATTGTGATTTTTAACTCTTTCACGATTTTCAGTATAGATTCTGTCTCGGCGGCGGTGCAATCCGAAAGCAGATCGGAAAACTCATTCTGAAGGAAACCCTTAACCTCGGGGATGTCGGGACGGAGCAAAAAATCAGCAGAAACCTGCAATGCCTCGACAAGCTTAATAAAAGTATACAGGTTCATTTTAACCTTGCCGAGCTCAAGCGCACTTATTTGAGGAAGGCATAGATGTGCCTTTTCAGCCAACTCGGCTTGACTCATTTTCTGTTTGACTCTCTCTGCTCTGATGCGAGAGCCGATTTGCTTGAAAACTTCCATTTCCAAGTCTTCCACAGGCACACCCCCTTAATATAAGTTACAAAATATTATATAGTCCCGAGCCTATAATGTATATAAACGCTAAACTTAATTAACGGTCATAGACTATGATAGAAACATCAAAATTTTTAGGAGGTTTCTACTATGACCACACATGATATTGAAGTTCTCGGTGCAAAAGTAAAGGCGATCAGAAAAAAACGGGGGTTTACCCAAGCACAGCTTGCGGAGCTTGTTGAGTGCTCCAACACCTACATTTGCTATGTAGAAAAAGGGACAAAATGCATGAGCCTTGACATGTTTATTTATGTTGCCAACGCACTCAATGTGTCGGCAGACGAATTACTGCAAGACTTCTTGGAAAACACTATCGCTGTTTCCAACCACGAATTTGCAGCTCTGCTTGCAGACTGCACGACATATGAAAAACGGATTATGCTGGATCTTATTATCTCGGCAAAGAAGTCGTTGCGTGAAAACCGCCGTCTTTTCCGCCCCTAACTATATTTTACCCAAAAGGAACGGCAATGTAATAATCCCGTAGACACAGAATAAACCCTCGGTTAAAAAGCACAGACTTACTTAACCAAACAGTTAAGGCAGCAAGGAAAAACCCTTACTGCCTCATTCTGCTGCCCAAAATTACATTTTATACAGATATCACTACATTTTCTGAAATGCCAAGACAAAGACATAAGATATCAGTATAATGATACACGGAAAGGTGGCAAAGAGCGTGATCTACTATACCGGCGACATACACGGTCAAAAATATGAAATCGCCCGCTTTTGTAAGCGGTTCAACCTAACGAGAGAAGATACGGTAGTGATCCTTGGCGATGTGGGGGCGAACTACTGCGGAGATGAAAGGGATAAAGAACTGAAGCAAGCACTCAACAGTCTCAAGCCCACAATTCTCTGCATTCACGGCAATCATGAAATGCGGCCGGAAAAGATATCCTCATACAACGAAAAGAAATGGAACGGCGGCACCGTATGGTTTGAAGAAGACTATCCGACTTTGCTGTTTGCAAAGGACGGCGAAATCTACACGATGGAAGGTATTCGGCATATTGCCATCGGCGGTGCATACAGTGTGGACAAGTTTTTTAGATTGGCTCGTGGATACGGCTGGTGGGAGGATGAACAGCCTTCTGAAGAAACCAAGGCGTATGTGGAACAACAGCTAAAAGTCAATCAGGTTGATGTTGTCCTCTCCCATACCTGCCCATTCAGGTACGAGCCGACTGAGGTATTTCTTTCCGGCATCGACCAAAGCACAGTAGATACAAGCATGGAGGAATGGCTCGGCAGGATTGAAGAAAACATCAGCTATACCGCTTGGTTCTGCGGACACTGGCATATCAACAAGAGGATTGATAAAATGCACTTCCTCTTTCACGGATTCGAATCGAGTGAACAGTTTCAGGAGATAGAGAATGGATAAGCAAGAGAGAACCGTGAAAGCCGGACAATTTAATATCTTAATGACCTTTGCCGTAAGATATGCCCTCGGCAGAGAAGTGCACGCTCCGGACACCGTTCACAATATGATTCGGGAGAATCTCGAAAATCTTAACGAACAAGCCAAGCAAGGTATCATTCGAGACATCAGAAACTACATAGCAGCATGAAATCATCCCGAACATCTCGGCTTGGGGAGAAGTCATGCAAAAATTACAGCACGAAGAAAGGACGGAATAAAGATGCCCAAGATATTCTTTACAGGCGACCTACACTTCGGTCACGAAAATGTACTCGCCTTTGATAAGCGGCCGTTTGCCTCGATCGAGGAAATGGATACGGAGCTGATTCGCAGATGGAATAATGAGGTGTGAAAGGGTGATCTTACCTATGTCCTCGGAGATATGATTTGGAAGACACGCAACGATGACGCTCCAAGTCTTATTAAAAGCCTCAACGGACAAATCATTCTAATTAAAGGTAACCACGACCGCTTTCTCCACAATGCCAAAGCCAAGGCTGCTCTCGCAGGGCTGAAGGACTATGACGATATCTGCGTTGTCCTTGAAGACGGCATGCAGAAAAGAGTGATCCTTTCTCATTACTTCACACCCATGTACAACGGACACCGGTATCAGGCAATCCACCTGCACGCACATTCTCACTTCACGGACGAAGCCGACTACGAGGTGGATTTTGCGGAAAAGCTCAATGCGGAAGGTATCCGGAACCAAATCTACAATGTGGGCTGTATGTATTGGAATTACGAACCTGTCACCTTGGATGAGATTATCGCCCACGGCAAAACAGTACGTCCGAATTACGGTACAAGAGTAACAGAACTTAAGGATGATGCAGAAGATGGCGAGATATTACAGGCTGATCCTCGATGACTATTCGGCAGCCGCCTTTACAAGTTTCAGCAAATATTATTTCGGAACACTCGAGCAGCTAAAAGGGCTGTTTGATGACATTCGATCCGAAGAAAATACTGCCAAAAGCCATGCAAGCATCCTCTCGACCTTTGACCGGTTTCTTGCCGGAGAAAAGAACATTAAGCATTATGCAGCGTATCAAGGAGTCCCGTTTCTTGTGCCTGCAAAGATATTGGGAACGGAAACATCCGTGCTGACCGATTACCAATGGACGCATCTCAACACATGGCTATGGCCGTATTATATGAAATGTGACAAGGCTGAGAGCGAACACCTTTGGATATCCTGCCGCGGCGAATACTTTCGATGCATTCGGACGGAATTTACCAATCTGCAATACGGAACTGACCAAGAAAATTATGAACCTCTCGGTATGATGATTTGGGGGTATCCCGGACAAATCCAAGGGAAGATCGGAAATCTGCATAACCAATTATTTGTTGCAGAGAAACAGTTTAAAAGTAAAACAGAGGCTCTGAATAACAGAATGAACTTCATAACAAATCCCGATCCCGACTTCTCCAAAATTCTGGAAGATGTATTCGGGGACGGTTAAGGAAAGGAACGATATGAGATGGAAAATGAAAGCCAAATAAAAAGGGCATTTTGCTATGCCTGTTTTCCAAAAACATCAGAAGCGGTTGACGATGCATTGATGACCGCTTGTATCAACGAAGCATTACCGCAGGTAAACACTTATGTGGTAAAATCTTTTGTTGATGTTGACAACAAGAAGCAGCCGAAAAACAGGCCGAACTGGAACGCTATGATCGAAGAATGCCAAGAGGAAAACATCAATTTGATTGTTCTCCCCGAAGTCGCAATGCTGGCGCATAACACTATGGATGCGATCCTTTATGCAAAAGAAGCAAAACGCAAATACGGCGTAGACATGTATTTCCTTATTGAACGGCTCGACACCGCATCCGAGGATGCTGATGAGAGGATCGATGTTTATTTGATGCTTCAGGAGCAGCTCGAACAGCAGCAGAAACAAAAGAAGAAACTCAGAAAGCTATTCAGAGAATTAGGAGAAGTGATGGATGCAGACGGAAAATCCCGAAGAAATTACGATTACTATGGAGCAAGATTTGTATGAGGAAGCCTCCAAAGTGTGTGCCGAGCTTGGCACTACCATTGAGGAAGTAACGGTGGAGTTTCTTAAATTCTGCATTGTTCCCGAGAATCTGCCGAGGGTGAAAGAAATTCTCGGCATAGAAAAAGCACCTGCGTGATAACAGGTGCTGATTCAGAATAAATTGCTTCCACCGATTTATGTTATCCCAATTATCCCCCTTTATTATTCATCTGTGCCAAGTGGGATAACTCAAATAAGTTTAAAATAAAGCCACCTTTCGAAAGGAGGCAAAGAAGAAAGTAAATGAACTATGTAATGTCCGACATTCACGGCAACAGCGAGAGGTTCGGGAATGTCATACAGAAAATCAACCTGCAGCCCGATGACACGCTATATATCCTCGGTGATATCATTGACAGATATCCCGATGGAATTCGCTTGCTGCGGAAAATAATGAAAATGTCAAACGCCAAGATGCTCCTCGGCAATCACGAACATATGATGATGGATGCGCTTGCAAATCCGTTAGACTGTGCGGACGAGTGGAGTCGGGAGTATGAAAGAAGCAGCATGATGCGTTTGTGGTACAGCAACGGCGGTGAGGTAACTCATAGATATCTCAAACATATCCGAAAAGAACTGCGACAGGAGGTATTCGATTTTATTGGAGCTTTACCTATTAATATTGAAATTGAAGTAAACGGTCAAAAATATCTGCTCATCCACGGCGGCGTAGAGAAAAACTATCGTCCCCTCTTTTCAAAATATGACAACAGCAAAGAATATGCAGTATGGTCAAGAAAAAGCTGTCACGAAATGATCCCCGATGATGTCATTCTTATTTTCGGTCATACGCCGACAAATCATCTGCAAAGTTCGATACCGATGCAGATTTGGAAATGCGGAAACTATATCGGCATTGACTGTGGATGCGGCTACGGTCGTATCGGCAGACTCGCATGCCTGCGGCTTGAAGATATGACGGAATTTTATTCCGATATGTAGGAAAGGAAGATGACCATGCTTGATTTCAAATACTTAATGCCTCTTGATACAATGGAGAGAATCACCCGGCAGCACCTCTGCGACAACTTCGATGCAGTGTTAGAGCGTGTTGACAAGGAAAACATTGGATTTGTCATTCTCAATGAAGAAGGCAAAGACGGGCAGGTATTATGCCCTGCAAGATGGATGGAATACTGCTTTGACGATGACTTCGGATGCATCATCAATAGCGCACTTCGGTACGCCATCCGCAGACATACCTATATGCCCGGTGTTGTGGTGGATTTTATCCGCAAATATATCAATATCCTCGATACCAAGACCATTGAGGTCGCTATCGAGGATATCACCAAGGAACTCGATATGGGCAATGTGGATGATCCGCTCATGTGGGAAAAGCTTAAAAGCGAGTTGGTAATCCGCAGAGGTTATCTCCATGAGAGGGCAAAGAACTTAGAAAATATGAAAAATAATGAGGACTAAAAATAATTAAAGACTGCTGCGAAAGAGGGAAAAAGGAAAAATGAAAGCACCAAGTATAGAGAACATGTCGATATGGAATGAAACGGTTTATCATCTTGAACTCAATTCCATGCGGCTGTTTGATGAAATAATGGAAATGCTCGGCCGAATTGAACCGATGCGAAGCAACAGCGATTACAAAAGGATATGGCTTTCCGAGGAAAGAGGGACAGTTGCAGACATGCGCTTCGATGATATCGAAGAAGCAATGGAATACTTCGAAGCCGACAACGAATCCGACCTCAACAACAAGTTCTTGGAACGGTATCCCGATGAAAAATCTTGGTTTCTGCTGGAATCTTTACACAACGAGGAATGCAGCGTCCTCAAACTCAGGTACTTTACTATCTGTATCTATAACGGGATGCCGGATCATGCAGACAAAACCGAATATGAGTATACCGATCTTCTGCAATGGATAAAGGACGCTTTGTCTGCAGCACTCACTCAGGCAGAGCAGGGAGAATATCTTGAAATCGTAGAAAAGGAACTTCCGTACAACTTTCGGTACGGAACGATCAGACGAAAAGAGTTATATGACCGCAGACCAGCCTGCAAGAAGTCTATTCTCAAAGATTTGACCGATGAAGAAATCGACCGGTTTATACAAACCATCTCACAGGAAAGAGATGGCTATATTCCCGAGGGCAGAATCAAGAACATGACTTTTAACAGGTATTTTGATTACGCTTCCATCGCGTTTCGTGCGGCAGGTTTTGATACCAAAGGCATGACTCCATATGAGCAGTTCAGACGGTATGGCGAGGACTTCGGCGGCAATCTCTTGGAAAGTCTTCCGCATGACACTCTTGAGGGATTTCTGTATTACTGCGATGACAGTCATCATATGGGAGGTCATCCTTGGGGACTCGTCAGAGGATCGAGCAGAACCCGGATATACCTGTGGCCACATCGTACTGACGATGGATTCTATTTCACTTTCAACGGCAATGAGGTCTTCATGGCCTATGAGATGGTCAAGATGTACTTGGCACTCAAGGACAACGGAATACCCGTCCGTTTCGGCAGTTGCCAAGAGGATATCATCAAATATCTGCGTCAGGATGATTTGATTGGAATCGTGCCGTCATACGAAATGGCTCTGTACTGTCAGCACGAGTTTCCGAATCAGGAAGTCAAGGCTTTTATGCATTTCTATCCCGATGAGGATACGGATATCGCCGACATCATAAAGTGGCAGCCGATCATGCCAATTGTTATGAAGGGAGAAAAAAGTGACTAAAGAAAGCGCGGGTTAGTGATGTTGAAGCATCTAATCCAAATATGGCTTTCATGGTAAGTTTTGACCTCATTGAAAGTTGGTGTTATAATAAATAAAGATAAAAGTTTACGGCATGTTGATTGTGACTTCAGACTGTCTAAAAGCCAAACAAGCAACCCAAAGTCCCCATGTAAAAAGCACATATATGCATGAATATATTTAAAGAAAAGCAGGGAATGGACTATGAAAGCAGATGTTTACAGATTTTTTATCGGATATGAAGGCAGCGAAGATAAGATATGGCGACTTGTTGATGTTTCGTCAAATTATTCATTGGCAAAGTTCGGCTATCTTATCCTTTCCTCTTTTGATACACTCGCCTATCATCTTTTTATGTTCGACTGTGACGGCAAAAATTATCAGGTGGATCCCGATCCGGGTTTTGATGAAAATTCTATCGATGCGAGTTTGGTAAAGTTGAGTTTACTTAAACTCAGGGAAGAAGTTCAATTTAAAATGATTTACGATTTTGGTTGTGACCAAACCTTTATAATTAAACTGATGGAAATCAGAGAAATGGAAAAGGGGCAAAGCACAAAATATCCTTGCATCATCGACGGTGCCGGAAAAGGGATTCTTGATGATGTTCCGACTTCTGAGTTTGAGAAAATTGTCAGGAAAATTGATAAAATCGGCAAGTCAGAGCATTACTATTTCTCTCCATACGGGAAAGAAGAACTGTGGGATTATAGGGAGTTTAATTTGGACGAAGCAAACCGAATACTCAAATCCGATATTGCTAAAATCCAAATGGGTTTTGAGGGGTAAACTTGTCTTTATTTAAAGTCCGTGTTATAATAGGCAAAATAAAATTTACGACATTTTGATTGAGGCTTCGAAGACGAAATCTTTTATCAGAAATATGGCATCTATTTTGGTAGGACTTAAAAATTGAGATTTTAGTTGCGATCTGCATCAGATTATTTGAAAATGGTTTGTAGAAATTCCGAGGAATCCTTATTTCAAGCCATTTTCTTAAAAAATCATGTGGCATCTAAAAAGGAAGCACAACACACTAAACCGGTCAGGCAAATGCTTGACCGGTTTTTCTGTATCCATCGGAAGCTTTCATTATGTGTGGATGTCTTAAGATATCCACACATAATGAAAGCTTCCGATAACACCAGAAAATGCTTGCTGCTTAATTTGCCGGAATCACTTGCAAATCCCTAGAGAATATAGTAAAATGATAGATAAATAACATGTGTTATTTATCTGCCGGAAAGAGAGGTAACCCTATGCCGCCGCGAAAACGCATCCTTCGTGAGGATATTTTAAAGGCTGCAGTCAGTCTGGTTCAGGAGCAGGGACCGCCGGCGCTTTCGGTTCGGAATATCGCTAAAAGATTAAACTGCTCCACGCAGCCGATTTACTCTGCATTCATCAATATGGACACCTTGCGTGATGAACTGACGGCTTATGTCAAAGAACATTATCTGTGCACAGAGGCTGACAGTTATAAAGAGATTGCCCTCTCTTTTCTCAACTTTTCCAGACGGGAAAAAAATTTGTTTCAGCTCGTTTATCTGCGCCAGCGCGCAGAAGACGAAACGCTTTTTGAAGATCCAAACGCAGCGCAGATAATCCGCAAACTCGAAATAAACTTGGAACTCTCTTTCGAACAAGCTGCTCAAATGCACCGGAGAATGCAGTATTATTGCTACTCTATGGCCGTTATGATGGCTACCTGCTACATCAATTTCAGCGAAGAGGAAATCAGCAAAGAACTGACTGAGTATTACCGTATCATTTTAAGTTATTATAAGCAGGTAAAAAGCGAAGAGGAATTACAGCATTGGCTCAGATGCTCGCGCAATCTGCTGGTATAAATCAAAGGAGGAACACTATGGCGAAAAAAGCAAACAAGGCCTATGACGCAGTCGTAATAGGCGCAGGCAACGGCGGTCTGGTTGCCGCTATCCGGATTTTGCAGGCTGGATATTCCTGTCTGCTCTTAGAAAAACACAATCTGCCCGGCGGCTTTGCAACCAGTTTCAAACGGGGACGCTTTGAATTCGAAGCAAGCCTGCACGAACTCGACGATTTTGGTTCTCCGGAAGAACCCGGTGAGATCCGTACATTGTTCCGCGATCTGGGTGTTGAGGACAAGATCGATTGGATTCGGATTCCTGAAGCATACCACCTGATTACCACCGATAAAAAATATGACTGCGTGATGCCTTTCGGGCAGCAGGCATTTATCGACAAAATGGTGGAATACTGCCCGGACTCCCGCAAGTCCATCACAGCGTTTTTCGAATTGTGCAATGAAGTGCGCGATGCACAGACATATTCCAGTTCGGTCAACGGCAACACCGATGCCGCTTATATGAAAAAAACATTCCCGAATTTCATCAAAGCCGGAAGCTATTCGGTGAATGAAGTGCTCGATGCGTTAAAAATGCCGCAGAAAGCCAAAGATATTCTCAATGCATATTGGTGCTATCTGGGTGTGGACTGTGACCGCATGAGCTTCTTGCACTATGGTTCCATGGTCATTCGCTATATTACGCGGGATGCATGGATGCCTAAGATGCGCTCCCATGAAATCAGCTTGGCTCTTGACACCCGCATCCGCGAACTGGGCGGTGATATCTGGTATCAATCAGAAGCAGAAAAAATTCTGACTGACAACGACGGCAACATCTGCGGCGTACAGCTTACTGACGGCAAAGTGATCGAAACAAAACACGTTGTCGCCAACTGCTCTCCTCACCTGGTGTTTGGCAAAATGCTCGACAAAAAAGCGGTCACCGAACAGATGGTCCGTGCGACCAACAGCCGGAAGTTTGCCGGCCGCGGCTTTTCACTGTTCTTGGGGCTGAACCGTTCTGCAGAAGAACTGGGCATCATCAGCCACAACTATTTTATTTACGACACAGCCGATACCGTCAAACAGTACGATTTGATGAAACAGGTCAGCACAAACCATGTGCAAGCGACTGTATGCTTAAACAACGCATATCCGGAATGTTCTCCGAAAGGCACTTGCATCATGTATTTTACCACTATGTTCATGTCCGATGACTGGGGAAATGTGACCGAAGAAGAATACTTTAAAATGAAAGATCAGGTCGCAGAGGACATGATCCGTGTGTTCGAACGGGAGACCGGATGCAAAATCCGGGATGCGATTGAAGAAATCTGTGTGGCATCTCCGACCACCTATGCCCGTTACTGCGGTCATCCGGAGGGCGTCATTTATGGATATGAGGCCGCTGACTGGGACAGCCTGATGCCGCGTATGATGATGATGCGGGAGGATGCGCAGATGAGTCCGGGGCTGCGTTTTGCAGGCGGATATGCAATGCGTTCCAGCGGATTTTCGAGCGCCTATGTTTCGGGCGATCTTTCCGGTCGTATGACTGTAGGTGATTTGAAAAAGGAGGCGACGGCAGAATGAAATTTAAGAAACTTCCCTTTGGCTTTATGGATATGCTGCGGTTTAAAAAGATGGTGCCAGCACGCCGGCAAATGCTGGCGCAGGGAGAAAACAAACCGCTCCCACAGGAATACCGCACCAATATTCTGGCGAAGAAACTGCACCCCGGCTATATGCAGGTGGAACTGACTGCTGCGCGTTTTCTCACCGATACCATCCGTGAGCTGACGTTTAAACGCGTAGATGCAGATGCTTTTCCCTTCTTCCGTGCAGGGCAGTATGTTTCGATTCAGATGAAGATCGGCGACAGTCTGGTCAGCCGTCCATACTCCATCGTTTCCACACCGAAACAAGCCTTGGAAAACAGACTGGTACTTGCAGTGGAGAATGCAGGATTTGTGTCCGGATATCTCAATGAACAAGTGAAAATCGGCGATCGGTTTGTTATGACAGAACCGTCCGGTGAATTCCACTATGAAACACTGCGCGACAGCCGCAATATCATCTGCATTGCAGGCGGAAGCGGCATCACTCCTTTCCTGTCTATGGCAGGCAGCCTTGCTGACGGGGATGAATCCTATTCCATGATTCTGTTCTATGGTGCACGCACAGCGGCACAGCTTGCTTACAAAGCAGAACTGGAGGCACTGCGCGCACGCTGCAAAGATCTCAACGTCGTATACGTGCTAAGCGATGAGGAGCAGCCCGGCTGTGAAAAGGGCTTTATATCTGCGGAGCTGATGAAAAAATATACGGATTTAACAAACAGCACGTTCTTCCTGTGCGGCCCTCAGGTCATGTATGATTTTGTCGAAAAAGAACTTGCTCCCCTGCACCTGCCGCAAAAGGCAGTCCATCACGATGAAGCCTGCTGCGGTGAGCTGGCTATGGAGCAGGCCGGTCATTTCAATCTCACTGTGCACATGCGCGATGAAGTCTATGTGATTCCTGCAAAAGCAAACGAGACACTGCTCATTGCTATGGAACGCGCCGGACTCAATGCACCCAACAAATGCCGTGCCGGTGTCTGCGGCTTCTGCCACAGCAAATGGCTCTCGGGCAGCTATCGGGTTGCAGAAGACCGTGACGGCCGCCGCGAGGCAGACCGTAAGTTTGGATTTATCCATCCTTGTGTCACGTATCCGCTGGAAGATATGGAGATCGATGTACCTGTAGCTTACTGAGTCACGCAGAGATGAATCGAACGATCTTTTCGTTTAAGCGATCCTTTGTTTTCGGATATGATAGAAAAACTGCATTTGTTCGTTAAAAAAAGGTGACCGTTTGAAAGCGGTCACCTTTTTTAAACTCTTTTAGAGAAATGTCTGAAACACTTACTTCACTCAAATTCTTTTTCTTAATTCATTCGCTGGAGAAAAAACGGTTGCCTAAATTCTTAATCAGCAAGCAACAGGAAAAAGGCGAACCCGTACCCTCATGCGAAATCGTTTTTTAACAACGATTACAGAGGTTATCAAATACGCAAACATGTCGTCTGTTCCGCAAAATCCTGATATGGAACGTGTAATCGCTTATATCAACGAAAATATTTCCGATCTTCTCCCCGTTTCGTCCTTAGCGCAGCTGTGCAATTTATCTGTTTCACGGTTCAAAGTAAAGTTTTCAGAATACACTGGAACATCACCGCATGAATATGTTCTGTGCAAAAAAATAGAAGCTGCGAAACAGCTTCTTGCAAATCCAAACTACTCTGTTACACAAGTATGTTATCAGCTTTCGTTTTCCTCGAGCCAATATTTTGCGACCGTGTTTAAACGAATGACTGGAATGAGTCCCTCTGAATATAAAAAGCTTTATGCCATCAGCCAATACGGTCATCCGTGGAAGTAATTTTCTAAAAAAACACCGGACAGAATGTCTGTCCGGTGTTTTTTTAATGGAATGTATCGATTGTATAGTCATGATAATGAAATCCGCACCACTTCTGTTTTGTTTGTCCCGGAAATGAAGGCGCATCCCATTTTTTGAGCGTATGATCTTCATTCAATGCGTCTGGAAGATTGGTCTCGATCTTTTGCATCATCTGCTCCCACAAATGTGCAAACACTTCCTGATATTCAGGATCGTGCGAGCAGTCATGCGTTTCATACGGATCTTTTTTCAAATCAAACAGAAGCGTATGTCCGCCGCATGCACAATAAATCAGTTTCATTTGATGCTCCATCACACAAAAATGCTGATTCAAGCTTGTGCCAAAAAACGATCTGTCTTCACAAAGCTTCATCAGATCCGTTCCGGTCGCATGGGAAGGAAGCGGTATACCCGCAATCGAAAGAATTGTTGGATAAATATCGTTAATTTCCGCAAGATGAGGATTTATGCAGTTTCTTTCAAATGTTCTGCCCAAAGGCGGCATGATAATCAACGGTACATGCGCCGAACCTTCAAAAAACAGATTTTTGTGCGCCATAAAATGATCACCGAGCATTTCCCCATGATCAGAAGTGAAAATAACCCATGTGTTTTCCAACAAGTTTTGTTCACGTAAACATCCAAACAATCGGCCCAGCGCATAATCAATTTGCGTAATCAAAGCATAATAGGCACGACGAGATGCACGAATCTGCTCGGACGAAAACAAATGAATATTTGTATTCTCATACGTACCTGCCAAAAATCCCTGCGGTGTCGTTTCAAGTGTTTTAGACCAGTCACCGCGAATCGGTTCGGGAACAGAAATGTCACGATACAATTCCCAATAATCCCGGCACGGATCAAACGGCGGATGCGGTTTTGTAAAGCTCGTCCAAAGGAAAAACGGTCTTGTGGGATCGCGTGTCTCCAAAAAATCGACAGAACCATCAACTGTCCATGTTGTAATGCTGTCCTTCACATCAACTGTTGAAAGAACCGGCTCAATCTCACATTCTCCAACTCCATGGATTTTAGGGCGTGCACACTCCTGGTTTTTATCATACATCCGCATATAATCAAGCGGTAATGTCATTTCTTCAAATCCATAATGTGCACGTGCAGGACTGAAATGCATTTTTCCCATTGCTTTTGTTTGATATCCTGCATTCGTCAGCAAAGACGGAAGTGTTGTTTTTGCATCCGTTCGTTCCATCATGACACGTGTATGTGCTGCATTGGAAACGACACCGCTTTCATATCCTCGATTTCCGATCATAATCGTTGTACGTGAAGGAACACAAATCGGACAATCCGAATAACAATTTGTAAAAGAAATCCCCTCTGCCGCCAAATAATTCAAGTGGGGTGTGAAAACATATGATGCACCAAGCGCTTGAATCGTATCAAACCGCTGCTGATCGGTCGTAATCAGCAAAATATTATCACGGCTCATTTTTATCCTCCCATTTATTTTTAAGTCTATTATATCATTTGTCAAATAACGATCAGTCAGTTTTTAACGCGTTTCTTGTTTGAAAAAAGACTGTTTTTAATGAGAACCAAAATGCATCCCCGTGCATACGATAAGGTATCCTCGTTGAAAGGAGAACCAATCATGCAAAACGGTCAGTATTAGAGGATCAAACCTGTCCTGTTACAGGATATCAGTCGGCTTCTATTTGCGTACCGGTCACCGTCAATCCATTCGCAAAGACGGGCGCAACATTCACCAAATGCTGCGGTGCTCCCATGGTGATGCCAGGAAAAGTGACATGTGAAGGCGAACGAAACGGCGCCTGCGTATTCACCATTTCCCAGGATATCTGCGTAGCGGTTCCGGTTGAATTTGGTGCAACCGCAACGGTTGGCGATGCATTTGTCAGCTGTAACGAAGCCTCTGCCGATGACATCTGCACCGGCTGCGGCAAGCCGCCGGCACCGGAAGTGCTTCCGTAAAAAATCCATTTTTCATTTTCTGTACAAACAGATTATTCGAGTTCAAATGCACCGGTATACAGACGATAATAGGTACCCTTTTGTGCAATCAAATCGTCATGACTGCCGCGTTCAATGATGCGTCCATGATCGAGCACCATAATCACATCGGAATTTTTGACGGTCGACAGACGGTGTGCAATGACAAATACCGTTCTGCCGTGCATCAGTGCATCCATGCCGCGCTGCACAATCGACTCTGTGCGCGTATCGATCGAGGACGTTGCCTCGTCAAGAATCATGACCGGCGGATCTGCTACCGCTGCACGTGCAATCGAGATCAGCTGGCGCTGACCCTGTGAAAGACCGCTGCCATCACCGCTGAGCACCGTATCATATCCGTTTGGCAGCATGCGGATAAATCCGTCCGCATTGGCGAGTTTTGCCGCCGCAATACACTCCTCATCCGTCGCATCGAGCTTGCCGTAGCGGATATTTTCCATGACAGTGCCGGTAAACAGATTGACATCCTGCAAAACAACACCAAGCGAACGGCGCAGATCCGGTTTTTTGATCTTATTGATATTGATCCCGTCATAGCGGATTTTTCCGTCCGCAATATCATAAAACCGGTTGATGAGGTTTGTGATCGTCGTTTTACCTGCACCGGTTGCACCGACAAATGCGATTTTCTGACCCGGTTTTGCATAAATGGACACATCGTGCAGCACGATTTTATCCGGCACATAGCCAAAATCAACGCCGTTTAATTCCACAAAGCCAGTAAGTTCCGTATATGTGACCGTTCCGTCCTGATGCGGGTGTTTCCAAGCCCACAAACCGGTGTGTGTATCGCTTTCCACAAGCGCATCCCCACATTTTTTCGCATTGACGAGCGTTACATATCCGCTGTCCTGTTCGCTTTCTTCGTCAAGAAGCGCAAAGATGCGGGATGCACCGGCCAAAGCCATAATGATCGACGAAATTTGCTGCGTCACCTGGCTGATTGGCATGACAAAGCTTCTGGAAAGCTGTAAAAACGAAGCGATTGCGCCAAGCGTCATCACGCCCATACCCGTCAGCGAGAGATTCATTACCCCGCCCAGCGCCATCAATCCGCCCAAAACAGCGATCAGCACATATAACGAATAGCCGAGTGCATTCATAATCGGTCCCAGAATGTTTGCAAACTGGTTTGCTTTTTTGGAGTGAAGAAAGAGTTCTTCATTTTTCTCATCAAACGCCTGCTCTGTCTTGCGTTCATAGCAGAACACCTTAATGACACGCTGACCGTTAATCATCTCTTCGACAAATCCGTTCACCGTACCGAGTGATTCCTGCTGCAAGATAAAGTAACGGCTGCTCTTTGCAGTAACTTTTCCGATCACCTTGAACATCAGAAAGAGGAAAACGACCACAAAAAGTGTGAGCCAAACACTCAGCGCCAGCATCGAGAAAAACACTGCCACAACGGAAAAAATCGAAGAAATGGTCTGCGGAATACTCTGCGATATCATCTGACGCAGCGTATCCGTATCGTTTGTATAGTGACTCATGATGTCACCATGCGTATGCGTATCAAAATATTTGATCGGAAGAGTCTGCATATGTGCAAACATCTCATCACGGATCGATTTGAGCGTTCCCTGCGAAACGATCGCCATGATGCGGTTATACATCAAAGATGCCAGCGCACCGATCAGGTAAATTGCCGCCATTTGACAAAGCGCAAACAAAAGCGGTGTAAACACCGGTGCGGAATCCAGCAAAAGCGGCGCAATATAATCATCAATCAGCTTCTGCAAAAACAGTGAAGACATCACGCTTGCAAATGCACTGACTGCAATACAGATAAACACAAAAATCAAATGCAGGCGATACGCTTTCATATACGAAAGCAGACGCTTGAACGTCTTTTTGTCAAGCTGCTGAAAGCTTTGCTTCATCGAAAACTGCCGGCCATTAGGACGCACTGTCATCGTCTCCTTTCGTTTGAGATTCATATACTTCTTTATAAATCGGACTGCTTGCAATCAATTCCTCATGTTTGCCGCATGCCATGATTTTACCGTCTTCCAGTACGAGAATCATATCCGCATGCTCTACAGAGGCAATTCGCTGTGCAATAATCAGTTTGGTTGTATCCGGAATTTCTTTCGCAAACGCTTCTCGAATCAGCGCGTCGGTTCGTGTATCAACCGCACTGGTGGAATCGTCGAGAATCAGAATTTTCGGATGCTTTAACAGTGCGCGCGCAATACAAAGACGCTGTTTCTGTCCGCCGGACACGTTTGTGCCGCCCTGCTCGATATAGGTGTCATAACCTTTTGGAAATGCGCGGATAAAGTCGTCTGCCTGTGCAAGCTTACAAACATGGACCAGTTCTTCATCTGTTGCATGCTCGTTGCCCCAGCGCAGATTTTCTTTGATAGTACCGGAAAACAGAACATTTTTCTGCAGTACCATTGCAACTGCATCACGCAGCACATCCAGGTTATACTCGCGCACATCGACGCCGCCCACCTTCACTGCGCCTTCACGCACATCGTACAGACGCGGAATCAGCTGCACAAGGCTCGACTTGGATGCACCGGTCACGCCGATAATGCCGACCGTGCTACCCGCGGGAATCTCTAAATTGATATCATCTAAAACCGGTTTTCCTTTGTTGCGGTGATACGAAAACGTCACATGCTCAAACGAAATGCTGCCGTCTGCCACCTCTGTCACAGCATTTTCCGGCGTTGTGATGTCCGGTATTTCATCGAGCAGTTCTACAGCACGCTCGCCGGAAGTGCGCGAAATCGTAATCATAACAAACACCATCGACAGACCCATCAGGCTCATCAAAATCTGAGCAGCATAAGAGATGAGGCTTAAAAGCTCACCTGTCGAAAGGCCGAGCGCCGCATCGCCGCCGCATGCAACGACTGCACGCGCACCAAACCACGACAGCAGAATAATCGCTGCATACATACAAATCTGCATCAGCGGTGCGTTCCATGCAAGCTGCTGTTCTGCTTTTTTGAAGTTCTTATAAATCCGTTCGGAGATGGCATTGAACTTTTCCTCTTCATGTGTTTCACGGACAAACGATTTGACCACACGAATGCCATGCAGATTCTCCTGCACCACATTATTTAACTTATCATATGTACGGAACACCCGCTCAAAGATCGGATGTGTTTTGATCATAATGAAATAAAGACCAAATGCCAAAACCGGGATGATTGCCAAAAAGATAATCGACAAATTTGCATCGATCGAAAACGATGCCGCCAGCGAGAAAATCATCATCAGCGGACTGCGCACTGCCATGCGGATAATCATCTGATACGTATTTTGCAGGTTGGTGACGTCGGTTGTCAGACGTGTGACAATACTTGCCGGCGAAAACTTATCGATATTTGAGAACGAAAATGTCTGCACCTTATAAAACATATCGTGGCGCAGATTGCGTGCAAAGCCGCTCGACGCACTTGCAGCAAACCGGCCTGAAATAATGCCGGAAACAAGCTGTCCCGCAGCTGCCAGCAGCAGCACAATGCCCATTTTGATCACGTAATTCATATTGCCGGCGTCAATACCGTAGTCAATCAAATTTGCCATCAGCAGCGGAATGATTACCTCGAACACCACTTCGATGCCGATGGTGATCATGGCCCAGATGGAATCTCTTTTCTGTTCGCGGATACTCCGCATCAATTTCCGAATCAAACGGTTTCCTCCTTTAATGCTTTTTGACGCTCACGCTCGGCGGCGTCTATATTTTCCTGCATGCGATTCAAATAGGAAAGCAATGTGGCAGTTTCTTCGGCGGTAAAGCCTTTTAAAAGAATCTGCTCGAGCATTTCGTGATCGGCGTTGATCGTTTCAAGCAGATCCCTTGCCTGCTTTGTGAGTGTCAGCTGACGCAGACGCGAATCTGTTTTGCCGACATGCCGTTGTACAAATCCCTTGCGCACCAATAGATCGACAACCTTTGATGCTGTGGAACGTGTCACGCCAAAGTGACGCTCGATATCACGCAGATGAACGGGGGTGTCCTTTTGCTCCGCGATGAAATGAATCACCCAGGTGTTTGCACCGGTCAGCAAATCATTTTCTCGTTTATGCGAATAGATATCAACAAACCGGTGAATGGTGGTATTTAACGCGTAAAGCGTCCGCCCGATTCTCTCTATTGCCATAGATAACGGTCTCCTTTTTGCGTATAGCCGCATGCAAAATTGTTGGATTTGGTATATATTATAGTTTCCGTATCCAACAAAGTCAAGTGAAAAAATTGATTGATGATCGGTTTTTTTGCTTTTTCTCCCCAGCAAACGGAAGACTTATCGATTTTTTAAACTAAAATAGAAAAAAGATATTGACAAACAAAAGAAAGTATGATAACATATTTAAGCAATCGAAAATATCGCGGGGTAGAGCAGTTGGTAGCTCGTCGGGCTCATAACCCGGAGGTCGCAGGTTCAAGTCCTGTCCCCGCAACCACACCGAAACCGGACACAAATTGTGTCCGGTTTTTTTCTTTTCTTTCCATCAAACAGTCTTTCGTGTTCAGCGAAAGGCTTTTTTCATTCTAAACGCAAATCGTTTTCTGCTCCGTCATTCTTGAAAAGCAAAGGTGTTTATGCTACGCTATACAAAAAAGCGGTACGGAAACAAAGCAGGAGGAATGTTTATGCACGATAAGAACCGTTTGGAGCAATATCAAAACGCAAAAAACGAAGCAGAACATATGGAAGTTGAAGATATTATCTGGCAGATGACGATCTGTGATATAGAACAGTTCTTGACAGACGGCAAACTGGATGTCAAAAAGGCGGATGCTTACTTTCATGGACATGCGCCGGGCGGCGTGCTCGCACCCAAGACCTCGCCTGATCAAGCGGCAGAATATATCCGGCAGTTTAAAAAATATATCAGGGATCATACCAACGGCATTCCGCCTTTGGTGATCTCGGAAATGCTCCACGGCGTCACTTCGCCTCAAATGACGGTGTTCCCCCAGTCGCTGGCAATGGGTGCTGCATTCGACCGAGATCTGACGCATCGGGTTGCCTGTGCCATTGGCGATGAGGCGGAAAGCATCGGAATCAATCAGGGATTGGCACCGGTTTTGGATCTCGCACTGGACCCACGCTGGGGACGTGTAGAGGAGTGTTATGGCGAAGATCCGTATCTCGTTTCAGAGCTTGGCAAACAATACGTAAGCGGTGTGCAATATGCCTCTGACAAAAGACTGCGCATCGCCGCCACGGTCAAACATTTTGCCGTACACGGCAATCCGGAGGGCGGTGTCAATCTGGCAGCTTCCTCGGTCGGTGAACGTGAGATCCGCCGGCTGTATCTCAAGCCATTCCGCGAAGTCATCACCTCGGAACATCCGCTGTCCGTTATGCCGGCATACAGCGAAAACGACGGAATTCCATGCCATCAAAACCAATGGCTGTTGGAGGAGATTCTGCGAAAAGAGCTTGGCTTTGAAGGATATCTGATTTCAGATTTTGAAGCCATCGATATGCTTCATACGCTCCATCACACCGCCTCCTCTCAACAGGAAGCGCTCATCTTTGCATTCACTGCAGGAGTCGACCTGGAAGCGCCCGGCATGAAAGACTTTGCTTTGAAAATGAAACAGCTCGTTTCGCGGGGACTGCTCTCAGCAGAGCTTTTAAAACAGCGTGTCGCCAATATCCTGTTTGTCAAGCATGCACTGCATTTGTTTGACGAACCCACCGCTTCGTCTGCAATGCCGGACTTTGACATGCATCGTGAACTTGCGCTGGAGGCTGCGCGCAAATCGATCGTACTGCTCGAAAACCGAGGTAACATCCTGCCCATTCGTGCAGGACAATACGCGAACATCGCGGTGATCGGTCCTGCCGGGAAAACGGTGGAATTTGGTGATTACAGCATCCGCAAGGAGGTCTCGGCTGTATGGGAGGAAATCGCTGCGGCATTCCCTGAAAGCCGTGTCACCTACGCTCCCGGCTGTGAATATTTTGATGCAGATGAGAAACTGCTGGCGCAGGCAAATCAGGCCGCGGAAGAAGCAGACTGTATCATTCTGGCGGTGGGTGAACGGAGTGTCACAAACTTCGGCATCGGCTGGGGTGTAGAAGATGCAACCATCTCCCTCTGCGGTGAAGGCTATGACAGCTGTACGCTGCGTCTGTCTCCCGCACAAGAAACGCTTTGCCGCGAAATACTCTCCAAAGGAAAGCCCGTCATTCTGCTGCAAATCGGCGGACGTCCTTTGGCGCTTGGCGATCTTTACACGCAGTGTCAGGGGATTCTCCACTGCTTCTATGGCGGTGAAATGTTCGCAAAAGCAGCCGCAGATATTTTATCGGGAAAGATCTGCCCGTCCGGACGCCTGCCGGTCTCCATTCCCCGTTCGGTTGGCAATCTTCCCTGCTACTATCATCATAAGCCCTCTTCCAGAGGATTTTATCACCGTCCCGGCAGTCTTTCGGTACCCGGAAGAGACTATGTCACAGAAACGCCCGGTGCACTGTATTCATTCGGCTATGGAAAAAGCTATACGGAATTTGTGTATGAGAATTTAATCGTAGACACTGCCGATTTTGCAGAAAAAGGCTGTATCCATGCGACTGTAACAGTGAAAAACACCGGTACAATGGATGCAGAGGACGTCGTCCTGCTCTATGTGCGGGATCTTGTTTCCTCGGTCACCGTGCCGGTGCGGGAGTTAAAAGGGTTTGCGCGTGTCTTTGTCCCGCACGGTGAACAGGTGCAAGTTTCCTTCACCATAGACCGGAAAGAATTCTGCATTTGGGATGCGGCGATGCGCTTTGTACTTGAACCGGGAGATTTTGCGATTGCGGTGGGAGATTTGACGCAGATCATCACACTGTGAGTGCATAAAATTCTTCTCACTTTTTTGTCTTGACTTTTACACTTTATTGTGATAGAATATCGAACATATTAAAAAATGCGACAAATGAAGTTTACAGGAAAAGCAGATTCTGCTGCCGAAGGAGTAACACTTTCAGGCTTCTTGCAATCAAGATGATGACTGTAAATGGATGCGGCTCTGGAGAACGTCCGAATATGGGCTGCCGAAGGTGCAACGCATTGGTTTTTCCGATGCGAAATCTCTCAGGCAAAAGGACAGAGTGAAATATCAGGTGCTTTTTTAAAGCACCGCTATTTCGTTTGAACTTGTTTTTCAAAGCCGGATTCGTTATGAATCTGGCTTTTTTTGTTGCTCGCAGAAAGAAAGGGCTTTTGATTAAAATGGAACAGCTTGCTTCGTGGATCAGTACCGTCAGTGATTTTGTGTGGAACAATTTATTGCTATGGCTGCTTGTCGGAACCGGTATTTTGTTCACGATCCGCACACGATTTGTTCAGCTTCGAAAACTCGGCGAAGGCTTCCGCAACTTATTCAGCGGATTTTCGCTGAAAGGAAAAAAAGCCGGAAAAGAAGGCATGTCCTCGTTCCAGGCACTGACAACCGCCATTGCTGCACAGGTGGGCACCGGCAATATCACCGGCTGCGCAACCGCGCTTTACTCCGGCGGCCCGGGTGCGATTTTCTGGATGTGGGTGTCTGCATTTTTCGGTATGGCAACCATCTACGGCGAGGCGGTTCTGGCACAGAAGTTTAAAGCAAAAGACCGCGACGGCGAAGTCACCGGCGGCCCGATTTATTACATCCGTGCACGTTTCACCGGTCGGTTCGGAAAATTCTTAGCCGGATTTTTTGCACTGGCGATCATCTTTGCACTGGGCTTTACCGGCAACATGGTACAGGCAAACTCCATCAGCGCTGCATTTACGACGGCATTCCATATCCCGCCGATCGTCATCGGTATTTTGGTGGCAGTGATGGCAGGCTTTATCTTCATCGGCGGTGTTGCGCGCATTGCATCCATCACTGAAAAACTCGTTCCGGTCATGTCTGTTTTCTACGTGCTGGGCTGCCTCATCATCCTCTGCATCAATCACGATATGATTCTCAGTGCGTTCCAGTCGATCTTTGCGGCTGCATTTAATCCGCAGGCAGTGCTCGGCGGTGCAGTCGGCATCACAGTACGTGAGGCAATGCGCTTTGGTGTTGCACGCGGACTGTTCTCAAACGAAGCCGGCATGGGTTCCACACCGCATGCACACGCGCTTGCAAAGGTGGAAAAACCGCAGGATCAGGGTATCATCGCAATGGTCGGCGTATTTTTTGATACCTTCATCGTGTTGACGCTGACCGCACTCGTCATCCTTACCTCCGGACTGCTTCAGCCGGGCGTTAAAGGTGCACTTGAGGGCACTGCACTCGCACAGGCGGCATTCAACCATGCATTCGGTGGATTCGGCAACGTCTTTGTGGCAATCTGCATGTTCTTCTTCGCGTTCTCAACGATTATCGGCTGGTACTTCTTCGGTGAGCGCAATGTAAAAGCGCTCTTCGGCAAAAAGGCCATTAAAATTTACGCCGCAATTGTTGTGGTATGCATTGCAGTCGGCTCCGCACTCAAAGTCAACCTTGTTTGGAACCTTTCCGATCTGTTTAACGGACTGATGGTGTTCCCGAACCTGATTGCACTGCTTTTCCTCTCGTCTATTGTCAAAAAAGCCGCAAAGGGCGAAGATATTCTCAAAAAATAAAACAACAAGCGCCTGCGCTCCATCAGATAACGGAGAACAGGCGCTCTTTTTGATACACAAAAACGGGATGGCACCGATTCGGTGTCATCCCGCCTTTTGTTTTGATGAACAAGTTTATTCGGACAAATATGCTTTGACCATTGCCTGAAGCAGCTCGTCGCGATCCACATGACGGATCAAGCTTCTCGCGTTGTTGTATGTGGTAATATATGCCGGATCCTCAGACAGAATATAGCCAACAATCTGGCTGATCGGATTGTATCCTTTATGACTGAGCGCATCATACACCGTAGTCAAAATCCGCTTCATCTCCTGATCTTTTTCATTGCTGACCGAAAAAGTCATCGTCTTGTCATACATCTCGAAAACCTCCCTGTCTGATTCAATTTCAGATATCCACTTTATTATACAATAAAGAAGCGAAAGAAACAACCTATTTGCGCAAAATCACACAAATATTTTCTCCCATTTTACGCACGCAGAACGACGTCCATTTTCTCGAGCGCTTTGAGCACGCGTTTCACGGCTGCGTCTGCTTCTGCATCGGTCAGTGTCGACTCTGCCGAACGGAGCACCATCGAATACGACACGCTCTTCTTGCCGGCTTCGATCTGTGCGCCCTGGTATACGTCGAACAGTTTCACATCTTCAAGATGCGAACCAGCCGATGCACGGATTGCCTTTTCGATCTCGATGATCGGCAGTTCTTCGTTGCAGACAAGGCTCAAGTCACGGGTTGCGGCCGGGAATTTCGGCATCGGACGGTATTCTACAACCTCGTCTGCCAAGCCAAACAGCGCGTTTACATCGAGTTTTGCAAGATATGCTTTTGTGCCGATGCCATAGTTCTGCAAAACAGTCGGATGCACTTCGCCCAGAATGCCGATGCGCACATCGTTTAAGAACAGCACGGCACAGCGACCCGGATGGAAGGTCGGGTGCTCCGTTTCCGGACGGATATCGAACGTTTTGACGTGCAGACGCTCGAGCAGTGTTTCGACCATACCTTTTAAGGTGTAGAAATCGCAGTCGCCGTAAAGACCGATGGTGACCTGTGCGTTCTCATCCGGCAGATCCTGTCCTTCTTTTTTGATGTACTCGTTGCCGATCTCATAGCCGAAGAACGATGCGTTGCGGTTGTTGTAGTTGCGGGACAGCACCTCGAGCATCGACGGCAGTGTGGTGGTACGCATCACGCTTGTATCCTCGCCGAGCGGGTTCGAAATCACGACGCTGTCACGCAGCGGGGACGATTCCGGCAGGCCGATTTTGTCGTAATATTTCGGGCTGATGAACGAATAGGTCATGACCTCATAGCAGCCGCTTGCCTGCAATGTTTTGTGAATTGTGCGCTCGAATTTTTGGATTGGTGTGAGCTGTGCTTTTGCAACACCGCGGATCGCTGTGACCGGAATCTTATTGTATCCATAGAACCGTGCGATTTCCTCTGCGATATCGGCTTTGTGCTCCACATCGCCGCGGAACGACGGCACGATGATCGAATCGCCATCCACAACAAAATCAAGCTGTGTAAGAATGTCGACCATTTCTTCTCTCGACACTTCGATGCCCAAGAAACGGTTGATCCATGCCGGATCAAATCCGATCACAGTCGGCTCTTTCGGCGAATTGTCCACGTCGATGATGCCGTCAACGACTTCACCTGCATCGAGCAGTTCGACAAGCTCGCACGCGCGCATGACGGCTTTGTATGTGTTTTTCGGGTCGAGTCCTTTTTCAAACCGTGCGGAGGAATCGGTGCGCAGACCGACGCCGCGTGCGGTCACACGCACACTGCTGCCCACAAAGTTTGCCGACTCGAAAATAACGGTGTTTGTATCGTCCATGATGGCGCTGTTCTCGCCGCCCATGACGCCTGCGATTGCAACGGCTTTTTCCTCATCGGAAATGACGAGCATCGACGGCTCCAGTTTGCGCTCCACGCCGTCGAGTGTTTCGATGACTTCGCCCTCGTTTGCGTTACGCACGATAATGTGACCGCCTGCAACACGTTTTGCATCAAACGCATGAAGCGGCTGGCCGTATTCCAGCATGACATAGTTTGTGATATCTACAAGATTGTTGATCGGACGAACACCCGATGCACGCAGACGCTCACGCATCCACAGCGGCGACGGTTTTACGCGCACGTTTTTAACGGCTTTTGCTGTATAGCGCGGGCAGAGCACCGGATTTTCGACAGTGACGCGCAGATATTCGCTGATATCGCCGCCAGAACCTTTGACAACCGGCTCGTGCAGGCGAAGCGGTTTTTTATACGTCACAGCCGCCTCTCTTGCAAGACCGATGACACTCAAGCAGTCCGGACGGTTCGGGGTGATCTCAAATTCGACACAGGTGTCGTTTAAGCGGATCGCGTCATGAATATCCTGGCCGATTTCGCATTCCTCTTCAATGAGGAAAATGCCGTCCTCGATTGCATACGGGAAATCGTGGGTGGTAAGGCCCAATTCACCGAGCGAGCAGAGCATACCCTCGCTGACAACACCACGGAGCTTGCCTTTTTTGATTTTTACACCGCCCGGCAGTGTAGCACCGTCGAGTGCCACCGGAACGAGTGCGCCTTCGACCACGTTTGTTGCACCGGTGACGATCTGCACCGGCGATTCTTTGCCGACTTCCACCTGACAGATGACCAGATGATCGGAGTTTTCGTGCGGAACGATCGACAACACTTTGCCGACGACTACATTGCTCACTTCTGCTGCTTCTGTCTGATAGCCCTCCACTTTCGAACCGGACATCGTCATGTCCTCGGCAAAGGTGTGGGCGTCTGTATCAATCTCAACGAATTCGCTGAGCCATCTCATTGATAAATCCATACTGGTTTCTCCTCACTCTCAAAAACTTCAGGGTTGCGCATTAAAACTGATCCAAAAAGCGCTGATCGTTTTCAAAGAACAAACGCAGATCGTCAATATTAAAGCGGCGCATAACGATACGCTCAAGACCCATGCCGAATGCAAAGCCGCTGTATTCCTCGGGGTCAATGTTGCAGTTTTTGAGCACGGTCGGGTGCACCATACCGCAGCCGAGAATCTCGATCCAGCCCTCGCCTTTGCACAGGCGGCAGCCTTTGCCGTGGCAGTTGAAGCACATGACGTCAAGCTCTGCGGACGGCTCTGTAAACGGGAAGTGATGCGGACGGAAGCGAACGACGGAGTCCTCGCCGTAAAGGCGTTTGACGAAAATTTCAAGCGTGCCTTTTAAGTCTGCCATCGTGACACCGCGGTCGACCACAAGGCCCTCGATCTGGTGGAACAGCGGCGAGTGAGTTGCATCGATTGCGTCAGAACGGTATACGCGGCCCGGAGAGATCACGCGGATCGGCGGACGGCGTTTTTCCATGGTACGTACCTGCACCGGAGAAGTCTGGGTGCGAAGCACGACGTTATCATTGATATAGAAGGTATCCTGTGTATCGCGTGCCGGATGGTCTTTCGGCATATTGAGCATTTCGAAGTTATAGTGGTCCAGTTCCACCTCCGGGCCGCTCACGACATCAAAGCCCATGCCTAAGAAGATCTCTTTGACCTCGTCCATGACGAGTGTCAGCGGATGCGGTTTGCCGAGCGGCTGACGTTTGCCCGGCATGGTCACGTCGATACGCTCTGCACGCAGCTGTTCTGCCAGCTGTTTTTCTTTGAGTACGGCTGCTTTTTCGGTGATCGCGGTTTCAATCGCTGCACGCACTTCGTTTGCAAGCTGTCCCATGACCGGACGTTCTTCGGCGCTCAATTTACCCATCTGTTTTAAGATGGCAGTCAGCTCGCCTTTTTTGCCCAAAAACCGAACGCGCAGTGCGTCCAGCGCTTTCGGGTCGTCACAGCTGCTGATTGCCTCAGCTGCTGTGATTTTGATGTTTTCCAACGCTGTTTTCATGTCAAAACCCTCCGTTTTGCTGTTGTTTCTGCTTTGCGTTTGGGTGCAAATGCGCGCAAAAAAGCGCTTCCTCCCCAAAAAGCCAATCTGCTTTTTAAGGGACGAAGCGCAACCGTTCCGCGGTACCACCCTGATTTTTGCCGGAGCAAACACTCTCTGTCCCGAAATAACGGTGGGAAACCGTTGCCGCCTACTGTCATCGTTTCGGTTCAGCGGCACCGCTCGTGAGGGAACTTCACCGCTCGTTTTGCACAAGCCACTCTCAGCGCACACGGCTCTCTCTGTGCTGCAAATCCATGGGGCTACTTTCCTCAGTCCATGCGTTTTTTACACTATAGTTATTATGATACCAAATCAGACGCTGTTTTGCAAGTGGTTTCCCGCCTGTTTTGCCGAAAATCCGTTGTAATTCGTATGGTTTCACGATATAATAATGATAGCAGTTATGATACTTCGGTTTTAACTGCCGTTTTCTTTGCTCATACACGGCAGTCAAAAAACATAGTATCAGAAACCAAAACGAACAGGAGTGCTCTCATGAATTATAAACAGATTTCGATTTTCACCACCACCCCTGCCATCGACATCGTGAGCGGTCTTTTGACGATGCACGGCATCCGCGGCGTCATGATTGAGGATGCGCAGGACTTCACCGACTTTCTTTCCGACACGACCATCCACTGGGACTATGTCGAAGAGGACTTGATGCGCTTAAAAACGGTCGAAACAAACGTCACATTCTATCTGCCGGACAATTTGCAGGGCATCGAAACGCTCGGCGAAATCAAAAAAGCGCTGCCGCTTCTGCGCGAGGAAAACCCGGAAATTGACTTAGGCCGCTTGGAACTCTCCTTCGCAGATGTAAACGAAGAGGATTGGTCGACTGCGTGGAAAAAATATTATCACCCGACGAAAATCGGCGACCGGCTTGTCATCGTTCCGTGCTGGGAGGAATACGAAACCGCGCCGAACGAAGTCCGCGTCACACTCGATCCGGGTATGGCATTCGGCACCGGCACGCACGAAACGACCCGTCTGTGCATGCGGCTGCTCGATAAAACCGTCAAGCCGGAAAATACCGTACTGGATATCGGCACCGGCTCAGGCATTCTGGCGATCACAGCACTGCTGCTCGGTGCAAAATCGGCAGTCGGTGTGGATATTGACTCTGTGGCTGTCCGTGTGGCACAGGAGAATGCTGATTTAAACGGCGTCGGCGACAAGATCACCCTGCTGTGCGGCGATCTCACCGAACAGGTATCGGGAACATACGATATCATCTGCGCAAACATCGTTGCAGACGTCATTCTGCGCCTTTCTTCCGTAGTGACACGATTCATGCACAAAGATAGCGTCCTGCTCGTTTCAGGCATCATCGAGGAACGCTGTGAAGAAATCAAACAGGCACTCACCGAACAGGGACTTGCAGTTCACGAAGTGCTCACCGAAAACGGCTGGGCAGCTATTCGCTTAACACTCGCTTGATTTTTGTATTAGATCTAAAAAAGCATTGTCTATCCTATCATAGACAATGCTTTTCCTTTTTCGCAATATATCTGCTTGCTTCTTCAAACAGCAGCGGCTGAATCTGCGGATACGTTAAATACTGCGGTAACGCATCAAACAATTCGACTGTTTCGATTTCACTTGTGATTGTTCCAAGCTGTGAGATGTCTGCAAAGAATAGTTGTCCAAACGAACGCACTCCCGTTGGATTGACCCGTGTTTTTCCCAATACGCTGTAATAGCAAACGGGCATGATTTCATAAAGAATCGCACCGGTTTCCTCACAAAGCTCTCTGCATGCCGCTTCATACAGTGTTTCTCCCGCTTCTCTGTGACCACCTGGAATTTCGAACGTGTCCCGCTCTTTATGTTTGGCAAACAGCCATTTCCCCCGATATCGACATACAATCACAACAAAAGTTACCGCCTCATCCGGCACCATATCATGAACGGAAACCTGTAATGTGTCCATCTGTTCCCCTCCTTTTTATGTTTATTCTATCAACGGCTTTCTTTTATGTCAACAAAAAAGCAGCGGAACATTCCGCTGCTTTTTTATTCTGACTCTTCGGAAGGTTCTGCCGCCGTTTCTTTTATAAATGAAGAAAAATCACATCGAAATCCGATCTGCGGAAAGTCGACACAGAGCACCTTTTGCTCTTTTTCGTCAAACGAAATCGTATAATCGCCTGCATCGCATGTGCCCTTGAGCGTCGTGACACCGTCTTTCCGCGTCACTTCGGCATCCCCGATCGAAACACCGCCCGACAGCATGGATAAAAGCGGCTTCATCACCGCCGACTGCGGCACGCCCGATAAATCGAGCGGAAAAGACATATTCCCATATGTCGCCGTAACCGTCTCATCCTTGAGCAGGAACTTCATCCCCGCAAGCGGTGACGGCTCACATACCGTAAGCGTCACTTCTCCCGTTCCGCTGCTGCCAACCTTGGCGTTCAGCGAAAGAGATTCGCCGCGAATCGTGGCGTCTGCCTGAAACGGCTCGTGAAACACCTCGCTCGTCTGTTGTTTGATCCCATTTTTCTGACATCCGCGAAACAAAAATGCAGCACCAATCACCAGTCCGGCCGCCGCGAGCCAAATCGCAATCCGGATTCCTGTTTTCTTCAAGCAAACACCCCCTGCATGTCTTATTGTATGCAAGGGGTGTTTTGTTTATTCCGTTTTTTATAAATCAAGTTTTTTCATCACTGCCGGAAGCTCGTCAATCACATCACGGGCGAGCATTCCCGTGAGCGCCATGTGCTCCGCCAGCCGGTCAGCCGCTGCGCCGTGAATCCAAACAGCGCAAACCGCCGCATCCAACGCTGAAAGGCCCTGCGCTAAAAACGCACCGATCATTCCCGACAGAATATCGCCGCTTCCACCTTTGGCCAGTCCGGCATTTCCGGTGGTATTGTGAAACAGCGCACCATCCGGAGATGCAATCACGGTTCGGTGGCCTTTTAACACGGTCACACATCCGTATGTCTGCGCAAACGTGCGCGCAAGTTTTGCCGGATTCAACAGCACTGCCGAAATTTCGATACCGCACAGACGTGCCATTTCACCCGGATGCGGCGTCACAACCGGCGTCTGCACACACACTTTGAGCAGTTCCGGTGTTCCTGCGATCGCATTCAGTGCATCCGCATCGAGTAAAAGTTTACATTTTGTATTTTTAATAATATTTTTTACGATTTGTTTCGTATCATCTGTCACGCCAAGTCCGCATCCGACGACACAAGCCGTCTGTTTTTGAAGATGCGAAAGCAGTGCATCCGTGCACGATGTATCCAGTCCGCCCTGCTCTGTTTCGCAAAGCGGAAGCGTCATCGCTTCCATCAGTCCGGGAGCCACGCACGACACCACCGATGCAGGTGCCGCCAGTGTGGTCAGCCCGCTTCCGGTACGCATAGCGGCAAGTGTCGCCATCATTGGTGCGCCGACCATTCCGCGGCTGCCTGCCACAATCGTCAATCGTCCGAAATCGCCTTTATGCGCATCAGGCGCGCGCTTTGTAAGCTTTGTGCAAAGCAGATCACTTGTCACTTCGATCATGATTCATTCCTCCGCAAATTCCGCAATGACGATCGCCTGTGCCGATTCACTTGTGTGGGAAAGGCTCACAAACAGCCGTTTTCCCACCGCCAGCGTTTGGGCTTTTCCACTCAGTTTTAAATATGGAGCACCCAGTTCATCGCGCAAAACTTCCACTTCACAAAGCGAAAATCCCCGCACACCGGTCCCCATCGCTTTGGAAAATGCTTCTTTTGCCGCAAAGTGTGCAGCAATTCGCTCAGCACGGTGTGCGCCGACAAACAGCATCTGCTCCTCCTTGCCAAAAAAACGTTCTACAAAACGCGGTGAAGCAAGACTTTTTTCGATTGCGGCAATCTGCACACAATCAATACCAACGCCGGCAATCATAACGTATGAACGCCCGGACGATAATATTTACGGATCGCCTCGACCAGTTTTTCATTCGGCGTGAAAATCAGCACACATTTCTTGCCCTCGCGGTTTACATACTGAATCATATAATTCTGCGCCGACTGAAACGACTGTGCCGCATCATATACCACGTCAAACGCCTTTTTGTCAAATTTCGCCGCATCAAATTCGGAAAACAGCGAAATTTTCGGAATCCGGATGGACGCCATACGCTTGCGTTTGCGTTTGTTGCTGATCTTGTCAATGTCCAGATCGCCGTTTGTAAAAATATATTCAAACTCTAAGTTTAATCCCGACACAATATACCATGTGTAATATAACACACCGGCAAATACCAGAAAGACAAACGGTCCGTAAGTCGGTCTGAACAAAGAAAACGGAAGCAGCGCACATGCAATCACCAGTCCGCCGAAAATGATCAAACAATTACGCACAATCTGTTTTGCACTCTTTTGCTGCTTTACAATCTGCTCCAAAAAAATATCACTCATTTGATTCAACTCCTTTTGTTCATGATACCATAATTCTTGAAGATTTTCAATGATATAAACAAATATCCGCCTTTTTTCAGGCGGATATTTGTTTAAGTTATGCTTACCAATCCAAATTTACAGTTTTACCATTTTTGAGATTCTGCGTTTCGGACAGTACCTTGTTGACGAGGCCTGCTCGTCCGACAAATTTAGAGGTATCGTTGAGCGTAATATACGCTGCATTGGTTTCATCTACATAAACCCGAACAGTTGCAGTGACACCGTTTTTATAGTGGTAGACGATGGTGAGCTGCTCCGTTCCTTTGATTTCACCAGTATAGATATCCGTTGCATTTGTCAGCATCAGCAGCTGCAAATACGTACGGCTCTGATCCATATCGACAGCATTGCCGTCGAGTGTAGCGGTATAGTCAGAAGAATCGTTTTCATCTTTACCCGGTGTGAGCACCAGTGAATGGGATTCACCTTTCACCGTCACATCAACACTTGAAAGATCGATGATATTCGGCAAAACAAGGATGCTTGAAATCATGTCCTTCGGCTGTACACTCTGCCACTCAATGCTGTCAGCAGAAATCACATAGATCTGATCAACATCTTCACGAATCAGGAAGTAACGATCAATTTTCGACGGATCAACTTTCTTGCCTTTTTCATATCCGTCTTCCGAATTGAATCCTGCACCCAAGGTGAGTTTTACAGTCGAATTGTTGTCATATGTCATTTCGTAAACAGCAGTCGGATTGTCAAATCCGTACTCCGTACGATCCTCGGCAGTAATATTTGCTTTTACGACATCCGAAGCCGACAAGCCGAAATTGCCGAAAATCAATGTTTGCAGTTCTGACGATTCAAGAAGTGCAAACTGCGGCTGCCGCATCACAAGATAGCTCTGCTGCGATACATTTTCGCCGAGTTCACCGTCTCTTGCTTCTTCAATCACAATGTCATACGGCAAGTCCGGACGGGAAATCGTCACATGATTGATTTTCGGGACTGCCTCCGCATCGTTTTCATCAAAGCCTTCAATAATCTCCGGATCCAGATATGCATATTGAGACAGCCACAAATTGGTAATCGATGTGCTGGTGATCAAATACACATCGGATTCACCGTCTTTGCTCACATAATATTTTTCCTTATCTGCTGTTGCACTGCCAATATGATAAGAGTACACATTTCCGTTTGTAAACTTCATTGTAAACGAAATGGCAGGCTCCGCCAGTCCATAACGGGACAGATCCGCACAGTCCTCCTCAATCACTTCCAATGCAGAAAATGTGCAAAGGTTGCTGAGCGTCTGCTGATACAAATAGTCAAGCGATTTAAAATCGGCAATATCTTTTACACGGAACAAATCCTCGCCGACATTCTCGATGGTATATTCGCCGGTCGCATTTTTGACATGGAGACTCTCCACATCGCTGTACAGCTCGTCAATCAGCGGAAAAGCATTGGTGCTGGGCAGTGAACTTTCTTCGCTCTTCGGCGCGGTCAGCGTCAGCACAATTGCAACCGCCGCCAAAACCACGACTGCCACACCGCCGAAAATAAGCGCCTTGATTTTTTTACTCATAAATGCCTCCTGCGAATGAAGATCACAATACCGATGACAAACACAATCACCGGAATCACACCGATGAAGAGAATACCGTAAACCTGAAGCTCAGATTCGGTAATCGTAATGGTATCGTACGAAAGGTCAACCGGAAGAATTTTGACCGGTGTGTCTTTGCCGCAGGTCTGGTTGATGGCTGTAATGACGAAATCGCCGTTGCCGTAACCGCCGTATGTAAGCATCTGCTTTACAAGCATCTGATAAGAACCAAACGCAACTACATTGGAAGAAACCGTTGTATTGTCAACACTGCGGGTTTTGGAGCCTTTGACCACAAGGTTCTGCGACTTCTGCTCCTGTGCGGCAAAATCAAAATCAGAACCTTCGTTAAATGCATCAAACGGAACAAAAATTGTGGTGTCGTTGGAAGAAAGCAAAACAGTTGTGGTGCGGTTGCCCGATGTTTCAAACAGTGTGTTGATCGGCACACCGGATACAGAGACGATCGGCAGATCGGAAGAGGACATTTCCTCTTTAAGCGTTTCGTCTGCAACCGAAACACTGTGCATCAAACCACCCAGCTGTGTGCTGTAGATGTTGTTCTGATCGGTTTCATAGACAAAGCCGCTCTGCATCTCAATGCCCCAGTCAGCCAAGAAGTTTTTAAGTACATCGCCCGGTGCAACATTTGCTGCAACAAACAGCATTGTTTTGCCGAATTCACCGTTGTTGTCAAGGTAAGCCGACAGTTTTTCCACCTGTTCGGTTGTCAGATCTGTTTTCGGCTGCGGCAAAATGACAACATCATATTCGTCGGACAGCTCTCCGGTGAAAATATCGACTTCTGTCACATCGTAGATGTTCGATTTCAGCAGTTCGGTGAGTCCCGAAACATCGACACCCTCAAGACCGGTGATCAGTGCTGCTTTTGTCACGTTCGCCTCGGTCACATACATAATTGCAGAGGTAATCACCTGCTCTGCCTGCGAGCTGTATGTCTGTGTGCCGTACTGTGTCTGCGATACAGAAATGAGGCTCGCGGAAGTTACATATTTATACCGTTTTGCAGTCGAAACGATGATATCGCCCTCTGCAAGTGTTTCCTCCGGATATTCGTCTGCAATGCCCGGATTTTTCTTGAGGCTTCTGAACTCAAGCGACACCTTGGAAGAATGCGTGTCATATGATTTCAAAATCTCATAAATCTGTTTATAATATGTGCCGCTGCTCTCAAACTCTGTTTCTTCTGCCAAAACAGTCAGTTTGACGTCTTCGGTGATTCCGCCTACAAAATCAATCGAATCCTGTGTCAGGTTAAAGCGCTGATCGGAGGTCAGGTCGATGGTAAGCGGAAACCGGTCAAGCAGCAGTCCTGCAATCACGTTAATTAAAATCACCGCAACAATAAACGCTGCTGTGATTACTGTTGCAAGCGTGCCGAATTTAAACCGGCGCATTTTAAAGATATTTTTCATTGCTGATGGTCTCCCTTCCTTAGCTCCATCTCTTCTTCTCAAGCGCACGAACTGTCAGGAACAAGAAGACAGCCGCAAAGCTTACGAAGAACAGAATGTGCGAAACGTTCAAAATACCGCTGACAAAGTCGTTATAGCGTGTCATGAACGAAAGAGAACTAAGCGCGGTTCCGATCCATTCAAATCCTGCCGGAAGCGCCATTGCAATCGAATCCAAAAGCCAGATAAACAGCGAAATCGCCAGTGTACCGATTGCCGCAATGATCTGGTTTTCTGTCAGAGACGAAATCAGAATACCGATGGAAATCAGCGCCGCACCGATGAGTGCAATCGCAATATAGTTTCCGAGGAAAACGTTCCAATCAGGTGCTGCGAACGTTGCCAGAACGATCTGATACACAATGGTCGACGAAACGCCCATCAGGTATACGACAAATGCAGCAAAATATTTGCCGAGCACGACGCTTGTAATGTTGACCGGCGCCGTCAAAAGAAGCTGATCAGTTTTTAACTTTTTGTCCTCACTCATGAGTCTCATGGTGAGAAGCGGCACAACCATCAAAACAATGGTGAACATGTTGCTGAATACGTACTGAATGTAGTTTGCCTGGCTATAAAGCACGTACCAAAAATAAAAGCCGGAAATGGCATAAATCACGCCGAGAAAAATATATCCGAGCGGAGAAGAAAAATACGCTTTTAATTCACGTCTGAAAATGGCACCCATTATTTAATACCTCCGGAATCTTTTGTAAGCTGCAGGAAGATATCCTCAAGCGACATTTCGCTCGAACGCAAGCCAAGCATCGGCCAGTTGCGCTCTGCCAAGCGTTTGAAGATCTCGCGGCGAACATCGACGCCCTCTTCCGCTTCCACGCTGTATTCATAAACGCCTTCTTCTCTTTTTCCGAGAAGGTCGACATTCACCATACCGGTGATGCCGCAAAGCGAACGATACACCTCATTTTCCGGACCGTCAATCAGCACAGTGTAACGGCGGTCATTCGACATATTGTGCGACAGGTTTGCAGTGGTGTCGTCTGCGACCAGTTTGCCCTGATTGATAACGACGACTTTGTCACACACTGCCTGAATTTCAGACAGAATATGCGAAGAAAGAATAATGGTGTGTTTTTTGCCGAGCTTTTTGATGAGGCTGCGGATCTCGATGATCTGTTTCGGGTCCAAGCCGACGGTCGGTTCGTCGAGAATCAGCACTTCCGGATTTCCGATCAGTGCCTGTGCCAGTCCCACACGCTGTTTATAACCTTTTGACAGGTTTTTAATCAAGCGGTTATAGACGTTTGAGATTTTGACAACATCGCAGACTTCTTTGATGTGCTCGGTTTTGGGCTGTTTTGCTTTTTTCAGGTCATAGATAAAGCTTAAATATTCTTTGACCGTCATATCAAGATACAGCGGCGGCTGCTCCGGCAGATAGCCGATCGAACGCTTCGCGCGAATCGGATCTTCCAAAATGTCAACACCGTTGATCTTGCATTCTCCGCTTGTTGCGGACAGATAACCGGTCAAAATATTCATGGTTGTCGATTTGCCTGCACCGTTCGGACCGAGAAAGCCCAGAATTTCTCCGCGGTCCACATGAAAACTGACATCATCGACCGCTAATTTCTGGCCGTATCTCTTCGTGAGATTTTTAATCTCAATCATGGTTGTCCCTCCTATGTATTGTTCGGTCAGACGCTTTTGTTTTTATTTTTTGAAAGCCTCTGAGGCGCATGATTCACCTGTAAAATCCCGATAGGTTATACTATAACATAAACGAAATAAATTTTCCACCATTTCCGTGATAAAAGTGTAGAAAATTTCATTCTCTTTTGTTAATATTCACGAGCAAGTCAAAACTGCTCGAATTCATAGACCGTTTTTGATGCAAAACGTGCTCCTGCTTTTAAGACACAGCAGGGAAATTCCGGTCGATTCGGTGAATCCGGGAAGTACTGTGTTTCCAAACAAAAGCCGCTGCGTTTTTCGTATGGTTTGCCTGCTTTTCCGACAAAACTGCCGTCCAAAAAGTTTCCGGCATAAAACTGCATGCCCGGCAGATCGGTGAATACACGCATTTCGATTCCTGTCTCCTCGCAGCGCACACAAGCCGCCTCGCGGAAGCCCTCACCGCGGATGACAAAGTTGTGGTCATAGCCGCCAACCGCCTGCAGGTCGCTGTTTTCTTCGTCGATCCGTTCGCCGATCGCATGGAAATCGCGGAAATCAAACGGTGTACCTGCCACCTCCGGCAGCTCGCCGGTCGGGATTGCACCGCCGTCTACGCGTGTGAAACGATCAGCGTTGATTTTGATTTCGTGTGTGCAGATGGTATCGCACCGGTCACCCGACAGATTGAAATACGCATGGTTTGTGAGATTGCAGACGGTATCTTTGTCGCTCTGTGCTTCATATGAAATCGAAAGGCCGCCCGTTTCGGTCAGTGCATATGTCACCCAAACGGTCATATTGCCCGGGTATCCTTCCTCCATGTCTGCGCTCTTGCAGGTCAGTACGAGTGTTTCACCGCACACCTGTGCATCCCAGTTTTTCGTATGAAAGCCGGTTGGACCGCCGTGCAGATGATGTTCGCCGTCGTTTTTAAAAAGCGGATACGTTTTGCCGTTTAACGAAAACGACGCACCGCCGATGCGGTTTGCATACCGGCCGACGACTGCGCCGATAAAGCAGGTCTGTGTTTCATAACCCTGCACATCCGAAAAGCCAAGACAAACGTCTGTCATGGTGCCATTTCGATCGGGCACACGCACGGACTGAACAGCAGCACCAAGCGTGATGATGTCTGCTTCGATTTTCCCATTAGACAGCCGGAAACCGCGAACCGGCTCCCCGTTCGCGGCTGTTCCGAATGCATACGACTGAATGGTTGTCATTGATGATTCCTCCCCTTATCTGCGGCGGATACGCTGTGCGATTTTAAAAAGGTCATCCGCAGCATATTCAAAAAACGTATAAAACGCTGGACACAGCGCATTTTTTGTATTTTCTCCAAGCGAGATCGGCTCGCGGTTTCTGCGGCATCCGCCGCGGCACAGCCGGTAATACGGACATGTTTTGCAGTCGTCCGCAACGGCATATGATGTTTCGACAAACCGGCGGGCATTCTCCGACCGGAGCATCTCATCAAATTCGTCGGTGTGCACATTTCCGATGCGCCATTCATCCGTGACATAGAAGTCACACGGATAGACGCTGCCGTCTGCTTCAATCATGAAATAGCAGCTGCAAACACCCGACATTCCGCAGCTTTCCGGCGGATATCCGGCGAGCATCATGACAAGGTTGTCAAAATAACGCACACTGACCGGATGGTTTGTATTCAAGTCCACATACCAGAGTTTAAACAGCTTTTTGAGAAATTCACCGTACAGCTCGGGTGTGAGCGAATAGCTGTGACCGCCTGCCGTTTTTAACTCATCGAGGCACGGGATAAACTGCAGATACGAAAACTTCTGCTTTTTAAAGAAGTAGTAGATCCGTTCGATATTCTCCGCAACGTCGCGGTTGACGGTTGAGAGAATGTTGAACTCGACATGGTGCCGTTCCATGATGCGTGCGGCATTCACGACGCGTGCAAATGTGCCGTTGCCCTCTGCATCAAGCCGGTATTTGTCATGCACGGCCTGCACGCCGTCGAGCGACAGTCCGACCAAAAAGTCGTTGTCGTGCAGAAACTGTGCCCACTCGTCGTTCATCGTCATGCCGTTTGTCTGAATCGCATTCGTAACGCGGATATGCTTTGTGTTGTACTTCTTTTGCAGTTCGATGACCTTTTTGAAAAAATCAAGACCTGCAAGCGTGGGCTCACCGCCCTGAAAGCCGAATGCCGCCATCGTGTCGGCATAGGCGAACGCCTTTTTGACGATGATTTCAAGCGTTTCCTCCGACATGATGCCGTAGTTTGCAATTTCGCGCCGATTGGCGACATCGCTGTAAAAACAGTAGGCACACCGCATATTGCATGATGAGGATGCCGGTTTAATGAGCATAGAAATGGCTGGCATAAATAAACTTCTCCTTATCGGATCGTGATTCCCGGATAGTAGTGGGTCAAAATAAAGCGGTAATCTTTTCCCGCGGCGGAATAGCCGAGCGCACCGCGCTGACTCATGCCAACGCCGTGACCGTATCCCTTGGTGGAAAACGTGATTACATCGCCGCTGACCGAAATCGAGGTGATTTTTGTACTTTTTAACTGCGCTGTACCAAACACGCTTTCACGTAAGGTCCGTGCACTCATCTGCACACCGCACACCGGCAGTGTATAGACAAAATCGCCGTCGGTATAGGTGGCGCCGTCAAGCGAAAACCACGTTTCCGGCTCGCCGCTCACAGAAATGCCTGCGGCAGTAAGCTTCTGTCGCGCACTTTCTGCCGAGATGGAAAATGTGGTGGGATAGTCGTCGTACGCGCTGTCAACCGCTTTCAAGTACGAAACAGAACTCCCCCACACATACTGGCTCGACTGTGTGTGACCGCCTGCCGCCGCATGATAGACGGTATTTGCCGGCACACTGCCGTAATAGGCCACCTCGTCGTACACCTCTCGCACAAGCGCAATCGTTTTTGCATGCGGTGTGGCATACGACATCGAAGGATATCTGCCGTATGTTCTGCGGTAGTTTTCCATATAGCTGTGGCAGGCAACCGCCTGCGCTTTATATGCTTCGTAATATTTCGCACTCGGCACCGTATTGGTACCGACAATTTCCCGCTGTACTGCACCTGCTAAAATGAGCAGAAGCTCATCGTCTGGCTCGCTTTCCTCAGAAGACGGCGAAGAAGACGGTGCGGATGAAACCGGCGGGCGCGAGGAAGCAGGTGAGGATGATTCGGCCGGTGCAGACTCAAATGGAGGGAGCGATGAGCCGAATATACTTGATTCCGATGACAAAGCGGATTCACCCGGCAGACCGTCCGAAACAGACGGAAGCGGTACAGATGAGAACACGCTCACATCGAGCAGATCATCTTCTGAAATGTCAAACGGCAATTCATTTGTTCCGCCGTCAAACCATTCGCCCTCTAACGATGATTCAATCTCGGCAATACCGGGCTCCTGTCCCTGCACAATGCCTGCAAGCGGGTCCGTCTGCGCGCTTGCCGGCATATATGCAAACGCATCTGCGCTCATACCAACCGATACAGCCAAAACTGACACGGCGGCACCAAACGACGCCAGATGAACCATCCATTTTTTCATCGCAATTCGTCCTTTCTCTTATGCATACGGATTTGCTTTTCCGTGTTGCTCCACCCAAACCTCCGGCATGATCATATCTTTGTTGATCGTTGCACCTTCGACATTCACTGCATACGGCTCGCCCGGACGCACTTTTCTTGCAACAACCACCATGCGGTACGGTGTCGGTTTTTCCGGTGTCAGTGTTTCACAAGTCGACAGTGTAATGAACCGGTCGGAGTAATCGACATCGACGGTTGTATTGAAATACGAACGCTTGTCGATTTCCAAAAGAAACGTTTCAAACTGTTCTTTGGTCATATCCACATAATCGTGATAGCCGAAATAGCCTTCCATATCAGGGTCGACTTCTGCCATAAACGCACCGATCACTTTATACTGGCCGCGGCCGTAGATCGTATCGAAGTTGATGATTGGATGCTGTTTATAAAAATCAAGGCTTTTATACTCTTTGATCGGCGCAAAATACGAACCGTCGCTTGCCGCATGACCGTAAAGCGTCAGGTTCTGGCTCTGGTCGGTCGGCGTAATCTCTGCACGATAGTCGATAAACGGAATACCGAGAATCGATTTGCCGTAAAAATTGCGGCGCAGATAATAGTCGTTATCGTCGCTCTGCACCACAACCGAAGAAAGCCCTGTTCCCTCAATATAGACATAGCCTTTGATATCCTGATTGACATTATAAAGCGCATTAAAATCCGAGATAATACCGGTGGTCGGATCGAGCTCCGGTGCAGACTCGGGTGCAACCTCATCCGAGGATTCCGTTTTTTGATACAGCTTGTCCGCTTCACTTTGATCGTGACGGATAATGAAATATTTCACCAAAATCAAGCCGCCGCTAATCACTGCGCCCACCAGACAAATGATTGTCAATGCAAGCAAAATCTTTTGTGACAGTGATTTTTTCTTCGGTTTTGCGTGTGCGCCGCCTTTTCGCGATTTCTTATTCGTCTTTTCCTCTTGCTGTTCGATTGTCATTTTCTCTTTTTCTTCCATGGTGTGCTCCTTTCCGGATTCAATGGGTGTTATGAATCCTGCCGGCAAATGAGATCAGCTGTTTTTCGAAACAGCCGAATCACCGTCTCTGTCCGGATATTCTGTCGGTCGTTTCCGCATTCAGCCAATAAATTGAGCCGTTCCCATACGGTGTTTCCCCGATACGATACGGCAATATACACCGTACCGACCGGTTTGCCTTCGACTGCGCCGGTCGGACCGGCGATTCCGGTGGTGGAAATCCCGACATCGCTGTTTGCACGCACGCGAACACCTTCCGCCATTTCGCATGCAACCGCCTCGCTCACTGCGCCGTACTGCCGCAGTGATGATTCACGCACGCCGAGCATTTCCTCCTTGATTCGGTTTGCGTATGTAACCGCCCCATATTCAAACACAGACGAAGCGCCCGAAACCGAGGTGATCGCCGCCGCTGCCATCCCGCCGGTACAGCTTTCGGCTGTGGCAATCGTGAGGCCGCGTGCAGCGAGCAGTGTTACAAGCGCTTCGGCTTCAGTCTGCAGATTCATTCTCTTCACCACTCCAGACGAATGACTTTTTCCTCAATATGTTCGACCGCTTCGGCAAGCAGCGGTTCAAAATCAAACAATGCCTGCGACTCCTCGACGTAGCGGAGTGTCGGACGTGTTTTCGGCCGTTTCGGCGTAAACACGGTGCAGCAGTCCTCATACGGCAAGATAGATGTTTCAAACGTGTTGATCTTACGCGCGATAGCGACAATGTCCTTTTTGTCCATGCCGATGAGCGGACGGAACACCGGACGGTCGGATGCTGCGTTTGTTGCCGCAAGCGACAAGATCGTCTGGCTTGCCACCTGACCTAAGCTCTCGCCGGTAATGAGCGCCGGCAGATCATGCGCACGCGCCACACGCACAGCAATCTCCATCATAAGCCGGCGCATGATAATCGTAAACAGCTCCTCCGGACAGTGGTCGCGGATCGCTTCCTGCAGTTTCGTAAACGGTACGCAGTAAAACGTAATATTTCCGGTGTAATCGGTCAGCGTCTGAAGCAGTGTTTCCACCTTGTCGAGCGCACGCGCACTCGTATACGGCGGGCTTACAAAATGGATTGCCGAAATCTTTAAGCCGCGGCGCGCCATCATATAGCCTGCAACCGGGCTGTCGATGCCGCCCGACACAAGCAGAAGCGCCTGTCCGCTCGAGGAAACCGGCATACCGCCTGCACCCTCGCGCTGTGCACCGTGGATATATGCTGCAAAGTCGCGGATTTCGACGATGACAGTCATCTGGGGATTATGTACGTCTACGCGCAGATGCGGATATGCCGAAAGCAGTGCCGCACCAACTTCGCGCGAGATCTCCGGCGATTTGTACGGGAACGATTTGTCCGACCGCTTTGCCTCCACTTTAAACGTGCGGATGCCGGAAAGATCATCTTTTAAATAGGAAACGGCATCTTTTAAGATGGTACCCAAATCTTTTTCGGTGACAAGCGCACGCGAATATGCCGCGATGCCGAACACCTTGCCCATTGCGTCACACACTTCGTCCAAATCAATGTCGTCCGATTTCGGGCGTACGGTGATCGTCGACTGTGCACGCTGAATGTCAAACGCACCGAACGGCTTTAACCGCCAGCGGATGTTTTTGACCAGAATATCCTCAAACGAACCGCGGTTGAGTCCTTTTAACGCAATTTCTCCTGTTTTTAATAAAATGGCTTCGTTCATAGTTTCTCCTATCCTCTCACCCGCTGTTTTGCGAGTGTCTGTTCTCCTTCTAAAATTGCCGACACGAGTATATCGATCATCTCTTCTGTCGTGTCGGGCGAAAAGCTAATGCGCAGTGTTTCGTCCGCTGTCATGCGGTCAACGCCGAGTGCGTCCATGACATGACTGTGCGCGCCTTTTGCACAGGCGCTTCCGCTCGATACATAGATGCCTTTCTGCTCCAAAAAATGCAGCATCGTCTCTGAGCGCACACCGAACACGGACAAACTCACGATATACGGCACACATGCATCGCTTGACCGGAATGACACGGCTTCATTCTGCGAAAACGCATCGTACAGCCGTTTTGACAGCGCTTCGTAATGCGCCATGCGTGCAGACAGCTTCGTCCGCTGTGCAGCCACTGCCGCACCGAACGCCGCGATCATCGGCACCGGCTCTGTTCCCGAGCGCACGCCGTTTTGCTGGCCGCCGCCGGTAATCTGGGGGATAAGCCGCACGCCTTTTTTGACAATCAGCGCACCGATTCCCTTTGGCGCATAGACCTTGTGGCCGCTGATGCTCATCAAATCAACCGAAAGTACCGGAAACCGAATCGGAAGCTTCAAAAACGCCTGCACGGCATCGGTGTGAACCAGCACGTCGGGCTTTTTCGCTTTGACTGCCGCGGCAATCTCTGCAATCGGCAGCAAAAGGCCCGTTTCGTTATTGACCATCATACAGCTCACAAGCGTTGTATCGCTGTCGACTGCATCGGCAAACGACTGCGCGGAAAACGTACCGTCTGCTTGCGGCTGCACCGTTTTCACGGTGAATCCCTGCTGTGCGAGTGCATGCGCCGTTTCAAGCACGGAAGGATGCTCCACCGCCGAAATCACGATCGTTTTGCCGCGCCGGATTTTTGCCTGTGCTGCACCGACAAGTGCCAGGTTGTTCGATTCCGTTGCACCCGAGGTGAACACAATCTCCGACACATCACATTTTAACGCAGCTGCAATCTGCTTTTTCGCTTCTTTGATGCACTTTTCCGCCGCAAAGCCCACATCGTGCAGTGAGGACGGGTTGCCATATGTCTTTGTCATAGCGTTTACACACGCGTCGACCGCCTCCGCACACGGTTTTGTTGTCGCACTGTTATCGAGATAAATTTCCAATCGGTTCGCCCTTTCCTTGATTCAATAGATGATTTTATTGTACCGCGTTTCACAAAAATCCGCAACCCTTTTCTTGCCTGCATCCAGGTTTTGCCGAGGGGAAATGTGACAAATCTGTTATTTGACTTTATAACGATTCGTTGGTATGATGGACATAAGAAACGGAGGGGATTTTTCATGTCACATCACATCTCTCGTTTGCTCTTTCGGCTGATTCTCTTTGCGGTCATTGTGTGCGTGCTGTGTGCATCGTTTGTATTTGCCGCCGACTTTTTTGTCCGCCACAATTCCGCCGATGCCATCTTGACCGAAACGGAGGCCAGCACAAAGTCGTTTGACTGCATTTTGGTGCTCGGTGCAGGTGTACGCAGCGGCGAGCCAAGCCCACTGCTTGCCGAACGGCTTGATATGGGCATTTCGTTGTTTCGAGCAGGCGTGTCCGACCGCATTCTTGTAAGCGGTGACCACGGGCAAAAAGATTATGATGAAGTAAACGTTATGAAATCATATGCGGTCGCGCGCGGAGTAAACTCCGATGCGGTTTTCATGGATCATGCCGGATTTTCCACATATGAAAGCATGTATCGTGCAAAAGAGATCTTCGGTGTAAAACGCGTGCTGATTGTGACGCAGGAATATCACCTCTCGCGTGCAATCTATGATGCGCGTGCAATGGGAATGGAAGCGTATGGCGTAAGCGCCGACAAAACACGTCTTGCCGGACAGCTCAGCCGCGATTTCCGCGAGATCTTTGCTCGTGCAAAGGATGTTATTTACTGCGCGGTGAAACCAAAGCCAACCTATCTTGGGGAAGCCATCCCCATCGGAGGAAACGGCAATGTTACAAACGATTCGTGAAGTAAAAAGCCGGTTTTTATCGGGAATCTGTGCCGTTTTTCTGCTGTGCATTCTTTGGTATGTACTCGTGCTTACCGGTTTTGCCGCTGTTCCGTTTTACACAAACGAGGACTTTTCCCTTTCGATCAAACAAAGCGGCGTCGATTTCAACGAAAACGGCATCGACGACACGCTCGACCTGCTCATCGGTGCACGAAAAGATGCACAAAACCGTCCTGTATATGACGGCAGCTATGTAGCAGGCGGCTATCCGCCCGAGGACCGCGGTGTCTGCACCGATGTGATCTGGCGGGCATTCCGTGAGGCGGGCTATTCATTAAAAGAGATGGTCGATACTGACATCCGTGCGTCGATTGCTGATTATCCCCGAACCGGCGGCGTGCGTGATGCAAACATCGATTTCCGCCGAGTGCCGAACCTGCGGGTATTCTTTTCAAAATACGCACAGACACTCACTACCGATCCGACTCACATTGCCGCATGGCAGGCAGGCGATATCGTCACATTCGGCGACCATCATATCGGCATCATTTCCGACCGGCGAAATGCACAGGGGATTCCATTCCTCATCCACAACAGCGGACAGCTCCGCCGCGAAGAAGATGCGCTGCAGCGATGCGGCACAATCAGCGGTCATTTCCGGTTTGACGGCAATGCACTGCCGGATGAATTGAAAATTGCATTCGAACCCACATAACAACACCGCACAGGACAGCTGTCCTGTGCGGTGTTTTGTTTTAACCACGATATTCGTATTCATAAAGCATACGCGGCTGACCGCGGAAGATCTCCTCGGTTACGGCACCTGTCCGGCGAAAGCCGCATGCTTCAAAAAACTGCATACTGCCGGGATTATCCGCATAGATTTCCGCTTTCAAACGTACGCCGGCTGACCGCTCACGCTCCGCTTTGCACAGCAGGCCGAGCGCTTTTTTGGCATAGCCGTTTCTCCGGTGTGCCGGCTTTATAACAACACCGACATATGCAGTTGTTTCGTCAAGCCGATAGCATTCGATTTTTCCGGCAACGATGTCCTCATCCACAATCATATACACTGCAAGCGGCGTATTTTTCTCCCGGCGCGCTTCATACGCCTGTGCAATCTCTTCGCGCGTACGCGGCGTTTCACATCCGGAAAGATATGCCGTTTCCGCATCGTTCTCGAGTTCAAACAAGTCGGTGAAATACATTTCTTCCACCGGAACAAGCTCTGTCACCGAAACCTCCCCTTCCGTTGTTTTCATCGAATATACCACATGCGAAGAGCAGCTTACTGAATCATTTCGATTCCTCTGAGCAAATTGGTCTTCGAAATGGCACCCATCGCACCGGTGACGATATTTCCGTCTTTATTGATGAAATAGGTAGTCGGCAAGGAGGAAACACCGTATTTCATGGCTGCATCCTGGTTTACGTCATACAGCACCGGAAAAGAAAAGCCTTGTTCTTTTACAAACCGCTCGCCTTTTTCCTTTGTTTCCTGCATTCCGTCGACCATGTCGACCATCAAAAACACAACTTCGCCGTCAAGTTCTTTCGCCACTGCATCAAAATCGGGCATTTCCGATTTGCAAGGCGGACACCACGATGCCCAGAAATTGAGTACAATCGGTTTGCCGATATAATCCGAAAGCGATACTTCATTCCCCTCTGCATCGACTGCCGTAAAATCAACATACGGAATCGTCTGCGCAGATTGTTCTGCATCCGGTGTCTGTACTTCTTTTGAAAGCATCGGATAAAGAATTGCCGCCGCGCCGATCAGTACCACAAGACCGACTGCCAAAGAGATCCAAAGCCATGCCTGTTTTTTCATTTCATTCCCTCCGTCATGTTAAAATGTAAGCAATGACAAGAACATTCCAAACAGTCCCGTCATCATCAAAATACCGACCACAATCAGCAGTCCGCCTGAAATCAGATTGATGACACGATAATGCGATTTGATAAACGCAAATGTGGATTTTAATTTATCGATCAGCACAGCACTCACTACAAACGGAATGCCCAGTCCCACCGAATAACATAAAAGCATGAGTATACCTGCAAACACATGGCCGCTGCTTGCCGCCATCATCAGTGCAGACCCCAAAAATGCACCGACGCACGGTGTCCATCCGACCGAAAAAATCATACCGAACAAAATCGACGAGAAAAATCCGAGTGTGTGATGCTTCATCGTGCCGCGCATTCCTTTAAAAAACGAAAGCTTGAATAAATCGAGCATCGACAGACCAAACAGAACAATCACGGCGCCTGCAACAATGTTCACAATCGTTTGATACTGTGTGAGAATACTGCCGATCGTTCCGGCAAACGCACCCATCAGCGTAAACACGACTGTAAAACCAAGCACAAAGCCGAGTGCATTCTTGATTGCCGCACCGCGTTTGTTCTGCGTATCGCTGCCCGCAAAATACGACACATAGATCGGCAGCATCGGCAAAAGACACGGCGAAATAAATGTAATAATTCCTTCCAAAAACACAAGCAGATATTGCATAATCGTTCTCCTGTCAAACTTAGAATGTATACGGCGTTAGTATACCATAACCTTAATGAAATGACAAGAAAAAATCCTCCGGATTCCGGAGGATTTTTGAATCAAATATTTTCTTACGGGCGTTTTTTAAGTTCTGCTGCCAAAATCTCATCTTTGCGGGCAAAAAGCTCATCCGAATAGAGCAGTTCTTCCACTTTCTCCATGCCAAGGCGGTCGATTGTCTGCGAAAAACGCTCGCCGACATAACCAAGATCACGGAACAGAAGCATTGCTTTTTCGACGATTGCCAACACTTCTTCTTTATCAGTAAACAGACGAGACAGTGTGCGTCCCTGTGCCACACGTTTGCCCCAACGGCCGCCGATATAAATTTTATAGCAGTCAACATTCTCGCTCAGTGCATCAAAATAGCATTTTCCTGCGCAGCGTCCGCAGTTGGTGCACTCAGCACTGTCGATGGTCATGCTTGTCTCACCGCGTTTTGCCGCTTTGACCGGACATGCCTCTTCAATCGGACATTTTTTGCAGTTTCTGCATTTCTCTGCATTAAACTTCGGAGCACGCTGGCCGATGATGCCGATATCGTTCAAGTCCGGTTTTACGCAGTTGTTCGGACATCCGCCGACTGCGATTTTAAATTTGTGCGGAAGCGAAACATTGGCATAACCCACGAAGAAACGGTCGTGAACCTCTTCGGAAAGTGCAAACGTGTCGATGAGTCCATACTGGCAGGTTGTACCTTTGCATGACACAACCGGACGTACTTTTGCACCTGTACCGCCGGTGACAAGATCTGCTTTTGCAATATATTCGCGGAACGGTTCAATCTGATCAAACGGGATGCCCTGCACTTCAACCGTCAGACGGGTTGTAAATGTAATATTGCCGTTGCCGAATTTTTCGGCAGCTTCTGCAATACAGGCAGCCTGTGCCGCGGTAATTTTGCCGTTTTTCGTGATGATGCGTCCCGAAAAATTATCTGTGCCTTTGTTGCTCAAAAAACCAAGACCCTTGACGCGTTTTTCCTCTGCGGGCGGGATCGTAAGTGCTGCCATAATCCACTCTCCTTTTACTCTTTTCATTCAAAAAACAATACACATCTGATACGTTCAGTATACCACACGATGTCGATTTTGAAAAGCATTTTTATCAATCTTTCAAAAAAATACTACTGTTGTTTGCTCGATTACCACTTGATTGCAAACGCAAGCTGTTTTATAAAAACAGTGCGGCAATTTCCGAAAACGGTGCAACCGCACGCTTTAAAATCCCGTGGATCTGCGCGATTAAAATGCCGTAGTTTGTAAACGGAACACCCTGATCGGCGGCACACTTCATGCGGTAGTTTACTTCCCGCTCATTGAGCATACAACCCCCGCAGTGCACGACCATCGCATACGGCGAAAGATCATCCGGGAATTCCGTGCCGCTTTTAAACACAAAATGCAGGTCTTTTTTTGTATAGGAAGAAATCCAGTTTGGCAGTTTCACGGTGCCGATATCCCCGCATTGTCTGTGATGCGTGCAGCCCTCGCAGATGAGCACGGTGTCACCGTCTTTTAAGCGGTCGATCGCCGCCGCACCGGATGCAACCGTACTGAGATTTCCTTTATACCGTGCAAACAGAATCGAAAATGATGTAAGCGGAATCGATTCGTCGACCATCTTCGACACCTTGCCGAATGCCTGACTGTCTGTGATGACGAGCGCGGGTGGTTCTTTTAAAGATGAAAGCGCATGTGTGAGCGTTGTTTCCTTTGTGACGATGCAGTACGCATCACTGTCTAAAATATCGCGGATCGTCTGCTGCTGCGGCAGAATGAGCCGTCCTTTCGGTGCGGCTTCATCAATCGGTGTCACCAGCACGATCGTATCGTTTGGGCGAATCAGATCGCCGACAATCCGTTTGTTTGAATCGGCAGGCTTGCATGCGGCGATCAATTCTTTGAGTTCGTGAATATGTTCGCCTGTTTTCGCACTGACAAGAATGCTGTGCGCAGGCAGGTCTTGTGTTTTTGCTGTATCCGATTTATTGAATACCACGAGATACGGAATCTGCTTTTTCTGTATCGTTTCGATGAGGGTTTCCTCAAGCGGTGAAAGTCCCTCGCCGGCATCGACCACAACGAGCGCAATATCCGTTTTATTGAGCATCTGAACCGCTTTTTTTACACGCATTTTCCCGAGCTCTCCCTCGTCGTCCAAGCCGGGCGTGTCGATAAACACGACAGGTCCAAGCGGCAAAAGCTCCATCGATTTTAGCACCGGGTCGGTAGTGGTGCCTTTTACATCCGAAACAATGGCAAGATTCTGGCCGGTCAGCGCATTCATGATACTCGATTTGCCGGCGTTGCGCCTGCCGAACAGTCCGATGTGAATACGTTCGGCGGACGGGGTTGACTGTAAACTCATGACGATCCTTCTTCCTGTGCAGACATTGTATTCAGTATAGCATACTCCGTCAAAAAAAGCGAATCAAACCGATTCCTCCTGCCTTTCGGTTGACACTTTGATGAAATCCGATATAATGAAAACAAACGACGATTTAAGGAGGAATCGGTTTGGAACTGCGCGAATTTTTCGGCGATATTTGGGGCAAGCTTTCAAAAGAGGAGCAGACGCTGTTTTCAGAGAGCGCCCGCCTTGTTTCCTATGAACGGGGCACCGTTTTAAAAAACAGTACCGACCAGTGCGAAGCGCTCTACGCCGTGACACGCGGGATTCTGCGCGTCTATATGATTTCAGAAGAAGGACGCGAGGTCACGCTGTATCAGTTAAAAGAGGGCGATTTCTGCTTGTTTTCCGCTTCGTGCATTCTGTCGCGTATCCCGTTCCCGCTTCTTGTTGAGGCGCAGACCGATGTAACGCTTTACCGCATTCCGGCGCAGGTGTATCAGTCAGTCTTACAAACAAACATTGCGGTTTCCAATTTCACAAGCGGCATCATGTCAAACCGTCTTGCCGATATTCTGTGGCTTGTGGATCAGATTCTGTTTAAACGGATGGACAGCCGGATCGCCGCATTTTTGTGCAGTCAAAGCGAACTCTATCACACCGATACCCTCACGCTCACACATGAACAGATCGCCGCACACTTAGGAACTGCGCGCGAAGTTGTTTCCCGGATGCTCAAATACCTCCAGTCGGAGCAGATGATCACCCTTTCGCGCAAGGAAATCCGTTTGACCGACAAAGAATCGCTTTCGCTTTTGGCTGGTGACGCATAAATTTTGTGCAAATGTGATTTTGTCACGGAACTTTTCTAATTCGCGCCATATAATAGCCTCAGAACAAGACACAAGGAGGCAATTACTTCTATGGCAAAACGAAAAGCAGTCGTCGACAAAACGCACTGTGTCGCCTGCGGATGCTGTACAACAGCGTGCAAGCTCCATGCAATCACCGTCTTTCGCGGCATTTATGCACAGGTGAGCGACCGATGTGTCGGATGTGCAAAATGTGCGGCCATGTGCCCTGCCGATGCAATTCGAATGGAGGCGGCCACATGAAAAAACATTTCTATGACTACCTTTGGATTGCCTCTGCGCTGTATCTGATTCTCGGGTTTTTCAACATCCTGTTTGCATGGCTCGGGCTGTTGTGCTTCATGATCCCGCTCATGATTTCCATTTTCGGCAAAAGCAAGGCCTACTGCAACCGTTACTGCGGACGCGGACAGTTGTTTTCCCTGCTTGGGCAAACGCTCCGTCTGTCCCGCAACAAACCGATGCCCCGCTTTTTAAAAAGCCGCATTTTCCGATATGGGTTTCTCGCCTTTTTCATGACGATGTTTGGACTGATGATCACACAGACCGTCGGCGTCTTTTTAAACGCTGATTCTCTAAAAACAGCGGTCACACTCCTTTGGACGTTCCGGGTTCCCTGGACGTTTGCCTATACCGAAACAGCACTGCCCGCATGGGTGTCGCAGTTTGCATTCGGATTTTACAGCATCATGCTCACCTCGACCATTCTTGGCATCGTGTTGATGGTGCTTTATAAACCGCGTGCATGGTGCGTATGCTGTCCGATGGGCACGATGACACAGCTTGTGTGCAAAGCACATGCGCACGGAAAAACCGAACAAAATTAACGTCATTCATTTTATTTTCAACAATATATAAACAACAATTTTGAAAGGAAGATTATTCATGGCTGTTACTGTTATCACAAAAGAGAATTTTGAATCCGAAGTTTTAAAAAGCACAAAACCGGTTCTTCTGGACTTCTGGGCTTCCTGGTGCGGTCCGTGCCGGATGCTCTCCCCGATCGTTGACGAAATCGCCGAGGAAAACGCGAACATCAAAGTCGGCAAAGTAAACGTTGACGAACAGCCGGAGCTTGCACAGGCATTCAAAGTCATGTCCATCCCGATGCTCGCAGTCGTAAAAGACGGCAAAGTCACAAACACATCGGTCGGCTACAAAGCGAAAGCAGCAGTTTTGGCACTGCTCGACTAAAAAGTAATATTCAAAGGAGGCGCACTCCCCATGAAAGCAGTCATTATCGGCGGTGTGGCAGGCGGTGCATCCGCTGCCGCACGCTTAAGACGCCTTGACGAACAGGCAGAGATCATTCTGCTTGAACGCGGCGAATACATTTCGTTTGCAAACTGCGGCCTGCCGTATTATATCGGCGGCGTCATCAAAGAAAAAAGCGCACTCACGCTCCAGACACCGCAGCAGTTTTACAACCGCTTCCGCATTGACGTGCGTGTGAAAAACGAAGCACTCGCAATCGATCCGGTCCGTCACATCGTGACGATTCGCCGCACGGACGACGGCAGTACCTATGAAGAATCGTACGACAAACTGATTCTCTCGCCGGGTGCAGCGCCGATCCGTCCGCCGATTCCGGGCATTGACGACGAGGCGGTCTTTACTCTGCGCAACATTCCTGACACGATGCAGATTGACGCATTCATCCGCGAACGCGAGCCGAAATCGGCAGTCGTCGTAGGCGGCGGTTACATCGGTGTCGAAATGGCGGAGAATTTAAGCCACGCAGGCATCGACACCACGATTGTGGAGCTGTCCGATCACCTGATTGCGCCGCTCGACTTCGACATGGCGGCAGATGTGCACAACTATCTCGCGCAAAAAGGCGTTTCGGTGATTCTCAATAACGGTGTGACTGCAATCGAGCGCGAAAACGGCCGTTTGAATGTGAAACTGCAAAACGGCGCGGTGTCGGCTGACCTGCTCATCATGGCAGTCGGTGTCCGTCCGGAAACAACGCTTGCAAAAGAGTGCGGCCTGCTGTTGAATGCACGCGGCGCCATCGTTGTAAACGAGCGGATGGAAACAACGGATCCCGACATTTACGCCGTTGGCGACGCAGTAGAGATCACTGACTTTGTGTCGAAAAATGCGGCAGTCATTCCGCTTGCCGGTCCTGCAAACAAGCAGGGACGCATTGCGGCGGACAACATCTGCGGCGGCGACAGCCGCTACACCGGTACACAGGGCTCGGCTGTCTTAAAGATTTTCGATATGACCGTGGCAACGACCGGTTTAAACGAAAAATCGGCTTCGGCTGCGGGTATTGATTACGATAAGACCTACACGTTCTCCGCTTCCCACGCGTCCTATTATCCGGGTGCGAACAACATGTCAGTCAAACTCCTCTGGGAAAAAGACACACTCAAACTCATCGGCGCACAGATCGTCGGCTTTGACGGTGTGGATAAACGCATGGATGTGCTGGCAACCGCCATTCGCTTCGGCGCAAAAGTCACCGATCTTATAGAACTCGAGCTTTGCTATGCACCGCCGTTCGGCAGTGCGAAAGATCCGGTCAACATGGCGGGATTTGTCGCAGAAAACGTTGTGTCGGGCAAGTTAAAACAATTCTTCTGGCACGATGTCGCTTCCCTGCCGCGTGACGGCAGTGTGACACTGCTCGACGTGCGCACGGATACCGAACGCAGCCGCGGCGCAATCGACGGATTTATGCATATCCCGGTCGACAGCCTCCGCGAACATTTAGATCTGCTTCCGAAAGGCAAACCGGTGTATGTCCACTGCCACAGCGGACTGCGCAGCTATATTGCATGCTGCATCTTGAGCGGTTACGGCTATGACTGCTATAACTTAGCAGGCGGCTGGCGGCTTTACGAAGCGGTGACCCAAAACCGCCGCGTTCCTGAATACCGCTGCACCGAGTGCAAATAAAAAATCAATACGCATAAAATCTCCTGCAAACGGCGAAACTGTTTGCAGGAGATTTTTTATTTTGTGCAGGGAAAGGAGCGGCAAACAATGCAACGTCATGCGCTCATTCTTTCCACGACGCACGATTTTCTCTTGAAATTTGAAAAAGAAAATGCAATAAGACTCATGCACATGGGATATACCGTGCACTTTGCCGCAAATGAAAAAGAACCCGCCTATCTTTCCGACCTCGAGGCGATCAAACGGCTTGGTGTTCACTTTCATCCGATTCCGATTGCGCGTTCCCCGTTTTTGTTCCGGCAGAACTTTCGCGCACTGAAAGAGATTGTGCATCTGCTCCGCTCCATCCCCATTTCCATTCTCCACTGCCACACACCGGTCGGCGGTGTGCTCGGACGGCTCGCCGGTGCACTTTCCAAACAGCACCCGCTCACCGTGATTTATACAGCACACGGCTTTCACTTTTACCGCGGTGCGCCGCTTGTGAATCACCTGCTTTACAAGCCGATTGAACGACTGCTTGCGCACCTGACCGATCTGCTCGTTGTGATAAACGACGAGGATGACAAAGCGGCGCGGTCATTTCATTTAAGGAAAGGCGGTCGGGTTTACAAAATCCCGGGCGTCGGTCTTGATCCCGTACGGTTTTCGCCGCTCGGCCACACAGCACGCGACATGATCCGCCGCCGTCTCTGTGTTTTGCCGGATGAATTTTTGCTGATCGCCGTCGGGGAGTTAAACCACAACAAAAACCACACGGCAATTCTATCGGCACTTCATGCCATGAAGCAGGCGGGAACGCTTCACAACGTAAAGCTCATTATCTGCGGCGACGGCTTTTTGAAAGGGCATCTTGCGCATACCATCCGTTCGCTCGGACTTTCCGACATTGTCACACTGTACGGCCACCGAACCGATGCACCGGCGCTCATCGGCTGTGCAGATGCACTCGTGTTTCCGTCCGTGCGCGAGGGACTTGGCATGGCGGCAGTCGAAGCGCTTGCGATGGGTGTGCCGGTGATTGCGGCGGACAACCGCGGAAGCCGCGAATATCTTTTGCACAAGCAAAACGGATTTTTATGCCGTCACGACGATCCGCGCACAATCGAAGAAGGCATTTTATTTCTGCAAAGCCGTACCCCACAGGAAAAAAAGGAGATGAACGTGCGATGTATCGAGTCTGCACGACCGTTTGAACAGCAATACACGAAAGCCGTCATGCGTAGTGTCTACCATGAAGCCGACCGCCGCACCGATGCCGCTTGTAAGCGTTCTGCTGTGCACAAAAAATCCGAACCCCACCCGCCTGCATGAGGCGATTTTATCCGTCTGCCGCCAGCAGTATCAGCACTGGGAGCTCATTTTATACGACGATGCGTCAGATAATCACGGACAGGCGGCGACCCAATCCGCCGCATCCCTCGATGCACGGATTCGGCTTGTGCGCGGCAGTGTTTCCCGCGGACTTGCCCATGCGCTCAACTGCGCCGTGCAATCTGCAAAAGGCGCATATCTTGCCCGCATGGATGACGACGACCGCTGTGCACCCGAACGGTTTCTGCACCAGATGGCATTTCTCTCTGCGCATCCGGAATATGACTGGGTCGGCTCATTTGCAAAGCGGTTTGATGATATGGGTGTATGGGGAGATTTCACCGTCCCCATCACGCCGACTGCACATGATTTTTTGCATAATTCCCCGTTTATTCATCCGAGTGTGATGTTTCGCGCCCAATCGCTTGCACGAGTCGGCGGCTACAACGAATCGGAAACGTGCCGGTTTTGCGAGGACTATGAACTGTTCCTGCGCATGACGGCAATGGGAATGCGCGGCGCGAATCTGCCGCTGCCGCTTCTTTTTTACCGCGAGGACCGCGCGTCCTATCAAAAACGAACGGTCAAGCGCCGGTTTTCGGAAGCGGCCGTTCGTTTCCGCGGATTTTCAGCACTTCGTCTGCCGTTTATGAAAAAACTTCTTTACACAGCAAAGCCGCTTGCGCTGTGTCTTGTGCCGCGCGGCGCACAATATGCAGTCAAGCGTCGTCTCGCCCGCTCCAGTCACACAAAAGGAGACCTCCCATGAACTTGTTTTCCACCCACCGATTTTTTGAAGAAACGGCGGCGCCGATTCTCGGATTTTTCACCTGCTGGCTCATCGAACGTGCGACGCGCGACCGTGTTTCCGATTTATATTTTCTCGCAAGGGACGGATGGTTTTTCTTTCATGCCGCGCGAAGGCTTTGTTTAACGCGTGCGCTCCCGATTCGCTGTCACTATCTGTACGTTTCACGCAAAACGCTGTCTGATTTCACACCGCAAAACAAGCATTTAACCTTGTATCTTACACAGGCGGGACTGCTTAAAAAAACGCGCGCGGCAATCGTGGACAGCGGATGGATGGGCAGCATTCAGCCTGCGCTCAACCGCCGCTTGCTCGAAGCGGGACGCACTGCGCCGGTTTTTGGATATTACTTCGGACTGTATCAGGTAAACCACCGAACGCCGTTTTTATCCAAAGGGCGCACCGCATATTTTTCACCGCAGACGCATTACTGGCGCAAGGTGTTCTTTTCACCCGCTGTGTTTGAAACGATCTTCTCCGCACCGCACGGCACAACAATCTCCTATGGTGAAGCGTCCGGCCGTGTTTTTCCGATCTGCGCACCTGCAAACATACAAACAAAAGCCTTTATCCGCACAGGCGCCGATATTCTTTTCGTAAATGATGCAATCGACAAATGGCTTTCTTCCCCGCTGTCTGTGAGGGCAATCTTTCGGATTTGTATTCGTCTGATGGCATTTCCTTCACACGGTACAGCCGACTTTCTCGGTAATCTTTCGTTTTCCGACAACAACCAAAACGAAACGGCATTAGCACCGATCCTTTCAAAATCAAAGCGGAATAGTGGACGTTTTTTCCCATCACTGTTTCATTTCTTTCGTAAAAGATCATCTATCCCCACAAGCTGGTATGCGGGCAGTGCTGTTCGTTCCTATCCGATACCGCTGTTTGCACTGCTGTCGCATTTTTTGTGGCAGATGGTACGTCAGTTTCCCATTGTGCAGCGAATCATACAAAAAAGGAGGTGTCACCTATGCGCGTTCTTTCCGCATGGCATCAATATGCGTTCGTGATCCGTCAGTTAACGGCGCGCGAACTCAAGCGGAAATATGCCCGTTCCTCGCTCGGCATTCTCTGGAGCATTTTAAATCCCCTTCTCTCAATGGCGGTGCTGTCGCTGATCTTTTTGAATATGTTCCGCCGTTCCATCGAGAATTACCCGATCTATTATCTCACCGGTTATCTTATATGGCAGACGTTCACGCTCGCAACCACCTCTGCGATGACTGCGCTCCCCGACAATAAACCACTGTTATTAAAAGTGCGCTTTCCGATGGATATTTTTCTGCTCGCACGCGTATACACCGCGGGGGTAAATCTCGTTTACTCGCTGATCGCCTACGCGGTAATGCTCATTGTATTCGGGATTTCATTTAAATGGACGATGCTGCTTGCGCCGGTGTATCTCTTCTTATTGTTTTGTTTTTCGCTTGGGATGTCCTATCTGCTTGCGGTGGCATGCGTGTTTTTCGGCGATGTGAGACATCTATACACCGTGCTTTTAACCCTTTGGATGTATTGCTCCGCACTGTTTTATCCGGTCAGTCAGCTGTCAGCGTTCATGCAGACCGTTGTTCGGCTCAATCCGATCTATGCGTACATCAGCAGTCTGCGCGGCGCTGTACTCGACGGCACGCTTCCAAGCGGCCTTGTCTGGCTGCAAATGATGTGTTTTGGCATTTTAACGTTATTGCTCGGCCGCACGGTGTTCAAATTCTACCGAAAAAAGATTGTCGAATTTCTATGAGGAAAGGCGGTGTGTGTTGTGCCAAGTGCAAAGCGTCCCGAAATCTTATTGCAGAATGTCACCATGCGGTTTCGGCGCACCAAAGATACGCCTACCAGCTTAAAAGAATGGATGGTATCTTTGCTGAACCCAAAGCTAAGAAAGCGAGCGGAATCGTTTTTGGCGCTCGATTCCATCAGCTTTTGCATTGATCCGGGAGAAATTGTCGGCATCATCGGGACAAACGGCTCAGGCAAAAGCACGCTCTTAAAAATCATTTCTGGTGTACTGCCGCCCTCTTCCGGTGTTGTGTTTGCAGACCGCAAAAAAATCGAGCTGTTAACCCTCGGCACCGGATTTGACTTAGAACTCACCGGCCGCGAAAACGTCTATTTAAACGGCGCACTCATCGGATTCACAAAACGCGGACTTGACCGGAAGTATGATTCGATCGTTTCGTTTGCTGAGCTTTCAGGCTTCATGGACGAAAAGGTGCGAAACTATTCCTCCGGCATGGTGTCACGGCTTGCCTTTTCGATTGCCACATCAAAATCCACGCCGCGGATTCTGATTCTCGACGAGGTACTGAGTGTCGGCGACCGGTTTTTCCGCGAAAAAAGTGAACGCCGCATCCGCGAAATGATCCAAAGCGGCTCCACCGTGCTGATCGTTTCGCATTCGACACAGGTCATCCGCTCACTCTGCACCAGAGTGCTCTGGATTGAGCGGGGAAAACTCCGCGCCGACGGCGACCCTGACACGGTTTGCCGCGCGTATGAAACGATGGGGAAAGTATGAAGCGTCTTACATCTGCACTGTATTCGTTCTTTGTCGCGCGTGTGCCCGGCATTCACGCACGTGTACTGCCGTTTTATGAGCGTACTAACAGCCGTGTGTTCACACTTTTCTATGCACTGCTGTTAAACGTCTGCTATCTTGTGGGCTTTCGGTTTTTAAAAACACCGCCGCCTTACCGTGAAAAAAAGCTGTTTTGCGCATCGAGTGAATCGGCGCGCGCACCCCTTTGCAGTCCGAAAGACTTTGCCTCGTCTCTTTGTTCGTTCGATATGATTTCGTTCGACATTTTTGACACGCTCATTCTGCGCCGTGTGTCAAAACCGGAGGAAGTCTTTTACTTTGTGGGTATGGCGCTTTGCTATCCCGACTTCTGCACCATCCGAAAATCTACCGAACAGCAGGCACGTGTATACGCCTATCAAAACACCGGCTCCTATGAAGTGACACTCTCTGAGATCTGGGATGTACTCTCCAAACAAACGGGAATTCCCAAGGAAATCGGCATTCAAACAGAGCTTCGCTGTGAGCGCGCCTGCTGCTTTGCAAATCCGTATCTAAAAGAAGTTATCGCACTTTTGCAGCAGGCAAATAAGCGCATCGTTTTGTGCTCTGATACGTATTTCACCGAACCGATGATCGACGATCTGCTCTCTTCATGCGGGTATCAGTCGCTTCACACCCGTTATCTCTCCTGTGCATTCCGGCAAAGTAAGGCAGACAGCCGTTTGTTTGTCACGATGTATCAAACAGAGGGAATACATCGGTCAATCGTTCACGTCGGCGATCATCCCATATCCGATCAGGCGCATGCAAAAGCGTGCGGACTTTCGGTGATCCCGTACCGCAATGTAAATGCACTCGGCGCACCGTACCGCACCGATGATCTTTCTCCGATTGTGGGTGCACTGTACCGCGGCATCACAAATGCACACCTGTATGCCTCAGACCGCCGCTATTCGCGTGCATATGAATATGGCTATATATACGGCGGGCTGTTTGTGACGGGATTCTGCGCATTCATTCACAAAACGGCACGGCTTTGCGGTATTGACACGCTGTTGTTCTTATCGCGCGACGGCGCTGTTTTGCAAAAAGCATATCATCTGCTGTACGGAGAGCAGGCACTCCCCACAAAATATGTATACTGGTCACGGCGCGCCGCTACAAAACTTACAGCTGGGTATTACCGCGCGCTGTATTTTGCACGCTTTTTTGGCGAATCACAAAACCCGAATGAAACGATCCGCGACCGGTTTGAAAAAGCAGAACTGATGCCGCTCCTTGCTCCTTTCTGCCGTCAGACCGGCTGTTCTCCTGACACGCGCTATACGCATAAAACAAGCATATTGATCACAGACTATCTAAAAGCGCATATGGACGATGTGCTTTCCTGCTATGCGCCGCAGCGCGCGGCCGCGAACGCCGTGTTTTCCGATCTGTTAAAAAACTGCCGCCATGCCGCCTGCGTCGATATCGGCTGGGCGGGAAGCAATCTGTTTTTGCTGTTTTATCTGGTAAACGAGTTGTTTTCGATTCCCTGCAAGCTGACCGGGATTTTGGGCGGAACGACTTCGCAAAATATTTCGCCAAACGACACACCCGAGCCGTTTTTGGCAAGCGGCACGTTTTTTTCGTATCTCTTTTCGATGGGAAAAAACCGCGATCTGTTTTCGTTTCACCGCCCATTGTCTGACCATAACTTGGCATTTGAGCTGCTGCTCGGCGATACAACCGGCACATTTTTAGGTTACTATCCGGATACACAGGGAAACCCGACTGCGCGGTTTTTTGGCGGATTTTCCTCATGCACACCGGAGATTCACCGCGGGATTCTTGATTTCTGCGCACAGTATAAACACGCTTGCGACGCGCTTTCCCTTCCCGTTTCTGTCAGCGGACGGGATGCTTATGCGCCGATGAAAGCCGTGTTAAGTCCTAAAAACCGCGCATATCTAAAGCAGTTTGAGGAGGAATTTGATGAAGGCGCTGTATTACCGTAATCTGCCGGTGCTCTATCATGCGGTGAGCGCATATCAGCTGTTGGAAGTTCTGCTCCACCGCATACTCATGCACCCGAATGAGCCGGCGGTGCTGGTTGTTCCCGATTTCATCAAAGAAAAGTATCCGAATATCATGCTGATTGCTTCCCGCCGTTTGTTTGACCACGTTTGCCTGTTTCCCTACACACAGATTCCGCATACAACCGAACCGGAAATCACCGCACGCGCCTTGAATGCTTGGCAGATACTGTTCGGTGATGCTCGTTTTTCACGCATTTATGTGGCGGGCGCGCATTTTTATTTTTCGCTTTGCCTCATACAAAAAGGACTGCCTTTTTCGATATTTGAAGATGCCGCAGGAATGCTTACCCGCCCGCGGACACTGTTTGCGCCGCTTTTAAAAACATATCCCATGCAGGCGGAAATCGCTGCAAAGTACGGTCTATTCACCGGCGAGCACCCGCTCATTCAAACGGTCATTTGCCTGACACGTGCACAGGCATTTATGCCGCAGTCCGTTCCGTGCGAGGATTTCTGTGTAGAGGATGCACTTGAAGCACTCTCCAAAAAGCAACGGCGCAAAGTCGTTTCACTGTTTGTGCGTGCACCAATCCGCACGCAGGCAAACGCCGTGTTTTTGACACAGCAGCTCTCTGCACTCGGTGTTCTCTCAGCAGAAGGACAACAAACCTTTTACCGTGAAATCTTGGCTTCGCTTCCAGAGAACACCCGATTGTTTTTAAAGGTGCATCCCGACGACAAAACCGACTATACCGCGCTGTTGCCGGATGCACAGATCTGCACGGCACCGTTTCCGTCGGAGCTGTTGCCCTATGTACTCACACCGCTTCCGAAAAATCTGTATACTGCCGGTTCCACCGGTTATCATAATCTTATGCACCACTTTTTCGTCTATCAACCAAAAGGAGGGGTCTGGTGTCCCGTATCCTGATTCTTGTCAATTCCGTCTATCAGCTCTTGACGGCGGTTCATCTGAAATGCACGCTGTTATCCGATACACACGCCGATATTCTGCTGACCGATGTGCTTCCCGACGCACCTGCGCGCATCTTGCCGCTTCAGGAAAGCGCGCTGTTTTCCCGCGTGCTGTATGCCTCGTCCGCGTCGTTTAACGCGCAGTACGCCAATGCATCCAAACAGTCCCTCGATGAGGTATTCTTACAGCCGCTCACTGTACTCAACACACTGATAAGCGAGCCGCTTACTTCCTATGACTGCATCTTTTTTTCAAACTTCGATCCGTTTCTGCGTCTGATTGCCTGTGTCTACTACAGTGCACCCTGCGACTTTTTCTGCTATGAGGACGGGTTTTCTTCATATGTGATTTCGTTTTTAAACCCAAAGCGCGCCGTTATCAACACGCATCCGCAGGCAGTGAAGATCAGCGAAAAACTGCGCGCATTTTATCTGTTTGAACCGACACTTGCCATGCGGGGTGATTCCGTTGCAAACCGGCGGATTCCAACCATTGATCCGCAGAATCATTCGTTTGTCGCACTGTTAAACCGGATTTTTTCATATACGCCGCCGGCATCTTTTCCCGATTTTTTGTTTTTGGAGCAGTCATTTCGCGCAGAACGGATTCAAACAAACGATGCAGAACTGATGGCAATGTGCAAGCAATTCACCTCCCCGCACCGTTTTTTTATCAAACCGCACCCGCGCTGTCAGGATGACATGTTCTATCCGGCACGGCTCTTTTCCGGATCTGCGCCCATCGAGCTGTATCTCTTAAACGGAATGCACAAGCACACCACGCTTTTAACCGTCTGTTCAAACGGTGCGCTGTCCGGCCGGATTGCGCTGGGCATGCAAAACGAAATCGTACTGCTATATAAACTCTTTTCCGGCAAAGTGCTCTGGAAAGAGGACGACGTATTAAAACGATATCTGCGCGCGTTTACCCGGCGATTTCCGGATGCACACTGTCATGTGCCAGACACATCCCATGAACTTTTTGATATCCTGCGCGTATTAGGAGGAAACAATGAGTAAAGAAGTTTTGGTTTCGGTCGTGATTCCCGTCTATGAGGTGGAGGACTATCTTGCGCGCGCGATTGATTCCGTGCTTGCACAAACGCTTTCCTCCATCGAAATCATCTTAGTCGATGACGGCAGCACCGACGACAGTGCACAAATCTGTGACGAATACGCCGCGCGCTATCCCGACACAATCCGCGTCGTACACAAGCAAAACGAAGGACTCGGGCTTGCACGCAATACGGGTGCCGCGCTTGCACGCGGAAAATATCTGGCATTTATTGATTCGGACGATACAATTGACCCTACGATGTACGCATCCATGGCAGCGGCCGCAGAGGAAAACGGCTGCGATGTCGTGATGTGCGACGTCATGATTCACTATGTGGCAGAAGACAAAACGACGGTCGTTTCGTCCTATCCGTCACAGACGGTCGATCTGTGCGACTATATCGCAAACGGCAACAACATCACCTACAGCGTCAACAAGCTGTTTCTGCGCGAGTGGTTTTCCTCGTTTGCATACGAAAAAATGCTGTTTGAAGATATCGCCCTGATTCCCGCCGCCATGACCCACTGCCGCACGCTCGGTTATGTCGCTGAACCGTTTTATCACTACTACCGCCGGCCGAATACGCTTTCCACCACGGTACAGGGTGCACTCGGCGATGTAGTCGTGGCATTCAAGCTGTTTTTGTCCCGATGCAATCCCGTTTTCCGCGAAGAGGCGGTATACTGTGCGGCGCGTCAGATTTACTGGAATATGATGCAGTCGCGCGTGCTGTTAAAGGCCGATTTTATCACGCTGTTACACGAATACGAAGCCGATTTTTTGAAAAACAGCTATATCCGGCAGGATAAGACGATTTCCCGTCTGCTCCCGTTTTGCAGTGAACCGGTCATTCCGGAACGATTTTTGTGCGTCCATCTGTTCCGTCCGCTTCCCGACGATTTCCTGCCCACACTGACGGAAACATTCCCCCGTGCTTCCATTGTGCAGGCGGATGAACGGATTTTAAGCGCCATTCCCCTGCCCGAATCGGTACAGCACGCACTCGACACAGGGAATATCTCCTTTGCGGAGGAATATGTATCGCTCTATCTGCTGTACCGGCTGGGCGGCATTGTGTTAACACCTGAAACCCGCGCACAGCTTACGCTCAAAACACTGCGCACGCTGCGTGTTTTCTTCGGTTTTTCGTCGGAAGAAACACTGTTCACCGGCTGTTTCGGTGCACTCAAAGGTCATTATGTCATCCGGATGCTCCTTGACAGTTATAACTCACCGAGTATCGTAAATACCGCCTGTCTGCCGCTTGCAAACCGGCTGCGCGATCTGCTGACCGTTCAGTTCGGGCTGCGCTTAAACGGAAGAAAGCAGCTTCTGCACAAGGAAATTTCCGTCCTTCTCCCGAGTGTGCTTGCCTATGACATGCAGGACGGTGAAAACTGTGCAAAACGCGCCGACATCAAAGTCCCCGACGGCTATGAATGTGTAAGCCACGAAGCACTTGCCTTTTGGTCTGCACGCATCCTCGAAAACTGGAATTTATACAAATCCCTCCGGGATGCACGCCCCGGCACTCCGACGCCAACACCTGCACCGCCATCACCACGCGGCGGAATCAGTGAAGCAGAGCTTGCCGCACACATCCGGCAGGTGATGGATAACTATGAGCAATCCACAAGCTGGCGTATCACAAAGCCGCTGCGTGCACTTGCAAATCTATTCAGAAAGTGAGGAAAAAACCATGCAATCTGCGGTCATCATTCCGGCACGCGCAAACTCCACCCGTTTTAAAAACAAGCCGCTTGCCGATTTATGCGGCAAACCGATGATCTGGTGGGTGTATCACCGCGCAATCAAAGCCAAGCGTCCCACCTATGTCTATGTTGCAACCGACAGCCAGGAAATCGCCGAAGTCTGCCACGCGTTTTCGATTCCGACGATTCTCACATCACCCGATCTTCAAACGAGCACTGAACGCATCTATGAAGCATCCAAATCTGTCCCTGCCGATTTTTATGTCTGCGTAAACGGTGATGAACCGCTCATTTCACCTGACTTGATCGACCGGATCATTCCCGATTCGCCGCCGGACACGTTTTTTGTATCGAATCTCATGACTGCCGTGCATTCTCCGGCAGAAGTCGTCGACGAATCGAATATCAAGGTGGTGACGGACACAAATCAAAACGCGCTGCTTTTCTCCCGCAGTCCGATTCCCCATCCAAAGGCAAGTCTTTCGTTTTCGTACTACAAGCATTTAGGCATTTTGGGTTACACAAAAGAATCGCTCCGCTTTTTTGCCGAAACGAAAAAAGGGCCGCTCGAAGCGGTCGAGGATATCAACGAACTGCGCTTTTTGGAATACGGAAAACCGGTTCATATGATCGCAGTGGAAGCCACCACACTGTCCGTCGACACACCGAAAGATCTTGATTATGTGCGCGAGGTGCTGCGCGACGCACTGCAAAAAGGAGAGGTGATCGTTTGAGTATCCAGATTTTAGACTGCACGCTTCGTGACGGCGGCTATGTAAACGACTGGCGTTTTTCAAAAAAGACAACTGCCGCCATTTTGGAAAAGCTCGCCTGCGCAGACATCGACATCATTGAATGCGGATTTTTAACCGATTCGCCGCACGACAGCGAATGCACGCTGTTTTCTTCGCCGGCAGAAATTTATTCGCTTCTGCCCAAACTGCCGCACCGCGCGATGTTTGTCGCAATGATTGCGATGGGAGAGCATGCACTTTCTCCTGACAAACTGCCTCCGTGCGATCCAAACGGCATCACGGGTATTCGGCTCACCTTTCACAAAGATGAGATCGACCGCGCAGTCGAATGGGCAGCATGGATTCAGCAAAAGGGATACCGCGTATTCATGCAGCCGGTCGGCACCGTGTTTTATTCGGATTTGGAGCTTCTTTCCTTGGTCGAGCGCATGAATGAACTTTCCCCCTATGCATTTTACATTGTCGACACGCTCGGCAGCATGTATCGAAACGATGTATCGCATCGGTTTTATCTCATTGACAAAAACTTAAACGAATCGATTCATATCGGGTTTCACGGACACAACAACTTGCAGCTTGCATTTTCAAACGCGCAGATCCTCGGCAAAATTCAGACAAAACGTACGCTGATTCTCGATGCCTCTGTCTACGGTATGGGCCGCGGTGCGGGCAATCTGCCGACCGAACTCATCACGCAGTATATCAACGAAAATATTGTCACCCGATACGATGTCACAAAAGTGATGGATATCTACGATGAATACATTGCCGACATCCGAAAACAGCACGAATGGGGATACTCTATGGCATATCACATCGCGGCCAGTCACGTCTGTCATCCGAACTACGCCTCGTACCTGCTTGGTAAACAGACGCTCACCATCAAGGATATTGACGCAATTATCCGCCGGATTCCCGCAGCCGATAAAATGCTGTTTGACCGCGCGCTGATTGAACAGCTGTACGTTTCGTTTCAAAATAAGACGATTGATGACCGCGATGCTGTAAAAGCACTTTCGCAGAAAATCGGTGGCCGCCCGCTTTTGCTGCTCTCACCGCAGTTCAGCGATACAGATGCAGGCGGCGAGGTTCAAACGCTGATTGAACAAGTGTCGCCGTTTATCATTTCGGTTCATTTTGTAACCGGTAAAATAAAAACCGACGCCTGCTTTTTCAGCAATCATAAGCGGCTTGATCAGATGAATGCCGATCTGACCGCATTTTCTGATACGATGCTGATTGTCACCTCAAACCTGACGCCGCCGGCACGGCCGCATACCATTGTTGCAGATTATGTACACTGCCGCAACGAAGATCCGCTTGCGGCCGATAATGCCGGACTGATGCTGTTAACACTGCTTTCCCGATGCGGTGTGCGTGAAGTATTCTGCGCCGGATTTGATGATTTTTCTGCGCGTGTACATTCAAATGCACGTACGGAAGCGATTGCGTCCGCACTCGAAAAAATCAAACAGCATCTCACGGTGCACCTGCTCGCATAAAAAGAGCCGGCGAAACGTCGTTTCGCCGGCTTTTATTTTTATTCTGTCTGCAGTGTATCAGCCTGCTGCATTTTCTGCTGATAGGATTCCAAAAAGGTTCCAAAATATTCGGCTTCTGCCTTTTTTCTGGCGGCAACCGCCTTTTCAAGCGAATCATACCGGCCAAGATAATACCGTTTCCCACGGAATGTCAGGCGCGACGCCCATTTATTCGTTTGCTTATCATAGTAAACGCCGACAATTCCGCTGCTGTTTGTACTCGTTTGTTTAATATTCGTGATACGCGAGAGCTGTGTTCCCTCCACATATCCGGCGGCTTTGCGCATCTTTTCGATTTTCTCCTCGCTCAAACAGCCGCAGCTGCGCGTTGTTCCCGAGGTAAGCGTATCCATCTGCACAAGCACAATGTTTCCGCAGTCGCACCGGCATCGCCAAAGCGGGACACGCCGACCGCCGCGCATTGCCGTTTCATTCGTTTTCTCCAAAACGGTCAGCTTTCCGAATTTTTTGCCGAGATACGGGTTCACGCGCCGGCATCCGCAGCTTACATTGTGCCCTCTTGTCAGATTGTTCGCAGCAACATCAATCATGTTCCCACAGTCGCACCGGCAAGTCCAATACACACGCGGATAGTCTTTTTGCGCGCGGTGCAGTACAGTCAGCATGCCAAACCGTTTTCCGGTCAGATCACAAAGCTTTGCCATTCACACCGCCTCCTTATACATCCGTCTTTTTGAATATGTATGCATCAAACACGCATTTATTGCTCTTTGGGCAGCTCGTCCTCCTGTTTTCTCTTTCTGTACAAAAACAGAAGCACTCCAGTCAAAATGACTGCGGCAGCCGCAAATCCGATCCACAAGTACGAAAGTATGCCAAGATCATCGTTTGTGTCCGGCTGTCCTTCCACAGGAATTTCTTCCACCTTGAATTCCCATCCGAGCACACCCACAGCATCCTCAAATGATGTATCAAGCGTAATCGGTACATCGAGTGTCAGCGTCAGATCCGTTTTGGCACCCGACGCATAGGTACCCAGACACACCCAGTCGGTGAGCGATGCTGTTTCATTTGCCGGTGCCGAGAACAACGGATCATCATTGTGGGTGACAGTCAGATTCAGATGCGATAAAAACGCTTCACTGTCCTCTTTTGCGCCGATTGACCGCAGATATACTTTTACATTGACTTTTTTGGATACATCATTTTGAATCGTAATCTTCTGTGTCAGCGAATCTCCCGGCATCACACCTTTGAAATTATCAAACAAGTCTGTCGGAGAATAATCGCTGCCGGGTGCAAAGATAAATTCCTGTGCATCACCGTCATAAAACACTGCTGCATCTGCTGCAAATACGGGAACCGCCGCGCTCACGGCAAGCGCCAGCGTAAGAACAACAGAAAAAATCAGTTTTCTCATTCGTTTCATCTCTTACGCCCCCTCATTCTTGATGTTTCCATCCGCATCAACCGAAACGCCCCATGCCTCAGTCACTGCCTTCGCCGGTTCGCTCTGGATGGCTTCCGCCAAAACCTCAAGTACCTGACCGTCTTTTAACCGATAACTTTCAATCAGCTCCGGTGTAAAACCGTTTGCCACAACCGGCGCTTTGCAATAGTAATATGCACCGATTTTCACCCAGTCAGTCAGATTGAGGTCTTTATCTTGAGGCAGTTCACCTGCGCCGCCGACGATCGTATCGCCCTCTTTGTTATAACTCACCAGACGCACACGGATATATGCCGGAATATCGGACGTATTTTGAATACGTACATTCTCTTTGAGTCCGGATTCCGAATCAAAATTCTCATCCACCTTACACGAAACCTGGCTTGGGTCAAAGGTATTGACAACCGGGTTCGTTTCTGCTGTCAGCCATGCAATCGTTGCACCGACGGTACCAATCACCAGCACAAGAGCGGCACACAGCGCGATCAGCTTTTTGCCGGTCATCCGTTTTCTGCGTTTGATCCGCACATGATTTGTTTCATACAATAACATTATTGTGCCCCTCCTTCCGCATATGCATTCACGCAGGCATTATAGCCGTTGAGCCACTTCGGATTCCGCTCACTGTTTGTGCAGATAACTGTCTGCATCAGGTTGCTCGAATCAATCGTGACTGTCTGCTGATCGTATGACTGCTCTCCATACCGCCACGACCATGCAGTTTCCTCGGTTATGGTATAGCTGCCTTTCGGAAGCTTTTTGATCGTTGTACTGCCGTTTCCGTCAACGGTTACGGTCATGTAGTCCTTACCGTCTTTTTGGATATTGAACACATATTTCTCACCGGCTTGACCGCCCTGTTTTTGAATGGTCAGTGTGCCGGACTGAACAAAGACTGTGAAGTCCTTCGGAATAGATTTCGGCTGAATCGTTCCTTCCGGATTCGGTGTGACAGTACAATCCACGGTATATACTGTATCTTCTGTCAGTGCAGGGTTCTGCGCTCCCACGGGTGTCCATGTCCACTCGCCGGATGATTCACCTTTCGTAATTGTATACGTTCCGACTGTTTGTTCACCGTTTTTGATCGTATAGGAAATGTCCACAAACGCATTGTTTGTACCATCCACATATGCGGGTGTGTCGATGCGGTTTGCCAGATCCGCTGTTTCCCCGAGGAAAATTATCTGATCGGAAGTGGTGTAGTCATACCGAATCGGCATATCGACCGTCGGAACGACAAAATTCTCTACAAGGCCTTTTTCTGTATAAACACCCGAATCTGCGCCATTGGTCGGGACGTTGTTGCCGCCGATGAAGTTTTCTTTGCGCGTTACGGTAAATTCAATGATCAGTTTTTTGCCGTAATCGCTTGTTGTCCCCGGTTTTGGTTCTTTACTGACAAAATATTTGTTGAAGTCAAATCCGGTCACCAAAACGCTGTTTTCTTCGATTTTGGCGGTAATGCCCGGATCAGCCGGCTGTTTTTCACCCCAGCTTTCGCCGTTTGGAGCGATTGCATCCGCTGTATAGATATTGATTGCAGAAGTATTTGCTGGCATGTCAAAATACGGTGTTACGGTGTCTTTGATCACTGTTTTAGAATCCAAATCAATAGTGGGCTTGGAAATTGTTTCACCTATTGTTTTAAAAATTTCATTTAATGAACCGGCATCCGATGCAGAAAGATAATAACTGGGTTCCTGTGGAACACCATTATTCGAAGATACCTTTTGCATATAATAATTAGACTGCTCTGTTGCATTGCCATGCACATCTCCCGCCGAAGAAGAATCAGCTCCATTAAAAATGCCCACACTATAGACCAATGCACCAGATTGTTTAGCAATATCGGCTTGTGCAATAGTTGCATTGGCAGTATCAGGATCATATCTATCTGCATTTTGTCCTGGATATCCATCTGTAAACAAAATAACAACTTTGTTACGGCTGGTATCTGTTACGGTATCCAAAATACCGTTTGCCATTTCCATGCCGTATTGTGCATAGGTTGCTCCATTAGCATCTAATGCATCTAATGACTTTCCGATATTATCTTGACCTTCAGCAGTTGTCATATCCTGCAGCGCATTTTTATACTGCGATTTTGCAAAGTTGCCGTAAGTATATGTTCGATCACCTACAAATACTTCTGTATTCGAATAACGCGGTCCCTCGCCAGAAAAGCCAACGATTGCAATCTTATGATTTACATCATCTTCTGTTCCTGCAATCCCATCCGGGCCGTATGTGCTTTCAATTACCTGTCTTTCAAATGTACCTACAGCATCTTGTAATGCTTCTAAACGCGATATCTTCATATCGCTCGTTCGTTTCACATAAAGATTTCCATCTAAAGGCTGTGGTGGATCGTTCCAAAATCTATCGCTCGTCAAAGTAATTACTTGACCGGTTGCATCTGTATATTCATACGTATACCGATACAGAGCCTCCGTCCAAATATAGTCAACCGATACCTTTACTTCCCGATAAACTCCATTGTCTAAATAATACACAGTTCCATAAGATGCAGCTGTAACGTTTGAATTCCACCACAAACTGGTATAATAATCTTTTGAACCTACTACAATATCCTCTGCCATTGAACCCGACTGGTCGAGCACCAGCACAATGTCGAGTGGAACTGCTTTTTCCTCAAATTTCACTTCTCCGTTTGTATATGCTTTCAGTGAAATTTTGTATCGATCTTCTCCGTCCTTTTCCGCTGTTTTACCGAGAAACAGACCGTTTTGATCTTCGTCTGTTGCCTGCAAAGCTTTCGGTGCTGTTTCCTGCGCCAGCACGGTTCCCATCGGAAGCACCGCCGTGATTACCAGCGCAAAACAGAGAAGAATGGATAACATTTTGCGTTTCATCTGTTATGCCTCCTTTTTATTCCTGCGGCCAACCGGATGCTTTCAAAACATCACTGCCGTTGTTCTGAGACTGAACGGCCTGTGCCTGCACCGTAATGGTCGCTTTGCTGTTCTGGTACAGGTTGTCCATATCCTTTCCGAATGTCACCGTTGTGAACAGCGGTGTGGTGATTTCGTTTGCCGCAACCGGGTATTTGTAATAGTAGTATCCGTCTTGCTCCACCCAGTCTGCAGTGTTAAAATCAAGCTGAATCAGGTCTAAGTCGACTTCGCCGCTCATACCCTCAGCAAGCGTGATTGCTTTTTTCACTTCAATCCGTACATATGCCGGATTGTCTCCGACGTTTTCAATCTGCACGATTTTGGATACTTCCTGACCTGCAACGATACCCGACAGATCCTCAAACACTCCGGGTGTTTCCTGTCCGTCCACGGCGGTCGTTTCTTTCAGTTCGATTTCCACGTTTCCCGCCGTCACCACGTTGGTCGCAGTGTCACTCGCCGTGAAGTATGCCAACGTGCCGTATGCAGCGATTGAAAGGCACATGACCGCCAATGCAATCGCCAACAATTTCTTTTTCATGAGATCATCCTCCTTGTCTTTCCCTTTTTATTTTCAGCCCGCTTTTGGCAGGGCATATGCAAACACTCCCGTCTTACACAAAACCGGAATATCCACATATACCCTGCCCTCAATAGAGAGCAGGGAGATATGTATCAGTGAGATATCAAACGTTATTCTGCAAGACCTGCTTCATACGGCAGCGGCTCTTTTGTCAAAAACCAGTTTGCAATTTCTCCCATATTCATTTTCTCTACACGGTTCCACTGTACTGCTGCGCCCTGCGCCTGAATTGCTTCTGCAGTGACAACGATATCATACGGGGTTGTTGCATCATCGTTTGTAGTTTCTGTCGACAAAACAACCTGATCGAACAGTGCATCCGTTTTTTCTTCCGGATTCAAAACTTTTTCATAGTAATAGTATCCATCTTCAGCGTTGTATTTCCAGTTATCGCCCAATTTTCCGACAACATAATCAGTGCGAACATCCATAGCAACGCCATCCGGCCACTGTACTTTCACACGGACAAATGCCGGGTTTGCACCAACGTTTGTAACAGTCGGGTCTTTTGCAACCGCTTCACCTGGATACATTTCTTCTGCTTCTTCTTTACCGGTTGCATCCCATCCCGGCTCGGTCAATGTAATGTCAACATTACCAACGGTAAATGTGTTGGTTTTTTCTTCGGTATCAGTGAAGTATGCCAAAGACGAACCAACGATTGCGGTTGCTGCCAGTGCAGCTGCCAGTGCGATAGAAACGATTTTTTTCTTTGCGTTCATGATTGAACTCTCCTTTCATTTTGCGAATATATTTGACCGGTTATGGTTGATTGATAACCGGCGATCGCCATACAATCAATCTGTGTGTCTGCACTTACGGCTGTACTTTTTCCCATGCTTCCTGTGCACTGAATGTACCTTCACCATTCTGCATCTGCACAGCATATGCGGTAAATGTCAGCGTCGGAGCTGTTTCAGGTGCTTCTATGATCGTGTCCATCATCTTTTTTGTTACAGTATCTTTTACCGCAACTTTATTGTCTTTGAGTACCGGGAACGGTTGGTCTGCTGCATTGTTTTTGACCTCACGGTAATAAACGTTCGAGCCTTCTGAAAGTACCGTCCAGCCGTCGGCTGTTTCAAATGTCATAAACGTATCGAAGTTTGCCGATTTCTCCACTTTTACAAACAGATAGCAGTCTTCGCTACCTGCTTTCACGGTTGCAGTCGGATCTTTTGCGATGGTGCAGCCCGGAACCATTTTATAGGTTTCAACAGGTGTTTCTTTCAGCTCAATGCTGATATTGCCCACGGTAAATGTGTTTTTCACCGGATCGGTCACATCAGTGAGCCACGCGATTGTACCGCCGACTGCACAGCAAACAACGAGTGCCAATGCGATGATTGGGATGAAAATCTTCTTTTTCATCTGTTTTTCCCTCTTTCTTTTTAATTTTTATAAAATAACGTCTTTTCACTTATGATCAGACGATATTTCCTGTTTCTCTTTTTTGAATGCACGCACAATGTCCGGGAGGAAAATCAGCAAAAGCAAAGTCGCCCCTGCTGCGATCGCCAGATACATTCCCGGCGGTTTCTGCACAAAGCTCGCCGCATATCCAAGATACGGAATCGAAAACACCGGCACGCCGATCAGGTTTTTAAAATGAACCGGTGCGCCGTCCGGGCTTTCGTTGGCATCGCCTTTCGTGTAAAACAGTTCATGTTCGGCATCAACATCGATCACACGGTGCGTTGCAACAACAAGCTCTTCATTCAGCACAAATGTAATCGCTTGTCCGACCTGAATTTCCTCTGGGCGCGCCTGCTTGACATAAATAAGTGAACCGGTGCGATAAGTCGGCTCCATGCTTCCCGAAAGAACGGTATACGGTGTAAGTCCGACCAGCCGCACGCCTACCAGCAGTACTGCGAACAAAACTACCACAACCACAAGCACGGTTGTGACCGCTTTGATTCCTTTTTTCATCTGATTCATATAAAAAACCTCTTTGTTTTGATTTCGTTGTGTTTTTCACTGTCCGCAGAATAATTGCAGACAATTTGGGCATTCTATTTGCGGATGAAAAGAAACCGGTGTAGTATCTCCTTCTTTGATGTTTCGCAGAGTTTCACCCTCTATGTTACCTTCATTATACCACATTTTTTCTTAAAAGCAACAGCTTATCAGGATAAAGTTGACTTTTTTAAAGACATATATATTCTCGATTGTAAAAATACATGAAAGAAAATGAACATTTTAACCAATAAGCCGTCAAATTCTCCGTCAAAAACTGACGGAAGATTTAATATAGAGAGAAAGGATGATCTACAATGCCAAGACGCGGAGAAAACATCTACAAGCGCAAGGACAACCGATGGGAGGGGCGTTATATCAAAGGACGGCTTCCCTCCGGAAAAGTGCAGTTTGGATATGTTTATGCAAAAACATATCAGGAAGTGAAGCAAAAACTGATTGAGAAACAGGCGCTTTATCGTCAGCAGCCGAAACTTTTTCAAACGCAGAATGTGCATTTTTATGTCTATTGCGATCAATGGCTGTTGTTAAACCGGAATCATGTCAAAGAATCTACATTGATCAAATATCGAAACATCGTAAACAATCATATCAAACCGCATATCGGGCAATACACTGTGGAGCAGCTGGATACCGTGGTGCTTGAATCGTTCAGCCATATGCTTTTAATCAGCGGCGCACGGCACAAAGCGGGCGGATTGTCTGCCAAAACGGTAAAAGATATTCTGGTGGTTGTGCATTCTGTTTTAAAATATGTACAAAGCAAAACGGGAACACATTGTCCGTCTTTTCAAATGATTTATCCCAAGCAGTACAAAAAGCAAATGCGCGTGCTGTCAAAAGAAGAGCAGGAGCGATTGACAGCATATTTGCTGCAGGAGATGGATGCGTGCAAATTCGGTGTTTTACTGGCGCTGCTCACAGGGATGCGCATTGGTGAAGTATGTGCACTGCGGTGGGCGGACATTTCTGTTGATGAAAAAACCGTACATGTATGCAATACGATGCAGCGGCTGCAGCAAATCGACACACACTTTACAGCACAGAAAACACGCGTGCTCATTACTGAACCGAAAACAGAATCCTCGAATCGCATGATTCCGCTGACGGATTATGCTGCTGCATTGTGCAGACAATATTGCTCTGAAAATCAATCCGCGTTTATTTTAACCGGAACAGAGCAATTCATGGAACCGCGGACACTGCAGTATCGCTTGCGCAAATATACTGCAGACTGCGGACTTTCCCAGGTTCATTTCCACGTTCTGCGCCATACGTTTGCAACACGCTGTGTAGAGGTGGGATTTGAGGTGAAATCACTCAGTGAAATTCTTGGACATTCCTCGGTGCAGGTTACACTGGATCGATATGTTCATTCATCTTTGGATTTAAAGCGAGAGAATATGAACAAATTGGCGGCGATCGGTTTTTAACCGATTTGCCGTCATTTTTTGTTGTCATCCGCTCATTTTTGCGTGTAGATCGGCATTTTCTTGCTTTTTGACAAAGGGTGAAACTCTGCGAAAAAAACAAAAATAAAAAAGCCATCGCAAACGCGATGGCTTTTTTCAATGAATCATATTGTGTGCTTATGTTTCAGTCAAATAGTCAATGACCGTTCTTGTTTCGCCGTGAGACTGATACACACGCGGAACACGCCGTCCAATCAGGCACATGAGTTCATAATGAATGGTGTGACAAGGCTGCGCCAGATCGTCAAATGAAATGGATTCAAGACCATCGCGTCCGACGACGGTGACCGTATCGCCCATTTGTACATCCAGAATCTCCGTAACATCCAAAATCAACTGATCCATGCAGATATTTCCGATGATCGGTGCGCGTTTTCCGCGGATCAGCATCGAACCTTTATTCGAAAGCAAGCGCGGATACCCGTCTGCATATCCGATCGGAACGGTAGCAACACGCATCGGATGAGATGACACAAATGTGCGGTTATATGAAACGGCAGTGGATGCCGGGATCTCTTTCACCATAGATACGGTGCTGTACAGCGACATCACCGGTCTGAGCGCAAACGGAAGCGGTTCATGGCTCGGCGCATATCCGTACAGCACGATACCGGCCCGCGCCAAATCAAATGATTCGCTGCTGCAAAATGCAATGCCTGCGCTGTTTTGCAAATGATACGAATCAAACCGAATGCCGCGTGTAAGCAATGCATCACGAATGGCACAAAAGCGCTCCATCTGCAGTTTGGTATATGCATCCGACAATGCATCGTGCGCATCTGCACTCGAAAAATGCGAAAACAGTCCGCAGCAATTTAATCCCGGCAGACAGCAAATACGTGCGATCGCATCTGCCGCCGATTCTGTCGGCTCTGTACAAAAGCCGATCCGGCTCATGCCGGTGTCAAGCTTGATATGACAGTTGACACGCACCTGCTTTTCCTGACACACCTCATTGAGTGCCAGCGCGTACTCCGCGGAAAATACGGCTTGTGAGATGCGGTTTTCCACAAGCTCCACTGCGGCTTCCGGCGGTGTATATCCCAAAATTAAAATTTTTCCGTTGATTCCGTGACGCCGTAAATTGAGTGCCTCGTTGATATTCGAAACCGCAAACGAACGAACGCCGGCATCATAAAGTGTCTGTGCAACCATACGGTCACCGTGGCCGTATGCATCCGCTTTCACAACTGCCATCACTGAAACTGATGACGGCAGATGTGCGCGAATCTGCGCATAATTAAACTGAAGTGCGTCCAGATCAACAACCGCCCAGGTCCGTTTATAAAAATCTTTCATCAAAATGTTCCCCCATGCGAACTTCCGTATATTCGCACCGTATTTTATCAATAGGTTTTATGTGTCAGCAGCGAAATGCCGGTAATGTTGAATAACACGGATCCCACAACGATCCAAAATCCAATCGTTGAAGCTGCAAGTGCCAATGAAATCACGCCGATTGCAAACGCACAAATACCAATCAGCAGCACAATCCATCCAATTTTTCGAATCGGTGAAGCTTGTTTCATACGGATTTTCGCCTCCTTTTCTTTCTCAATGCTTTTATTATCATACATCATTTTATGCGTAAAAACAACCGGAAAGAAGCGCTGCTTCTATTACGCTCTGTACAATCAGAAAGATAAAATGGGTTTTTAAACATATTCCACACGGTTTTCAACAATGCTGATCAAAGAAACTGCGGAATCGCGCGGGTTTTCAACATGGTTCTCAACAGCTGTTGAAAACTTCTCCGCAATTCAACATTTACAGCTTGTATATTTCTCTTATTTCCGGAGCGTTTCAAAAAATTCGGAAAGCAGCGCTTTGCATGCAAATTCCCGAATACCGCCGATCACCTGCGGCGTATGATTGAATCCCATCCGGCAAAAATCACAAAGTGTGCCGGCACATCCGGCTTTCACATCATACGCACCAAACACCACCGTATCAATCCGCGCATTGATAATGGCACCCATACACATCGGACACGGCTCGAGTGTGACGTACAGCGTGCAGCCTGAAAGCCGCCACGACCCCACTGCCTCACATGCTGCTGCAATCGCGTTGATCTCCGCGTGTCCGAGCGCCGTGTGATTCTGTTCTCTGGTATTATGTCCGCGTGCAATCACGCAGCCGTCTTTGACAATCACACACCCGATCGGCACATCCTGTGACGTGTGTGCACGCTTGGCTTCCTCGATGGCCAAATCCATATAATCAGAATGCTGTAATTTTCTCATATGTGCTCACCCGATAATCTGAACGCTTTCAAATACGCGAATCAACAGCAAAAACAGCAAAACAAAAAAGAAAAATGTAGAGCAGAAATTCGCAAATTTTAGCCGATTGGTTGTGTGGTCATTCGGATGGATCAGGCGAAAGGCATTTTGATCGACGCGAATAAAATGAATACAGCACAAAAACGCAATCGCCAGAATCAGCACACAGCTGACCAAGCAGATCACTTCCGCAAGCGATGGTTCCAGCATATTGCGCGCCAGATAAAACAGACTGCGGATCAAATCACAGCCGCCGCGTGCTAAAAGTGCCGTATGCAGACTTCCGCCGCGAATGACAAAATAGCCCGCACACAGCGAAAACACAAAGACCGAAACGGCTTCCCGTAAATCTTTTGCCATTAAAACCGACAAAATCGCACACGCAAAAATGGCAAAACCATCGCCGTACCGACGCAATACCGTCAGTGCCATTCCGCGCAGAAACACTTCAAGCAGCAGTGAAATCACAAGTGTCAGTGCGGTCTGCATCACAAACACATGAAATGAAAGAGATGCTGCTGATGTACTTGCCGAGAACACATATCCGAACGCTTCGGTAAACTCTCCAAGCATCATTCCCACAATTTCGCCAAGCAATCCAAACGCAATGATGACCGGAACACCAATAGCCATGACACCCTTTTGCACCGGCCGGAAAATGGGAGCATTTAAAAATGCAGTACGATATACAAGTGCTGTCAATGCAAGAATCGTCAGAACAACTATCAGATGTACAAAAAATAAAACGGATACATTGAGATAATCAGACATCACAATCCATCCGGTCGACAGATTGATCGTGATATTCATGCCAAGATAATAAAACAAATAGATAAACGGCCGCACAAGCATCTGTGTAGCCAAAAAATACAAAAAAATCATGCAGCAAAAAAACGAAGAGGCATGGCGCAGCGAATTCAAATAGCGCAGACGGTTATTCACAGAAATAAACCCAAGCCCGTCAATATACGTTAGACTTCCGTCCTCCGCTTGTTTTTCCGCCTTGTTCACGGTATGACGCACAAGAATGCTCCTTTCCGAGTCTTTTTTTCAGTATACCACAAACCGTCAGACCGTTTGAATCGTTTTTGTAAACATTTCGCAAGTTCGCCGCTTCATCCATGTAAAAAAAGGCACGAATCATTTGACTCGTGCCTTGTTCGATGAAAACAATCTCTGAATTAGTCCAAAATCCCCTTCAGGACAGCCGGTTTCATCGGTGCTTTCCGTTCAAAATGTGTGGTCAGCGGAATCGTTTTCTGTGCGTCGCTGCTCTTTTTGAATGCTGTGAGGATTTCCAGCACATGCAGTGTCTGTTCATACGACGCGCGCGGATCACGTCCTGTTTCCAGCGCTTTTGCCATATCTGCAAGACCCAGTGCACGGCTGTTTTCTTCATAATCAAACAGCAGCGGAAGCTCTTTCATCTCATGATCACGGCTGTGGAACAATTTGATCGGACCGCCGAATCCGTTCGGGTCCGGCACAATCAGCGTTCCCTCACTGCCGTAAATTTCAAACCGCGGCTGTGTCGGATAATACACGTCAAACGTGGTGAAAATGGTTCCCGCAACACCACTGTCAAAATGAAGCATACCCATAACAGAGGTGGGGACATTGACCTGAATGGTCTCGCCGGCATGCGGTTCGCTTGTAATCATACGGGTCTCAAACGGTGTTTTTGTTACGCCGGTAATCGCCTTGACGCCGCCCAGCAGGTTTATCAGTGCTGTGACATAGTACGGTCCCATATCCATCATCGGACCGCCGCCGTACTGATAGTAAAAATCCGGATCGGGATGCCACGATTCATGGCCGCGGCAGATCATAAACGCCGCCGCACCGACCGGTTCACCGATCATACCGCTGTCAATCAGCTTGCGGCACGTCTGGATGCCTGCACCTAAAAATGTGTCCGGTGCGCCGCCGATCATACGGTTTTGCTCCTTTGCAATACGCACAAGCTCGAGTCCCTCTTCAAACGAAGCACCCATCGGTTTTTCAGAATAGACGTGTTTGCCTGCCAGCAGTGCACCCTTGCTGACTTCAAAGTGCTCATATGGTCTTGTCAGATTTAATACAATGTCGATTTCATCGTCATCAAACAATTCTTCCATCGTATCATAAATTTTCGGAACATTGTACCGCTCTTTTGCGGATTCCGCCCGTTCTTTAATCAGGTCACAAACTGCAACCAACTCGATCTCCGGGAAATGCTTTGTAATATTTTCAAGATAGATGCCGCTGATTGCACCGACACCGACCATTCCGACTTTCATCATTGTGAATTTCCTCCCGCAGTTAATACATTTTTGCGCTGTTTTCAAACCGCTCCGTTGTAAGATGATGTTCTTCTGCAAACGCTTTGCCTTCTCCTGCCCAAACCATGCCGCGCTCCATCAGAACTTCGGCAGTCGGCGATGTGTCAAACACATCGTCATGATGGCCAAGCGATGTGTAAAACACACGTCCGTTTCCCCAGAATTTCGTCCAGCATACCGGCATATCAACCGGTTTGTTGGAAATATGGTTGTATGTCACAAGCGGGAAACGTGTGGTTGCAAGCACCTCAATCGCCGGATCGATGTGCAGATAATAGTGCTCACTGCAAACTTCGAAATCAGAAAGCCCTTCTGTAATTGGACTAGAGCCGTGACAGATATTGACCGTATACGTAATGCCGTCCCCGCCCGGATGGCTCACCCACTGTCCGCCGGTCATAAACTGCCATTCTGTATCCTGACGGAATGCATCACACATACCGCCGTGGCATCCTGCCAGTCCGACACCTGCACAAACTGCCGCCGAGATGTTTTGCACGTACTGGTGATCAATTTCGCCCATCGTCCAGCATGCAACAATCAGGTCAAGCTGTTTTAACGCCTCTGCATCGGCAAGGCAGTCCAGCGTATCAGAAATCGTGACCTCATAGCCGTGCTTTTTGAGCAGCGATGCAAACCGTTTTGAAGTGAGCTGCGGCTCATGGCCATCCCATCCTCCTTGAAAAATCAATGCGCGTTTCATTTCGAAACCTCCTTTGTAATGAAAAAAACGATTGACTTCCGTGCACAAAATGTGTGGTTTTTGTCCTGTTTCACTATTGACATTGTATCATGAAGCGGCGTATAATTCATAGCATAACCAGACAAAAAACACACATTTATTGCAGGAGGGTGGAAAGGTTGCTGCCTTTTTATGAATATCGAACCGATCTGCTTCGTGTGGAAGAAGGAGAAGGGTTATCTTTTCCGCCGCATTTGCACGTGTCACTCGAACTTTTATATGTAAGATCGGGTACAATGCGCACATTCATCGGTGAAAAGGAATACGACGTCCATGCCGGTGACATCGCGTTTATTTTTCCGAATACGGTTCATGCATATGAATATGCACAAAACGGTGTTCCGGCTGAGTTTTTGATGCTGATATACAATGATACGCTTTCAAAATCCCTGCAAACACTTTTACATGAAGCACTTCCTCAAACGCCGGTGATTCTAAGCGACAAGGTTCATCCTGATATTGTCTATGCGCTGCATGCACTGAAAACAGAACAGGAAAATGAGCGGCAAGAGGAAGTGATCACACTGCTCATCAAGCTTATCATGGCGCGTGCTGCGCCTTTGCTTTCGTTTTCCTATATGGAAGATACACGCGCTGGTTTGGGCGGTGAAGTCATCGAATATATTGTCAGACATTACCGCGAACCGCTCTGTCTTGAAGATTTATCGCACAAATTCGGTGTGAGCCGTTATCGTATTTCACGCATTTTTTCAAATATGATTAAAACAAGCTTCCACGAATATGTCAATATGCTGCGAATTGGTTATGCACAAAAATGCTTAATCGAAACAGATCTTCCGGTTTTGCAGATTGCGTTTGACAGCGGATTTGAAAATCAACAGTCATTCAATCGGGTGTTCAAGCAAAAAACAGGTTTGACACCGCTCACATACCGAAAAAAACAAAAGCAAGAAAGGATGAATTGTGATGAATCATTGCTTAACGGTTGATCAAATGAACCAAGTCATCGAAGGAAAGGGACACGTCTCGCGTATTCCGATTACGTATCGTTTTTGGATCAATCCGGAAACATTTGGTGAACGAAAAACTGAGGCAAAAGAAATCTTGGATGCGTATCCGGAGGATGTTGTTTCGAGATTGATTCGCATTCCGGATGTGTTTGATGCACCGGAGGACGACAAAACATATCGCTGGGTACAAAAAGAGCGACCGAATCAAGAGAAAAAACTTGGCATTGATGCAGTGGTTGCAATCGAAGATTGGGATGAGCTTGACGACGTGCTCGAGCACTTTCCTGATCCAAACTATGTCAATTTATTCGCGCCGGGTCCGGATGCAGACGGTAAATATGTGCTCGCCAACTGGTGGTACTGTCTGTTTGAACGTCTGTGGTCACTGCGCGGTATGGAAAATGCGCTGACAGATTTTTATACCAACCCGGACGAAGTGCATCGTCTATTTGATGCACTGACGAACTTCTATTGTCGTGTGATTGAACGTTCCGCAAAAGAGCTCCATGCAAACGGTATCTTTACTTCTGACGATATCGGTACACAAAACGGCCCGTTCTTCTCGCTTGACATTTTCCGTACCTTCTTCAAGCCGTATTATAAACGGCTGATTGATACGGCACATGCAAATGGAATGCATTTCTGGCTGCACACCTGCGGAAACATTGAAATGTTCCTGCCAGAGTTCATCGAAATTGGTCTGGATGTCATTCATCCGATTCAAAAATATACGATGGAGGAAGCGCATATCGCCAAAACGTACGGCGACAAAATCTGCATTTGGGCAGGATTTGACGTACAGCAGACAATTCCTTATGGAACACCGGAAGATGTGCGAAAAGAAGTTCGTTTCTTGATCGATACGTACTATCGCAACGATGGACGCTTCATTCTGACACTTGGAAACGCTGCAACTGCTGATACGCCACTTGATAGTTTACGTGCATTACTTGAAGAAACCGTATCTTACGGTACACAAAAATGTGCAGAATAAAATAATTATAATTAAAGAACAGGCAAATCAAATGATTTGCCTGTTCTTTTTCATTTCTTTAAAGCATATAAAAAAAGAGAACCCAAATGGGTTCTCTTTTTTTCATAATCTTATCGATTATTTACCAAGATATTCGTCAACCTGTTTCTGGCACTCTTCGATAATCTTTTTGTAGCCAGCTGCGTCAAGTTTCGATTTCATCTCAGAGATGGTTGCGTCAACATCTTCATATGCGCCGCAAGCCAGTGCACCCTGATACTGCTGGAAGATAGATGTGCAAGCTGCGATCTCAGATTTAACGCTCTCTTCTACGAATGTGAAGCTGATCAGTTTGGTCGGCTCTGCACTGATGGACATCTCTTTGACGTTCTCGTACATATCCGGTGCTGCCGGAGCTGCCGGAGTCATGATCCAGGTAGAAGCCTGTGCGAAGGAGCCCGGTGCCCAGCTATCATTCAGAGTTTTGATAGTGCCTTCCGAAGTTTTCTCCCAGTTTGTACCCTCAACGCCGAATGCCAGCATGTTTCTGTAATCGGTGTCGGTGTTGATGTACTGCAGGTATTTCAGAGCTGCTTCTTTTTTCTGAGAACCAGCGAAGATACCGTTCATAGAACCGAGGATGTTTGCTCTGGAGATGATCGGTTTGTGCTGCTCTTTGATTGCAACAGTGTAGTCTTTGTTGTTGCCCCAAACAGCTTCTGCACCGTACCAGCCCTGTGCTTTGCTCACAACGATGAACTGAAGTTCATTTTCAATCTGCTGTGCGTCCTGGTTTACGAGGCCTTCTTTTCTCCACATAGCCATCTCTCTGTAGTCAGCGAGTGTCTCTTCATCGTCGAAAGTGGAAACGATTTTTACTTCTTCATCGCCCAGTTTGTCAGCGATGTAGAGATTGCCGTTGATCATATCCCAACGAGCTGCTTGGAAACCGTTCAGACCGGATTTGTTGAAGTTCAGCGGAGCAGTCAGATCGTGCGGATACGGATCGCCGCCGTTGTCAACGTATGCTTTGATTTTGCGGAGCAACGGAGTAACAGTGGACAGTGCTGTGCCTGCATCGTTGAACTCTTTTTCAGCGCCGACTTTGTCAAAGACATACTCTTTGTTACAGGTCCAGAAGTTCTGAGCTGCAGTATCTTTTGTTGTCGGAACAGCATAAATTTTGCCGTCAACAGTAGCTGCTTCCCAGAAGAACTCCGGCATGGAGTTGTACAGTTTCTGGAACTGCTCTTCTTTCAGCATGTCAGTCAGATCAGCCAGGAAGCCGGACTGTGCAGAAGAAAGATAGTTTGCGAACCATGCACATGTGAATGCGATGTCATCTTTTTGACCAGTGGACAGAGCTGTTTTCAGTTTCTGGTCATTGTCTGTTGCCCAGTTGAATTTGACGGTAACGCCAATGTCCTTAGCAGACTTCTCATTGAGTGCTGCGATAACCGGATCCGGATCTTTCGGAGCAACGCCCCAATGCCACCAGACGATTTCAACCGGGTCTTCCGGTGTGCCGCTTCCGCCGCCATTGCTAGTGTTGTTGTTGCATGCTGCGAACATCGATGCAACCATAGCCAAAGCGAGCAGGAGAGACAACAGTTTGATTTTGCCTTTCATAACGAAATCCTCCTAAAAAATATTATTTAAACCCGTAGATTTAAATACAAAATTGTAAGTAGCCCATCAACCTTTTACTGCGCCGATGGTAAGACCAGAAATGAAGTATTTCTGGAAGAACGGATACGAACAAGCGATCGGAACGACGATAACAACAACGAGTGCCATTTTCATACCGTCGGTAGGAATACGATCTGCGAGCTCAGCTGCAGAGAGCGCAACGTATTTCGACATATCGAGCATCGCCTGAATCTGACGATCAATCTGAACCAGCACGTACTGCAACGGCCAAAGATCTTTGTTGCTGATGTACATGAATGCCTGCCACCAGTCATTCCAGTATGCAAACGAAAGGAACAGACCAATTGTTGCAAGCGCCGGAAGCGAGATGGGAAGAACAATCTGGAAGAAAATACGGAGCTGACTTGCGCCGTCGATTTTACCTGATTCAATCAGAGAATCCGGAACTGTTGTTTGGAAGAACGTTCTCAAGATGATAACATAGAACGATGCAACCGCCAACGGAAGGATAAGAACCAGGAGAGTATCCTGAATGTACAGGAACTGTGTGATAACAAGGTACATGGAAACCATGCCGCCGTTGAAAACCATCGGAATGAATACAAGCCATGTATACAGTTTTTTGAGTTTGAAACTCGAACGAGACAATACATAACCCATCGCAGCGTTCAAGAACAGACCAAGCACTGTACCGCCAACGGTAACAACGATTGAAATCAAGAACGAAGTGATGATCTGCTCGCGGTTATTCCAAAGCTCACCGTAAGCCGCTAACGACCATTTCTGCGGGAAGAAGGAATAGCCAATTGCCGAAATCGATGTTTTATCGGTTAAAGAAATGACGATGACGAAAATCAGCGGGATGACACAGCAGAGTGCTGCGATGATGAAGATGATCGAAAACAGAACGTTCATCGGTTTGCTGACACGGTTGAATTTCGCCAGACCTTCAAGTACCGGTTTTTCTTTTTTTGTTTTAGCCATTTTCATCCACCTCCCATTAGAAGAATGCGCTCTCGCGGTCGATCTTTGTCACGATTGCGTTTGCAATGAGGATACAGATACATCCTGCAATCGACTGGAAGAATGCTGCTGCAGAACTCATGCCCACATCGCCCAAAGCGATCAATGCGTTGTAAATATAAACATCAAGCGTCATTGTAACAGGATAGAGCTGCGATGTTGCTTTCGGAACCTGATAGAACAGACCGAAGTCGGAGTTGAAAATTCTTCCGATTGCCATGATGCTCATGATAATCATGATCTGTTTCAAGAGCGGAATCGTGATTTTGGTGGTCTGCTGCCATTTGGAAGCGCCGTCAATAACAGCTGCTTCATAGTATGTAGCATCAATACCGGTGATGGATGCCAGATAAACGACCATGCCGTAGCCGGTTGTTTTCCAGATATTCATGATGATCAGAATGATCGGCCAGTAACCGACTGCCTGCTCGCCGTACCAGTCCACTTTTCCTAAACCGAGTGCGGTAAGTGCCGAGTTGAACAAACCTTTGTCCGGGCTCATGAATGCAAACAGGAAGTAACTTGCAACGATCCACGACATGAAGTGCGGGAGGAACATTGCGGTCTGACAGACTTTTCCGAGTTTCTGGCTGTAGAGGTTCGAAACCATGATTGCCAAAGTAACCGGAATGACAACGCCCAGGATAATAAACGCCACGTTATACGCAATGGTGAGCCACAGTGCTCGGATTGCATCGCTTGTCATAAATAAGAATTCAAAGTTTTTAAAAGCTACCCAATCACTTTGAATCAGCGATGTGAAGAAGTCTCCGCTGAGGCTCCACTGCTTGAACGCAATCAGAAGACCGAAGAGCGGAATAAAACTGAACACCAGGTACCAGATAACGGTCGGCAAAGATAATAAAATGAGTTCGAAATCGTCAAAGGTAAACTTTTTGCCTCTGACTTTTTCTTTTTTAACCTTCGCCATGTCTTCACTCCTATTCTTTTTTTAAAATTTACGCTGCGCTGCCAGTTCTCCCTGCACCCAAGCACCAAATCCCCTTACCGAATCATGCTTTATGCAAAGTGCCACACAAGCGCCCGTAGTGTATGTATATATATTACTATACTCGAAACAATTTTGCAATACTTTTTTTGCAAAAACACTAAATAATTTATTTGACGCTTATTCATAATGACGAAAAGCACGAAATCAGGCGTTTTTTTAAGCTTTGTGCCGACAAAATGGATACAAGCTGTATTTTCTTCGCCGCAGAAACGAAAATTTCGCCAAAATGACAGTTAAGATTCTTTACAGATAAACATGTTGCAAAGAAAAACACATCAAACGATGTTAATTATAGCATATATCGCACAAATGTCAACCTTTATTTCTTTTTGATTGGCATTTTGCTTTGGTTATGTTATAATACAAGCACAGAACAAACGGAAAAGCAGGTGTTTTTTTGTGCACTGTCTTTTCTGTATATAAAGGAGGCATTTTTATATGATGAATGAGCCGCAAATCAAACGCATGCTCTCAAAGCTTTCGCAGCTTGAAGAAACGCTCGACCGCTATGTATTCAAAAAACAGGCGGAGCTTTCGGTTGTCAAATACGAAACAAAAGAGCTGTTAAGCCGCGCGCCCGAAGACGACACACTGTACACAGAAGTGAAACCGGGCGACATCTGGGGTGCAGAGCGTTCTTACTGCTGGTTTAAAGGAAGCTTCACTGTTCCGGCTGAACTCGCAGGCAAACCGCTCTACATCTACCCGCGTTTCGGCGCTTACGAGGCGATGCTGTTTGTTGACGGCGTGCCGTTCGGAAATTTTGCATACAAAATTTCCGAAACCGACCACGGCAACCACTACTGCGACCTGCTGTGCTTAGAACCGAAAGCCGGACAAGTCATCGACATCGTGATCGAGGCATATGCCGGCCACTATGTCATCGGTACCCAGCCGTTTGAGCACTTCCCGGTGCCGAGCTACCAGTACGCATTCGAAAGCATCGATATCTGCACGAAAAATCAGGATATCGCCGATTTCATCTATGACCTGCGCTGCTTGAATCAGCTGGCATCCACAATGGATGAATACAGCTTCCGCCGCGGCGACGTTGTTAACTGTCTTGCAAAAGTACACGAAACCGTCTACTACTCTCCGGAGCACACCGACGAAGCAGTTTGGCGCGCAGCACTTGCCGACGCACGCGAGATCATGCGCCCGTGCTTAGAGGCTAAAAATGCAGATTCCGCACCGAGTGTCGGACTCATCGGCCACAGCCACATGGATACCGCTTGGCTTTGGGACATTTCCGAGACAATCAAAAAATGTGCCCGCACCTACGCAAACCAGATGGCGCTCATGGAGGAATATCCGGAGTACTGCTTCATTCAGAGCAGTGCATACCATTTAGAGCTCATGCGCCGTTATTATCCGGAGCTGTTTGCCCGCATTCAGGAAAAAGTCAAGGAAGGACGTTATGAGCCGAACGGCGGCGTTTGGGTCGAATGCGACTGCAACATCACCTCTGGCGAATCGATGATCCGTCAATTCCTGTGGGGTCAGCGCTACACCGAGAAATATTTTGGCTACCGTTCCGACTGCTTCTGGCTGCCGGACACCTTCGGCTACAGTGCAGCAATCCCGCAGATCATGAAAGGCTGCGGCGTCGACTACTTCCTGACCACAAAACTCTCGTGGAACGACACGAACACCTTCCCGTATGAAACATTCATCTGGGAGGGCATCGACGGCACCGACGTGTTCACCCACTTCAACTGCACCCACTGCTGGCCGGACCCGAAAACGCTCATTGAGCGCACTGAGGGACGCGGCGCAGTCAACTCGCTGCAGCAGAAATCCGTATCCGATTCCCGCCTGATTTCCTACGGTCAGGGCGACGGCGGCGGCGGACCGATGTTTGAAATGATCGAAATGTCCCGCCGTGTCAAAGATTTGGACGGCTGCCCGAAAGCATACCACACCACCGTTTCCGACTTTATGAAAAAGCTCGAAAAAGAAGCGGTCAACCCGAATACCTATGCCGGCGAGCTTTACTTGGAGCTGCACCGCGGTACGCTCACAAACCAGCACCAGATCAAACGCAACAACCGCAAAGCGGAAATTGCAATCCACAATGCGGAGATTCTGACCGTCTGCGACGCAATCAAAGAGAAAAAAGCCGCAGACGACAAAGAAATCCGTCCGCTGCTTGAAACACTGCTCGTAAACCAGTTCCACGATATTCTGCCGGGTACCTGTATCCAGACCGCACACGAGCAGTCGCACCGTGAAACAACCGAGATCATCGAAAAAGCAACCGCTATGGCAAACGACCTCATCAAAGGCGAGGGCGAAGGCGAGCAGACACTCGTAAACCTGCTGCCGTTTGAATATGATGACGTCGTCTACCTGGATGCAAAAGACGGCTGCATCGTTGCTGACGACACCGTTGCACAGCAGTATGTCCGCGACCTTGATGACAACGAGCTGTTAGCACTTGCAGGTGTGAAAATTCCGGCAATGTCCTCGCTCACCGTCACACACGACGATCGCTGCGCTTGCGGAAACTTTAACTTCACTTATGAAAACGGCAAAGTGACCACTCCGTTTGCAGAGATCACCTTCAACGAAAAAGGCTATATGTCCTCGTTTATCGACAAACGCAACGGCCGTGAGCTGGTTGCCGGACTGCCGTTTAACACCTTCTTGATGGCAGAAGACGTGCCGAGCGCATGGGACAACTGGGACGTTGACGCAGACATTCAGCCGAAATTCAAAGACTGCGCAGAGCTTTTAAGCGAAGAAGTCATTTCGAACGGCGCTGCACAGCTGCGCATCCGCCGCACATACAAGCTCTCCGACAAATCGTCGCTGCGTCAGGACATGGTCTTCCATGCACACACACCGCGCATCGACTTTGAAACCGAGATTGAATGGCATGACGTCCGCCGGTTCTTAAAAACCGCATTCGACACCTCGATTCTTGCACGTCAGGCACGCCACGAGATCCAGTTCGGCTATGCAACAAAACCGACTACCCGCAACAATGCAATCGAGCAGGCAATGTTTGAGGTATTGAACCACAAATACACCGATTTGAGCGAAACACAGTACGGCTGTGCAATCCTCAACGATTGCAAATACGGCATCTCCGTCGAAGGCGGCAGCATGCGCCTGTCCCTGCACAAAGGTGGCATCCGTCCGGACCCGCGCGGTGACGCAGGCACCCATCGTGTCACCTACAGCTTCCTGCCGCATATGGGCGGATTCAGCGCAGAAACCGTCATCAAACCGGCATATGCATTAAACTATCGTCCGCTCGTGACCGAGGGCCGCTTCATTCTGCCGCAGCTTCTTTCTGTAGAAAATGCGCCGAACGTCATCATCGAAACCATTAAACCGTGTGAGGATGCACAGAACGCTTGCATCGTCCGTCTGTATGAGGCAGAGGGTACTTACGCTTCGTGCAAACTGGTTCCGGGCTTCGCTGTGACAAAAGCAGAAGAAACCAACATGCTCGAAGAACCGAAGGCAGAGCTCAATGCAAACGATATTGCACTCACCTTCCGTCCGTTCGAGATTAAAACCATCAAACTGAGCTACTGATTCTCTGTTTGACAATCTTAAAAAAACACAAGGCGCCCGCCAAGAGGAAGTTCCTTCCCTCCCGGCGGGCGCCGTTTTTTATGTGTTATCGCTTCGTTCAGTCCATTTTCAGGCTGTCAAACGATTCACGCAGGGTATCGCACGAAGCGTCCAGTTTTTTCTGCTCTTCTTCGGTCAGGTTCATCTCCAGCACGCGGCGGACACCGTTGCGGTTGACGACACACGGCACGCCCACATACACACGGTTTTGGTTATACTCACCGCGAAGCATTGCCGAAACCGTCAGCACGCTGTTTTCATCGCCCAGGATCGCGCGGGTGATTCTGGTCATCGCCATACCGATGCCGTAATACGTTGCACGTTTTGCATCGATGATCTTGTATGCAGCGGTGCGCACTTCCTCGGAGATGCTTTCCATCTCATCTTCTGTGAATTTTCCGCCGGAATCGCGGCAGACATCAAGAATCGGTTTTGTTGCAAGCATTGCCTGGCTCCACGGCACAAATTCACTGTCGCCGTGCTCACCCATGACATACGCGTGCATGTTGCGCGGATCGACGCCGAAATAATCACCCAGCAGGTAACGGAGGCGTGCCGTATCGAGTGCGGTGCCTGTACCAAGCACACGGCGCGGATTGAATCCCGAAATCTCACAGGTGATACGTGTCATGATATCGACCGGGTTGGTTGCCACCAGGAAAATGCCGTTAAAGCCCGATTCTGTAACCGGATTGATGATGGAACGGAACACCTCTGCATTGCGCTGCAAAAGGTCAAGCCGTGTTTCACCCGGTTTCTGTGCGACACCTGCCGCAATCGCAACCACGTCTGCATCGGCGCAGTCTGCATACTCACCGGCATAGATTTTCATATTCGAACCGGCAAATGCCAAACCATGGTTTAAGTCCATTGCCTCGCCCTCAGCGCGTTTTTTGTCCACGTCGATAAGCACGAGTTCATCACAAACGCCCTGATTGAGCATCGAATAGGCATAGCTCATTCCCACCATGCCGGTGCCGATCAAAACGACTTTTCTGTTGTTGAATTTCATAGGATTACCCTCCGTTTCCCAGCCGGATGCTTGTCCGGCACTGCAATAAAGCCTCTCAAGCGGGCTTTTCATGTTTATTATACCGCGAATGAGAGAAAAAAGCATGAACTTTTTTCGATTCACACAAAAATTTGCAAAGAGAAAACCACAGAAGCATACGCTTCTGTGGTTTTTCATTAGAATCCCCGGTTTTCGAGGACAATCGTCTTTTGATATTCCGGCGAGGATTTTAACACAATGCCCGACGGATCGGCTTTTTCGCCGTGACCGAAGGCGCCGTTTTCCAAAAGGGCGGTCAGTGCAAACTGTGCGCCGTGCAATGCTGCTTTCTGCATATCTCGTGTTTCAAAATAGGTGAGCAGAAATGCCGCGATGTATGTATCACCTGCACCCAGCGTATCGATAACCGGTTCGGTGGCTTTGATTGCCGGCTGGAAAATGCGCTCTTTGCCGTCCGTTACAATCGAACCGTCCATGCCCATCGTGGTGACAACGATTTTTGTTCCGGCATCCAGTGCTTTTTTTATCGTTTCGTCAATTTCCTCTCTGGTGCAGCCGCTGCCCGAGAAAAACGCCACATCCAGATACGGACACAGCCGGCGGATGCGATCATCGGTATAGCCGTCGGAAAAATCCATCGAAATCATGACTTTTCCTTTGACGAGCGGCAAAAGATACGGCAGTTCGCTGTGCACGCTTGTGTGCAGCACATCATACTGCGCGATATAGTCCACGTCGTGGTTGTTGAACAGAAGCTGAACCAGTCCGCAGTCACCGCCGAAGTTATTGCCCGCCCAAGTGCGGTCGTTTTCTTCGTTTAAGGTGATGCCGTTTTTCGAGTTGGTGCCGTGAATGCGGCGGACACGCGAAACGTCGAGCCCTTCTTCTTTAAGCGAGCGCATCATCAATTCGCCCGCTTCGTCGTCGCCGAAAATGCCGATATATGCCGCTTCTTCAGCACCGGCACGACGGCAAAGCACCGGTACGTTTACCGAGTTTCCGCCCGGATACATTTTGTTCTGATGGAGATACACGTCAACCGTGTTATCTCCTACACCGATGATCTTCATACAGTCTCCCCTGCCTTTTTTAATACTTCACTTTTCCCATGTATCTGCGAATTGAAAGCGGATGTGCACGGCGGGTTGCAAGCGCCTCGCCATACATCTGCATCACGCGGTTCAAAATGACCGGTGCCACAAATTTACGTACCCGCTCATCAATCGAAGACAGATCAAAATCTTTTGCATCAATTGCAAACACTTTGTCCGAATAGCGCAGCAAAAATTCGAGTGCACGTTCTTCCATCGGACGGGTTTCATCCAAACCGAGCACGCAGAAATACGGAGTGTTTTTGTCCACCACTTCAAACGGACCATGGAAGAACTCGCCTGCATGGAATGCTGCCGAGTGAATCCACTGTGCTTCGAGCAGAATGCAGACGGTCATGATGTAGCACATCTGATAGTCCATGCCGGCGCCGGTGGTATAGAAAATCGGCTCGTTATAGTATTTATCAGCAAACGCACGCAGTTCCTCTGCACGTTTTGCACGTTCGGTTGCATAGATGTGATCAAGCTGTTCCATTGCGTGCTGAATGAGCGGTGTGTAGGAAGTCTGCTCAAGTACGTCCAAAATGGTGAACACCACCTGATATACAGCCGGGAAAATCGTCAAAAAGTTGGGCGGCGGATTCGACGGCTCATCTTCGTAAAACACAACTTCATCCGCGATGCCGATTGCTTTCTCCGGGAACATGCTGAACGCAATGGTGCGTGCGCCTTTTTCTTTTGCCAGCTGGCATGCCTCTACCGTTTCCGCCGTTGTACCCGAGTAGGAGTTTAATACCACGATCGAGTTCTCCGAAAACCGTTTAGGCGGTGCTTCTACAAATTCTTTCGCCGTATAGATATCGGTTGTGATTTTGTCTGTTTCGCGCTCCAGGATATATTTTCCCGGATTCATCGTTGCACGCGAACCGCCGCATGCAACAAAATACACGGTATCAAACGGTCTGGATTCAAGCATGATACGAATCCGTTCAATCGTCGCTTTTACATTTTTGATTTTCTGCTCAAACATCTTGATCCTCCATTAGTAACGTTGTTTAATTAAATCAAAACACTCGATAAATGCGCATTTTTAGAGGTTTCGTCCGATGATGGCTTTATTATAACGCATGCATTCCGCAATGTCAATAGCTATTTGTTAAATAACTTAACTTTTTAAATATCAAAACAGCCTGCCACACTGACAGGCTGTTTTTTTGTGCATTAAAATGCAGTTTTTTCTTTTAAGAATGCGGTCAATTCGGAAATTGCCACACGCTCCTGTGTCATGGTGTCACGGTCACGGACTGTCACGCAGCCATCCTCGAGCGATTCAAAGTCGAAGGTGATGCAGTACGGTGTGCCGATCTCATCCTGACGGCGGTAACGTTTGCCGATGGAACCTGCGTCGTCAAAGTCGACCATGAACTCTTTTGCGAGCGACGAGAACACTTCCTGTGCCTGCTCGGAGAGTTTTTTCGACAGCGGCAGAACAGCAGCTTTAAACGGTGCAAGTGCCGGATGCAGACGAAGCACCACGCGGGTGTCGTTTTTCTCGGCGTCAACGACTTCCTCGTCGTATGCGTCGCACAGGAATGCGAGTGCAACACGGTCAGCGCCCAGCGACGGCTCGACAACATACGGGATGTAACGCTCGTTTGTCTCCGGATCAAAGTATTCAAGGCTCTTGCCCGAATGTTCCTGATGACGGCCAAGGTCATAGTTGGTGCGGTCTGCAATGCCCCACAGCTCACCCCAGCCAAACGGGAACAGGAACTCAAAGTCAGTGGTTGCTTTCGAATAGAACGAGAGCTCCTCTTTTTCGTGGTCGCGCAGACGAAGGTTTTCCTCTTTCATGCCGAGCGACAGCAGCCAGTTTTTGCAAAACTCTTTCCAGTATGCAAACCACTCAAGGTCGGTATCCGGTTTGCAGAAGAACTCAAGCTCCATCTGCTCAAATTCACGGGTACGGAATGTAAAGTTGCCCGGAGTGATCTCGTTGCGGAACGATTTACCCACCTGGCAGATACCGAACGGCAGTTTTTTGCGTGCGGTGCGCTGTACGTTTGCGAAGTTCACAAAGATGCCCTGTGCCGTTTCCGGACGGAGATAGATCTCGTTTTTCGCATCCTCGGTAACACCCTGGAATGTTTTGAACATGAGGTTGAATTTACGGATATCGGTGAAATTTGTGCCGCCGCATTCCGGGCAGGTGATGCCTTTTTCTTTGATGAATGCTGCCATCTGCTCATCCGACCAGCCGTTCGGCTCAACGCCTGCCTGTTCTTCGATCAGTTTGTCGGCACGGTGACGTGTTTTGCAGTCTTTGCAGTCCATGAGCGGATCGGAAAAGCCGCCGACATGGCCCGAAGCCACCCAAACCTGCGGATTCATCAACAGTGCTGCATCGATACCGACGTTATACGGACTCTCCTGGACGAATTTTTTCCACCATGCACGTTTCACGTTGTTTTTGAACTCTACGCCGAGCGGACCGTAGTCCCAAGTGTTCGAAAGGCCGCCGTAGATTTCACTGCCTGCATATACAAAGCCTCTGCCTTTGCAGAGTGCTACGATTTTTTCCATCGTTTTTTCGCTGTTTTGCATAACTGCTCCTCCTGCAACTTGTTTTGTCGTATCTTTCATTTTAAAGAATCCGCACGATAAAGTCAAGTATTGCGGGCGTTTTGCCGCCTGTAAACCAAAAAACAGGCAGGATTTTTTCGTTTCCTGCCTGTTTTTTCAGTGTTTCTTCAGAATTTAATGTCTTCTTCCTCATCGGAAGCCGGTTCTTCTGCTTCCTCCGGCTCTTCGTCTGATGCAAGGATGTCCCCGTCTGCAAACGCATCCTCGTCGTCATAGTACACGCTTGCATCATAATCGAGCTGATTGCTGATCGATTTTGCTTTCTTTCTGAAAAATGCCGCAACCGCTACTGCTGCACCCACAACTGCTGCAACGCCAGCTGCTACTGCAATGATGATTTTTTTCTTATTATCCATGCCGGACACCCCTTTCCTTTAGTAGTTCTATTATACGCCTGTTTTGGTCTTTCGTGCAAGTGTTCTTTATAAAATTTCAAATTCGTTCATAATCCGTGATAAAGCGACAATCGGCGCCGTTTCACAGCGCAGAATGAGCTTGCCGAGTGTTGCACACGGGACACCTGCATCGCCGAGTTTTTGAATTTCCTCCTCAGAAAATCCGCCCTCACTGCCGACAAACACAGACACTGCCGTATCATCAGAAGAAACGAGTGACCGGATCGGTGCGCCGCCATGCTCATAGCAGACCATCGCCTTTTCGCCCTTCATCCGCTCCACCGCTTCGCCGAACGTCAAAAGCGGCTCCACTTCGGGCAGAATCCCGCGGCCGCACTGCTTTGCCGCCTCGGCTGCAATACGATTCAATCGCACGCGCTTTTTCTCAAACGATGCACGATCCGCTTTGACGACGCAGTACCGCGTCAGCACCGGTACGATCTTTGCCGCGCCCAGCTCCACCGCTTTCTGCACAATAAAATCGAGCTTATCGCCCTTTGGCAGTGCCTGATACAGCGTAACGGTCTGAATGGGTTCTGCCTCGCAACTGCGGTGATTTTCTGTCCGCAGCATGACCGCATCCGCCGACACCGATTCCACAATACCGGTGCATTCTCTCCGCTGTTTGTTGCACAGCGTCACCGTATCACCTACACGCACCCGCAGTACACGCGAAAGATGCTTGGCATCCTCTCCGGTCAGGCAGACCTGTTCTTCTTCAATCGAATCCACAAAAAAGCGCGGCATGATCGTTTCTCCTTTTTTCACTGAACGAAAAACGGACGGAAGCCCGTCCGTTTTTTCTTTCCGGTTTTCTTATTTCTGCTCTTTGTCGAAGCGGTTTTCATACGGCGATTCTTCCGCAAACTTCTTGACAAGTGCTGCCGATTTGACCGGCGCCTGGATGGTGCCTGCGCCGCCGACACAGCCGCCTGTGCAAGCCATGCCCTCGATCAAATAGCCGTTGCGTTTGCCCGCTTTTGCAAGCATGAGCATCTTCTTGCAGTTTGCAAGACCTTCCGCACGGTCGATGAGCACGGTCTTGTCCGGATGGGTGCGTTTGATGCAGCTCACGACTGCAGCTGCAACGCCGCCCGAAACCGCATAGTTACGGCCGGTCGAAGATGCTGCCTCGTCCGGGTTCATCTCGGCTTCTTCTGTAAAGTCGATATCTTTTGCGGCAAGAATGCCCATCAGCTCTTCGTAAGTGATGACATAATCGACGTCACTGCGCACGGTGCGGCGGAACGCCTCGAGTTTTTTCGATGCGCACGGGCCGATGAAGCAGACGCGGACGTTCGGGTCTTCCTCTTTGATTTTGCGTGCAGTTGCAACCATCGGTGTGAGCGACATGGAGACACATTTGGAAAGTTCCTCGCCCAAAATCGATTTTGCAAACACCGACCACGACGGGCAGCAGGAGGTTGCCAGGAACGGAAGCTCTTCCGGAACGCGCTCCAAAAATTCCTCTGCCTCGGAAACGGAAACGTCATCCGCACCGACTGCAACTTCGCGTACATCAGCAAAGCCGAGTGCCAAGAGTGCAGCTTTTACTTTTGCCGGAGTAGCAAGCGGGCCGAACTGGCCGACGAATGCCGGTGCCACTTCTGCGATGACTTTTTTGTCGCTCTTGAGCGCCAAGATCAGCTGGAGAATCTGCGATTTATCTGCGATTGCTGCAAACGGGCATGCAACCAGACACTGACCGCAGGAAACACATTTATCGTAATTGATTTTTGCGCGGCCTAATTCATCGCTCTCGATTGCGCCGACGCCGCAGGCTGCTGCACACGGACGCTCGCGTTTGATGATTGCGTGATACGGACAGGTGTCTGCACAGCGTCCGCATTTCAAGCATTTTTCTTTGTCGATCACAGATTTACCGTTTACAATCGAAACTGCTTTGACCGGGCAGACACTGCTGCACGGATGTGCAAGACATCCCTGACAGTTGTCCGACACCTCATAGCAAGTGGTCTCGCACGAATTGCAGGCAAACGGAATCACGTTGACGAGCGGAAGCTCAAACACCCGCTCGGTTGTGATGGCTTTGCCAAAATCCTTGGAGATCGGTGCGTGCTCGCCGGCGGAACGAAGATTCAGTCCGCATGCAAGACGGATGCGCTCCGCAACAATTGCACGCTCTTTAAACACGCTCTCACGGTACGACGCGACTTCGCCCTTGATAATCTCGTACGGCAGCTGATCGACACGGTCAAATTCTCCGCTGAACGCAATCTGCGCTACTTTTTTGAAAATCTGCCGTCTGATCTGAACAACAGGTGTATAAATTCCTCTCATAATCCCTTAACCTTTCGCAATTTTTGAAATGATTTTCGCCATCACTGCATCACTTGTTGCTTTTTCAATCGGCTCACCGCCAACGACCACCAGCGGTGATGCGTCTTTGCATGTGCCGTCACACAGCTTTTCTGTTGCATTCACCCGAACCGATGTGTCGAAGCGGAGCTGATTTTTAAGCTTTTGCAAGCTTTTGACTGATTCTGCGATCTCCAGCGCGCCGTTCATGACACACTGGGTACATACGCAGACGTTGACATCCAGACGTTTCATTCTGCTCCTCCTGCTCTTTGCTTAATGATAGGTGTGATTTGTTCACATTCTGTTCTAAATTATACACGAAAAGCGGGAAAACGTCAACAAAGCCCAGACGTTTTCCCGCTTTTTTCTTCCCTTTTTATTTGTTTGCCAAGAGCGTCACCAAAACTGCTTTTTGCGCGTGCAGACGGTTTTCTGCCTCGTCAAAAATTTCGTTTGCATGTGCTTCAAACACTTCGGCAGTGATTTCTTCGCCGCGGTGTGCCGGCAGGCAGTGGAGCACCATTGCATCCGGTTTTGCAAGCTTCATGATCTCGTCGTTGACCTGATAGCCGGCAAAATCCACACGGCGTTTTTCTGCCTGTGCCTCGTCGCCCATCGATGCCCATACGTCGGTTTCGACCACGTCGGCATCTTTTGCAGCCACTTTCGGATCGTCGGTCAGCTCAAACTGATCGCCGTATTCGTTTGCAAATGCAAGAATCTGCGGATTGTACGGATAGCTTTTCGGTGTTGCGACGCTTACGCGCATACCCATTTTCAAGCAGCCGACAATCAGCGAGTTCGACATATTGTTTGCATCGCCGATGAAGCAGAGTTTTAAGCCGGCAAGCGTTGTTTTATGCTCGCGGATTGTCATTAAGTCAGCGAGAATCTGGCACGGATGCGCAAAATCAGTCAGACCGTTGATAACCGGGATCGAGCCGTATTCTGCAAGCTGTTCGACTTCCTCCTGCGCAAAGGTACGAATCATGATGCCGTCACAGTAGCGCGACAGCACGCGTGCCGTATCGCAGACCGGCTCGCCGCGGCCGATCTGCAGTTCCGAAGAGCTCAAAAACAATCCGTGACCGCCAAGCTGATCCATACCCACCTCAAACGAAACGCGCGTACGTGTCGATGCTTTTTCAAAAATCATCGCAAGTGTTTTGCCTGCCAGGTGTTTGTGTTCAATACCGTTTTTGTGCTCGTATTTGAGCTGATCAGCTAAGTTTAAAAGCTCTGTGATCTCCTCTGCGGAAAGATCGAGCAGTTTTAATAAATGTTTCATCAGAAATTCTCCCCTTTATGCATTCAGTACCGAGATGAGGCGCTCGACGCCCTCGGTCAGTTCTTCCCACGAAATGGACAGCGGCGGCAGCAGACGGACTTTATTTTTCGCCGTCAAAACGATGACACCCGCTTCGATGCACTGTGCACACACTTTAGCCGCTTCTTTTGTCTTGAGCGAAATGCCAAGCATCATGCCGAGTCCGCTCACACCTGTGACTTCCTCGCAGACAAGCAGCTTGCGTTTTAAAAAGACGCCTTTTTTCTGCACTTCGAGCAAAAATGACGGATCGCTCACGCGCGACACCACAACCTTTGCACCGGCGCATACGACCGGATTGCCGCCGAATGTTGTGCCGTGATCGCCGTAAGAGAGTACATTGCACGTTTTTTCGTTCGCAAGTACGGCACCGATCGGCAGTCCGCCGCCAAGTCCTTTTGCCAGCGTGACAACATCGGGAGTGACGCCAAGCTGTTCGCAGGCAAGCAGTGTGCCGGTGCGTCCCATGCCAGTCTGCACCTCATCGGCAATCAGCAAAAGATCATGTGCCAGGCAGTAGTCTGCCACTTCTTTTAAAAAGTCTGCGTCCAGTTCCATGACGCCGCCTTCACCCTGCACCGGCTCAAACATCACCGCGCAGAACCCGCCTTCGGCGAGCACTGCTTTGACTGCGTCAAAATCATTTGCAGGCGCGTAAGAAAACCCCTCTGTAAACGGGTAAAAATGCGTGTGGAATACATCCTGTCCCGTTGCGGCAAGCGTTGTGACCGTCCGTCCGTGAAACGAATTGACAAGCGTTAAAATCCGGTTGCGGCCAGACTGTTCCCCATAGCAGTCTGCGCTGTATTTACGCGCAATTTTGATGGCACATTCGTTTGCCTCCGCGCCCGAATTTTGAAACAGCACTTTTTTGTATCCGGTTTTCTCGCACAGTATCTGTGCAAGCTCTGCATCCGGTGCGCTGTAGTAAAGATTTGATGTATGCTGCAGGGTGTGCGCCTGTTTCGAAACGGCGTCTGCCCATTCTTTGTCGCAGTAGCCAAGCGAATTGACGCCGATGCCGCTGCCCAGATCGATATATTCTTTTCCCGATTCATCCGTACACACCGCACCGCTGCCCTGTTTGATGCAGAGATTCTGCCGGCGGTATGTTCCCATGATATACTGCCGGTCCAATTCAAAAATGTTCATGTGTTCTCCCGCCTTTATCTTCGCTGTTTAAAGCACCATGGTACCGATGCCTTCGCTTGAAAGCATCTCGTTTAAAATGGCGTGCGGAATGCGCCCGTCGATGATGAACGCACGCTTGACACCGCGGCGCACCGCTTCGACACAGCAATCCACCTTCGGGATCATGCCGCCGCCGATAATTCCCTCTTTGATGAGTTTCGGCACTTCGCTCACCTGTACCACCGGAATGAGCGATTCTTCGTCATCTTTATCACGTAAAAGGCCGCGTGTATCGGTCATCAGGATGACATTTTCCGCATTCAGCTTTGCCGCAATTTTTGCCGCTGCGGTGTCGGCGTTGATGTTATACAACGTAGAATCCTCGCCGATACCGATTGTCGACACGACCGGCACATAGCCGTTTTGGAGCGCGTCGAGGATCGGCGCAGTATTCACATCGGTGATTTCACCGACAAATCCCAAATCTACGTCACCTTCAAGCTTTTTGGCTTCGATCATCCGGCCATCCATGCCGCAAAGGCCGAGTGCTTTTCCGCCGGACTGACCAAGCAGCGACACCAAATCCTTATTCACCTTACCGGCAAGCACCATCTGCACAACTTCCATTGTCTGTGCGTCGGTGTAACGCAGACCGCCGACGAATTTCGGCTCGATACCGAGTTTTTTGAGCATGCTGTTGATCTCCGGACCGCCGCCATGCACCAATACCACTTTGATGCCGACGAGCGACAGCAGCACGATATCGCGCATAACCGCTTCCTTGAGCGCCGGATCACTCATCGCTGCGCCGCCGTATTTGATGACGACGATTTTATTATAATATTTTTGAATATACGGAAGTGCATCCACCAGCACGCGTGCACGCAATTCCTCGGAAATAACCTTTTTGAGCTGTTCCATGTGTTCCCCTCTTTTATCGTTTCATCACGTATGATAGTCGGCGTTGATTTTTACATAATCATACGTCATGTCACAGCCCCACGCAACCGCATGAAACGCGCCGTCGCCGAGTGTGACATGAATTGTGATCTCATCCGGCATGAGCACCGCCTGTGCCGCATTCGGATCAAATGTGGTGCCGCGGCCGTTTTGGCAGACGCACACACTGCCGGCTTTCGACGAAAGCGTCACGTCCACGGTGTCCGGCGACACATCGGCATCCGCATAGCCGACTGCGCACAAAATCCGTCCCCAGTTTGGATCTTTGCCGAACATCGCACATTTAAACAGCGTCGATGTGATGACCGATTTTGCAACGGTCCGCGCTGTATGATCGTCCGGCGCACCGTCTACCACGCATTCAAGCAATTTCGTCGCACCCTCGCCGTCTTTCGCAATCATACGCGAAAGGTTCATGAGCACAACGTACAGTGCATTTGCAAACGTGCGGTAATCGTCGCTGTCGACGTCCATGATCGGTTTGTTTTTCGCAAGCGACGACGAAAGGAGCAGTACGGTGTCGTTTGTGGAGGTATCGCCGTCCACCGAAACCATGTTGAATGTATCGTTTGTCACCTGCGACAGTGCAAACTGCAAAAGCGGCTGATCGATGCACGCATCGGTTGTCAAAAAGCAGAGCATCGTCGCCATATTCGGATGAATCATGCCGCTGCCCTTTGCCATGCCGCCGATCGTAACAGTTTCACCGCCGATTGTCACCTGCACGGCATATTCTTTTTTGACGGTATCGGTCGTCATAATCGCGCGGGAAGCTTCTTTGCTGCCTTCACGTGAAAGGCCTTTGACCAGTGCAGGCACTGCGTCGCGGATCGGTTCAATCGGCAGCACCTCGCCGATCACGCCGGTCGATGCCACAGCCACCTCATGGGTGTTGATATTTAAGCACTGTGCCGCAATCGCACACATCTGCTCGGCTTTATACTCTCCGTCGATATTGCACGTGTTGGCATTGCCGCTGTTGACAATGACCGCACGGATATCGCCCTGTGCCAAGTGCGCCTTCGTCACGGCGATCGGTGCGCCTTTGACTTTATTCTGTGTATAGACTGCCGCCGCTTTACACGGCGTTTCGCTGTAAATCAGCGCCAGATCGGGTGCATCGCTCGCTTTGCGCAATCCGCAGTGCACACCGTTTGCCACAAATCCGGGTGCGGCACACACGCCGCCCGGAATCACCGGCAAATCTTTAAAAGCAATCATTTGTTCCCCTTCTTCTCTCTTTATTCAAGTCCTGTTGCCTCATCGATGCCGAGCATCAGGTTTAAGCACTGCACCGCAGCGCCCGAGGCACCTTTCCCTAGGTTATCAAACTGTGCAGTCACCGTCATGCGGTCATCGTTGCCGCATACATAGAGCCGCATTTCGTTTGTCCCTGCCAGCGGATTTGCCGCAAGGAAGCCGCCTGTTTCCGCTTCAGCCGAAAGCGGCATCACTTTGACAAAATGCGCTCGCTCATAATGCGCGCTCAGCATCTCATGCAGTGATTTCAGATTGATTGTGCGCGACAAACACCGTCTGTGAATCGGAATCGTCACAAGCATACCGTTATAGTAATCGCTCACCATCGGCGAAAAAATCGGTTCAGTCAGCAATCCGGAAATTGCCTTCATCTCACGCAGATGCTTGTGCTGCTGTGTCATCGCATACATCCGCGGCGCATCAAAACAGCTGTCGCGGTTTTCTTCTTCATATTGTGCAATCATTTTTTTGCCGCCGCCGCTGTATCCGCTCACGGCAAAACAGCTTACCGGATAGTCGCGCGGCAGAATATTCGCCTGCACGAGCGGATAAACAATCGCCGCAAACCCACTCGCATAGCATCCGGGAACAGCCACGCGCTTCGACGAAATAATCGCGTTTCGGTGCGCGTCCGACAATTCCGGAAATCCGTATGCCCAGCCCGGCGCTGTCCGATGCGCGGTCGATGCGTCGATGATGCGTACCGTATCGCTTTGCACAAGCGATACCGCTTCAATCGCCGCCGCATCCGGCAAGCACAAAAACGTCACATCCGACGCATGAATGCACACAGCGCGTGCCGCCGGATCTTTCCGCTTCTCCGGCGGAATTTCGATCAGTTCGATATCACTGCGGTTTGCAAACCGTTCGAAAATCTGCAAACCGGTCGTTCCCTCCTGACCGTCGATAAATACTTTCGTTTTCATTCCGTTTCGCCTCGATTCACTCTGCGTCATACGATGCGAGTTTCTTCTGCATCGCTTCAATCTGTGCGGCAACACGTGCAGGTGCCGGTCCGCCCTCGACATCTCTGCCGTTTACGCAGGTATCAAGGTTGATCGCATCATACACATCATCCGCAAACAGATCACACACGTCCTTGTACTCCTCAATCGGCAGTGTTTCAAGCACTTCGCCGGTACGGATGCAGTGTGCCACGAGTGTGCCGACTGCCTTGTATGCATCGCGGAACGGCAGACCTTTTTTGACCAGATAGTCAGCGCAGTCGGTTGCGTTGATAAAGCCTTTTGCAGCTGCACGGCGCATATTCTCCGGCAGAACGGTCATGGTCTTTAACATCGGGATGAAGGTTTTGACACACAAAATCACGGTGTCGCACGCGTCAAACACAGCTTCCTTGTCCTCCTGCATATCCTTATTGTATGCGAGCGGGAGGCCTTTCATCATCGTAAGCAATGTCACAAGATCACCGATTACACGGCCTGTTTTTCCGCGGACAAGCTCGGCGATATCGGGGTTTTTCTTCTGCGGCATGATCGACGAGCCGGTTGCATACGCGTCGTCGAGTTCAATGAATTTAAACTCCCAGGAGCACCACAGGATGATTTCCTCGCAGAAACGCGACAGATGCATCATGAGAATCGACAGCGCACTCGCAATTTCGATGCAGAAATCACGGTCGGACACACCGTCCAGGCTGTTCTGTGTCACGCCGGAAAAGCCGAGCAATTTTGCGACCATCTGACGGTCAATCGGATACGTTGTGCCGGCAAGTGCTCCACTGCCGAGCGGCATTTCATCCATGCGTGCAGTGGCGTCCGACAATCTCGTCAAATCCCGGTAGAACATCTGCGCATATGCCATCAGATGATGCGCAAATGTGATCGGCTGTGCCCGCTGCAAATGGGTATATCCGCTCATGACGGTATGCGTGTGCTCAGAAGAGATCTCACAGATCGTTTCCACCAGTGTTTTGGTCAGCGTTTTGATTTCTTTTACGGTGTCGCGCAGATACATGCGCACATCGAGCGCCACCTGATCGTTGCGGCTTCTTGCCGTATGCAGGCGCTTGCCTGTATCGCCAAGGCGAGCAGTCAGCTCTGCTTCCACAAACATGTGAATATCTTCAGCGGTCGGGTCAATCGAAAGCGCACCCGACTGCAAATCTTCAAGAATCGAGGAAAGTCCCGCACAGATTGCGTCAGCTTCCGACTGTGCAATGATTCCCTGTGCGCCGAGCATCGTTGCGTGCGCGATGCTGCCCTTAATATCCTGCACCGCCATCCGCTGATCGAACGCAATCGACGAGTTAAAATCGTTGACGGCTTCGTCCTCTTCTTTCGAAAACCGTCCTGCCCACATTTTTGCCATAGCTTCCTCCGTTTTCGACAAAGGATCAAAACAGAAACTGCTTTGATCCTCTTTGCCGTTTTTTGTATCGTGTTTTCTCTTATTTGAGTTTCTTTTCGTCGAGCAGAGCTTTCACCTTGATCGGCAGACCGAACAGGTTGATAAATCCTGCGGAATCGTTCTGATCGTACACATCGTCCTCACCGAATGTTGCGATCTCTTCGCTGTACAGCGAATGCGGAGAGGTAACGCCTGCGTTGATGATGTTGCCTTTGTAGAGTTTGAGTTTTACATCACCGGTGACAGTTTCCTGCGTTTTGTCGACGAATGCGCTGAGTGCTTCACGCAGCGGGGTGTACCACTGACCGTCATAGACGATATCTGCAAATTTTAAAGCAATCTGCTGTTTATAGTGCTGGGTTGCTTTGTCGAGGCAGAGTGTCTCGAGCACGTCATGTGCGTGGTAGAGAATCGTTCCGCCCGGTGTTTCGTAAACGCCGCGCGATTTCATGCCAACCAGACGGTTTTCGACGATATCTGCAAGACCGACGCCGTTTGCGCCGCCCAATTTGTTGAGTTCTTTGACGAGGTCTGCGCCTTTCATCGAAACGCCGTTCACTGCGGTCGGAACGCCTTTTTCAAAGTGGATGGTGACATAGGTTGGAACGTCCGGTGCCTGCTCCGGCGACACGCCCATTTCCAAGATTTCGTTGTATTTCGGCTCGTTTGCCGGATCCTCAAGGTCAAGACCCTCATGCGAGAGATGCCAGAGGTTTTTGTCTTTTGAATAGTTTGTTTCGCGGTTGATTTTCAGCGGGACGTTGTGTGCTTCTGCATAGTCGATTTCCTCGTCACGCGATTTGATGTCCCAGATCCGCCACGGTGCGATAATCGGCATGGTCGGCGCAAATGCTTTGATGGTCAGCTCAAAACGAACCTGATCGTTGCCTTTGCCGGTGCAGCCGTGGCAGATGGCATCTGCGCCCTCGGCTTTTGCGATTTCAACGAGCCGTTTTGCAATGACCGGACGAGCAAACGAAGTACCCAGCAGGTAAAGACCTTCGTAAACTGCGCCGGCTTTTAATGTCGGGAAGATGAAGTCTTCGACGAATTCATCCTGCAGATCTTCGATATACAGTTTGGAAGCGCCGGTTTTTAATGCTTTTTCCTCAAGACCGTCTAACTCGTCTGCCTGACCGACGTTTGCCGCAACGGCAATGACCTCGCAGCCATAGTTTTCTTTGAGCCACGGAATGATGATGGATGTATCAAGACCGCCCGAATATGCGAGTACGACTTTTTTATACTGTGCCATGATTGATTTCCTCCAGTTGTTTTTCTGTTGTTGATGTATATTATACATCGATTTACGCAAAAATCAAGCATTTTATGCACAAAAATCGAATAATTATTCGTATTCAGCAACATGCTGTATTATTGGTATGAAAAATCTCGTAAATTTGTGCACTTTATATCCAAAGTCGCGCGCATATTCTTAAAACAGCGGCATATCATATGGTTACCGCAGAAATTATTCGTTGTGTTTGCGTTTCTGCGGAAAAACGGGAGACTGCATTCTTTGCAGTTCTCCCGTTTTTTTATGCAATCTTATTTTATTTTATGCAAGCGTCAGCTGTTCGCCCTCATCCTCATCGCGGATGATCGCGCCGGTCGATGGCAATGATTTTGCACGGAACCGATGCGCATTGCGCGCAGACGCTTCATCAAACAGTGCCACTTCGGTAACAAAGTGGTTTTTCTTCACTGTCATTGCGACAACGCCCTGTGTATCGCGCGTTGTTTTCGGCAGAAGCATCGCTGTATCAAACACAAGCCGCCGCTTTGCCGTTGTAGTGAGTGAAATCTCCGCATCCTCGGTTAAGCACAGCGCCGCAACAAGCGGAAATTTTGCGCAATATGCATTTGCCAGCTTTTTGCGCTTTGTCTTTGTCTCATATGCCGAAAGCGGCACCTTTGCGACACGTCCGTTGTCAAACGCAAACAGCATGAATCCACTGTAATCGGTTGTAACCACCATCGACACGATCGTTTCGTCCGGATCAAACGACAGCTTTGCCGGAATATAATCGCCCAAGAGGCTTGCTTTCGTATCGTCAAACTCGCTTGCGCGTGTTTTATACACCTGGCATTGATTCGTAAAGAAGAGAATGTGCGCACTGCCGATTGTTTCGACATGACCTTTGACACTGTCGCCCTCTTTGAGCTTTTGGTCGCCGCTCATGCGCAGCGACTGCGGGCGGATTTTTTTGAAATAGCCCTCGCTCGTCAAGAACAGGTGCACCGGATCGTTGTCGACTGCTTCCTCCTCGGTTTCGTCGGCAATCTCGTCCGCATAAATAAACATCGTACGCCGCGGTTCGCCGTATTTGTCCATAACTCGTTTTAAATCCTTGATGATGATCGCATCGATTTTTTTCGGATCAGCGAGTGTTTCCTCCATCTCGCGAATCTCATCTTTCAAATTGCCGATTTCCTCGGTGCGCTTTAAGATATATTCGCGGTTTAAGTGGCGGAGCTTGATTTCCGCGACATATTCCGCCTGAATTTCGTCGATGCCGAAGCCGATCATCAAGTTTGGCACGACCTCACGCTCTTCCTCAGTTTCCCGCACAATCCGCACTGCTTTGTCGATATCGAGCAGAATCTGCGCAAGACCGTTTAACAAATGAAGCTTGTCACGCTTTTTGGTAAGGTCAAAGTAAATGCGCCGCCGCACACAGCCTGCACGGAATGCTCCCCATTCGGTGAGGATTTCCCGCACGCCCATAACACGCGGATTGCCGGAGATAAGCACATTGAAATTACACGAGAAATTGTCCTGAAGCGGTGTCAAACGATAAAGCTTCTGCATGAGCTTATCCGGGTCCTGACCGCGCTTTAAGTCGAGTGTGAGCTTTAAGCCCTGCAAGTCGGTTTCATCGCGCAGGTCGGAAAGCTCGCGCACCTTGCCGTCTTTGACGAGGTCGACGATCTTGTCCATGATCGCCTCGACGGTCGTAGTCGGCGGAATTTCCGTGATTTCAATGCAGTTGTTCTGCCGGTCATACTGATATTTCGCGCGGATTTTAAAGCTGCCGCGTCCGGTCGAAAGGATCTTTTCAAGTTCTGCACGATCATACAGCAAGAACGCGCCGCCCGGGAAATCCGGTCCTTTGATCGTCTGCGACACGTCGTGCGACGGGTCTTTTAACAGCGCGATCATCGTTTCGCACACTTCTTTTAAATTGAACGGGCAGATGCTCGACGCCATCGACACCGCAATACCGATGTTTGCATTCACAAGAATCGACGGAAACGTTGCCGGCAGCAAGGTCGGCTCTTTTGTGGTGTTATCATAGTTCGGGACAAAATCAACGGTGTCGCGGTCAATCTCCGAAAACAGCTCTGCACAAATAGGCGAGAGTTTTGCCTCTGTATAACGCGATGCCGCAAACGCCATATCACGCGAATACGCCTTGCCGAAGTTGCCCTTCGAATCGACATACGGATGCAGAAGCGCTTCGTATCCCTTCGAAAGGCGCACCATCGTTTCATAAATCACCTGGTCGCCGTGCGGGTTTAAGCGCATCGTCTGGCCAACGATGTTCGCAGATTTTGTACGCGAATCGTTTAAAAGTCCCATTTTATACATTGTGTATAATAATTTGCGGTGCGACGGCTTGAATCCATCGATTTCCGGGAGCGCACGCGAGATGATGACACTCATCGCATACGGCATATAGTTCTCGCGCAGTGTCTGTGTGATCGGCTGATCGACGACAATGCCCGCACCCGCAATATATGCGTCGCTGTTCGTTTTTCGAACGGCAACTTCTTTTTTCTTCTTTGCCATGGTGCGCCTCCTTTACGAAATATCGGCCAGTTCCAGATAGTCCTGCCCGTTTTGTGCGATATAATCTTTTCTGCCCTGCAAATCGTCGCCCAAAAGCAGGTCAAACACCTGTGCCGTCTCCTCGACATCCTCAGGCATGACGCGAATGAGCCGTCTTGTTTCCGGATTCATTGTAGTCAGCCACATCATGTCCGCCTCGTTTTCACCCAGACCTTTTGACCGCTGAATCGTGTATTTCTGGCCTTCGATCTCTTTTAAGATCTCCGCTTTTTCCGACTCGGTATAGGCAAAGTACGTCTTTTCGCCTTTTTTGCCTTTGGTCGTGATCTCAAACAGCGGCGACTCTGCGATATAGACATAGCCTTTTTTAATGAGTGTCGGCGTGAGTCTGTAAAGCATCGTGAGGATCAGCGTACGGATTTGGAAGCCGTCGACGTCGGCATCGGTACAGATGATGACTTTGTTCCAGCGCAGGCTGTCCAAATCAAACGAAGAAAGCGACTTGTTCGCCTTGCTGTTTACTTCAACGCCGCATCCCAATACCTTGATAACGTCGGTGATGATCTCGCTTTTGAAAATTTTCGCATATTCGGCTTTTAAGCAGTTTAAAATCTTGCCGCGCACCGGGATGACTGCCTGAAATTCGGCGTCACGTCCCTGCTTGCACGCACCGAGCGCCGAATCACCCTCCACGATATACAGCTCGCGGCGTGTAAGATCTTTTGTACGGCAGTCGACGAATTTCTGCACGCGGTTAGACAGATCAAGTGTGCCGCGCAGTTTGCTTTTGATGGCAACGCGCGTTTTCTCAGCGTTTTCACGGCTCCGTTTGTTGATAAGCACCTGCTCGGCGATTTTTTGTGCCTCATCCGGATTTTCGATAAAATACACCTCAAGCTGATGCTTTAAAAACTCGGTCATCGCCTCGTAGATAAACTTGTTGTTGATCGACTTTTTCGTCTGGTTTTCATACGACGTCATCGTCGAGAACGAGGATGACACAAGCACCAGACAATCCTCGATATCGGTAAACAGCGGTTTTGACTCGCCTTTTAAATACTTGTTGTTCTGTTTTAAATACTGGTCAATCTGCGACACAAACGCCTGCCGCACCGCACGGTCCGGTGACCCGCCGTGTTCAAGCCAGCTCGAGTTGTGGTAGTACTGAATTTCGCTCACACGGGTTGAAAATGCCATCGCACACGAAAGCCGCACTTTATACTCCGGTTTGTCCGGACGGTCTTTGCCGCGGCGCTCCGTTTCAAAATACTGCACGGATGTAAGCGCGTCCTCGCCAGCAAGTTCTTTGACATAGTCGGCGATGCCGTTTTCATAATAATACTCCGTCTCCTGCATGCCGTCGGCCGTTTCATTGCGGAAAATAAACCGCAGTCCCTTGTTGACGACCGCCTGGCGTCTTAACACATCCTCATAATAGGAAACGGGAATGTCGATGTCGGTGAACACCTCAGTATCGGGACGCCAGCGCGTACGCGTACCGGTCTGACGGCGGTTCGTCGGTTTTTTTGAAAGACCGCCGACATTTTCGCCTTTTTCAAAGTGGAGATTATACAAAAAGCCGTCGCGGACGATCTCGACATCCATCCACTCAGAGGCATACTGCGTCGCACATGCACCGAGTCCGTTTAGTCCGAGCGAATACTCATAGTTTTCGCCGCCGTTTGTGTTGTATTTGCCGCCGGCATACAGCTCGCAGTAGACAAGCTCCCAGTTAAAGCAGCCGGCCGATTCGTTATAGTCGACCGGACAGCCGCGTGCAAAGTCCTGCACCTCGATGCTCTTGTCGGCAAAGCGTGTGACAATGATCCGATCGCCGAAACCTTCGCGTGCTTCGTCGATCGAGTTTGACAAAATCTCAAAAACCGCGTGTTCACATCCCTCAAGCCCGTCCGAACCAAACATGACGCCCGGACGAAGACGCACGCGGTCGGCGCCTTCGAGCTTTATAATGCTTTCATTTCCATAAGTCGGTTTTGTTTTTCTCGGCATGGAATCCTCCTGTATTTCATAAAAGGCGCGAACGCCTGTTTTTTTGCATTCTATTAGTATATACCCGAAAAAGCCGGTTTGTCAAACACCGAACCGTTTTTCTGTCCAATTTTTCCCTGTTTGCACAAAAAGACGTCCGGCACATGCCGAACGTCTTTTTCAGTCCGCCAGACTGCAATTATTTATAAATTGTAATCTTTCCGATCAACGGAAGCGGTTTTGCTTTGCCGGTTGCGGCATTGACAATGCCGATCACCATAAACACAACAACAACAACCCAAAATGCAAACGACAGCAACGATGCAAGAATCCAGCCGGCAATCGGAATGAATGCGAGAATTGTGCTGACAATCGCCAGTGCAATCGAGCCCACAATGTCAAAAATCAAAAAGACAATGCCCTGGTTGACATGGAATTTTGTGTACGGGGAATTTTTGTACACAAGCATCGGAATCAAGAAAAAGATTCCGAAATACGAAAGCCATGCAATCGATTTTGTTTGCTGAATGTCGTTTGGATCATATTGTTGATACATAAAAAAACCTCCTTTTCGGTGTTATTTTTATTATAATTAACCGAAATACACTTGTCAATAAAAAAAGAATTTTTCGTTAAAAAATCGTTTCTTGTTATTTTTGCTGACTCTTGTTATACTATTATTTAATATGCACAGATCCATGTAATCATGCTTTGTGCTCCACCAAAACAGAAAGGAAGTCTTTTTCTTGAAACAAAACGACTTAGGGCGCGACAAAGTCGGTGCCCTTCTTGTTCGTCTGGCGGTTCCTGCCATCACGGCACAGCTCATTAACGCGCTGTATAACATTGTCGACCGCATGTATATCGGACATATCGCAGAAGTCGGCGACACGGCACTGACCGGCGTCGGCGTTACATTCCCGATCATCATGCTCATCTCTGCATTCTCCGCGTTTGTCGGCATGGGCGGTGCGCCGCGCGTCGCCATCAAAATGGGCGAAGGAAAAAAAGACGAAGCCGAAGAAATCGTCGGCAACAGCTTTGTGACCCTCATTTTTATTTCCGTTGTACTGACTGCTGTATTTCTGCTGTTCGGAAAGCCTTTGCTTTTGATGTTCGGCGCAAGCACCGAAACACTCCCCTACGGGCTTTCGTACATGAACATCTACGTCTGCGGTACGATCTTTGTCCAATTAGCACTCGGTATGAACCCATTCATTTCGACCCAGGGCTTTGCAACCACCTCGATGCTCACCGTCTTAATCGGTGCAATCACCAATATCGTGCTCGACCCCATTTTGATTTTCGGGCTCAATATGGGCGTTCAAGGTGCGGCGCTCGCAACGATTCTCTCGCAGGCACTCTCTGCCGCATGGGTCATTCGGTTTTTGTATTCGAAAAAAACACAGCTGCGCATCCGCACACGCTATTTTAAAATCAAACCGGCTGTCATTCTGCCGGTCATGGCGCTCGGTGTTTCGCCGTTTATCATGCAGAGCACCGAAAGCCTCGTAAACATCGCGTTAAATTTCTCTCTTCAGCGCTATGGCGGCGATATTGCCGTCGGTGCAATGACGATCGTCGGCAGTGTCATGCAGTTTTGCATGATGCCGCTGCAGGGACTCACCCAGGGCGGTCAGCCGATCATCAGTTTTAACTATGGTGCCAGACAAAACGACCGTGTCAAACAGGCATTTCGCTATGTGCTGATTGCGGCGGTTTGCTATTCGGCGGCACTGTGGTGCTTATCCATGTTCACGCCGCAGCTGTTTGTCGCCATGTTTACAAACAAACCGGAGTTGTTTGACAAAGCCGTTTGGGCGCTCCGGATTTACATGGCAGGATCGATTGTATTCGGCATTCAGATTGCGTGCCAGCAGACGTTTGTCGCACTTGGTCAGGCGAAAGTTTCGCTGTTCATGGCGCTTCTGCGTAAAATCGTGCTGCTGATTCCGCTGATTTTCATTCTGCCGCCGTTCTTTGCCGACAAGGTGTTTGCCGTGTTCCTGGCAGAACCGGTTGCAGACGTTGTGGCATCGCTCACAACCGGTACGGTATTCTCGATCCTTGTGCCGAAAATTTTAAAGAAAAACGTTGCAGGTGAACTGCACTCGTAATCATCAAAACAAGCAAAACAAAAAAGGTGAGGAAAATTCCTCACCTTTTTTCTTATTTATACGAGCCGTTTGCTCAGATACAGCACAAGTCCGTCATCATTTTGACACGGTGCATACGGTGCAAGCGGTTCGTCCTCATACCAGACACCGCTCCCGTCCGGCACATAACCGCGTTTTATATACATACGCTGTGCCGTACCATAGCCGCTGTGCAGTCCGACGCCGAGCGAAATCACATCGCTCGTTTTTTTCGCCTCTGCTTCGACCGCATCCATGATGGCACTGCCGATTCCCTGCCGTCCAAACGGAAGAAAGACGTTAAAGTCATTCACAACCGGAATCTGCCGGTTTGCAAACGGGCCGTGCGGATCATTCGGTAAAAGTGTCGCATATCCGGCAGGCACACCGTTTACCTCCGCGACAAACACCTTCCGCCTGCCGCTGCACTGATCATCATAATAACATTCGAGCACTTCGCGCGGTTTTTCCCATCCCTGTGCCGCAAATGCACGCAAAAATGCATCAATGTCCGATTCCTTCATCGGACGGATGTGCAGTCCGTTCATTTTTCGAGTGCAGAGAAGCCGCGATCCAAATCAGCCAGAATATCTTCCACATTCTCAAGGCCGACGGAAAGGCGGATCATACCTGCATCAATGCCGGCAGCAACGAGCTGCTCGTCGGTGAGCTGACGGTGGGTTGCAGAAGCCGGATGGAGCACACAGGTGCGGATATCGGCAACATGGACCACGTTCGATGCGAGTGTCAGATTGTCCATGAATTTGACAGCCGCTTCTCTGCCGCCTTTGATCGAGAACGAGATGACGCCGCTTGTACCATCCGGCAGATATTTTTTCGCACGTTCATGGAACGGATTATCCGAAAGGCCCGGATAATTGACACTCTTGACAAACGGCGATTTTTCAAGATACTCTGCGACAGTCAGCGCGTTTTCACAGTACTGTTTCATACGGACCGGCAGTGTTTCAAGACCCAAGTTCAGCAAAAATGCCGAATGTGCCGCCGGATAGCAGCCGAAATCGCGCATCAGCTGCATGCGTGCTTTGATGATATATGCCATCTTGCCGAAATCGCGGGTGTACGACACACCGTGATAGCTTTCGTCCGGCTCGACAAATTCCGGGAATTTGCCGTTTGTCCAGTCAAATGTACCGCCGTCAACGATGATACCGCCGACCTGCAGTGCATGGCCGTCCATATATTTGGAAGTCGAATGCACGACAATGTCTGCACCCCACTCGATCGGACGGCACAGCATCGGTGTCGCAAACGTGTTGTCCACAATCAGCGGCACGCCGTTTTTGTGTGCAAGGTTTGCAAATTTTTCAATATCAAACACGGTGAGCGCCGGGTTTGCAAGCGTTTCGCCGAACACTGCTTTCGTATTTTCTTTGAAAGCTTTCTGGATTTCTTCTTCGGATGCTTCCGCATCGACAAAGATGCACTCAATGCCGAGTTTTTTGAGCGTCACAGCAAAGAGGTTGATCGTTCCGCCGTAAATCGTGGAAGCGGCGATAAAGCTGTCGCCTGCGTTGCACAGGTTTAAAATCGACAGAAGCGATGCCGCCTGACCGCTCGAGGTTGCCATCGCACCGATGCCGCCTTCGAGCGCTGCGATCTTTTTCTCCACCGCGTCAACGGTCGGATTTGCAAAACGGGAGTACATATACTCCGTCGGCATATCGAAAAGCTGTGCGATATGCTCGGTTGAATCAAAGCAGTATGTTGTGCTCTGCACAATCGGCATCACGCGCGGTTCACCGTTTTTCGGGGTATAGCCTGCATGGAGGCACTGTGTTTCACGTTTCATGATTAAAATCCACCTTTCATTCGAATGATTCCATCAGCTCGGAAAGCTCTGCCCATTCTGTGACAATGCTGTCGAGCTGTTGTTTTGTTTGTTCAAGCTCCGCGCACAAGGCGCTGAGCGCTTCGTAATCGGCCGCCGTTTCCGGTGCGGCAATCTGCGCTTCGAGTGCAGTAATCGCTGCCTCGGTCTGCTCAATTTCCTTTTCAAGTGAAGAAAGCCGCTGACGCTGTTTTGTCTGTGCGGCACGCTCCTGCTTTGACCGGTAATACGACGGATTTTTCGATTTCGGCTGCACCTGCTCGCTCGCAAGCGATAAAATCCGCGCTTCCTCGCGTTTTTTCTGCTCGGCAAGATAAAAATCAAAGTTTCCGTCATAAATCTCAAGGCCGTGATCAGTCAGTTCGAAAATCCGCGTCGGTACTGCATTTAACAGATAGCGGTCATGCGACACAAACAGCAGTGTGCCCTCAAACGCGGAAAGCGATTCCTCAAGCGATTCTTTGCTCTGCAAATCGAGATGGTTCGTCGGTTCGTCGAGCACCATGACATTTGCATGCTCAAGCTCGAGCACCGCAAGTGCCACACGCGCCCGCTCGCCGCCCGACAGCACGCCGATTTTTTTATACACATTCTCGCCGGTTAAAAGCACCTGTCCGAGCAGTCCGCGAATCTCATATTCCTTCATCAGCGGATGACGTCCCCAGAGCTCGTCAATCGCTGTATTTTCCGGATTTAACTGCCGGTTTTCCTGTTCGAAAAACGAAAGCTCTGTATTGGCACCCCAGCGGATCATGCCGCTTTGGGGCAAAAGTCCGAGCAATGTTTTTAACAGTGTCGATTTTCCCGTGCCGTTTTGACCGATGATCGCGATTTTATCGCCGCGCTTTACGGTAAACGACAGATTTGAGGCAAGCGTGACGCGCGGCGATGTGCCCACGGTAAGCGTCACATCCTTTGCAATCAGCACGTCACTGACCGGCCGTTTATGCGCCGAAAACGAGAACCGCGGCGCAGGTGTTACGTCGATCGGGCGTTCCACCTCCTCCATCTGCGCAAGCTGATGAAGCCGGCTTTTCGCCATATTTGAAGTGGACGCACGCGCAATATTTTTTTCCGCAAACTCCCGCATGGAAGCGATTTTTATCTGCTGCGCCTCATACTCGCGCATCTGGCGTTTGACACGCTCTGCGCGCAGTGTTTTATATTTTGTATAGTTGCCCTGATATGTATAAAGCGTGTGATTTTCAAGCTCCCAGATTTTAAAGCAGAGCTTATCGAGAAAATAACGGTCATGCGAAACGACCAGCAAACCGCCCTTATAACCTGACAGATAATCCTCAAGCCACATGAGCGTTTTGAAATCAAGATGGTTTGTCGGCTCGTCGAGCACCAAAAGATCGGGTTCAGAGAGCAGCAGTTTTGCCATGGCAAGACGTGTTTTCTCGCCGCCTGACAGCGCCGAAGCCGCCATATCAAGCTGCTTGTCCAAAAAGCCCATGCCGTTTAAAATCATACGGATGCGCACATCCATCTCATAGCCGTTTTTGGCTTCAAAATAGGCGGCACACTGTTCGTATTCCGCAGAAAGTGCGGCATATTCTGCACTCTCGTGATCGCAGCACGACATCTGTTCTTCGAGTGTCCGCATGCGCTGTTCGGCTTCAATGACATCCGAAAACACGCTGCGCATTTCCTCGTAAATCGTGTTTGTGCCGGTGATGCCGCTGTTTTGCCGCAAAAGACCGATGCGCACGCCGTTTTGCACGCTGACATCCCCGTCGTCAGGAGACAGTACGCCGCACAAAATGTGCAGAAGCGTCGATTTTCCGATACCATTCGCGCCGACAAGACCAATGCGGTCGCTGTCCTCGATTGTGGCAGAAAGATCGTCAAACACGAGCGCATCGCCAAAATATTTTGTAATATGAGTCAGTGATGCAAGCACACTGTTCCCTCCTTTTCTCAAGTTTTTATTTTACACAATTTAAAGAAAGAAAGCAAGCAGAGAGTTTTTCGGTTTGTTTTTTTGCATAACATTCCTGTTTGCACACATACTACTCCTAAAAAACGAATGTAAAAAAGAGGAGTGGACTTTATCCATGAACGTAACGCTTTCCCGCCGCGGCGCGGTACGCATTGTTTGCTTTTCGCTGGCGTTTGTGCTGACACTCACCGGCCTTGCCATGCAGTACCGCATCAAAAGTCTTAAACAGCAGCGCATTCTTGAAAACCAGCTGATGCAGACGATGAGCAACCTGACACTGTATGCCGGCAATGTGCGCAGTGATCTTGAAAAAATCCAGTATGTAAACACGCCGCCGATGCTCTCAACGCTTTCCTCAAAACTGTGGCGCGAAGCTTCGTTTGCAAAAGAAGCGCTCGACCAGCTTCCGCTCGCACAGAATAACATGACAAACACGAACAAACTGCTTTCGCAGATCGGTGACTACTGCGTAAGCCTTTCGAAAAAGTTTAATGAAGGACAGCCGCTGACCGAAGAAGAGCGAAACAATCTGCGTCTGTTATGCGAATACTGTGACAAGATGATCGCGGAAATCGCAGCATTTCAAAACGAACTGCAAACCGGTTCCATCAATTATGAGATGATTCGCTCCGATGTGCGCAGTACCATGAACGATGACACCGATTCCGTATCCGTCGCAGAGGGATTTGCGGAATTTGAGGAAGGATTTGCGTCATATCCGACACTCATTTACGACGGTCCGTTCTCCGACCACATTCTCACCCAAACACCGCGCGCGCTTGTCGGAAAAAGTGACGTACTGCAGGAAGAAGCGATGAAAACGGCACAGTCCGCTTTTACAAAGGATGTTTCACTCCATGCTTCAGGAATGGAATTTTCGCGGATGCCGTCGTGGTGCTTTGAAGGCGACGGTATCTATGTGACCGTAACGCAGTGGGGCGGCTATCTGTGCACCATGTCAAACGACCGCATTCCAGAGCAGAGCACCATCGACGCCGAACAAGCGGTCAGCCAGGCGCAGTCGTACTTGGAATCGCTCGGCTACAAGGATATGAAGCCCTCCTATTACGAAATCACCGGCAATCTGCTGACGGCAAACTTTGCAGCGGTACAAGACGGCGTGATTTTATATCCGGATCTCATCAAAGTCGGCGTAGCGCTCGACAACGGCGAAATTCTTTCGCTCGATGCGCGCGGCTATCTGATGAACCACACCGACCGCGCCGCAAACCTTTCGCCCACCCTTTCACGCGAAGCGGCACAAGCATCTGTGAGCGATGTGCTTACCGTCAAAAAAGCGAATCTCTGCGTCATTCCCTCCGACGGACTGACCGAAGATCTCTGCTGGGAATTTTCATGCGAAGCATCTGACGGCACCCAGGTGCTTGTGTATGTCAATGCGCACACCGGTGTCGAAGAACAGCTCCTGATCCTGCTCATTTCGGAAAACGGACAGCTGACTGTTTAACCAATTCCAGCAAAAAAAGAACCGCCCATCGGGCGGTTCTTTTTTATTGAACGGAAGATTCCGTCACTTCCACATTTTCAATCGAAAAATCAATGTCCGGATACATTGCCTGTGCCGCTGCGCGCAGTGCTTCCACCACGTCTTTGGTGCCTGTGCGCATCGATTCACGGTCGAACACAACGATATTGCCGGCTTTCACTGCTTCGTTTGCTGCAAATGTTTCGCTCTGTGTCAAGTTCTCCGCGGTAAGCGGTGCAGCCGCCAGTACGATATCCGCCGATACCGAGAGATCGTCGGCGGTATACGATGTGCCGCTCACAGCATTCGTACCGAGAAGCGACAGCAGCGCGCCCTCGAATGTATCAGGCGTCGCGACATACGGGTCAAGCGTGCAAACTGCCAAAAACGATTTTTTCTCAGCCGGCAGTTTTTGAACGATTGCATCTACATCGCTCTTCATTGCCTGTACGAGTGCGGTGCCTGCGGTGTCTGCTTCGATTGCACCGTCCATGACACGAATCACCGCGTCATAACGTTCATACAGTGCATCAAGCGAATCAATCGCCGGCATCACCATCACCTGAACGCCTGCATTCGACAGCAATTCAAGCTGTGATTTCGTCATCGGTGCGGTTGTGAACACAATATCCGGTGCGGCGCCGAGAATCGCTTCAATATCCGGTGCAAGCGCCGTTCCGATCGAAACGAGTGCCGGCGTTTTTGATGCTTCGGAAGATTCTTCGTTTGTACTCTCGGTATTTTCTTCCGAAGTTGTACTATTTGTAGTTCCCTGCGCGAGTTCCTCTGCCGATACGGCGACAATCTGATCTTCATATCCCAAATCAACAAGCAAATTGGTGATCTGAACGGAGAGCGTTGCCACCTTCTCCGGTTTTTCCACTACGGTAATATTATTCACAGACACAGGATATGCCTGTGCATCTTGTTCGATTGTGTTGCTCGCACTGCACGCTGTAACCAAAAAAGTCATCACGCAGACAAGCAGTCCTGCAATCAGTCGTTTCATACAATCCTCCGTCCTTTTTTGCGTCTTTTATAAGGATACCATTTTCCCTGCACAAATGCAACCGCCTTTGCCGCTTTGCAAAACATTCCCTTTTGCCCGGGCATTCGCAGACAATTTACCGCTTTATCACTATAAATTGTTGATTTTTTGATTTGTATCCGTTATAATAGAGTGCAATACCGATGAAACTGAGGAAAGGGTGTTTGTTATGAAGATCACCGCCGCGCAGGCAATGGTTCGCTGTTTGGAAGCCGAGGGGATTTCCGTTGTATTCGGACTGCCCGGCGCTGCAATCTGCCCTTTCTATGATGCATTGTCGCATTCTCAGATCCGGCACATTCTCGTGCGGCAGGAACAAAACGCCGCGCACGCTGCCAGCGGATATGCCCGCATCACGAACAAACCGGCCGTTTGCATTGCAACCTCCGGTCCCGGTGCATTAAATCTCATCACCGGCATCGCCACCGCTTACATGGACTCGGTGCCGCTTGTCGTCATCACCGGTCAGGTCGTGCGCGAGCTTTTGGGACGCGACGTATTCCAGGAAGCTGATATCACCGGTTCGTGCGAGCCGTTTGTCAAGCACAGCTATCTTGTCAAAGATGCGGCGAGCATCCCGCGCATTATGAAAGAAGCGTTTCACATCGCTTCCACCGGCCGGAAAGGCCCGGTGCTTATTGATATTCCGTTTGACGTACAAAAGGAAATGATTCCGTTTTCCTATCCGGACAGCGTGCAAATTCGCAGCTATAAACCGAACACGGTCGGCCATCCTGGTCAGCTAAAACGAGTTGTCACTGCACTCAAACACGCAAAACGTCCGCTTATTTGTGCAGGCGGCGGCGTCTTTTTAGCGGATGCACAAGATTCTTTGGCCGCATTTTCCGAACAGACGAATATTCCGATTGTCACCACGATGATGGGACTTTCCGCCGTTTCGCCGAACAATCCGCGCAACTTGGGCATGATCGGCATGCACGGCTGTACCGGTGCAAACCGCGCGATGAACAGCGCGGATGTGATTTTGCTGATCGGCGCACGTGTCGGTGACCGGGCAATTATGTCGCCGATGGGACTTGCGAAAAACGCGCTGATTATTCATATCGACATTGATCCCGCCGAAATCGGCAAAAATATCGAAACAGACATCCCGCTCGTCGGTGATGCGAACAATATTCTTTTGGAACTCTGCGAAAAAGCGGATACCATCGCTTGTGAGCCCTGGTATGAACCGCTGAAATCATCAAAAGCCGCAGACTATGAACCATATGCCGGATGTATCCGTCCGCAGCACGTGATCGAAACACTGTGCAGTCAGTGTGAATCCGATGCGGTGCTCTGTGCCGACGTTGGCCAGAACCAGATCTGGGCAGCGCGCAATTTTAATATCGAACACGGCCGGTTTCTCACTTCCGGCGGCATGGGCACCATGGGCTATTCGATTCCCGCGGCATACGGCGCAAAACTCGCCGCACCCGACCGTCAGGTCATTGCCGTCTGCGGTGATGGCTCGTTCCAGATGCAGATGATGGAGCTTGCAACGCTGTGTGCAAACAACATTCCCGTCAAAATCATCGTCATGAATAACGGACGGCTCGGCATGGTGCGTGAACTCCAGGACAATCAATACGGCGGCAACAAAACGGCTGTATTTTTAGACGGCAATCCTGATTTTGTGGCACTCGCAAAAAGCTACGGGATCGAGTCCGCGCGTGTCACAAGCGACGATGCGCTGACAGAAGCCATCACCACGATGCTTTCGTCAAAAGGGCCGTATCTGCTCGAATGTGCAGTCAGTCCCGCGGAACCCACGCTGTAAGGAAAGGAGCCAAACGGTATGAAATATACGATCTCCATTCTTGTCGAAAACCACGCCGGCGTCCTTTCCCGCATTTCGGGACTGTTTTCCCGCCGCGGCTTCAACATCGACAGCCTCGCAGTGGGTGTGACCGACGATCCGCACATTTCGCGCATTACGATTGTCGTAAACGGCAGTGAATATATGGTCGAACAGGTGGAAAAACAGCTGAACAAGCTCATCGATGTCATCCGGCTTCGCCGCTTAAAGCAAAACGAAACGGTCAGCCGCGAGTTGATGCTTGTAAAGGTCGCCTGCACCGTGCAGACACGCAGCCAGATCATCGACATCGTCCGTGTCATGGACGCAAAGGTCTGCGATCTTTCCAAAACGACACTGACCGCAGAGCTTTGTGCGGAAGCAGATCAGCTAAAGCTTTTCTGTGACCTGCTCGAACCGTACCACATTCTCGAGGTGGTACGCACCGGAACTGTCGCGCTCGCAAAAGGCGACGACATTGTAAACGCTTAACCGCCGCAGCGCATTTTGCGTTTCGGCAGCGATAAATATGAAAGACAGCTTTGTCTTACAGGGAGGAACTTATTATGGCAAAAATCTTTTATCAGCAGGACTGCAACATCGATCTGCTCAAAGGCAAGACGATCGCCGTCATCGGCTACGGCAGCCAGGGTCACGCACATGCACTCAATGCGCACGAAAGCGGCATGGATGTCATTGTCGGCCTGTATGAAGGAAGCAAAAGCTGGGCAAAAGCAGAGGCTGCCGGCTTGACTGTCAAAACCGTTGCAGAAGCTGCAAAAGCGGCTGATCTTGTGATGATTTTGCTGCCGGACGAAAAACAGGCAGCTGTATATGAAGAGAGCATTGCGCCGTACATGACCAGCGGAAAAATCCTCGCATTCGCACACGGCTTCAACATCCACTTCGGTCAGATCAAACCGCCGGCCGACGTCGACGTCATCATGATCGCTCCGAAAGGCCCGGGCCACACTGTCAGAAGCGAATATGTTGCAGGAAAAGGCGTACCGTGTCTGGCTGCTGTGCATCAGAACGCTTCGGGCCGCGCAATGGATTACGCACTCGCTTATGCGGCTGCAATCGGCGGAAGCCGTGCAGGCGTTTTGGAGACAACCTTCAAACAGGAAACCGAAACCGACCTCTTCGGTGAGCAGGCAGTGCTGTGCGGCGGCGTCACCGCTTTGATGCAGGCTGGTTTTGAAACACTGGTCGAAGCAGGCTACGATCCGCAGAACGCATACTTTGAGTGCATCCACGAGATGAAACTCATCGTTGACTTGATTTACGAGGGCGGTTTCTCCCGCATGCGCTACTCGATCTCCGATACCGCAGAGTACGGTGACTATGAAGTAGGCAAACGCATCATCACCGATGAAACGAAAAAAGAGATGAAAAAAGTGCTCACCGAGATTCAGAACGGCACATTTGCACGCAACTGGATCTTAGAAAACCGCGTGGGCCGTCCGCACTTCAACGCAGAACGCCGTATGCACGCAGAGCACCAGCTCGAATCTGTCGGCAAAGAACTGCGCAAAATGTATTCGTGGCATAAAGACGAAGAATAAAATCAACAGGATTTTAGAAAAGAGGATTTTAGAAAAGAGACCGATTTTCGGTCTCTTTTTTTGCGTTCAGATTGAATTTTTATGAATTTTTTGCTATGATATTTTTAATTGAGCAATTTTCAACCCATTGGTTCGGGAGATTCCCGAAAAGGAGGATGTATGAAAAAAGAAAAAGTTCAAATCGGCCAGGAAGGTCTGTTTGACGCACGTCAGTTAGGTGTGCCGAAAATGCTGCTGCTGGGTCTTCAGCACACATTCGCAATGTTCGGCGCTACCGTACTCGTACCAATCATCACCGGTCTTGACGTTTCCACCACACTGTTAGTGGCAGGTCTTGGAACGCTGTTGTTCCATCTCATTGCAAAAGGCCGCGTTCCGGCGTTTTTAGGTTCGTCATTTGCGTTTTTGGGCGGTTTTGCAGCGGTTGCTCCGCGCCTTGCAGATGGCAGTGCAAACCTTGAAATGCTGCCGTATGCCTGCGGCGGCGTAGCAGTTGCCGGTCTTGTGTATGTTTTGCTGTCGCTTTTGATCCGTGCATTCGGCGTCGACCGGATCATGCGCTTCTTCCCGCCGGTTGTCACCGGCCCGATCATCATTTCAATCGGCCTGATTCTTTCTCCCACCGCTGTGACAAATGCCAGCGAGAACTGGATCTTGGCGCTCACTGCACTCGCTGTTATCATCGTATGCAACATCTTCGGCAAAGGCATGATCCGCATCATCCCGATTATTCTGGGCATTGCCATTTCCTATATCGTGGCGGTCTGCATGAGACAGGTCGATTTTCAGCCGGTGCTTGATGCCGCTTGGATCGGTCTGCCGCTGCACACGTCCGCCATGGCGAAATTCGACTTAAACGCGGTTTTGATGATCGTCCCGATCGCACTTGCAACCATCATGGAGCACATCGGCGATATGGCGGCAATCAGTGCGACAACCGGACGCAACTACATTGCAAACCCTGGACTGTCCCGCACACTACTTGGTGATGGCCTTGCAACCACAATGGCAGGTCTTCTGGGCGGTCCGGCAAACACCACCTACGGCGAAAACACCGGTGTGCTTGCAATGACCCGTATCTATGATCCGCGGATCATGCGCATTGCCGCTTGCTTTGCGATCATTTTGAGCTTCAGCCCGAAAGTCGGCGCGCTCATCAGCACGATTCCGATGGCAATCATCGGCGGTATTTCGATCATGCTTTACGGCATGATTTCGGCAGTCGGTGTGCGCAACGTCGTCGAGAGCCGCGTTGATTTCACCAAATCACGCAATCTTGTCATTGCAGCTGTCATCTTAGTCAGTGCGCTCGGCATCAACTTTGCAACCGGCGGCATTTCGTTTGCGATTGCAGGCTATACAATCACATTGTCCGGTCTTGCAATTGCTGCAATTCTGGGTATTCTCTTAAACGCTATCCTACCCGGAAATGACTACGTGTTCCACAAAGAAGATGAACCGGTAAACGAGCCGGAAGTCAAACACGTCACACCCGATCAGCAATAAAAAGAGCACATAAAAAAATCGGATGCAAATCTGCATCCGATTTTTTCTTTTATTCCGATTCTTCTGCCGCATTCGCTTTTCTTACTGTCCGCACATCTTCGAGCAGGGCATCCACACCGATGCCTGTTTTTTCATCGCCTTCAAGCTCTTTCACACATGAAAGTACGTGTTCGTCCTCTGTGACATAATACATTGTCGTCCACGCAAAAGAATAAGCGTTTTCCCGCTCCTCATCTTTCATAACGGCCACCGCAACACGATCTCCGACCTGGAGCGGCGGTGTACTGTCAAAAAAGAGCATGGATGAATACATCTGAATGGATGCATCCGATTTGAGCAGTCCCTGCGAATCATCCAGCACCTTTGCCGTGTATTCAAAAAAGGTGCTGTCAGTAGAGAGTCCCTCTTTTTTATACTTTTCAACCATCTGCGCATCCATGTATTTTTTCATTGATTTGCTGAAATACTGCGGCTCGCTCGTAATTTCCACATAAACATACGTATCCGCCAGCGTTGCTTTCCGCTCAAACGACTGCTGGACGATCATATCAACAAGCGGCGGCGAGGAATTATATTCCGGATACTCCTCACGCAGTGCTTCGATTTCCGCATCCGTGAGCGGTTCAGTCTCCGGCGCGCATGCAGTCAGCGCGCACATCAAAACAGCCAGCAATCCTGCAATCAGCACCAATGCGATATTTCGATTGATTCGTTTCATATCGTTTCACCTTCTTCTTTTGAATTATTTTTCACACAGACATTCAAAAAAGCAAAAATGACTTTCTGTAACTTCAGTTTACTATGATGACAATATTTCGTCAATATGGATGATCAATTTCATAACAAAAGCATGTATGAGTCACTCATACATGCTTTTGTTTTTATATTTCATTTTAGCGTGACCGTTTTTTACTGCTGCGATACAACGCAATCAACAGCACAGATGCCAGCACTGGGAAAACAATCGCACACAGCAGTCCGATTTTCATACCAAGCTGATCGACGGACATCTGCATGGAAGCGGCAAGGCTTGCCACCCATTCGTTTTTAAGAGCAAAGTCAGTCACCGCTCCGACAAGCTGCGGTCCGATTGATGCACCCAAATCTCCGCCGGCTGCCATTAGTGCAAAGACTGCGACACCCGATGCAGGGAATCGTTCGGATGCAACAAGCAGACTGCCCGGCCAAAGCATTGCAACGCAGAATCCTGTCATTGCGCAGGCAATCAATCCCACCAACGGAATATTGGAAAGTGTTGCTATGAGATAGCAAAGCGTTGCGCCGATGCCGCTGAGCATCAGCACTTTATAGATGTTTTTGCCGTATTTTGCATACAGCGACCGTCCCAGACCAAGCATGACAGCAAACAATGCGACGCCGAAGACATCGCCCCACACTTTTGGAATGCCGAGCGCTTGCTCCAAATAACTCGAGCTCCACTGCGACATGGTGCATTCACTTGCACCACCCAGGAAAATGCAGAAAAAGCAAACGAGAAATTCTTTTCCTTTAATCAAGGAGAGCACATTTGAGGCATGCTGCGGTGTTTTCAAGTTCGGTACCTTTGAGGTGAAAAACAGTACACAGGAAACAACCGGAATGACCGTCCAAAGCAATGCGAGAATCTGCCAGTTTTCTTTGCCGAATACAAGCAAAAACAGTGTACTGAGAATGACAACGCCCACAACGCCCCATGCATACACAGAGTGTAGTTTGCTGACTTCGTGATCAGCATCCTCCGGTGCCATTTCTGCAATCACCGGGCTGATGAGTACCTCAACAAGGCCGCCGGAAGCCGCAAAGACGACGGTGCCGATGACAAGACCCACATAGACTGCATCGGGGAAGAAAAACGGAAAAACCGCATAAATCAGCAATCCCAGACTGGTAAGCACAGGCGTCAGTTTCACAGCTTTTTCGATATTGAATTTATGAGAATAAAACGAAAACAGCAAATCGACACCAAGCTGTGTACAGAAGTTAATAAGGATCAACGCACCGAGCATTGAAAAGGAGATCCCGTACAGACTTCGAAACGTCAAAAAAAGCAATGGCGACAGGTTGCCCACCACTGACATGGAAAGATTCGCCGTATAACAGGCGTATTTTGTGCGAATGTATTCTTTTTTCATCGTATCCCGCTCTCTATTTTTCTTTATAAAACGCCATTATTATAGCACATAACGACAAAAAGTCAACCGATGCGGGCACGTCCACCTTTCCTTTCTCATCTCCGACGCGCACCTGCGCAGGCTAAGCCCGTTTCCTCGCCTGCGGCGCTAAATTGCCTCAAAAATAAAAAAACTGCGGTAAGCATTAAGTTGCTCACCGGCGGGCACGCCCGCTTTTCTCCTCTTACTCCCGGCGCGAATAACTCATTAAAAATAAAAAAACTAAGTCCGGACGCGAATGACGTCCAGACTTAGTCTGGTGGCTCCCCCAACTGGACTCGAACCAGTGACACCCTGATTAACAGTCAGGTGCTCTACCGACTGAGC